>JACUUX010000015.1 GCA_014859105.1 Nitrospirota bacterium
CTAATAATTTATCAAATAATTGTCGGACAGCCTGCTTGCTGCGGGGTAGTTCATTGAGATCATGGAGATAGATTATGGACAAGGTTCGCAAAAAGATGGAACATTGTCCCTGGCAGTATATTATCGGTTTTCATATAAAGCCACCCCATAACTATCGATGGAAAAAAGCTAAGAAGCGATACCCAGTCATTAACAAAAATTGCTTTCGGGAGATGTGCAACGGAAAACAATAAACTTACAATCAGAACAGTCTTGAAGTTCTTGCCTATCGAATCCTGCAGAAATCCCCTGAAAAAGAACTCTTCCGGCAAAGCAACACTTAAAAGCTGGAAGAATACATAATAACCTGAAATTTTATATATATTTCCTCCGGAGATAAAGTAATATGGCAAGAGGATAACAACTGATACAACAAGACCCATGGACAGGTCTTTTATTGAGAGCTTCATTTTCACTTTGTAGCCAGCAATTACCGGGAATATGAACATCAGAATTGGTAACGAAATGTAGAAAATACCGGTTGTTGACTTTGTTGAATATAAGAGAAAAGATAAGATGAGAATAGCAAGGTAACCAGATATAGTCTTTATGTTCATTGATTTATTTTGATAATTCCCTCAGTAATTCATAGGTTTTAAAAGAACTATGGATGATAATATGGTTGAAGTGGGCTATTTTGTCAATAACACAGCAAATTTTCATTTTAGCTATGGTATACTTTCACGTAAATGATGACAGTTATCAGATACTTGACAGCAGGTGAGTCACACGGAAAGGCTTTGATCGGTATACTTGAAGGAATTCCTTCCGGACTGCCCCTTTCTACTGAAGATATGGATATTGACCTTAAAAGAAGGCAGGTTGGCTATGGTCGCGGGGGGCGGATGAAGATAGAGTCTGATCATGCCGGGATTCTTTCCGGAGTCAGGTGGGGTAAAACTATAGGGTCTCCAATAACTATATTTATTGAAAATAAAGACTGGCCTAACTGGCAGGATGTTATGAGCACGGATAATCCCCCCATCCCCCCTTTACTAAAGGGGGGTAAGGGGGGATTTGTTACCCGTCCCCGGCCCGGTCATGCAGACCTGCCGGGTGTAATAAAATATGGACATACCGATATAAGAAACATCCTCGAAAGATCGAGTGCGAGAGAGACAGCCATGAGGGTAGCCCTCGGAGCAATAGCTAAGAAGTTTCTTTCAACGTTCAATATCAGGATAGGCAGTTACGTTATTCAAATCGGCGCAGTCATCGGTCATCAGTCATCAGTCATTGGTAAAAAGTCAGGTGAAGTAGAACTTCTGAAGGCTTTTGAAAAGTCTGAGAAGTCTGCTGTTAGATGCTCTGACGGAAAGGCCTCGAAGAAGATGATTGAATTGATAGATAAAGCCATTAGAGAGGGAAATTCCCTCGGTGGTATATTCGAAGTCTTTGTAACAGGTGTTCCTGTAGGCCTGGGCAGTCATATCCAATGGGACAAGAGGCTTGACGGAAGGCTTGCGCAGGCATTGATGAGTATACAGGCGATAAAGGGAGTGGAAATCGGGCTTGGTTTTGAGATGAGCAGGAGATTTGGATCAGAGGTGATGGATGAGATATTCTACTCACCCCCCTATCCCCCCCTTAGTAAGGGGGCTGGTTTTTATAGAAAGACCAACTATGCAGGCGGGATTGAAGGCGGAATGACAAACGGCATGCCGGTAATCCTGAGGGCTGCGATGAAACCAATCCCGACTTTAAGGAAACCGCTCGGTTCGGTGGATATATCCACAAAAAAGACTGTAAAAGCAGCCTATGAGCGTTCTGATGTATGTGCTGTTCCAGCCGCTGGAGTGATAGGAGAAGCAATGGTTGCTTTGATAATTGCAGATGCTTTTCTGGAAAAATTCGGCGGAGACAGTATTATTGAAACAAAAAGAAATTATGATGAATATCTTGAATGCATTAAACGCTTTTAGAAAAATAAGTCTTCAAATCTTAAGGATAGCCACTTAGCATACCTAATGCCTGATTTTGGGGAAATTTTGGAAATTTTGAATATATATATTGGCAGATGCAGTATTTAAGCGGTTTTAAATGCTTTCGAAGAAAGAATTTTCCTCGGAAGCCCCGGTTTTATCGGGGCTGAGAATGAGCGAAAATACTGTATCTGCCAATAATGAATAACCTGGGCTAACTTCATTCTTTGGATTAATCCTTTGCTTTCCTGAAATCATCCAGTGATATTATCTTTCCCTGTGGCAATCGTTCTGTTTCAGTATTTGTAACTTTTTCAGGTTGCTGAGCGGAATCTGCCTTATCACACATGTCCCATCTGTCAAATTTTACTCTTGCATCAGGGGAAAAAACTGATACTATATCATCCACATGCAAAAAACATTTTTCCTGTTTATTGTTAACCCCAAAGCCGAGCGTAGCTGTGATACTGCCATCTTCCATCCACTGAAGGTCCTTATTATTTTTGTTGTTAAAAACTAAGACTATCCCGCTCTTTTTCTCCTCCTCGGTAAAACCTCTGCTACCTATAATTGAGTTAGCAGAATATTTAACAAGAATAAAAACCTTTCCATAATCATTTAACAGTTCATATAACAAATTTTGAAGGTATTTAATTTGATCCTTCATATAGAGAAAAGATAGTATAGGTTTTCATAAAAAGCAAGTTTTAAATTAAAGGAGGGGGGGAGGGGCCTCCGGGGGAGGAAGCCCCTCGTGGGAGGGAAGTCTAAAGCTCCTTTTGGGGTGGCTGTGTGGCCTTTCTCAAAAATGCAGGCACATCAATATGGTCCTCGTATGAAATAATATCTGAAGACATTAAATTTATCCTGTAATCTGCCCTTAAATTCTTTGATAATACCCTTTCAGAACCTTTATAACTTAACGGACGTTTAATAGGCGTCCATCTTTTAACCTGTGGCAGGTCAATCTTTTCCCTCTGTTCATCAAAACCTGTTGCAATAACAGTAACCCTTACTTCATCACCAATGTCAGCGTCTATAACCGCACCAAATATCAAATGGACATCCTCATCTGCTGAGTCATATACAAAAGATACAGCCTCCTGAACATCGTTTAATGAAAGTTCGAGTCCGCCTGTAATATTAATCAGGATACCCTTTGCTCCTTCAATAGAAGATTCCTGAAGCAGGGGATTCAATATTGCCTTTTTAGCCGCTTCAATCGCTCCGTTTTCTCCTCGCCCTAGGCCGGCTCCCATGACTCCACCTCCTTTATCCTCTATGATTGTTCTTACGTCAGCAAAGTCAACATTGATCAAACCGGGGATCAGGATTATATCAGATATGCCCTGAACTGCCTGTTTCAGGACATCATTGGCAACAGCAAAAGACTTCAGAAGCGGGGTTCCTTTTTCAACAACAAGACTTATCTTGTCATTTGGTATTACAATCAGTGTATCAACATTTTTTTTCAGTTCTTTTATACCCTCTTCTGCATTCATATTCCGTATTTTTCCTTCATAGAAAAACGGCTTGGTAATGACAGCAACGGTAATTGCACCCATTTCTTTTGCTATACCTGCGATCACCGGGCTCGCACCTGTCCCTGTGCCACCACCCATGCCTGCTGTTATGAAGACCATATCAGAACCTTCAAGGTTTTCAGCAATTAAAGCGCTGTCCTCGATGGCTGCATCCCTTCCGATCTGGGGGTTGGAACCCGCCCCGAGACCCCTGGTAAGTCCCGCTCCTATCTGAACTTTCACTGGAGCAAGGGAATTCTCAAGTGACTGCATATCAGTATTCACCGATATAAATTCAACCCCGTGAAGGTTTGAGGCTATCATATTGTTAATAGCATTGCCTCCTGCCCCTCCCGCACCTATAACCTTTATTCTTGCCTGTTGTCCTCTAACTTCTTCAATCTCAAACATAAATACCCTCCTTATATTTATTTAAAAATTCCTCTAACCCAATCTTTCATCCTGTCAAACACACCTGTACAAATATCGGGATAAAAACCCTGGTTTATTTCTTTCTCAAAACCGTAAAGCACGAGGCCTGCTCCTGTTGCATACATTGGATTATTGATATCCTGACATCCCTTTATGTCTTTCGGATATCCTATTCTGACAGGCAGACCTAATGCTGTTTCTGCAAACATATCAAGACCTTCAAGCAGGGAGCCGCCTCCTGTGAGAACAACCCCTCTGGATGCGATATCATAACCGGAACAGGATATGAGTTCATTTTTTATAAATTCAAGCAATTCGTCAGCCCTCGGCTGTATAATCTCTGTTAAGTGCCGCCTGGGTATCTTTCTTCCTTGTCCTGCCTGGATAATATCTATTTCTTCTGATTCATCCACCATGATTATTGCTGCCGAACCAAAACTTTTTTTGAGTCTTTCCGCCTCGGACACAGATATTCTTAAACCAACAGCAATATCATTTGTGAAGTGATTGCCACCGATCGTGATGATAGACGAGTGTCTTAGCCAGCCGTCTTTAAAAAGGACAATGTCTGTTGTACCTCCGCCTATATCTACCATTGCAACCCCGAGTTCTTTCTCATCATCTGTGAGTATCGACCAGGCTGATGCAAGAGGCTCAAATATTACGTCCGTAACCTCAAGACATGCACGTTCACAGCATTTAATTAAATTCTGTGTTGATGTGACAGAACCGGTAACGATAAAGACCTTTGCCTCAAGCCTCACCCCTGTCATCCCAACAGGATCTCTGATGCCATTCTGTCCGTCGAGAATATAACCTGCAGGAATTACATGGATTACCTCTCTATCCAGCGGAACATAGGCAGCCTTTGCAGAGTCTATTGCACGTTCTAAATCCATATAAGATACTTCTTTGCCTCTTACCCCTGCAGCGCCGCAGCTGTCAAATCCCTTTATGTGGCTTCCCGATATCCCTATCCTTACAGCATTTATATTAATACCGGTAAAAGTCTCTGCCTTTTCTACTGCATTCTTTATAGACTCTACTGTTGAGTCGATGTTTACGACCACGCCCTTTCTGAGTCCTGCCGAAGGAGACATGCTGACACCTCGAATCTCCAGATCATTATTAACAATTTCTCCCACAACAGCACATATCTTTGTAGTACCCACATCGAGTCCAACAATAGTATTGCTCTGTCTCATTCAATCATCCTGTCATTGATTGGTTTTACAATGGCTTTATTTGCAAACCTCAAATCTATATAATCAACATAGAGACCTGTTTTCTTTATATAATTTTCCAGTTCAATAAACCTTACGAGTTTTTCCTCATAACCCCCTGCCCCCATTTTTACGATATTCCCATCTATAGTTACTGTGAGTTCATGCGGTTTTTTTACGATTATTTCAATATGATCCCTCTCAGACGAGAACCCTTTATAATTCATTGCTTTTACAAGTTTGAGTGCCTCTAAAAAACCGTCTTTTTCTTTAAAAGGGTCACCTGTTATTATCGGCAGGAAGGGTATAGAATCATCTTTAATCTCTTCAAGAAGCTTACCATTTTCACCAATGAGAAAAAGTCTGTTATTCATGTCCAGAAGAGCAAACGGTGCTTCTTCTTCTATTGACAATGACAGTGTTGCAGGAAATTCCTTTCTCACACTTGCTGATCTGAGCCATGGAGATTTAAGCAATCTTTCACATATTTTCTTATTAGATACCGTAAATAAATCTTCGTCCGTATGAATTCCTGCAAGTGTCTTTATTTCATCGTCTGTCAGGTGTTTATTCCCTGCCAGAGAAATATTTTTAATGGGCATTGGAGATTTCATTGAAATTGCATTGATATAAACGTATACAATGATTGCAACTGAGAAAATAAAAATATAAAAACCTGTATTTTTCACAATGCTAAAAAAACTTATCCTTTTTTTAATCTTTTTTAATTTATATTTATTTGCCTTCACCAATAACACCCCTGAGTATTTCTTCTATCAATCCGGAAAAATCGAAACCTGCAAGGCGGGCTATCTTGGGTAACAGGCTCATCTCTGTCATCCCGGGGATAGTATTTACTTCCAGCACATATGGATTACCTTCTGAATCGACCCTTAAATCAACTCTTGTAGCGCCTTTGCATCCGAGTGCAATATGTGCAGAAAGTGCAATGTCTTTTGCCTTTTTATAAGCCTCAGTGCCTATTTCAGGAGGGAGTATATATTTTGTTAGACCTGCCGTATATTTTGCCTCATAATTGTAAAATTCGAGAGATGGTCTTACCTCAACTCCTCCCAAGACCGTGTCATTCAATATTCCTATATGTATTTCTTTACCCCCGATAAATTTTTCAACGATAACCCTTGAACCAAAAGAAAATGCTTTCTCCAGTGCTTCCCGGAACCTCACTTCCTCTCTCACAATACTTACCCCTACACTTGACCCTTCTGTAGCAGGCTTTACAACCCAGGGCAAATTAAATTCTATTCTCTTTGCTCTTTGCTCTTTGCTCAAAACTACGAATGCCGCAACTGGTATATTGTGATAAATAAATATTTTCTTTGATGCCTCTTTGTCCATTGCGAGTGCAGATGCAAGTACCCCTGACCCTGTATACGGGATACCTAAAACTTCAAGCATGCCCTGTATTGACCCGTTTTCTCCATAACCTCCATGAAGGGCGATAAATGCCATTTCCACCCCTTCTCCATTTAGTACCTCACATATTTGTGATGGGTAACAGGTGATAAATGAAGAGTTAGTTGAAAGGTCACCGGGATTAACGAATGACTGCTCTGATGACTGTTGACTATTGTCTGATGACTGTTGACTATTGCCGGATGACTGATTAGTGATTGTTATACCAACTGCATTATAACTCAATCCCTTCAATGCACTATAAATTGCAGCTCCACTCCTGAGTGATACTTCTCTTTCAGTTGATATCCCACCCATAAAAACACCTATTTTTTTATCTGTTATCATTTAAAAAGTCTTTTTGCTCCTGAAACCTGAATTTTTAATTTTGAACTTCATCTCTACCCACTATCTTTATCTCAGGCACGAGTACGATCCCGGATATTTCCTCAACTTTTTGTGCAACTGTTTCCATCAGCGTAATAAAATCAGATGCCTTTGCGTTTCCTATGTTTATAAAAAAATTTGTATGGATGTTTGAAACCTCTACATCGCCGGTTCTCATACCTTTACATCCAGCTTCTTCTATAAGTTTCCCTGCTGATGTGCCCGGAGGATTTTTAAATACACATCCGGCAGAAGGTTCCCAGAGGGGTTGTCTCTCTCTCTTAATCTTCAAGAAATCATCTGTTTTAGCAGAAACTCTTTCCCTTGTA
This sequence comes from Nitrospirota bacterium, assembly GCA_014859105.1. Classification (GTDB taxonomy): domain Bacteria; phylum Nitrospirota; class Thermodesulfovibrionia; order Thermodesulfovibrionales; family SM23-35; genus Kmv42. Next base: position 7,272 of record JACUUX010000015.1, read on the forward strand.
TCTCTTCTCAGTCTTATCTCTGCACTGCTAATCAATTGTTCAGAAGAAATACTTGAGTTTCTGTATCCGAAATCAATTTTTTCTGCCTTAACTTTTTCAGTTTTGCCTTTGTCACCTATTATCTCAACCGCAATAAGAACGTCTTTAATCTCATAACCGAACGCCCCTGCATTGCCACAAATTGCTCCTCCTACTGTTCCCGGGATGCCAGTGAGACCCTCTACGCCTGAATAACCCTGCTCCTTTGAGAAATTAACAAGTCTCTGCAGAGGAGTCCCTGACTCAACATTTAAATTCACATAAGCTTCATTCTTGCTGAAAATCTCAATCCGCCTGAAAAACTTTGAGGATATAACCATTCCTTCGATGCCCCCATCCTTCACAAGGATATTTGTTCCTCCACCGATGGGGAAAAAAGGTATCCGACGATTTTTCAGGTTCTTCTTAATGTTCATGAGCGAGGGCAAATCTTGAGGAACTACGAATACATCCGCCGGACCACCAATCCTGAGAGATGTATGATTCTTCATCGGTTCCATAAATTTGACTTCACCTTTGAACAGGTCTTTTGAAAATATGTCCTTTAATTTCTTATTTTTAACTTCTGTCTTTTCACTCATTTGACTTTCCAGTTAATCTGCCTATTATTTCTTCTCCTGCTTTCCATACATCACCTGCTCCGAGGGTAAGAAAAATATCGCCTGCTTTAACACTTGAAATAATATTCTTTATTGCCTCTTCCCTGTCTTTCACATATATCACTCTGTTATGTCCTTCTTTTTTAATACGCTCAACCAAAATTGCTGAATTCACGCCCTCTAAAGGTCTTTCGCCGGCTGGATAGATATCCAGAACCGAGAGTGAATCTGCATCTTTAAAAGAAGTTGCGAAATCGTCCAAAAGGTCTTCTGTCCGTGTATATCTGTGAGGCTGAAACAGGACGAAAAGCCTGCCTGTTTCTCGCCCGACATTTTCTTTACTCTGCATACTGTATAAGAGACTTTCCTTTGCTGCCCTTAGCGTTGCTTTTATCTCTGCAGGATGGTGGCCATAATCATCGTAAATCCTTATCCCTCCCGCCTCACCTTTAAATTCGGCTCTTCTCTGGATACCGCTAAATTCTCTGAGTGCATCTTTTATAACTGATACATCCGAATTTAGAACTAATGCTACACTAATAGCAGCCAGGCTGTTTAAAACATTATGCGTGCCGGCCAGAGGCACGTAGAAATCTTTGATCTTCTTATCTTTATAAACGACATCAAAAATTACAGACATAAAACCTTTCCTTATATTTTCTGCACGAAGTTCAGCATCATTACTAAATCCGTAGGTAATACACCTTCTTTTAATAAATGGGACAAGACTGCGAAGATGTTCATTTTCGATACACACTATTGACGTGCCATAAAAGGGAACTTTGTTGATAAAGTAAAGAAATGCCTCTTTCAGAGACTCTATTGTCTTGAAGAAATCCATATGTTCCCTGTCAATATTTGTTACAACAGCAATGGTTGGAGAAAGCTTTAAAAACGACCCGTCGCTCTCATCAGCCTCTGCCACAAGAAATTCTCCCTCACCGAGTCTTGAGTTACTGCCTGTAGCTTTGAGTCTCCCGCCTATAATCACTGTCGGATCAAGACCACTATGAGCAAGAATAGCAGACACCAATGATGTAGTTGTTGTCTTACCATGAGCACCTGCCACAAGTATCCCGTATTTCAGCCTTGCCAGCTCTGCAAGCATCTCTGCACGTGGTATTACGGGGATAGACCTCTTTATTGCCTCTATAACTTCCGGATTGTTACCCGGGACGGCGGAGGATATGACCAGCACATGCGCATCATCAATGTTTTCTGCACTGTGACCTATGTAAACCTTGATACCTGATTTCTTCAATCTTGCTGTTGTCTCCGATATCCTCAGGTCGGACCCGGTAACCTTGTATCCAAGATTGTGAAGCAATTCTGCAATACCTGACATGCCTATTCCGCCTATCCCGACAAAATGTATAACCCTGTATTTCTTAAACATTCACTTTATCCTCTTGCCTTCGACTGCTTCATCAAACTCGTCGCCATATCCACCACCCGTTCACGGGCTTCGGGTCTTCCTATGGCCTTGCAACTTTTCTGCATCTCTTTTCTCATAGCCTCATGAGAATATAACTCTCTTATGTGATTGGCGAGTGATTCCCCCTTTAGTTCGCTGTCAAGTACCATTCTTGCTGCGCCCATTTCTGAAAGCTTTCTTGCGTTTAACTCCTGATGTTTTCCAGCTGCATAGGGATATGGAATTAATATTGCGGGCTTGCCCAGAGCAGTCAACTCGGCAAGAGTTGTTGCGCCTGCCCTCGAAATAACTAAATCAGCTACTGCATATGCTTCACCCATCTGATATATAAAAGGAGTAATAGTCCCTTTAAACCCTGCCTTTCTGTATGCCTCTCTTATGTTTTCGTAGTCGCCCGTACCTGTCTGATGGAGAAATTGAATCCTGTCTTTCAGGTCATACAGATAGTTAAGCGCATCAACCAAAGCAATATTTATGCTTTTTGCACCTGAACTCCCGCCAAAAACGAATATAGTAAATAAACCTTTATCGAGAGAGAAAAGACTGTAAGCAGTTTCAATATTTCCCTTAAGTACCTGCATCCTTATTGGATTTCCTGTGATAAAAGTTCTGGCTTTCGGAAAATAAGAAATACTTTCCTGATAAGTTATACACACTGTATTTACAAATTTTCCGAGAATTTTATTTGTCAGTCCGGGAATTGAATTCTGCTCAAGTATCATGGTCGGTATCGAAAGAAAAACCGCAGTAAGCATAATCGCTCCAGATGCATATCCTCCGACACCTATAACAATATCCGGGGTAACTTTCCTGATAATTCTGTATGAATCGATAATAGAGAGAAATGTACCCATAATTGCCTTTACTTTTTTTGCAGTCGATACTCCTGCCAGTTTTTCTGCCCTTAAGAACATTATTGGATATCCTTCCCTCGGTACTACCTTTGCCTCTATTCCATATTCTGTCCCCACAAATATTACCTCTGCTGCAGAATCCCTGTTCTTAAACTCTTCAGCTACTGCCAATCCCGGGAAAAGATGTCCTCCTGTCCCTCCCCCTGCTATTATCACCTTCATAACCCTTTCAATTGTTTGCCTTTATCTTTTAATCCCATAAACAGTCCTCCGGGCCCTTCTTCTTGCAAGTATTTCCTTATCAGTATCCGGAACTTTTCTTTCATCTTCACCTTTAGATATGTTAAGAAGTATACCGACGGCAGCCATATTTACAAGGAGCGATGAACCACCGTAACTGATAAACGGCAACGGCAAGCCCTTTGTTGGCACCATACCGGTGGCAACCGCAAAGTTAATGAGTGCCTGCAGAGAAATCATCAATGAAATTCCTGTTGCAAGGTAATAAACAAACCGGTCCCGTGCCTTATTTGCAGCAGATATGCCCTTTATGAACAAAATCAGAAAAAGCACTATTATGACTGACACGCCTATAAAACCGAACTCTTCACCGATAATGGAAAAGATAAAATCCGTATGTGATTCAGGAAGATAAGACAGTTTCTGTTTTGAACTTCCAATCCCAACACCTGTCAGGCCTCCGCTGCCAAGTGCAATAAAAGATTGAACAAGCTGGAAGCCGCTTCCTCTCGGGTCCTCCCACGGATTTAGAAAAGAAGTTATCCTTCTGAGCCTGTAAGGTTCCATAGTAAGTTTCAAAACAAACGGTATGGCAAGAACCATAAGTGACACAAGGTATCTCAGCCTGATGCCGGAAAGGAAAAGCATCGCAAATGTTAAAAATGCAAGACTTATAGCTGCCCCGAAATCAGGCTGTTTAAGAATGGCAATCTGAAAAACTATCATAATGAAAACGGGTTTTATAAAGGTCAGGAAATTGTCCGGCTTATATCCGGGCAGCGACATATACCAGGCAAGGAATATGACCATGGATAGCTTTACGAGTTCTGAAGGCTGAAATGTTGAAGGCCAGAGCCTTATCCACCTTTTCGCCCCACCTGCCGCAACACCGATATCCGGAATAAAAACAAGTATCAACAGTACTGAAGATATTATCAAAAGGGGAATAGCCATCTTCTTTATAAAAGATGGTTTTAATGTATAGGCGAGTAGCATAAAACAGAAACCTATAAGGATTGTAAATATATGTCTTTTAAAATAATAAAATTCCGTAACCCCCTTTTTGGCAAGGACAGGCGTAACAACAGATGTTGTGCTGTATATCATAAGTGCGCCAAACAATACTAACAGGAGTGTAACAATAATAAGCCACTTGTCATATCTGCCCATTTCACATCTCCGTTACTATACTCTTAAATTGCCTTCCCCTATCCTCAAAATTTAAAAACATGTCGAAACTTGCACATCCAGGTGAAAGCAAAACAACATCACCTCTTGCAGCCATATTTCTTGCTGCATAAACAGCATCCTTTAAATCCTCTGCTATAAAAGTTTCTGTTACACCTTCAAGTGCTTTCTTTATCTTCTCTCCATCCTCACCAATCAGTACAGCTGCCTTCACCTTTTCCCTCACCAGGGGTCTGAGGAGTGAAAAATCGCCTGCCTTGTCTCTGCCTCCTGCAATTAAGATAACGGGTCTTGCAAAGCTTTCTAGTGACTTGACAACTGCACCGATATTTGTTCCTTTAGAATCATTGAAATATCTGACTCCTTCTATCTCCCTCACGAATTCAAGCCTGTGCTCTAATCCAGGGAATTCCCTCAGGGAATCTATTACTGCCTCCAGAGAGCATCCTGCAAGTAGAGCCATGGCTGATGCAGCCATGGCATTCTCAATGTTATGTACGCCCTTTATCCTTATTTCATCAGCATTAATCAGTAATGATTGGCGGATTACAGATGACAAATCAGGAAGATTACAAAAGATCTGACCATCTTTATAATAAACACCTTCTACTTCCTGTTTCCGGCTGAAATAGACGACTCGGGGTTTTGCACTTTTTACTTTCAATTTTTCACCTGCAACTTTTATTGTTTCAGGATCATCCCGGTTTAGCACAAGGAAATCATTCTCTTTCTGATTTTCGAATATCCTTGCTTTTGCTTCAGCGTATTCTTTAAGCGAGTAATATCTGTCAAGATGGTCTGGTGTAATATTGACAATACCGGCAACTTTTGGTCTTAAGTTTCTTATTGTTTCAAGTTGAAAACTCGAGACCTCGGCCACTATAAAATCGAATGATGAACCTTTTTCATTGCCCGCCTCCTGCAAGTTTTTAACAATTTTAAAAATCTCCTCTGAAATTGCATTTCCTATATTTCCACCGAGAATAGTTTTAAAGCCGCCTTTCTTCATTATGAAGTCAAGCAATGCTGTTGTTGTTGATTTACCATTAGTGCCCGTTAACGCTAAAAAGCCCTTTTTACAAAGAATAATCCCCCCTTGCTCCTCATTTTTAAGAGAATTAAGGGGGGATTCAAAAGAGGGGGGGGTGGCAGGCTTATTGAAATTAATTTTTAGATTTTTTGTTATTACCTGATACGCGAGCTCCAGTTCACTGATGACAGGAATTCCATTTTCCCTTGCCAAGGATATTGGCTGTATATAAAGGGAGACACCCGGGCTGATCACCATCATATCTGCTGAAGTAAACAAGTCTTCGGGATGTGACCCCAGAACAAGTTTAACCGATGGGTTCAGTCCTTCTATAAATTCTTCAAGCTCGTCCTTATCTTTTATATCAGTTACGGTCACTTTTGCCCCTAGCTCACTCAGTAAATTTGCTGCCCCCCTGCCACTTCTTGCAAGGCCGACAACAATAACATTCTTATCCTTTAGCTCTGTTAACGCCATTTTTGTTTGCAATATCACAATTCTTCTTTTTTTCTTTCTTCTTTAAGGCCGTTTTCACCTTACTTGCCGCTGAATCCGTCTTTTTGCTGTTATTTTTTTATTATCTTTTGCTCTCTTTTTATTTTATTAGGAGGCCTCTGCTTACCCTTCACATCATGACCACCCTTTGTATAGATGAAAGGTTCTTCATTGTTTTTTATTACTTCGAAGCCTCTGTTGATGAGTATCTGTGTTTCTTTCCAGAGTCCTTCCCTGCTCGGAGTTCCTAAAAGTGCAACCACCACTGTATCATTTCCACGTTCGGCAGCACAGACAAAACAATGCCGTGCACTCCGTGTATATCCTGTTTTTCCACCGACAAGGTTTTCATCAATCCACAAAAGTCTGTTCGTATTTTTGAGAAATATTGAATCTCCATTTTCTGTGGAAATCTCGGTCACACGTGTCCCTATAATCTCATTCAGCTTGTGATAACTGAGCGCACAACTCATGATTTTTGCCAAATCAAATGCAGTAGTATATTGACCTGAACCGGGAAGCCCGCTGGCATTAATAAATTTAGTATTCTTTGCTCCTATTTCTTTGGCCTTCTTATTCATAAGTCTTACAAATCGCCCTTCAGACCCGGCAACTGCTTCTGAAAGAGCGACAGCCGCATCGTTCGCGGAACCAACCAGTGCCGCATAAAGAAGTTTCTCAATGGTTATTTTGTATCCTTCTCTAAAGCCGGCTTTATGCGGGGCAGCCTGAGAAGCCTTAGCGCTTATAATTACAGTATCGTTTAAATCTGTATGCTCTAAAACTATAATTGCTGTCATTAACTTTGCAGTGCTTGCGGGGGGATGTTTTAGATGAGGGTTCTTTGCATACAGGATTTTTTCAGTCGTTGCATCCACTACAACTAACGAACGGGAGCGAATTTCATCGGATCCGATGACCGATGACCGATGACCGATGATCAATATTAAAATCAGGGCAAAGAAAGTGAAAAGTAATGACCGACGACCGATGACCGATGACTTTCTCATAATCACCTCACTTTTAAAGTTGCCAGGCTTAACAGAGCGAGCATTATACCGAAAACCCAGAATCTTACTATAACCTTGGGTTCGGGCCACCCCTTTAGTTCAAAGTGATGATGAATAGGTGCCATTTTAAACACCCTTTTGCCTGTAAGTTTGAAGGATGCTACCTGCAGCATGACAGATATTGTTTCCATGACAAAAATACCGCCGACAATCGCAAGAACTATTTCGTGTTTTGTTATAACTGCGAGGGTTCCAAGCGCACCGCCGAGTCCAAGCGACCCTACATCACCCATAAAGACATCCGCAGGGTAAGAGTTATACCAGAGGAACCCGAGTGAGGCACCAAACATTGCTCCGCAGAAAACGGTTAGTTCTCCGGTGCCCGGGAGATACAGAACCTGAAGGTATTGTGCCAGCCCTTTATGTCCTGAAATATAGACAAGTACCCCGTTAGCCAGGACTGCAATAGCAACAAGCCCTATCGCAAGACCATCTATGCCATCTGTTAAATTAACTGCATTTGATGCCCCCACCATCACTATTATTGAGAACGGTATATAAAACCAGCCAAGGTCAATGAGCCACTTCTTAAAAAAAGGGATGCTCAAAACAGCAGTGTAGGGGTCTTTCGGATTCATAAACAAAAAGATTCCTATGATAAAGGCGAGAAATATCTGAAGCCCGAATTTCTTATATGCCCTCAGTCCCTTATGGCTCTTTCTTGTTATTTTTAGATAGTCATCGATAAAACCAATGGCCCCGAATCCTACAAGTGAGACAATCATTGTCCAGACATAGATATTCTTTAGATCACCCCATAATATAATCGAGAAGAGTATGCAGATGATTATAAGTATTCCTCCCATTGTAGGCGTGCCTGCTTTATTCATATGCGCCTTAGGTCCGTCGTCTCTTATATGCTGGGTAAGACTTAATCGCTTTAGTTTATTAATTATCCATGGACCCAATATAAGCGAGAAAAGCACTGCTGTAAGGACAGCTAAGAAAGTACGGAACGTAATGTATCTGAATACATTCAGCGGAGAGAACCAGTCATGTAAACTGTACAAAAGGCTATATAGCATATTCCTCCAGAACCCTTTCCATATTCATCCCTCTCGAGCCCTTTATCAAAACTGTATCACCTTTTTTACATATCTCCTTTAATATCTTTCCTGCTTCATCGGCTTTCCCTAATTTATACGTACTACCCTTGAATTCCGATGCAGCAAATGCCATAAAGGGACCCACCGCAATAAGTATGTCAACAGTCAGCTCTGACAGTAGCCTCCCGAGTCTTCTGTGAGCATCTTCTGCATAAAGACCTAATTCCAGCATATCGCCCAGCGCTACAATCTTTCTTCCCCTGCCGGTCCTGACAAGTTCTCTTATAGCACCTTCCATTGATGCCGGGTTGGCATTATATACATCACTTATAAATTTGATGCCTTTAATCTCCTTGACCTCCAGCCTCATAGGTACACCCTTGAAAGAGTCTACAGCATTTTTCATGCTCAGAAGGTCAATACTAAAGAGGTGACCGACTGAGACCGCTGCAAGTATATTGTAAATGTTGAAAATCCCTGATATTTTTGAATTTATCTCTATGGCTTTATTCTCGATATGTAAAGTAAAGATGGACCCCTTTTCAAGAAGTTCTATGTTTTTTGCACAGATTTCAGCATCATTCTTTATCCCGTATCGAAACTGTCTTCCTTTAAAGCCTGACATGCGAATGCCTTCCATCATGAAGGAATCATCAGCATTGACAACAGCAACACCGGCGAACTCCAGAAGCTCGAGCTTCGTTTTTCTTATTGTTTCAATATCCTTAAATCCTTCAAGATGAGTCTGGCTTATATTTGTCAAAACTCCATAACCGGGGACTGCTATTTCGCAAAGTTCTTTTATTTCACCCGGACCGCTTGCTCCCATCTCAAGGACAACGACTTCATCCTCATCACTTAATTCTATAAGGCTTAAAGGAAGACCTATGTGGTTATTCAGATTGCCTCTGTTTTTCAACACCCTGTATTTCGTTCCGAGAATCGAAGCTATCAACTCTTTTGTTGTTGTCTTTCCGTTTGACCCTGTCACACCAACAACTGGTATATCCCTTTTCAAACGTATAAAATGTGCAATATTCTGGAGGGCTTTAAGTGTATCCGGCACATGAATTATTGTTTTCTCTTTCAAGTGCTTTTCTAAATGAATGCTCACGATAGCACCGCTTCCCTTATTTAAGGCATCATCAAGAAAATCGTGTCCGTCAAATCTGCTACCCTTAAGTGCAATGAATAATTGACCCTCTTTTAGTGTCCTCGAATCTATAGAAACCCTTCTAAAAGAATCAGAATTACGATAGAGTACCTCCCCTCCGGTAGCTTTAATTATGTCTTCAATGCTTAAATTGCCCATAGTTTCTTTATACATAACAGATGCTTGATTCATGATGGGACGGGTCATAATATTTCTTTACAGTTTTCTATCTTCATCCTTATATCCTGTATCCAGCATCCTGCATCCGTTTTTTTATCGTATCCTCTACGACATCCCTATCACTAAATTTATATCTGACACCCTTAATCTCCTGATAATCCTCATGCCCCTTCCCTGCTATAAGAACTATGTCACCATTCACAGCCATATTAACTGCTTTCCTGATTGCCTCTCTCCTGTCAGGCTCCACTGTATAATTACTGCTTACTACACCACTTTCAATCTCTCTAATGATATCCAGTGGTTCCTCAAACCTCGGATTATCAGAGGTTATAATAACAACATCACTCAGTCTCGTTGCAATCGCACCCATCCCGGGCCTTTTTCCACGATCCCTGTTCCCGCCGCAACCAAAGACTGTGATGATACGGCGAGCATGAGGAATGTATGAAGAGTTCTCACTCCCCCAAGTCCCCCCCTTGGTAGGGGGGGACTTGGGGGGTGAGATAAGCTCTTTTGCTGTAAGTATCAGTCTCTCGAGGGCATCTTCGGTATGAGCGTAATCAATAATGCATAGGAAATCCTGCCCTAAATCAATTTTTTCGAACCTCCCTCTGATGTTTTCTATCTCTTCAATGCCTTCAAGAATTGCATCCCAGGGGACACCCAGTGCGAGTGCTGCTCCTGCTGCAGACATTATATTATAAACATTCGGCATGCCTGTTAGGTGCGAGAATATATCATAATTTCTATCCCGGAATGATATCCTGAATCTCAATCCCTGGAATGTATTCAAGATATTACTTGCAATTATGTCCGCACCCTGTTCAAGACCGCATGTCAATATCTTTTTAAAATTTGAATTCAAAGTTCTCATTTCAGAATTCAATCTTTTCCCGTAAGTATCATCAAGATTTATTACTGCCGTACCCTCCTTTTTGAGGAGATCTATGAATAATCTTTTTTTCGCAGCAAAATAATCCTCCATAGTCTTGTGAAAATCAAGATGGTCTCTTGTCAGGTTTGTAAATACTGCGGCAGTAAAAATGGTTCCATCTGCCCTGTACTGTGAAAGGGCATGAGAAGATACCTCTGATATAACATGTGTGCATTTTGATAAAAGCATATCTCTGAGAAGTCTCTGAAATTCAAGGGACTCAGGTGTTGTATACGGTGCAGGATAAACTTTATCCTTGATCATGTATTGGATAGTACCGGTCATACCAACATTTTTCCCCCATGAATCCAGTATAGATTTGAGGATAAAAGTGGTTGTTGTCTTTCCGTTCGTACCGGTTATGCCTGTAATCGTGAGTCCCTCCGATGGTCTTCCGTAAAAATTATTTGCAATGCATGCAAGTGCCCTCCTGCTATTTTTTACCTTAATAAATAACAGGACATCGGTCGCTGGACATTGGTTACCCGGCCTTGCAGATGACGAATGGCTGTTGACCGGTGATCGCTTTAATGACTGGTGACTGTTCACTAATGACTGAATATTAATTGGCTTCTCATGAACTATCGCAACCGCTCCTTTTCTAACTACATCAGCAATAAAATCATGACCGTCATGCTTTTCACCTTGTATTGATACAAAAACGTACCCTTCACCTGCATTTCGCGAATCATAAGCCGCGCCCGATATATCTATAGACATTAATGCGTTTTTATCTTTAATGTTAAAATAATCACAATCTTTGAGGAGCTCACTGATTTTCATCTTGATACCAATATGGCCGGCTTCTGCAGGAAATCATCTTCCATCGGCACATTGAGATACGACAATGCCTGATTGGCAATCTCCCGGAAAACAGGTGCAGCCACTACCCCCCCGTAAATCTGACCTTTTGGTTCATAGATAACAACAATAATTGCCAGTTTCGGATTATCAGCCGGTATAAATCCTACAAATGAACTGACATATTTTTCCTTTGAATACCTCCGCGTCTCAGGATTGACAATCTGTGCTGTGCCTGTCTTACCTGCAACCTCGTTTCCATTTACAGATGCACTCCTACCCGTACCGCCTTCTCCTACAACACGTTTTAATATCTCCTTAAATCTCACTGCGGTTTTTTCAGAAATAACGCGATTTATGTCTTTACCTTCAAACGACATAATTACGTTACCATCAGGCGAAACTATTTCAGATACTATATGTGGTCTTACCAGAAACCCTCCGTTTGCGACTACAGAATAAACCCTCAACATCTGAAGAGGTGTCATGGCAACCTCCTGTCCGATTGATATTGCGCCAATAGATGTCCCGGACCATCTTTCAGGTGGGTGTATCCAGCCTGAGACTTCACCCGGCAAATCTATTCCGGTCTTTTCACCTATCCCTAAAAGTTTTGAATATTTATATATCCTGTCCTTGCCGAGTTTCAGGCCGATCATGATTGAACCTACATTGGAAGACTTCTGAATAACTTCCATGAAAGTAATAATTTCATTCTTATGTACATCACGAATAACCTTACCCCCCACCTTTATGCTCCCTTCACTGACGTCAAACAATGTATCAGGATTTACAATTTTTTCTTCAAGTGCAGCAACTCCGATGATTGTCTTGAAAGTCGAACCCGGTTCATAGCAATCAGTTATTGCCCTGTTTCTTTTTTCAGGGTTGCTAGCGACTCCTGTCCTGTTCGGATTATATGCCGGTCTGTTAGCAAGAGCCAGTATTTCTCCTGTAAATGGATCCATCATTATTGCTGTTGCAGCTTTCGCCCTCCATTTCAAAATTGCTTTATCAAGCTCTTTTTCGACAATCCGTTGAAGAACTTCGTCAATTGTCAGCACAAGATTATTTCCTTTGGACTCTATATCAACTCCCGATGAGAGGATCCTGCCGGCTGCATCCCTTCCAAAAAAAACTTTGCCGCCCGCCGTCTTCAAATATTTATCATATTTAAGTTCTATTCCCTCAAGTGCCTGGTTGTCTATCCCCACAGCACCAATTATATGTGAGGCAAGTTCCTCCTTTGGATAGAATCTTTTGGCCTCTGGCACAAAACCAAGACCTTTAATATCGAGTTTCCTTACTCTCTCTGCAGTCACAGGTTCCAGTTTTCTTTCAACCCACGCAAATCTTCCTTCGCCGGGGATTTTAGAGATAATAACCTCCGGTTCTTTTGATATTATTGACGCAAGCTTTGTGATGTCCTCCTTATTGTATAGAAAATTTTCAGGGTCGCAATAAAGAGATTCCAATTCAAGATTTAATGCAAATTCTCTTCCACGCCTGTCAAATATCATCCCCCTTCTGACCTGCATGTCTTCAATTTTGATATGCTGTTGTTCGGCCTTTTCAGAAAGACGTTCGTGATTAAATATCATCAGGTCGGCAAGACGGAGGAAAACTAAAAAGAAACTGCAAATAATCGCAGTATTAAAAATTATAGCCCTCTTTCTGTTCATCCCCCCACTCTTCTTTAAGGTTCAGGCAATGGACTACTCTCCAGAGATGTTTTGTAAGGCATATACCTTTTTTGTTTATCTACACGTATTACCTTTATCCTTTCAGGTAAAACAAATGTGTTATTATTACTTAAAGATGTCTCCAATTTTTTAAAAGATGTCAGGCTCGTCTTCTTGGCGAGCAATAACTTCCTTTCTTTGAGATGCTCCATCTTTGTTTTATCAAGTTCACCAAGGCTATATTCCAATTTCAAAACGCCTGACCTTATATATATAAGGCAAAACACACTGAAAATCAAAAGGACTATCAAAAGAAACTTAAATATAAATAAACACATCCCTCTGATGCCCGTGCGTATCATATCTTCTCCGCTGCTCTGAGCTTTGCGCTCCTTGAAGAAGGATTCATTTTGATTTCTTCATGGCCCGGGGTTACGGGCTTCTTTGTGATAACTTTGAGTAGCCCCTTCTTTGAATTATTTGATATGAAATTTTTAACAATTCTGTCCTCCAGTGAATGATACGATATAACGCATAATCTCCCACCCCTTTTTAGCAGTCTCACGGATGCATCAAGTCCGGCTTTGAGTTGATCCAATTCTTTATTCACCTCTATTCTCAATGCCTGAAATGTTTTTGTTGCAGGACGAATTCTTCCTCTCTTTCCGTAAACACGTTCCACAAGCTTTGATAACTCGGAACAGGTATCGATTATTTTCCCGCTCCTCTGTCTTACTATTGATACAGCTATTTTTCTTGACAGCCGATCTTCCCCGAATTCTCTTATTATTCGTTCGAGTTCTCTTTCAGGATATTTATTCACTACATCCCAGGCAGATAGAGACTGCGTCTTATCCATTCTCATATCCAGACGCTCGTCAGAAATAAAACTAAATCCTCTCCCGGGTTCCTTTAGCTGCAACATTGAAATACCAAGGTCAAAAAGGATCCCGTCGGCTTCACGTATTCCCTCTGTAAAAAGCATAACTTCCATGTCCGAAAAATTTCCCTTTTTTAAAACAACCCTCTCGTTAGAAAGTCTTCTGTAAGCTATTTTTAGTGCATCCTCATCTCTGTCAATCCCGATAAGTTTCCCCCGGGGACCAATCAGCCTTAAAATATTCTCTGCATGTCCACCAATCCCGACAGTTGCATCAACGTATATCCCGTTCTGCCCGGGCCTAAGCATTTCTGAAACCTCTTTCTGCAAAACAGGCAGATGAGATATTTCTATGGTAAATCTCCCATCAACAGTATTTAAAGACCGAACGCTGCAAGTTTTTCTTCGATGCTCTTTCTGTCTATCCTTGAAGGATCGAACAGGTTGTCCCATTCATTCCTGTCCCATAATTCAACCCTTTCTATCTGTCCTGCAAGAACTACATTTGTATTTATATTCGCATCCTCCCTGAGTGCTGCAGGTATAAGTACTCTGCCCTGTTTATCCATTTCTGTTTCAACAGCAGAAGCAACAACTCTTCTTAAAAAAAACCTTATAGCCTCATCAAATCTTGGCTTGGTTCTCACCAGTTCCTGGAGCCTATTCCATTCTTCCATAGGAAATATATAAAGACATTTGTCAAATGGTGCATTCGTGATATAAAGTTTTGGGCTATAATTAGTTGATATAATTTCTCTAAAAGGAGCGGGAATAATGATTCTTCCTTTTAAGTCCACGTTATAATAATATTTTCCCGAGAAAGCTGGCACTTTTCCTCCACTTTCTTCCACTTTCTTCCACTCAATATTATTGCGGAAAAACACTAATGTCAAGTAAAAAATATAACCTCCTACATTCTGTATGATTACGTATAAAAGACTACTACATATTGATTTATCGGGACTATTTAAGGAGTGATTATTAAAAATACTTAAAACAAAATATATGAAACCGGTCAAATATTAACTTTTTTATAAATTTATAAATATTTTTTATCCAGGAAATTTTAAAATATACTGCAATCTTTGATGCCAAGAATGATTATCTCTTTCAAATTCCAACAGACATATCAGGAAATTATTATCTGGCACGAGTTTTTCTGTATGAAAAGTTAATTTTTGGCTTGACAAAAGGATTTCTTCCTTGATAGTGTTATTTTCAACTTTATATATTTTTAATGAAAAGACTAAAAACGAAAGGGGGGAAATATATATGACAAAAGCAGAGCTAATTGACAAAATGGCTTCAAGCACAGGACTGAGTAAGGCTGATGCTTCAAGATCTCTCGATTCAACATTAAACTCTATCAGGTCAGCCTTGAAGAAAGGGCAGAAGGTTACTCTCGTTGGGTTTGGAACTTTCTCAGTTGTTAAGAGAAAATCCAGGAAAGGCCGTAATCCAAGGACTGGTGATGTTATCACAATTCCTGCTGCAAAGATACCAAAGTTCACATCTGGCAAAGCACTCAAAGATGCAGTAAAATAAATCAGGTTTCAGGAACGAAAGGGGCATTGCCCCTTTCGTTCCTGACAATCATTCTTTGTATCCCTTGATCCTTTTAAAAAGGAGGATTTCCCCCATGCTCATAGAGTTCAGTATTATTCCGGTAGGTGTCGGGAGCAGTATCGGTGACAGGCTTGCAGAAGTATTAAAGATAGTTGATACAAGCGGGCTTCCATATAAAGTTAATCCCATGGGGACAGTGGTTGAAGGTGAATGGAATGAGGTAATGAAGCTTGTAAAAAAATGTCACAAGACTGCAATGAAAAGCGGGGAGCGGTTAATAACAACCATATCTATTGATGATAGAAAAGGGAAACCTAACCGTATAGACGAAAAGGTAAAATCTATAGAGAGAAGAATCGGCAAATCCCTGAAAAAATAAAAACTTATAACATAACCCTGACAAACCTTTCTTCATCTTCACGGGATTTAAGTTTGCCACGGAGCTTTTCCTCAAGGAGCCTTTTTAAAATCTTCGAATAAATAGGACCTGGTTGTATTCCCATCTTTTTTAAGTCATCCCCTTTCAGGATTGTCTTCACATTTCTCAATTCTGTGAGATAATGAGATATTGCCTTCTTTTTTCCCATGTCCTTACTCAGTGCCATAGTAAATAAAATTATCTCGAGTTTGAGGTTGCCAAGCAGTTTGTTTATCTCTACCGGATCATCAGCAGGGAACTTTCTCAATACATTCCTGGCCTGATGCATACCTTTTATAATCATATCTTTCATTTTTGGTGGCGGTGAAAGCCTTTCCAATGCAACCTTCACATCTTCATCCTTCAGGCCTGAAAGCAGGGCCATTAAATATAAGATTCCCCTGTCAGTCTTTTCTTTAAGAAAGAGCAGGTCAAACCAAGAAAGAGTCTCTTGCATCGATTTAAGTGTGGATTCAAGCTCCTCATTAAAAACGAGTTTTGGATGTATAACCTTCAAGAGTCCGGAATCAGAAAGTCTTTTTAGTGTCTTAATAGGTTCGGTCTCGTTAAATGCAAGCAGAAGTTCTTCATAGAGCCTGTGGCCTGAAAGTCTGTCAAACAGGTTCATCTCAATCGCCGATTTAATGAGATTTTCTATATGCTTGCTGATTTTAAAACCAAAACGCTCTGCAAACCTTATTGCCCTGAATGCCCTTGTAGGGTCTTCAACAAAACTGAGATTATGAAGCACCCTGATCGTTTTCTCGCGAAGATCCCTCTGACCTCCAAAAAAATCTATAAGTAGTCCGAAATCTTTAGGATTTAATTTTATGGCGAGGGTATTAATTGTAAAGTCGCGCCTGTAAAGATCCTTTTTTATGGATGATGTCTCTACTTTTGGAAGCGCTGCAGGGGATTCATAATATTCTGTCCTTGCAGTTGCTATATCGAGTTTTAATTCATCGGTGATTATCTGTGCAGTACCAAACTTCTGGTGTGTTCTTACCTTTGCATTCAATCTTTCTCCTAATAGACGTGCAAAAGAAATTCCATCCCCTTCTATAACAATATCGATATCGAGATTCTCTTCACCTCTTAAAAGATCTCTTACCGACCCCCCAACAAGATAGGCATTAAATCCTAACTCTTTAGCTATTTCCCCGGAAAGTTTCAAGATATTACATATTGATGAAGGGAATCTCTCTCTTAACCAGGATGAAAGGTTTCTCCCTATGGCTGGCTTCTCCCTTGTAACCGTCTCTTCAATCCTTCTTCTTCTTAAGAACTCTTCATAAAGTGTGCGCAATAAATCTGTCCTTGTGATTGCCCCCACGATCTTACCGTTTTCAACAATAGGCATAAATCTCTGATTCTGTTCGATCATTAAGGTTTCTATCTCCCTTATCGGGGTATAGGGTCCAACGGTTATAGCATCTGTTGTTGCGAAATCTAAGGATTTACTTTTTGCAAAGCCATGATATAATGCCTTCTCAACAATTTCGCGGGATATGAGACCAGCGTATTTATCTCCTTTTAAGACAGGAAGTACATTTACACCGTATCTGGTCATCATTGCAGCTGCCTCTTTAATGGAAACATCTGACTGTATGCTTATGACAGGACGGGTCATTATATCAAATGCAACCTTCCCGGGTTTCACGCTAAAATTCAATAGATCTATTAATCTTTCCTCAATAAGTTCAATAGATGCCTCTTTTATTGTGGCAGAAGATGCTGTCGGATGTCCTCCGCCGCCAAATTCCTTCAATACCTTTGAAACATCAAGTTCCGGGACTTTGCTTCTCGCAACTATTAAAATCTTTCCTTCCATTCTTAGAAGGACAAACACGGCATCGATGTCTTCCATATCCATCATCCTGTGGGCAAGATGTGCTGCATCACCAAAATAATGTTCACGCGAAGCTTTCGCAACCTTTACCCTTATTCCTTTGATAACCATCTCTTTTGATGATTGAATAAGCTCGTTGAGGATATCAAACTCTTCCATAGTTAGTTCCATCTTCAGGAAGCTCGAAGCAATATTGAGATTTGCTCCTCTCTTCAGGAGATATGCAACAGCGAGGAGATCCCTCTCCGTGGTCGAAGGAAAAAGCAGAGAACCTGTCTCTTCATATATTCCCAAAGCAAGTATTGTCGCTTCAATCGGTGTAGGGTGTAATCTTCTCTGCTTTAGTATTTCTGTAAAGATAGTTGCAGTTGCACCCACATTTTCGATCTTTTCCACTTCACCTCTGATATCGCCTTTATTAAACGGATGGTGGTCATAGATATGGACTTTTATGTTCCTTTTTGAAAGCAATTGTGCAAAAGGGCCGATCCTGTCCGGCATTTTTGTATCAACAATAATCAGCCTTTTTACCTTTGAAAGATCGATATCCTTTATGCGTTTTATTTCTATAGGACGAAATGCCTCAATAAAATCTCTGAGCTTCTTTTCCTGAGAACCGGGGAAAACTATTTCCGCATCAGGATACAATTTTTTTGCAGCAATCATTGAGGCAAGGGAATCAAAGTCTGCGTTTATATGGGAGGTTATAATCTTCACAATTTATTCTATCAGATAATCAGGGTCGCTTTACAAAGAGGAATTTATTACAATCTGGTCCCGCCCGTTATTTTTAGCTTTAAACATGGCGTTATCAGCCCAATTGATAAGGTCATCGCTGGTATTTATATTACTATCAGCGCTGCAGGCTATTCCAATGCTCACAGTAATCTTAAAATTGCCTTTAAAGGCTTTGAACTTATGTTCTCTCACTATGGCTCCCAGTCTCTCAGCCTTTATAATGGCTCCGTCTAAAGATGTCTGGGGCAAAAGTAATATAAACTCCTCACCCCCGTATCTGGCAAGTACATCAGATTTCCTGATGCGTCTTTTTACAAGTTGTGCAAATTCCCTGAGAACAATATCACCAGTCCTGTGCCCGTAAGTATCATTGATATTTTTAAAATGATCTATATCTAACATCATGCAACATAACGACAGATTATATCTGACAGCCCTGCTGTATTCTTCATCGAGTCTGTTATAAAAATATCTTATGTTGTAAATTCCCGTGAGGTAATCGGTTATAGCAAGCTTTTCAAGCTTTGTTTTCTCCCTGTTAAGCTTTTCATACAGGAAAGCATTATAAAGGGCATTTGCAGATGCTTTGGCAAAAGCGATACAGAGGGTTACCTCTCTTTTTGTAAATGTATGGCCTGCCCTTGATGTCCTCAAAAATAATGTACCTATAACCTCATCGTGAAAAATAACCGGTACCACTACAATTGAACGAATACCTAATGGTGCAATAATGTCCCTTATCTCTGTCATTAAAGGATCCCTCAGAGCATCCTTTATAACTACTGGCTCTTTATTCGCCATGGCTTTTCTTATTTCAGGATATTTCCGGAGATCGAGTTTCACTCCTGTTATGCTTGGGTCTTCGAATGTAGAAACAACATTTGCATATCTCTGATTACTAATACTAATGCTTATAATAGAACACCTTGTGACCTTCAAAATCTTTGATAATTTTTTTACTACGAGATACAGAACTTCTTTTGGTTTGAGAGTTGAAGAGATAAAGTAAGTCAATTCAATTAAAGCCTTCAGGTCCTTCTTTTCCATATAGAGATTTTCTATCCAGTCTTTCTTATTTATTATCAGTTTGAGCTTATGATCAAGCTCATCCCTGTGAAAAGGACTCAACAAATAATATTCCACGTCAGAATCAACCGCTGAACGCACACCTTTTGTTACCTTACCTGATATTGTAGCTATTATCGGGCATTTAACTTCTGAAGACTTCAAATTTAAACTCTTGAGGCCGTCAGGACTGCTGATAATTAAGATATCTGGTGTTTTGAGGGAAAGTCTTTTCTTTAAGGTATTCTTGTCTTTAATAAAATTTACTGAGTAATCATCTTTTCCTTTAAAAAAGGACCTCAGAAATTTAACTGTATCCGGGTCTTTCTCATAAATCAATATTTGCTTTTCCATCTTATTCAATTATTACAAAAATTATTTTAATTTGTCTAAAAAATATTGTTTCTAATTTAAAAACTATTTTTTCTTTTTCAATCTCTTTAACAGAAGAGCACAACTGAGTGTATTCAGGATATCTTTTTTCTCAAGCCAGCCTCTCCTTGCAATCGAAACACCATAAGCCATGTAATCAAACTGGCTGATTAAATGGGTATCTGTACTGATTACAATTGGCACCCCCATCTCTTTTGCCTTTTTAGCATATACGTCATTTATATCCAGCCTCAGAGGATATGCATTTATCTCTATTGCCGTCCCCGTCTCTTTAGCGACTTTAAGAATTTCCTCCATGTCGATTTCATACGGATCCCGCTCTCCGATCAGTCTTCCAGTAGGATGAGCAATAATAGAGACATAAGGATTTCTCATAGCGGATATGAGTCTTTTCATTATCTTGTCTTTACTCTGTCTGAACCCCGAGTGAATTGAAGCAACGACTATTCCTAACTGTTTTAGTACCTCATCAGGAAAATCCATTTCACCATTGCTCCTTATATCTACTTCAGTGCCTGCAATCAGCCTGAATCCGTTTAATCTCTTATTTATTGCGTCTATCTCTCTCTTCTCTTCGAGGAGTCTTTCTGCACTTAGCCCCCTTGCAATCCCCAAGCCCTTTGAATGGTCTGTTATCGCTATATATTCATACCCCCTTTTCATGGCTGCTTCAATCAGCTCATCAAAATCATGGCTTCCGTCGCTAAGCCTGGTATGGACATGCAGGTCACCTTTAATATCCTTTAAATCAACGAGTACAGGCAGCCTTCCTTCCAGTGCTGCTTCAATTTCACCCGCATCTTCCCTTAATTCAGGCGGGATATACGGAAGTCCCAGTATTTTGTAAATATCTTCCTCTTTTTCGCCTCCGAGCTTTTTGTCATCTTTTTCCTTGAATATTCCGTATTCGTTTATTTTCAAGCCTGCTTTTACCGCCATTTCTCTCAATCTGATATTGTGGGCCTTACTACCGGTAAAATATGCCAATGCAGCTCCAAAACTTTCTTCTTCAACAACACGAAGGTCAACCTGTAACCCTTCATGAATTATGATGCTTGATTTCGTCGGTCCACGCATCAATATTTCTTTAACCTGGGGAAGATGAACAAAGACATCCATGAAAGCCTTTGGCTTCCTGGATGTTGCGAGAATATCAATATCCTTAATTGTATCCTTCCATCTTCTGATACTCCCTGCTATGACCAGTTTTTTCACAGGGGCTTTACTTTTCAAGTGTTCAAGGATATCATTGGCAATAGGAAGTACTTTTCCCAGCGGTTGTCTTTCTATTCCTCTCTTCAGCATTTCGATGCCTTTCAATATATTCTCTTCGGTCTTTTCTTTTATACCCGGCAAACCACTGAGCTTATGTTCCCTTCCGAAACGCTCGAGTTCATCAAGATCTTTTACTTTCAATTTCTCATAAAGAAGTTTTGCTGTCTTGGGGCCAAGGCTCGGAACGGAAAGTAATGTACTCAGACCTTCTGGTACTTCTTTTTTAAGATCCTCGTAAGACTGGAGTTTTCCTGTATTAACATACTCCTCTATTTTTCCTGCGAGGTCCTGTCCTATTCCCGGGATTTTCAGGAGTTCCTCCTTGGGTATTTCGGAAACATCTCTGGTAAGCCCTTCTATATTGAGTGCTGCGCGCCTGTAAGCTCTTATCCTGAAAGGGTTTTCCCCTTTGATCTCAAGCACATCGGCAATATCGTTAAAAATTTTAGCAATCTCCTGATTCTTCATAAAAACAGTATATCAGAGCTCAAAGAAATCAAAAATTTTTATGAACGCAAACTTTCCTGCTCGAGTATAAGGATATGTGGTCAAATATATTTGGCACAATCTCTGGCAAAGATTAGCTCGACCCGGCGTTATAACTTTTTATTAGCACCTCTTCTGCTGTCTGCTTATCCTCCTTCCTCACCAGGACTTTCACCTCGCCCATCTTTCCGATGTTTACCGGATAGGGAGTAACCTTCGCAGACCTTATGATAACCGGAATCCCTCCGCTTTCTAAGAGGTCCTTGACAATCTCTGCCTCTATTCTGTCATATGTTACAAAAACCTCTACCCAATCTTTACTCATTCGAATAAAATCCTTTTTTATGAATAGCCTTTTACGAACAAATTGATCCTCAAATCTCGCTATAGGCAATGGGTCATGTTTTAGAGTCCTCAATCTGATTATACCAAGACAGCAGAAAATATTTGAAGGGACATGTTGAGATGCTATTTTCAAATTCTCCGCAAGAACGTGTAAATGCTGCTCGCGAGTCAAAGGAAATGCCAATTTTAGGAAAAACTTGATGGTAGAAAAATGGAAGTTAAAAATTGTTTGGCCCGCTGGATTTCCTGCTGAATAAATTCTATATTGAGAACTGATTTTTCTATTATAGACCCTATGACGAATCCTCTCGGAGAGGCAGGCGAAGCCTGCTTGTAAAGCGTTCCTCTCGACCGCAGTGTCAGGCTTGCCTGGCAACCAAAGCAATTGCTGCATCTGGAGTTTCCGCCTGGACGGTATTAACGAGCACGTAGCCACGATTGCTTAAATTTTCTTCCCGCCACTTGTTGCCCTTGAAGGCCGGAATCAGCCATAGGGCGAAGTAAACAGCAACAAGAATAAGGTAGACCATAGCCTGAGAACCTCCAGCCTCCGCATTTTCGGCAGCAGCCTCGATAAATGCAAGCACGACATAGATACCAAGCCAGATGCCCGCGAACGTCCACAACTTCTTGAAGAGCATCCAGATAACCCCGAAGAAGAAAGCTGGCCAGGAGAAACCGACCTTAACTGCCTCAACTCCTCGGGTTGGGTGTTTGTATACATTAAACGTTTTCATTGTAATCTCCCTTTAATAAAGGCATAATGAGTCTGTAGAATAAGTCGTTTTTAATAAAATACCTCTACATATCTCCTCACCCGTCTTCCTTCTTACTAAACGGTCTTTTCTCTTCTTGTTACAAGATGAATGGCAATATTATAAGCCTTTCAGGACTTTTTTTACAGGTTCAATGTTTCACGTAACCTGAACGGGCACAACCTTTTCGGTCAGTTCTTTTGTTGCGATTATAGCTTTATATGTCTCCTCGCTTGAGAACTGCTTCAACTTATGAACAGCCGCATTCCTAAATTCTCTAATTTTATCCGCCTTTTTAAAAGAGACCTGCGGTGTCGCACCTTGACTTTTGACTTTTCGGACGTGTGAAGAAATCATGCGCCCCTCGGTACAGTCTTACAATGCATTTCTACGCGCAGACGTTCAATAACGCTTCTGTCATACTGTTTCAAAGAAATAAAAAGAAATAATAAGGAGAACGCAATGGCAAAGCCGATCAAAGCAACATCGATTTTTAGAGACGAAAGAGGCGGGGCGAAATGCCTGTTGTGTAAAGGTTTGGAGTTGTGTTTAACTATTCTTATTGGGCGATGACTACGGGTCCAAGTACTGAAGAATTGTTCCCTGATGCAAGAAATTTCAGAAGACCTGGATTTGATGACATGAATTGATAGAGTA
This sequence comes from Nitrospirota bacterium, assembly GCA_014859105.1. Lineage (GTDB taxonomy): Bacteria > Nitrospirota > Thermodesulfovibrionia > Thermodesulfovibrionales > SM23-35 > Kmv42. The sequence continues at coordinate 30,448 of JACUUX010000015.1, forward strand.
TCATAATCTCTATCAGATGGCAGGGGCCATCCTTCAGGACAATACATCTCTTCCAATACCCATTGCGATAATCCTTTTGCTTCAAGGTACGTTCATGAGGTTTGCAACTTATCACATTAGTATGCTCTACCTCCAAGGTTATCTCTATATGCTTCCTCCTGAATTTCTTTACTGCTTCGTCATGTAATTCCGAATAATGTTAAATTTTTCTCTTGACATCCACTTAGTTTTTAGGGTATTTTTTTTATCTTGATAAGTAAATTTTGAAGTTTGAAGGGGGGTAGAGAATTGTATGCTTTAGGTACCCATTTATTAGTGGAATTAAAGGATTGTAATCCTGAAATTCTCAAGAGCATTGGGAAAGTCAGAAACGCTATGGTCTCGGCAGCCAGAGAGGCCAGTGCAACAATAGTAGATGTTTCCTTCCACGAGTTTAATCCCTTCGGTGTCAGCGGTGTAATAGTCATAGCAGAATCCCATCTTACTATCCATACATGGCCCGAGTATGGTTATGCAGCCGTGGATATTTTTACATGCGGTGATGTTATAAAACCCGAAACGGCAGCGTCTTACCTGGTAAAACATTTTGAATGTAGGAATCCGTCTATAGTGGAGATGAAAAGGGGTATACTTTCTCACGAGAATAAAAGACTGCCACACAAGGTTTCTTCTGTTACTGCGTCGGATATGAAACTGTATGTTAGATAGCCAGTCAGATATTACTGATTATAAAACCTGTAAAACTCTTAATCTTCCAGGTCAGTGAGGGCTGCGATTCCCGGTAGCTCTTTACCTTCGAGCAGCTGTAATGATGCTCCACCGCCTGTTGATATGAATGATATTACATCCGTTAACCCGGCCCTGTGAACAGCAAGATCAGTATCGCCGCCTCCAACAATAGTTAGTGCATAGGCATCCGCTACTGCATGTGCGATTTCGAACGTACCCCTTGAAAAGGCATCTATTTCAAAGACACCCATCGGGCCGTTCCAGAGAATTGTTTTTGCATCCTGTATTGCCACTGAGAAAAGTTTTACAGAAGCCGGACCTATATCGAGAGCTTTCCATCCCTTTGGAATTTCAAGAATTGGTACAATCTTTATTACTGCACCTGGTTCCATATTTTGAGCAATCACACAATCTACAGGCAGATAAAATTTTATTCCGCTTTCTTTCAACTTTGTACTTATTCTTTGTGCTGTCTTCAGCATATCGTCTTCAACAAGGGAATCACCTATCTCGTAACCCATGGATTTTATAAAGGTATAAGCCATGCCGCCACCAACTATAACCTTATCAACCTTGCCGGCAAGATTTTCAAGCACACCTATTTTGCCGGAAACCTTTGCGCCGCCCAGAATGGCGACAAATGGTTTAGTAGGATTATCTACTGCGCCCTTAAGATATTCAATTTCCTTCTTTAAAAGAAAGCCTGCAACAGCAGGAAGAAATTTCGGTACACCCACGACTGATGCATGCGCCCTGTGCGCTGCTCCGAATGCGTCATTTGCATAAACATCTGCGAGTCTCGCCAGGGCTTTTGCAAATTCTTCGTCATTCTTTTCTTCACCCAGATGGAATCTGAGGTTTTCAAGAAGGACTACATCTCCGTCCTTCATTTTTGAAACAAGATTTTCTACCTGGGGGCCTATGCAGTCAGATGCGAAAATAACCTCTTTATTGAGAAGCCTCTGAAGTCTCTTTGCAACAGGGGCAAGGCTTAATAATGGATTAACCTTACCCCTGGGCCTTCCGAGGTGTGAAGAAAGTATAACTTTCGCACCTTCATCTATTGCATAATTTATGGTAGGCAAGGTAGCACGGATCCTCCTGTCGTCTGTAATCTGCATATTTTCATCGATAGGCACATTAAAATCTGCCCTTATAAAGACTCTTTTCCCCTTAATATCAAAATTTTCTATTGTCAGCTTTTTAAATACATCTCTACTCTGGACAGGTTCTAAATTATTTTGTTTCTTCATCTTAAATCCTCTTGCTAATATAAAGGCTAATGTCTCTCAACCTTGAACTATAACCCCATTCGTTGTCATACCATGCAAGTACCTTTGCCATCCTTCTCTCGATTACCATAGTCGATGTTGCATCAAAAATTGATGAGTGTTCATTTCCGTTGAAATCGCTCGAAACGAGATGTTCCTCCGTATACTGAAGAATTCTGTTTAAAGGTCCTTCAGCCGCATTTTTCATGGAGGCATTTATTTCTTCTGCAGTAACATCTTTTGACAGTTCCACAACAAGGTCTACAACAGATACATTAGGGGTAGGTACTCTGATAGCCAGTCCGTTAAGCTTGCCTTTTAGTTCCGGCAGGACAAGTCCGACCGCCTTTGCCGCACCTGTCGTTGTAGGGATCATATTAATAGCAGCAGCACGTGCCCTGCGAAGGTCTTTATGAGGCAGATCAAGGATCCTCTGGTCATTTGTATAAGAGTGAATTGTAGTCATCAGCCCCTTTATTATGCCAAATTCGGTGTTTAGAACCTTGGCAACAGGTGCAAGGCAGTTTGTTGTGCATGAGGCATTTGAGATAATCTTGTGCTTTACAGGATCCAGTATTTCCTCATTCACTCCCATACATATTGTTGCATCAGGTTCCTTTGCGGGTGCTGATATAATAACCCACTTTGCACCAGCATCCAGATGTTTGGAAGCAGATGGTCTGTCTACAAACCTGCCTGTGGACTCGATAATGATATCAACACCCAGTTCGTTCCATGGCAGTTTTTCAGGTTCGGTAACAGCAAAAACTTTTATTTCTTTTCCGTCCACTGTCATACTGCCATTGCCTGTTTTAATATCCGCATTAAATATGCCATGTACAGAGTCGTACTTAAGTAGATGGGCAAGGGTTTTTGCATCTGTGAGATCATTAATAGCAATAATTTCAAATTCCTTATACCCTTTGCTCGCTCTCAGAAAATTCCGGCCGATTCTTCCAAAACCGTTAATTGCGACACGTAATGACATAAAAACCTCCTTGTTTTTTGAAAAATTAATGTTTATCCTTTTACCATTTATAAATAACCAACCCCGTCAAAAGTTTCGGATAAAAATATGTTGATTTGGGCGGCATTCTCAATGAGGATAGAGCAGCTTTTTCGACATCGCCAATTTTTGTTGGGTTCAGAAAAAAAGCTGCACTGAACTCTCCGCTTTTCACTCTATTCAGGGCTGTTTTAACATCCATTTCATATCCTATGTCGGTTGTTTTGAAAATCTTTTTGAATATCAGTTCATGAAGTATGAATACATCGATATCCCTGAGTTCAGAATGAATTTCAGATAAATTGCCTCCTTTATATTTAAGAAGATACCATTCCTCATCTCTGTTCCGAAAAAAACCAAATACACGTTTTTTGCCGGAAAGCCTTTTTTCAATATTAAAATCAGATTTTACAGGTTCTATATCAAAATATTCAGGAAAAGTTTTGCTTATATTTTCCGGGATTTCTTTAATCAGCCTGTGAGTCGGAAGAATTGTTATCCCCTCATCCATCATATTGACCAGAAACATCATTACATAATCAAAGGGCTGCGTACCTGAGGGATTTTTTAATTTTTGATGTATCTCCCGATAAAACTCAAAGGTTGTTTCGTATCTATGATGGCCATCAGCAATGAAGATAGCCTTGTCTTCAAGCTCGTTTTTTATAATCTCTATTTTTTCTGTTTCATCAACCGGCCAGATTTTATGGATGGCCCCATCTTTATCTTCTGCACTGATATATGATTCTCCAGAGGAGATATCCGAAAGGATGCTTGATACTATTTTCTCTGAACTCTTGTACAGTGAGAAAATCGGGCTTATGTTAGCCTCACAGGATTTGAGAAGATTCAATCTGTCCTGCTTTGGTTTAGAATAAGTGCATTCATGTGGATAAATGCCGCCTTTACCTAATTCTTCGATTTTGACAAGACAAAGAAACCCGCGAAGCTGCTTTTGCTCTCCGTTTATCCTATATGACATTTCATATGCGTAGAATGAAGGTCTTTCACTACGCAGGAGTACTCCTTCTTCTATCCAGGTATCAAGATGCCTCCTCGCCCTCGTATATTTGTTCTCTGCTTCTGTGTCACCAGGAACTTCTTTCCCGAAATCTATTCTTACAATGTTATAAGAGCTTCTTTTATATAACTCTTCTCTGTATTCAGGCGTAATAATATCGTATGGAGGAGCTAACACGTCCTCTACAGAAACTTTTGAGACATTATATAAGATTCCCCTGAAGGGCAGTATCCAAGCCATGTTTAGAAAAAGATTTACTATCTTAGCACGCTCTTGAAACCAAATTCAAATCAATCATAGAGCTTCTTTGGCTGTGGCTTTTATAACATCCTTTATATTTCTGTCAAGAAATTCGGGTATAAAGGGAATATCTAAGTTTAAAAACCCGGATGTTATTACAGAGACCGCATCCTCTCTGGAAATGCCTCTGGACATCAGATACTCAACCTGGTCTTCGGCTATAGGGCCTATGGAAGCTTCATGAGAAAGCTCTGCTTTCAAAGCTCCATCAGATACCAGCTGCGGTATGGCATAAATCTTTGCATTATTAGAAAATAATATTCCGCGACAATCAAGGTGTGCTAAACAATATCCTTTTGTCTCTGCCATCAGGTCACCTCTTGAATAAATTATGCTCTCATCAGCAGCTATTGTTCTCGCAAGTGATTCACCTCTGGTATTTTCTCCTTCAAGAATTATTCTGGAACCCAGGTCAATATAAGAATCTTTAAGGCCATATACAACTGTATTGAACTTTGCAGATGCCCTGTCGCCTTTCAGATATGCAACAGGGAATGCCTGTATTGACTTTACAGGTTTTAACAGAACATAGTTACTTACGAAAGAACCGTCTTCTTCCACGGTAACAGCTGTTCTTGGCCTTACATGAAAATTGTCCGCCCAGTTATGTATCATGGTAAAGAAAAGTTTTCCTCCTTTTTTAACATAAAATTCAGAAATTCCCAGATGTATTCCCTCTGCATCGCCTTTGGATAAAGTGCACCCGGTTATGACCTGAAGTTCTGCGCCTTCTTCTACTATTATTATGTTATGTACATTTTGACTCACGTAATTTTCTGCAACAAGTAAACATGACTGAACAGGGTAAGGTGGTTTTTGACGGGGAAATACTCTTATGAAATATCCATGAGTCATGTTTAAAGCAGCCTGGGCAGTATACTTATCCTGATCAACGGGGACAGATTTCCAGAAGTAATTTTCCAACCAGTCATAATTATTGAGAGCATCAGTAGTACTCATTATTTCAAGCTGGCCCTCATATGCTCTATTTAAACTTTCGTATACAACTGATTGATCAATCTGAAGATAAGAGCCTGATCTTAACTCTTCTTTTATGTTGATACCTGTCATAACAGCAGCTTCTTTTGCCTGTTGAGAAAGGCTTTCCATGCTCTCTATCTTCCCCCGCTCAATATATTGAGTATAATAGGAGAGGTCTATATCAGGACCAAAAGTTGCCTTTTTTCCTTTCACCTTTTCAGCCTTTTGCATTATATCTGAAAGATATGCAGTACTTATCGACATTCAGCACACCTCCTGTAACCGTGTTTTTTCACTTCTGAAAGTATATCTCTTGGATTACCACCACAGACCAGTCTCCCATCGAATATAATATAGCCCTTGTCAGCATTAACAAAATCGAGTATGTAACCTGTGTGGGTTATTATAATGGCTCCCCTCTTGTGGTCTTTTACCCTGTCTCTACCAAGAAGTGAATTTATTGCCTCACCGACCAGTGCGATGTTCTCGACATCAACACCGGATTCCGGTTCATCAATCAGTACCATATCAGGCCTTTGCACCACAAGCTGAAGGAGTTCTGAACGTTTCATCTCACCACCGGAGAACCCATCATTGAGTCCTCTGTCTAAATGTCCGGAGAGGTTTAGCTTTTCTACATTTTCAATAACTCTTTCTTTGTTTAGTCCATTATTTGAGATTATTTCAATGATCTTTCTCAGGGTAACACCTCTGACAGTAGGAGGTCTTTGAAAAGAAACACCCAGACCAAGCCGGGCCCTTTCATAAATATCTTTATCGGTTATATCCTCACCTTTAAAATATATCCCTCCTTGTTCTACTTTATATTTCGGGAATCCCATCAGTGTCATCATAAATGATGTCTTGCCTGCACCATTGGGGCCGAATAATATATTAATCTCTCCATATTTTATGGAAAAATTCACACCTTTCAAGATCTGTCTGTCATCGGCAGTGACCCACAGGTCTATTGTTTTAAGCATCTCTTCCACAATCTATCCCTCCCGTTGATAAATGTATTTATACTATTATGTTTATATTAAACTTAAAATTAAAGTAAAGAAAATTCTTTGCTGGCAAAACAGTTTTGCGTTAAGGCATGAAGGAGTATTGACAAATTTACATTGCTTTTAGTATTTTAAACTCAGATATATTCTTCGTTAAAATGGTATAAACAAACCTCCCTGGATAGGCAAAGGACCTACCGGGTTATAAAAACCACCGAAATATAAAGATCCTTATAGGAGTATGACAATGGAAAACCCTGCTAAAAGAAGTTTAGTAACGGAAAATATCTCTATTTCTGAACTTAAAGAGAAAACAATAGATGAGCTTACAGAGATGGCGAGAGAGTTACGCGTTGAAGGTGCCACCAGTCTGCGAAAACAGGACCTGATTTTCGCAATACTTCAGGCACAGACGGAAAAGACAGGATATGTTTTTTCTGAAGGAGTTCTTGAAATTCTCCCCGATGGCTTCGGTTTTCTCAGATCACCGGATTATAGCTACCTGCCAGGTCCTGACGATATATATGTTTCTCCTTCACAGATAAGAAGATTCAATCTCAGGACAGGTGACCTTGTCTCAGGACAGATAAGGCCTCCGAAGGAAAGTGAGAGATATTTTGCCCTCCTGAAGGTAGAGGCCATAAATCACGAATCTCCCGAAGAAAATATAAACAGGCCGTTATTCGATAATCTCACTCCTTATTATCCAACTGAAAAGATCAAGCTTGAATATGACCCTAATGATTATTCAACCAGAGTAATGGACCTCATAACACCTATTGGTAAGGGACAGAGAGGAATGATTGTTGCTGCTCCGAGAACAGGTAAAACCATGCTTTTGCAGTCGATTGCAAAGGCCTTAAGGAAAAATCACAGAGATATTCACCTGATAATACTTTTGATTGACGAGAGGCCTGAGGAGGTAACCGACTGGAAACGCCAGGTCCCGACAGCAGAAATAATCAGTTCAACATTTGACGAGCCTCCGCAGAGACACTGTCAGGTTTCCGAGATGGTTATAGAACGCGCAAAACGCCTTGTGGAATGTAAACGGGATGTGGTTATACTTCTTGACAGTATAACGAGGCTGGCAAGGGCTTATAATGCTGTTATCCCGGCCAGTGGCAAAGTCCTGTCAGGCGGTCTCGATTCAAATGCACTCCAGAAACCGAAGAGGTTCTTCGGTACAGCAAGGAACATAGAAGATGGTGGCAGCTTCACTATTCTGGCGACTGCACTTGTTGATACAGGAAGCAGGATGGACGATGTAATATTCGAGGAATTTAAAGGAACCGGCAATATGGAACTCCACCTCGACAGAAAACTGGTTGACAAGAGGATATTCCCGAGCATTGACATCAATGCATCCGGCACAAGAAAGGAAGAGCTTCTTGCGGACAAAGACGTTCTCAACAAGATGTGGATACTCAGAAAAGTTCTAACCCCTCTGAGCACAGTTGAGAGCATGGAGTTTCTTCTCGGAAAACTTACGGGCACAAAGGGCAATAAAGACTTTCTTGATATGATGAATAAGTAACCCTCATTTTCTACATGAAAAAATCTTTAGAAGATGATCATCATTGCTTTGTATGCGGGGAAAAAAATCCACAGGGTCTCCGTGTCCGATTTTCACTTCAAGATGATAAGGTAAAGGCTGAATTCATTCCACAAAAAGTTCATCAGGGTTATAAAGATATAATTCATGGCGGTATAATCTCCACATTGCTTGATGAGGCAATGGTAAAAACAGCCCTTATGCAAGGGATGCCTGCTGTTACTGCAAAGATTACAATACGGTTCAAAAACCCTTTAATGAGTGGCGAAAAGTCAATTGTCGAGGCTGAGATTATAAAGATAAATAAGAGGATGATTGAAACTTCAGCTATAATAAAAAAAACAGATGGGACAGTTGTAGCCGAAAGCTATGCGAAACTCCTCAGGAAGGATTAACAAATACCGATAAGGTCTTTTATTCAACCGGCTACTAATCTTTTTAGAATCATTTAGCCTGATTTTTTAAATTCACCGAAATAATAAAACGCCTTATATGAGTTAAGGGAAGGCTGACTGCTGAAATTTGATATCTTATACCTTCCAGATTCTTGATCTCATCTTTTACCTTCGGGCCTTTATTGAGGACAAGTGTTCCTCCCTGTTTAACAATGTGAGAGGCCTTTTTTATAAAGTCCTTAATGCTGAAAAGTGCTCTGGTTACTGCTACATTAACCGCTACAGGTAATTCCCTGCTCACTTTAATATCCTCTATCCTCTTTTCCACCACCTCAATTTTACCCATGGAGAGATGTCTTATTATATGCCCGAGAAAGGAAGATTTTTTCCCTGAAGGTTCAATGAGATACATTTCGATTTCCTGGCGGATAATCTTAATGGGGATTCCCGGGAACCCCGCGCCACTCCCGATGTCGGCAACCCGTATCTCACCTTCTGGCATAGCTTTAAGATATAGGAGTGAATCGAGGAAATGCTTAATAATGATATCTTCGTCTTTCTTGAGGCCAGTAAGATTATATGCCCTGTTCCATTTTTTAAGTTCCGATAGGTAGAACAAAAATGTACTTATATGCTCGCTTAACGGTGCGAGCCCTAATTCTAAAAGACCTTCTTTGAGAAGTTCATCAGGCTTTTCAGTGTCCACTGATTACATCTTATCATATCCAAACTTTTATCTTAAGCTCTGCGCTCTCTCCGTAATCTCTCTATTGTCACCATGAGGAGTGATATGGCAGCAGGAGTAATGCCGGGGATCCTGCTTGCCTGGCCGAGATTTGCAGGTTTTACTTCCTGCAGTTTGCTCAGGACTTCTCTGGAAAGACCATTAACACAGACATAATCGAAGCCATCCGGTATCCTGATACCCTCGATCTTTTTAAGTTTTTCAGCCATCTCCATCTGGCGGTTTATATAGCCTTCATATTTAGTCTGTATCTCCACCTGTTTTTTAATTTCAGGGGCAAGTAGTTTCTCAGATGGAGACTTTTCATCAATAAATTTGTATGTTATTTCTGGCCTTTTTAAGAGCTGCTCCAGAGACTCGTTTCTGTCCGTACCGTCTACTTTTATTCGTGTCTTTTTAAGCCTCTCGATTTCTTCGGTGATAAGCCTTTTCTTTTCAAGAAATTTCTGATAAACATCTTTATCAAGTAGCCCTATTCCATATCCCCTGTCCATTAAACGTAGATCGGCATTGTCATGTCTTAAAAGCAACCTGTATTCTGCTCTTGAGGTAAACATCCTGTAGGGATCATTAGTACCTTTCGTTATCAGATCATCAATTAACACACCTGTATATGCTTCGTGCCTTTTAAGAATCAACGGCTCTCTTCCCCTGAGTTTCAATGCTGCGTTGATTCCTGCCATAAGACCTTGTGCAGCAGCCTCTTCATACCCGGATGTCCCGTTTATCTGACCTGCGAGAAAAAGTCCTTCTACCTCCTTTGTTTCAAGATTGTGCCTGAGTTGTGTTGGATAGACAAAGTCGTATTCTATTGCATACCCTGGCCTCATAATCTCTGCTTCTTCAAGTCCGGGGATAGTTCTTACGAATTTTACCTGTACGTCATAAGGAAGGCTCGTAGGAATCCCATTGGCATAATATTCCTTTGTCTCAAGCCCTTCCGGTTCAAGAAAGACCTGGTGTCTTTCTTTTTCGGCAAAACGTATAACCTTGTCTTCAATTGATGGACAATATCGTGCACCAATCCCTTTAATCTTGCCACTGTAAAGAGGAGAACGGTCAAGGTTAGCGATAATAATCCTGTGGGTCTCCTTATTGGTATAAGTTATATAACAGGGAAGCTGCGGATTTGTTATTTGCCCGGTACTGTGAGAAAATGGTTGCGGAGGATAGTCACCGTATTGTGGTTCGGTCCTGGAAAAATCGATTGTTTTTGCATCAAGCCTTGGAGGTGTGCCTGTTTTCAGACGCCCCATTTGAAAGCCAAGCTCCTTTAAAGAATCAGACAGCCCTACTGATGGAAACTCCCCGGCCCTTCCCGCAGAAAAATGCTCCAAACCGATATGTATCAACCCCTTGAGAAAAGTGCCTGTTGTTATAATAACTGTCCGTGCACCATAAAAAATACCAAGTGATGTAACGAGACCTTTTACTTTTCCCTCTTCTGCTACTATCTTTTCTATGAGCGCCTGTTTTATATCAAGGTTTTCCTGTATCTCGAGGACCCTTCTCATAGCTAATTTATAAAAGACTCTGTCTGCCTGGGCCCTTAAAGACCAGACTGCAGGTCCCTTGCTCATATTGAGCATCCTGAACTGGATGCCTGCCCTGTCCGTCACTTTTGCCATTTCACCGCCGAGTGCATCAATCTCGCGCACGAGGTGGCCTTTTGCAAGTCCACCTATAGCAGGGTTACAGGACATCTGTGCAATAGTATCGAGATTTATTGTGAACAGACATGTATCAAAACCCATTCGCGAAGATGCAAGAGCAGCCTCACAACCTGCATGGCCGGCACCAATAACAATCACATCATAATCACGGTCTTTGTGCATATTACCTACTATAAAGGATTCATTTGGTCTTATTCAATTTGCCGAAGAACAGGTCTGACAGACTAATGGAAACGATTATACGGAAAGCCTGCAAAGTTCGACTTTATCCGCCTTCCTGCATTAGTGAAAAAACTTTTGAATCTTTTAAGAATTTGAAATATAATTATGTGACAATGCGTGAAAGACAACGTCTTATAGAAATTATAAAGGAACGATCATTTCAATATAGCAAAGAGCCCGTCTATAAGTTATCCTCGGGAGCAATGAGCCAATTCTATTTTAATATGAAAAATACTGCTTCGTCAGGTGAGGCAGTTTATCTTATGGGAAAACTTGTTTTTGATAAAATTCAAGAAATGCAGTTGCAAATTGATGCTATAGGCGGGCTTACAATGGGTGCTGATCCTATAGCATATGCTGTAGCTCGTTATTCATATGATGCCCAACATCCTATCCAGGCTTTTGTAATCAGGAAAGAACCCAAAGAACACGGCCTTCAGTTACAGATAGAAGGTTATGTCAGTGCTGGTGATCGTGTTGTAATTGTTGAAGATGTTGTTACAACTGGAAATTCTACCATCAAAGCAATTAATATTGCACGAGAGCATGGATTGATTGTGGTAGCCGCAATTGTATTAGTTGATCGTGGTGAGCAAAATGGCAGACAAAATATAGAGGCATTAGGACTGCCTGTTTACGATATTTTTACCATACCCGATTTTATTCCTGAAAAGCACTGAGCTTTTCTAAAGGAATACAATAGCAAACCATCAAAATTTTCTATTTGATAAATGCCGGGTGATTTAACTTTAAGAAAGGAACTCAAGGAAAAGTTTATACAGGATTTAAATCCTTCGGAGCAGTTCTTTTTCCTTAAAAAGGCAAGAGAAGTTATAATGCTGAGAGGATATCCTGCCTGTGAAGACCTGTATCACTATTGCTATTTTCTTACGATTAAAGAAAGATTTCGCTGTATCAGCACAGAGGGAGCTGGAGGGCTTCTGAGGTTCCTACTTGTAGAAGGCTCAAAAGACGTGGAGGAGGCGATAAGTCTGTATGAGGAGAGGCTGGAGAAAAAGAGATTGCCTGTGCCTGATATTGAAGGGTATAAATTCCTGGAGTTTTTCTCTGAATAGGAGAGGATAATGCTATGCGTTTAATACTCTTCGACATTGATGGAACACTTATCGACACCGGAGGGGCGGGAAGCCGTTCCCTGAAGCTCGCATTGAAAGAACTGTTTTCTATCGAGAATGCCTTTCAGGGTATAAGTATGGCAGGAAAAACCGATACAGAGATTATCAGGGAAGGTTTGATAAAACATGGTATCTCAATGGACGGCAATATTAATGCCGTTGTGGAGGCTTACTTAAAGAATCTCCGGAAAGAGATATTGAATGACAGGAAACATGTAAAACCCGGAGTATATAAATTATTAAAAGAATTAGGGATTTTAAAAAATGTAGCTATAGGACTTCTGACAGGAAACCTTGAGAAAGGTGCCAGAATAAAACTTGAACCTTTTGGGCTTAATGAATATTTTCCATCGGGTGCTTTCGGCAGCGACCATGATGACAGAAATAAACTCTTGCCTATTGCAGTAAAAAGGCTTGAAAATTTGTATCAGAGAAAGATAGAGATCGATAATTGCATAGTAATAGGTGACACGCCCCGTGATGTCCAATGCGCAAAAATATACAGGGCTAAATGTATAGGTGTAGCCACAGGCTCATATTCAATCGAGCAACTTATCGAAGCAGGTGCAGATTATGCGGTTAAAGACCTGACAGATTATCCTGCGCTCATTCACTTTCTGTCATTTCGAGCTTGTCCCGGAAAGAAATAATTACTTCCCAACTCCTTTATCCTCTTCCTCAATTCATTAACAAAAAACTGATAATCATCCATCCCCTCGGCCTTTTTTGAAAAATCCATATCAGAGGGATAAAGGGGCTTCACGAATTTAATACTTATCCTTTTAAATTTTGGCAATATAAAACCTCTCGGAAGGGCTTCAAATGTACCCTTGATATAAGCCGGGATTACCGGCACATTGAGTTCTGCTGAAAGAATTCCGACTCCTTTTTTAAATTCCAATAATTCACCGTCATAAGACCTGCCACCTTCGGGGAATATCATGAGTGATTTTCCATTTCTCAGAATATACGAAGACATTTGTAAAGCCTTGCTGAGATATGTTTCGGGATCTACCGGGATTACATGAGCAAGCCTCGCAAATGATTCTTTTAACCCGCCGGTAAAATATTTCTGGAATCCGAGAGAATATAAATGACCAAATGATTTTAAAGGAAGTGCTGCGGTAACACAGAATCCATCGAGATAGCTTGTATGATTCGGTGTGATAATATATGGTCCCTTTTCAGGTAATTTCTCAAGTCCTTCAACTTTTAATCGGAAAAACGTTTTAAAGATAATCTTTAACAATATAATAGCAATAATTATTATCACCCATTCAAAAACATTGTGATGTAACCCAACCTTTTTCCTGTCTTCAAAATCCGGTTCTGCTGTTAATATATCTTTCCATGAGGGCATTGCTTCAAAATCGGAAACTTTTTTAACCCCGTATTCTTTTATCTTTGCAACAAGTTCTTCAACAGTCTGAACCCCGGATGCGAAGGTATCAGGAAGTTTTACTGAAAATGACTTCTCAAGTGAAGCAACGAGTTCAATCTTTGCAAGAGAATCAAGCCCGAGGTCCAGTTCGAGATTGTCTGTTGACTGTATGGGTATTTTCTCTTTTAATAAAGGTGTTATACATTCAACAACCTTTCTGCCCATCCCGTCTTCTAATAGTTTTCTGTCTTCACTCTTTGCCCTTAACCCTTCACCCTTTGCCTTTATGAGGTCTTTAACCATGAACCTCCTGAGTTTACCAAGGGGTGTTCTGGGTAAAGGGCCCGGAGAGATGGTGTAACCCTTTATCCGCATATACTCAGGCAGATGGAGCGAAATATTATTTATCTCCCATTTAAAAGCCTCCTGCAAATTTCCTATCTGCGCCTTTTTTGCATACTCTATATCCGGCACAATGACTGCATGGAGGGATTCAACAATACCCTTATCTTCGACTCCCAGGATACAAATCTCTTTTAAGAGAGGAATTTTTAGATACTTTTTCTCCAATTCGTCCGGGTAAATATTTTTCCCGGAACTCAGTACGATTACTTCTTTCAACCTGCCTGTTATAAATAAATAACCTTCGTTGTCCAGATACCCGATGTCTCCGCTAAAGAACCATCCATTTTTTAAAACCTCTTGTGTTGCCTCTGGATTCTTATAATAACCCTTCATGACCATTGGCCCTTTGATCGTAATTTCGCCATCTTTCATTTCTCCCAATTCAGTATGTTTTTCAGGGTCTATAATTTTTATCTTTACAGAAGGCAGAGGTTTTCCCACAGAACCAGGCTTTCTCTTTTCGACAGGATTAAATGTAACAACAGGCGAAGTCTCTGTTAACCCATAACCCTCAACAACCGTAAAACCCAATGCTTCGAGATCCTTCATAACTTCGGGATTCAGTTTTGCCCCTCCGCTTGCAAAAAACCTGAACTGTTTGCCGAGTGGCCTGTGGACTGATTTAAAAACCAGCTTTCCCATGTTAAGGCCTGACTGCTTCTTGAGAGCCCCGCAGAATTTCAAAATACTGAACATTATCTGTGGCATCGGTCCGGGTAATTGTTTGAGCTTATTAAAAATACCATTCCTTACAAGTTCAAGAAGCTGTGGTACACCAACAAGCACAGTTACCCTTTTTTCATTTATTGTAGACATAAGTTCAAGACCTTTCAGACCTGGTGGATATGTAATGGTAATGCCCAGAAAAACAGGTATCAGAAACGTGCAGGTAAAAGGATAAGTATGATGTAAGGGAAGAACTGAAATGACGTTGTCTTTATATGTTATAATTTCAGCTTTTACAACTGCATCTGCGTCTGAACAGAAGTTTTTATGTGTGAGAAGCACCCCTTTTGGTATGCCTGTTGTCCCTGATGTATAGATAAGCGATGCAACATCATCTTCAAAAATTTCCGGGAAGATAGAGACTCCGGAAGTCCTGTATAATTCTTTAACTTCAGGAGTATCGAAATTTATTTGAGTGATATTAGAATCTTGTTGGCCAATAAGTTCAGAACATGCCTTGCTTATGTTCTCTTCCGTCTTTGTGCTGTGGAAAACTATTTTAGATTCAGAATCAAAAAGCAGGTTCTTGATCTCATCCGGTCCGAGCTGGACATCGATTGGAACAGCAATTGCGCCAGACATTGATATTGCAAGATATGCCATACACCACTCCGGTCGATTTTCAGCAATAATTGCAATCCTGTCCCCTTTTTTAATTCCCTGCCCTATCAGATATGATGCAGCACCTTTTACATTGACGAGCAACTCATTGTAAGTTATTTCCTTCCATGTATTATCAAAAAAATAAAAGGCGATGTTATCTTTATGTTGAGTTGCACTTTGTAAAAAAGATTCGGGTATAGTTGCTTCTTTCATGCGTTTCGATTTTTAACTTTGATAGATCTTCAGTAATCTATTCCCTTCTGCGGCTCTATACCCAGCCTGTAGGCATGTTTTATTTCCTTCATTTCTGTAACAGTATGCGCTCTTTTGATTACTTCTGGATGGGCATCTCTTCCGGTAAGTATCAGATGAATAAGTGGAGGTTTATTATCTATTAATTCAAGTATCTGAGGCAGGTCTACAAGTTTTAGCCTGAGTGCATTGTTAATTTCATCCAGAATCAAGATATCAAAATTTCCTGAGAACAACTTTTCCTTTGCAAGTTTCAACGCATCCTGGGCATTAGCCCTGTGTTCGCTAAACGGATAGGGGTCTTCCATTATTCCACAAAACCCCTTACCTGTGAGATGAAGCTCAACATTAGGTGAGAGTCTTTTTATGCCGTCAATCTCTCCTGAATACATATCGCCCTTAATAAATTCTATAATACAAACTTTCATATCATACCCAACAGCCCTCAGTGCTATGCCCAATGCTGACGTCGTTTTCCCTTTTCCTTGACCTGTGACAACCATAACAATTCCAACCTTTTCTCCCGGCTCGAATAATTTAAGTTTGTCTTGATCCATAAAATTATCCTCCAGATTTCTCTCAAGCATTATATCAAAGTTCAGGATATTGCATAGAAAAACTTAGAAATGATTCGGGCATATTGTCCTGAACAAAAGACAAATTTCCTGTCTGAATAAAGATTTTTATTATTGAAATTTCAGTAAAATCAACAAGTTGATATTTTGGCATTTCTCTTGCTTCTACTAATATTAAAAAGTTTATAATGGTTTTGTTCAGGACAATATGTTAATAAAGCTAAGATAACCTTGTAACAGAAATAAAAAACAGGAGGTAAGTAGCATGGCTTACACTGCAAAAGATTATTCCGTGCTTATAGGCATGGAGGGATTCAGTGAAACTCTTTTAAAAAATCACTTTACTCTGTATCAGGGATATGTAACGAATACAAATAAAGTGCTTGACGCTCTTGATCAGTTGTTGAAAGAAGATAAAGCAGGAAATCCGGAATTCGCTGAACTAAAGAGGAGGCTCGGATGGGAATTCAATGGCATGCGGCTGCATGAATACTATTTTGAAAACCTCGGTGGAAAGTCACCTCTTGATAAAAATGGAAAGTTTGCAAAGAAAATCGCTGAAGACTTTGGAAGTTACGAAACATGGGAAAAAGATTTTAAAGCAACGGGAGCGATGAGAGGTATCGGCTGGGTTGTCCTGTATCATGATGTTAAAAATGGCAGACTGATTAATTTCTGGATAAACGAACATGATGTTGCCCATCCGGCGGGTTGCAATCCAATATTGATCATGGACGTTTTTGAACACGCATTCATGATTGATTATGGACTCAAGAAAGCCGATTACATCGGGGCATTCTTTAAAAACATCAATTGGACTATCGTGGAGTCCAGGCTGAAATAAACTATTAAAAAAAGGAGGCGAAAATATGCCGGTACTTGAGGTTGAAGGAAAAAAAATTGATATAGATGAAGAAGGATATCTCATTAATATGGATGACTGGACCGAAAAGGTGGCCTGCGCACTTGCTGACAGGGAAGGGGTAAGCAAGACCTGCCCACTTACAAAAGAAAAGATGGAGATATTAAATTTCATGCGGGAATACTACAAAAAGTTTGAAGCTGTTCCAATACCCAGGGGGGTATGTTTAAATGTTCATCAACCAAAAAACTGCACGTATGAAGAGTTCCCGGATCCCTTTACAGCATATAAGATTGCAGGACTTCCTAAACCTGTAGCTTATGGAGAGCTGCATGATTCTATAAAAAAGTACTTTAAGTAAAACTGCTAATAGAAGAAACCAGATTTAAATTTGAACATAAAGTTATGCCAAAAGATGAGAGCTCTAATAATAAGTGCAGATAATTTTGAGGATTCCGAACTTCTTGTCCCATACTATACGCTGCAAGAGGAGGGAATCGAGATTGATATTGCTTCTATAAAGAAAGGTTCAATAAAGGGGAAACATGGTTATAAAGTCCAGGCGAATAAGAGTTTGAAAGAAGTTAATCCGGATGAGTACGACGTCCTTATTCTTCCCGGAGGAAAAGCACCTGAAACAATAAGGAAAGAGAAAACCGCACTTGAGATTGCAAAAAAATTTTTCCAGAGGAATAAGCCAGTCTCAGCCATATGTCATGGCCCTCAGATTTTGATAACCGCCGGGCTTATGAAAGGGAGAAGATCAACCTGTTATAAATCAGTAGCCGGTGAAATGAAGGAGGCCGGAGCTATCTATGAAGACAAAGAGGTGGTGGTCGACGGCAACCTTGTTACTTCAAGACAGCCCTCTGATCTTCCCGCATTCATGAGAGAGACTTTAAAGATGATTAAGAAGAGCTGATCTGTTGCCTATTTTGTCTATGCACTTTATTCATGAAAGGGCAACTATGCACCACGATAAGTCAAAAAAGGTTTTGTTTCTTGTAATGGATGCAGGAGAAATTGCGAGAGAAACCGGGATGGGTCTGCAGAAAGTTTCTGAAACCGTAAAACGCGGCATGAGAAAATTATTGGAGGAAAGGAATAAAAGAAAGGCTCCATTTATCGACAGAACTTTTTATACCTCTTTAAACGGCATGATGATCACTGCATATATGAAGGCTTTCAGGCTATTTAAAAACAGCAAGCTAAAGGATTTTGCTCTTAAAAGCCTCACCAGGATACTGGAAGATCATTTTATAAATAACGAGCTTCTCCACACAGAAGGAGTAACGGCAATATTGGATGACTATATTTATTTGATTGAAGCATTAGTTTCCTCCTATGAAGTCACCGGTGATAAGAATTATTTCAATAAAGCAGATAAACTAATGCAATTATGCATGGAGAAATTCTGGGATAAAGAACAAGGAGGGTTTTTTGATACAGATAGAGAGGTACTGGGAATAAGGCTCAAGGCTATTGAAGATATCCCTCACCCTTCAGCTAATGCTCTAAGCATAATTCTCATGTTAAAGCTCCATGCTATGACCGAAAAGAAA
Organism: Nitrospirota bacterium; assembly: GCA_014859105.1. GTDB lineage: Bacteria > Nitrospirota > Thermodesulfovibrionia > Thermodesulfovibrionales > SM23-35 > Kmv42. The sequence continues at coordinate 48,855 of JACUUX010000015.1, forward strand.
AAATACTATTTATATGCACAGGAGTCATTAAAAGCTTTTTCTCTAAAAGCAAAAGATATAGGGATTCAATCAGGTTATTATTATTGCGCACTCGATGCGTACTTTAATATGATGAAGCTTACCTTGCAAACAAAGCCTGCTGATAAGCTTGCCGGAACAGCCCTTACCTCTTTTTATCCATACATGAGTATAGTTTATGGAGAAGACAGAGGCTATGCTGTTCCATGCATTAGAGAAACATGCTACGAACCTATTAATAAACCGGAAAGTCTTAAAATTTTTTGCCAGATCATCGGTCAGAAGATTTTGAATTAAATTCAGAACTAATCAGAATTGAAATAAAAAAAGTCGAAAAGTCTGTTTGCTATTTATTTATGCTATAAATTAATAATAAAAGACACTCTGCAGGTTAAGGCCTGCAGAGTGCAGGTATTTTAATATCTCCTCTCGAATTTCTCTCCTTCACAGACTTCTCGAATATTATCTTTAACCAGTTGTCCATTTTCCCAAACCCGCTCATGAATCTTGTGACACTTAGTTTGAGCATCGTAATCTAACGGCTCGGCGCGATAAACCCCTCTTCCATCCTCAGTTGTGTACTGCACAGGTTGCCCGGTCACAGCAGCTTCTCTCGACGCCCTCATGGAAATATCTGTGAGTGTTACCCCTGCTGCTCCACCAATCGCTGCTCCAATAACACCACCACGCCATGGATTTTTACTGTCGAGGAGAGCGCCGGTAATGCCGCCCAGTACAGCTCCGGCTCCAAGTCCCTCACCATGATATTGAGTGCAACTAAATGATATGCCCGACAGGGACAGAATTAACAATAAAGATACGATTTTTTTCATGACTTCCTCCTTTTGAAAAAACTTTCAGCCAATGGCTTATTTAATCAAAAAACTCCTTAAAAATCAGCTACTGACCCCCTCAAACCCCGCTATATTTTTCCATATGTATTATCCAACTATCAATTATTATATTCATATATTTTGATAAAAATATCAATATTAGTTGTCACATGATGTATAAAGGTTTTTAAAATAACCATTCATCAGATATGGTAACATTAACATGATATGGAAATCCCGTTTCGAAAATCAAAAAGGGGCATAACCATAAAGGTAAGGGTAGAACCCAGGTCTTCAAAAAGAAATTTTTCAGGTCTTATTGGTGACACCTTAAAGGTAAAAGTCCACTCACCTCCATCTGGAGGTGCTGCAAATGAAGAGCTTATAGAGGTCCTTGCTGAGAAAATTGGTGTAAAAAGAACAGCCATAAAAATCATTAAGGGGCATACTTCTAAAAATAAGCTTATAGAGATAGAAGGTATAGATTCAGTTCCTTGACTTCATGATATTTTAATAGTAGTTTATTTAGACCAATAGTGCATTTTTGGGTTAGGTAATTTTTTAGAAGGAGAAACATACATGCTTGATGCCCGCTTTGTGAGGGAAAACATCGATATTGTTAAAAAAGCCCTTGCCGACAGGCATTACGAGCTAAGTCTTGATGAGTTTCTGAAGATTGAAGAGCAGAGGCGCCCGCTTCTCAGGGAATCAGAGAAACTCAGAAATAAACGGAATGTCGTATCTGAAGAGATAGGAAGATTAAAGGCTCAGAAAAAAGATGCTTCAAAACTTATCGAGGAAATGAAGACTGTTGCCGATAAGATTAAAGATTTTGACGAAAATATAAAGATTATTGATGAAAATATAATTGAATTTTTATTGAACGTACCTAATATACCTCATGAATCTGTCCCGATAGGCAAAGATGAAACAGAAAACGAAGAGGTAAGAAGATGGGGGAAACCAAGGCATTTTGATTTCGACCCATTGAACCACTGGGATATTGGAGAAATACTTGACATAATTGATTTTGAAAGGGCTTCAAAGATTGCAGGGGCAAGATTTTCTATAATGAAGGGACTTGGCGCCAGGCTTGAAAGGTCATTGATGAACTTCATGCTGGATTTAAATACATCAAAGGGATATAAAGAGGTCTTCCCTCCAATAATAGTAAACAGATATAGCATGATAGGTACCGGGCAACTCCCGAAATTCGCTAATGAGTTATTCGCAATTTCTGGCCCCGAATTCTATCTCGTCCCTACAGCAGAAGTATCGGTTACGAACATCCATAGAAATGAAATCCTCAGCGAAAAGGACCTCCCGATTTATTACACTGCATATACACCCTGCTTCAGGCGTGAAGCAGGTTCATATGGAAAAGATGTGAGAGGGCTCATCAGACAGCATCAGTTTAATAAGGTTGAACTTGTAAAATTTGTAAAACCTGAAAACTCATATGATGAACTCGAATCCCTGACAAGAGATGCCGAGGATATCCTTCAGAAATTAGAACTCCCCTACAGGGTTGTTGCTCTATGTTCAGGAGATTTAGGATTTTCTGCTGCAAAAACATATGACCTTGAGGTATGGCTTCCCGGCCAGCAGAAATACAGGGAGATCTCCTCGTGTTCGAATTTTACAGATTTTCAGGCAAGAAGGGCTGATATAAGGTTCAAACGTGAAGGGAAAAAAGGAACAGAATTCGTTCATACACTCAACGGCTCCGGACTTGCAATCGGCCGCACAGTGGTAGCAATCATAGAAAACTACCAGAACAAGGACGGCAGTGTAGTTGTTCCAGATGTACTCAGGCCTTTTATGGGGGTTGAGGTTATAAGTGCCAGATGACCATCCGTGAACAGACAGAAGAGATCGAAAAGAAGATATTCCATCCAAAGGCCTGTTTCAGTTCTCATAGCAAAGGCAGGTTAAAACCGGAAAAAGAAGGCGAAATCAGGACCTGTTTTCAAAGAGATAGAGACAGGATAATACACTGCAAAGCATTCAGAAGGCTGAAACATAAAACACAGGTATTTCTTGCCCCAAAAGGAGACCACTACAGAACCCGCCTGACACATGTACTTGAAGTATCTCAGATTGCAAGGACGATATCGAGGGCTTTCAGATTAAATGAAGACCTCACAGAGGCAATTGCTCTCGGACACGACCTCGGCCATACGCCATTCGGACATGCTGGCGAGGAAATATTAAGAGAGATACACCCTGAAGGTTTTGACCATTATAAACAGAGTCTGAGGGTAGTAGATTTCCTTGAAAAAGGCGGTAAGGGTCTGAATCTTACATACGAGGTGAGAAACGGAATAGTCAAGCATTCAAAAGGGAAAGGTCTTATAATTCCTGAAACTAAAGAAGATAAGGCAGATACACTGGAAGGCCAGGTTGTAAGGGTATCTGATATAATCGCATATGTGAATCATGACCTTGATGATGCATTAAGGGCGGGTGTTATTAAGAAGACTGATATACCCAGGAAGATCATCAAAATCTTCGGTGATACCCATGCAGGGAGGATAGATACGATGGTTAAGGACTTTATCTTCCAGTCAATGAAGACAGATCTTGAAGACCTGCGCATGAGTGATGACATATTGTCAGCTACATATATACTCAGGGATTTTTTATTCGAGTCTGTTTATGAAAGCAACAAGATAATTAAAGAATTTAAAAAGGCAAAGAAGGTCTTAAGAGAACTGTATGCTTATTATCTTGAACATACAGAAGAGGTTTTTGTTGATATTCCAAAAGAGGAAAAGCTCACTAAACACCGTATCGTATGCGATTTTATTGCAGGTATGACGGACAGATTTGCGCTCATGACCTATGAGAGACTATTTTTGCCACAACAATGGGCTGTGCTCTGAAAAATTTTACTATTTCCTGACCATTTCAAAATTTATTTTTAAATATTCTATTTTTTGCTATAATTTGATGGATGTGCGAAATTTTTTAAATATTTTGTTAATTATTTAAAAATTATTAAAAATTCGTTATGAAAATGACTTTTGGCGAAGAACTGAGAAAACTGATGAAATCGAGGGGCATAAAAGCTATAACACTTGCTCAAAGAATGAACGTTAACTGTGCTTACATCAGTCAGCTTATTGCCGGCATAAGAAAACCCGGAAGAGAAACGCTTCTAAAACTTTCAAAAGCATTAGAAGTACCACTGGAGACTCTTTTGCTAATAGAAACAGATATTGTCAATAAAATGTTTGCTTCAAGAAGGATCCCGGTTCTGGATGAGTCTCAAATTATGGCATGGGGCAATTTTATGGATCCGGATTACCCCATACTGGCTGCAAATAAATTCGAATATGTTACTACGGATGATCCCAATGCTTTTTATATAGCATGTAAAGGTTTTCTACAATGTTATGGGGTTGATTCATGTGATTTGATATTGATAGAGCCGAATAAGCAGGTCGCCAGTGGTGATACAATATTCGTATCCTCACCGGGTGGATTATCAATTAAGAAGATATTGATCAAAGAGGATATAGTAATTCTAACGGAAGATAAAAAAGAACCTGTTGTTCTAACTAAAGAAAATATCAGGGAAGGCTGGATATTTTACAGAGTCAGTCAGTGCATTAAGAAGTTTTAAATTCGTCCAATCGTATTTCTTAAAAAATCTTATTAGT
>JACUUX010000063.1 GCA_014859105.1 Nitrospirota bacterium
AATCGGCCAATTTCCGTTTTGTCCGTTTTGGCTCACTTGGCTCACTTTCATGCCGTGCCAACCGTGACAAATCGGCCAATTTCCGTTTTGTCCGTTTTGGCTCACTTGGCTCACTTTCATGCCGGGCCAACCGTGACAAATTAATGGGGGACTTGTGCCATCTTATTAATTTTAAAATCTATTTTTTGCAAAGCTAAAGGATTTTGGATTAAAAATAAAAGGAATTTTTGGGTAAATGAATCTAGTTTATAGTATTTCTGTACCATAAAAATTGCTTCTTCTAAATCCGTTTTTGAAATAATATCCAAATAAAACGATATTTTTTTAATAGATATAGGTTCCTCAAATAATACAGGCAGTATTTTTATAGTTTGTGGTGTCAAATCTTCTTTATTCATAAACGACAAATACGTCATAATGATTTCAGGCGTAACCCAGTCTTTATCCAAAAATAACAAGACAGTTTCAAATATAGTTCTCGACCCAGGTTCGTCTGTTTTCTCTACGGCTTTTTCAAGTAGTCTTTGTAGGAGAGGAGAGATATCCTCTCTTCTAAGAAGTTCCTGTGCCACTGATCTGATTTCACTGCCGGTAAGAATAGTTTTAAGAGGTAATATAATTTTCTTATGAACATTTTCAGCATATCTTCTGCTGACCCCTGCCTTACGCGCTGCCTCCCTCACTGAAGCGCCGTTACACAGGTAGCATAAGGTCCAGTTGAATTTGACCCATTCTTGGCCGAGAAATCTATTGCTACTAATCACTCCTTTTTACCCCAACAACGGTTTTTAGTAGTCTGAGTTCATTTTCGAGTTTGGGCATAGCCCGAAAAGCTTTTTCGATGTCACCGGATAAAAGATACGATATGGTTTTCTTCGCCTTTCTTTCACCATAATTACAAATCATTCTGTGCATGATTGCCTTCAACTTTTCTCTGTCGTCTTCATGATTTATCTCAAGGGAATAACAGGCAGATCCGATGTTACCATTGCCATTTATATCCCCGTTGCCATTGCCATTTTCATGATTGTTTTCTTCACTGCCCATAGGCCGGAGTATATCGTCCAGATAGACCTCCCGGCTCTCGCGGGTCTTTCTCTGTTTTAAAGCTGTGCGGAGATATTGAAGGTAATGATTCAGGAATTGATAATTGTTGTTTTGTGTCTTGGCAGGTGCATATGATTTTTTTGCATCTATATAAGATTTCTCTAACTCATCGGTACACCCCTGGGGGGTAAAGTGGTATCTTCTGGTTTCCCTTATTATTGCTCCCCAGTTTTCTTTAAAAAACTCTTGCATACTATTCCAATCGTACATATCGCCCTCCTCATCCGTGTTGTTGCACATAATATATTAACATCCATATTTTTCATTTCTTTTCCGAATTAAAATTAAAAAACCCTGTATAGCTTTTTTCGCAAAGCTGTACAGGGTCATAATACGCCAAACGGCTACTTCGGCAGCCCTGCTGCCCCTTTCAAGGGCCAGAAGCTTTGCGTCCTGCTCTTTCGAACAGTTTGCTATTATCAGTAGCCACAATAAAAATAATTATTTATATTATAGCACATTTATAAGTTGTATATGTCAACATTTTTAAAATGGGGTCGATAAAAATAATTAACACGACATATCTTCCGTTTTTATATATAATTTTTGTCCGAGTTCAGTTTTGGAAATGTGAGGGGGAAGGATATGACTATACGAAAGAGAAACCCACTTGGCAAAAGATTAAAAAAAGCAAGAAATTTAGCCGGGTACAGCCAAAAACAAATTGGAGATATGCTGGGTATTAAACAGCAAAGATATCAATTGTGGGAAACCGGTATAAACGAACCCAGTCTGGAGTTTATTAAAAAATTATCAGAGGTACTTGAAGTAAAGATGTCCGAATTACTGGGAGAGGAGGAAGAAAAATATACTGATTTAGAAAAAAAGGCCATGATAGTGGCTAAGAAGTTATTTAAATACTTAAAGAATAATCCAGAAGAATTTGATAAAATGAAAAAAATAATTACAAGCTTAACTATTAACAAAAAGGATAAATGAGATAATCATAGTTAATATAATCCAGTACCCATATCCCTAAAGGGAAGTACCTCGCCAGCACCCTCCTTATCCGGAAAAAAGGGCTGGCGAGGGTAAAAAAACGGCCTTTCCCAATTTTAAAAGGAAAGGCCGTTTTTTTTGTCAGATTGAAGCTACCAAAGGGTGCACAAGCTGAGCAGGTCTGTATTTTTCCCCGGGTTTCTTTGCAGGTGATTTCCTGATCTTTGTCCCCTCACGCAGAAGAATACCACTGTTGTTTTTTATTCCCTCAAGGTACTCAACAGGCTTGCACTTATAATATACGAGAAAAGGATTTTTCAGTATCATGTCAGGTATATCTCCCCAGATGTTCAAGGGAAGATTAAAAATATTTTTGAACCTGATGTTACTACTTTTCAGAATTTCTACAACAGAGCTATAACCGCCGTTCTGAAACCAATCAAGAGCACTTCTTTTCGTTCTACCATTGCCTATATACGCATCTATTACTGCCTGTGCAAGGATTGCAACAGAAAGTTTTATTTCATCGATATTTAACAAATTCAACCCTCCTTTACTTAGACCTGTTTGATTTTTCCGCCCATTATTTTCTTGATTTCGTGAATTTCTTTTATATCCTCACGATTCATACCCCACATCTCGACTATCTCATCGATTGTGTAGACCACCTCTTTGATACCTTTTGAGATAAGTTTTTCCCGTTCGCTTGTAGACACAACATATATATCTTCGCTGAAGATGTTAGAGTTTATCTTTAGTGCATAGTGATCAAAAATAGACGGCTTGTAATCAGTCTCTTTCATGTTCTTTTCTCTGTCCTTATCCATTTTTACTTCAATGTCCGGTCTGTATTTCTCTACCATTTTTCCAATAAGTGATGTATGGCAGAAGAATCTGCCGTGTTTCTCGATGTGTTTTCTTGACGTATTGGAATGCGGGCACCAGCAACATAAAGCGATTTCATCATCGGGTCTCAGACTTTTCATCCATGCATCTATTGAACTCCACATGACCTTGTATTTTTCTCTGAGTTTTTCTTCATATTCTTTTACCGTATCCTGGCTTAAATCTTTTAAATGAAGTTTGTTGCCGTCTTTATCGGTAGCTGTTAGAAATTTTAATGCCGGATATTTGAAACCCCTAGGCTGGTATACCGATACGGAAAATTTCGGGCAGGAAAGTTTCTTACTTTCCTCGAACGAGGTTAGTATTACTGCCATTGCATTCCTCCTGAAGCCATGCAAATATGTAGTGATCTTCGTCTGTCACCACATCTACCCAGAGGTCAGGTTCGCCTCCCGAATCGTAATCGTCTATTCTCGGGTCGCCGTCTTCAAGGCCATATTTTTTGGCCAGAGATTCCGGCATTAAGACCACACTGCCCGAAGTGTCCGTCTTTTTTATCAATTCATTAAAGTCTTGATCGGGAAGAACTACCAGAAGACTCATCTTACTACCTCCATTATTCAGATTCGTTCTTAGACTTTGCGACAATTCTTGCGAGATTTTTTGCTCCCTCTTTCAGGAATCTTTCATACCTTATCTTTTTACTGCAGACTAATTTCCCATCCGTAAAGGCAATGAGAATATCGCCTGCTCGTCTCACTTCTATCTGAAGTTGTTTGACTCTTACAATGAGATTAAAACGTTCTCGAAGAGACTCAAGTATTGCCTTTGAGCTTATCTCCTGAAAATAAATCCTTTCTTTTTCTTCCAAAGAACTAATAACCGATGGAGCAAGTTGATTAATTCCCACGTTGTAGAGAAATCTCTTTCTCGCTCTGTCATCCATAGCGATACATAGATAGTTCCCGCCTTCCTGCGATGATTCAAGGACTTTTCTTACGTCACCGCCGTTTCTTATGAATTCGTCAGGGTCCATATCACCGAAGATAGCTACCGCTGTGTCAAATCCTGATAGTACGAGCTTTTCTGAAGACTTCACCGTGGCTTTTCTGCCTGCTGCATCACCATCCATCGCAAGTATTACCCTGTCAGTGTACTTTTTCAGTATTTCGACATGATCATCTGATACCCCTGTACTCATTACAGCAACTGTATTGTCGTATCCGGACTGATGCATTGCTATTACATCAAAATATCCCTCCACAATAATTGCGCTGCCGTGTTTTTTTATGCCCTTTGAGTCCAGACCGTATAAAAGCCTCGATTTCTTGAAAACCTTTGTCTCAGGTGAGTTCAGGTACTTGGGTCCTGTGCCGGTGTCATTTATAGCTCTCGATGAAAAACCGGCTATTCCCGCACAGTTTTTAATTGGTATCACAAGTCTCTTATTGAAGAAATCAGAATCTTCTATTGATTTTAATAGCCCTGCTTTTCTGATTTCTTCTTTTCTATACCCTTTCTTTAGAAGGTGGGTGAGAAGTCTATTACCACCGTGAGCGTACCCGAGAGCAAACCTTTCAATTGATTCATCACTTATACCTCTTCCATGAAGATATGCTCTGGTTTCATATGTAATGGATGCTCTATAGAAAGAGGCTGCTTCGCTGTTAATCTCAATTATCCTCTGGTATTCAGGCGAGTAGTAACCCGAAAGACTTACTCCCGTGATCTCTTCGATTTTCTTAACTGCCTCAGGGAATGACAAGCCATATAATTTGATCAGATACGAGATATAACCGCCTCTTTCGTTACATCCGAAGCAGTAATATCTGCCTTCGGGGGTTACCAGCATGGACGGTGTGTTGTCATCATGAAAAGGACAACGCATCATGTATGTCTTTCCAACCTTTTTTACCCCCGGGAACTTAATCTCCATGGGAACATCAATAAGATATTTACCGACTTCCATATGCCTCCCTCCCATACAATTTGTATACGTCGTTTGCAATGTCATCAATCTGACTATCCTCAAGACTGTATGATTCTATTAATGGTGACTCCTTTATAATCTCCTTTATTTCCTCGATTGTTATTGTAAGCATATTGCCTCCTTTCAAAGCCCCCAAGGAGGGCTGATAATAAAAAAGCCCCTTGCGGGGTATCCTCTGAGAGATACCACCCGCAAGGGGCTTTGATTTACTTCTATTTAATATTAATTTTTCAAGATAAAAATAACGAGATGCAGGCCGAAATATAAACAAGCAAAGATTACAACTACCATGCTAAGGATATCTATTAGTTTTTTCTTTATGTGCAAGCAGTCGCCATCTCCCTTTCTCCGTAAAAATCCGGCTGGCAATAGTTTTCTGATATTGGGAAAATCAGAAAATCACAATCATAATAGGGACAGGATACCTTTACAGGGCAGTTCTCACCGATCTGTATTGCTACAGTGCTTCCAAAAACCTTACAACCTTCCAGGGCACAGATAAAAGTTTCGGGGTTTACGGTAATTGCATTCCTTAAGGAAGCACCGTATATATTTACAGGAACCTCTATCCTCTCACTGAGTATGTCGCTTGTTGCTTCTCCAACAATGCGGTTATCACTAAACCATATCCTGCAGGGAGACTTACATATAGAGAGAACTCTGAAGAACCTCAGCATTTTATTTATAACTGCTTCGACTCTTAGACCGAAATATCCGCTTTCTTCCCACGTAATTGCCGTATATTCTTTTGCGACTATTTCCGAAACCCAGCAGCCTGATGTGACACGAATTATATTATCGTTGCCGGATATCCAGATATCGCCTTTAGCATCGCGAAGAAGGATTTTTAAGGTTTGAATTGCTTTCTTATCGATACAGTATGAAAATATTTTTGTTGACTGGCAGTCGGCTGCAATTTTTGCATGAATTTTTGGATCAAACAGAAGAACTTCAACAAGCGATTCCTTGAAATTGAATATAACTTTATCCCCTGAGTCAGGCAGAGATCTGAACGATTTGAGAAGACTCTCTGCGCTCATAATTGCCACCCTCCCGTCTTCTTCGCGGCATTCGGGGATATCAATCTCACTGGCATGGTATTTTATTTTGTATATGGTGGATTCGTAGTCTATTATCAATCGTCTTGTCGTGCTCCGGATCTTAACATCCGCATCATCAGGGATTATTTTGAAGACCCTGACCATGTCTCCCGGAACCGATATCTTACCGGGCTTGACGACATTAGAAAGTCCGTTAAGACTGTATTTGGCAAGCATATTCGGCAAATACCAGTTAATTTGAGGGGAGGATAGCAGATCAATTTCAACTGCCGCTGCTTCTATTGTTTTAAGCGGCCTTAGATTCTTTATCAATGCTTCCATAGTTCTCCTTCTCGGCCAGCAGAAAGTAGCAGAGCATCTGGTCAGATACCTGTATCCAGTTGTCGTCATATTTTTTACTTGCCAGCTTCCAGTCGATTACGATCTTTTTATTTTCAGATGTGAAACATAAAATATCGGGTTTGCCGTTCAGGTTGAAATCCGGATACCTTCTGTACGTCTTGATCTCGGTCAGGTATCTTGTTATCGAAAGCTCTTTTTTTAGCTGATCCCAGAAAAGCGGAAATTTCTTCATGAGATGTATCCCGATTTCCCTGAGAGATTTATAATTCTCCTTTTTGTTGTAATCTAATCGTATATCTTTGTACTTTTCCCACTCTGCAACAAACACCTCTGAACAGTCATGATTTTGATTAAGGTAAGACTCTATTGCAGTATGAAGGATGTCACCCACAATAAGAGAGGCTGATTGAGTTACTATCCTGACTCCGGACCTGTAAAACGCCCACTGCCGGGGACATGTTTCATATTTGATTATCTCGGTTGGAGAGAAAAACGGGATATTATATTCCTTTCTTTCTTTAAAGTAGTATCCCTCTAAATTTCCCGACAAACACAGTTTGCCGTAATCGCACATTCCGCATGGTGAATTAAAAAAATACATAGTTTTGCGGGGGTAATACTCCGCCTCCACTTCTCCCCTGACAAGGGGAAGCATCTGAGGCAGATAAAAACGTATCTTGCTCAGAAACTCCTCCCCTCTTTCAGATCTGTATATTACAAGGGGTGTTCTGTATATATCCCCTTTGTTTTTTCTTCCAAGAATTACAAAAAAACCTTTCATGTTGCCACCTTGACTTTCTCCACGGTTTTTGCATATATCTCATAGAGCTTTTTGCCTTCCGAGGTTTTTTTGCTCTTAAGTCTTCCCTTGACCAGTACAATGTCATCATTGGTAATTCCGCTTTCTATTGTTTTTTCGGCTTCCATGCCGAAGACGACGATTTCGTGGTCATCAGGAACTTTCCTGCTGTTGCCGTTTGTGGTCATCTGAAACTTCGTAACCGCAATGGAGCGTCCTTCTTTTTCCCAGTAATAAAGCTCGGGTTCTTTTGTAATTCTGCCAATAAGTACCACTACATTAACCACACGACTTCCTCCTTTGAATATTCAGGCGGGGATTATTGTTGTCCCCGCCGATTATGCCGCTGTTATGCTGCAATACCGTATTCTTTCTTTACCTTTTCGAGATCTGCTTTTGTCTTTATCCCGGGAAGAATCTCCAGAGTCTTTTCGCTGCCTAATTTCTCCTGAAGAAGCTTTTTGACTTCCAGCATCTCTTTTGCCTTTATAGGTTCACTTGATTCAGATTGAGTCTCTTTCTTTTCTTCGCTATTATCACCCTCTGCTTTAGCTTCATTGGTTTCAGGAGAATTCTTATCTCCGGTCTTATTTTTCTCTGCGATTGTGGAGTTGTATAAAGCTTCTGCCTCTTTCTGTGTTTTTAATTCCGATATCTTCTTGACTGCATCTGTCTCTGTATATCCTTTTTCTACAAGGGCCTGTTTTATCTGTATCTTTGTTTTAGCGCTTACAGACTGTGTCTTAGTCTGCGCCTGAGGATTACTCTGTGTTTCACCAGGCGGTTCATCAACAGCGTTTTTTGCCTCTTCATAAGAGGCAATGCCTGTGCCTATAAGACCATATCCAAGAAATCCAAGCGCCCTTCCAATCGCCGATGTCTCGGCATTTTCATAAGGATTCGTTGCATCGACTCCTGTTCCGTTAAGCCCTACCTTTGCCGTGCCCGTAGCAGTGCCTCTCAGGGGGGATTCAACCGTAACCCGACAAAGCAGAGTCTTTCCGTCAGGGGCAGTGAAAAATTCCGCCGGATGAATTACATATCTTTGTTTTGTATCTCTGTGTTCCTCCAGCAGCATCTTAACCCTTCCATCTATCGTCATGTATGGAACCTCGACTACAACATAATGAGGCGATCTTTCAGTGCCGATGTTCTTCCTGCGCGGCAGGAGCTTGATGTAATGCTCGTACCCTTTGCTTTGCTCATAAGCCTTTTTGACTGCTTCTTCTGATTCCTTGAGTGTCTTTTCTTCTTTCTTTCTTAATGCCAAATCCATTAGCTTCCTCCTTTCTTAAATAAAAAAAGCCCCACGTTTAGTACCGATGGTACTGCCGTGAGGCTATGTGTTTCTATCTATATATTAATAAAAAGCAGGCAGGGAAAACCCCGATGTTAAAATATTGTTAAGGCATATGGACTACCTATTTTATCTTTACGACAATCCACCCAAATCTTACCTTAATACTAAAACAATTATGCCTATTGAGAAGGCAAAAGGCCAGTGTATCGTTCAGGGAGTCGTTACATATATAAACATGAAAGATAATCTTCTGATGACCAGAGTTAAAGACAAAACAGGAGAATTGAACGTTATATTTTTCTCATACAACCAATACCATAAAATGCGACTTAAAAGAGGACTCAGGGTTACCCTGTGCGGAAAAGTTACCAATGAAGAAATGGTTCACCCGAAGATACTCGGTGAAAAGGAAGTCGGGATTATAAAACCCATTTTCGGAAAAGGCATTACCACCAGAAAGATAACGAAGGCTATAGAAAGCATCGCTGATACAGATGACCCGGTTCCGCCAGAAATCCTGCTGAAAAGAGGACTGCCTGATCTGAAGGAAACATTTATAATGCTGTATTTCCCGGACAGTATGGATGATGTTGAACTTGCAAGATGGAGACTTGCATATACTGAACTGTACGCTCAACTTTCTTCACTGTCGGAATGCCCAGGCCCGGATGGTATTGCCCTGTCTTTTTCACAAAAAGACGTGGACAATTACGTATCAAAATTTCCTTTTACCCTCACCGATTCACAGAAAAAGGCAATAAATGAGATTTTTGATGACCTTAGATCCGGTATATCTATGAGAAGGATTCTTGTTGGGGATGTCGGAAGCGGAAAGACAGAAGTTGCAATGGCAGCAGCATATGCAACGGTTAACTCCGGCTACAGGGTTTTATATCTCTGCCCCACAGAGATACTTGCAATACAGACTTATCACAGGGTTGCCAAGAGTCTTGCGGGCATTGCTTATGTTGCTCTTTATACATCAAATGAAAAGGTCAATAAAGCCACTCCTGACGTTCTTATAGGAACTCATGCACTGCTTTTCAGCGGCTGGCAGTATCACAAGATAGGACTCGTCATAATAGACGAACAGCATAAGTTCGGAGTGAAACAGAGGAAACATCTCCTGCCACATGAAGAATGTAATCTCCTTGAGATGTCGGCAACACCAATACCGCGTTCTTACGCACTATTTCTTCAGAGCGTTATGAATGTCTCTATACTCGATGAACTGCCTGTAAAGCGGAATGTGGAGACCAAAGTTATTGCGGCAGCTGATAAAAAAGACTATGCAAAAGTGATAGAGGTTATAGTAAGCGAAGTCGAAAAGGATAATCAGGCGCTTGTAATGTACCCCTCCGTAGAGTCCGAAAAAGCAAACATGAGAGCTGCTACAAAAGCACACAAATACTGGGAATCTCTTTTCGGAAAAGACAGGGTGAGTCTGCTGCATGGGAAGATACAAGAAAAAGAGACAATACTGAAAAGATTTATGAACGGAGAAATTAAAGTGCTCGTCTCTACATCTGCAGCAGAAGTTGGAATAGATGTGCCCGGCCTTACAGTCTGTGCAGTGGCAAATGCCGAAAGATTCGGGCTGGCACAGCTGCACCAGATAAGAGGCAGGGTAGGCAGAAGAGGCAGTAAGGGATATTTCCTATTGATCTGTAAAAACAAGAACTCTATCGACAGGCTTAAACCTCTGGAGACAATCGACAGCGGATTCGATATTGCCGAGATAGATACAAAAAATAGAGGTTTCGGTGTTTTGAACGGCAATGCTCAGTCCGGACATTTTTTCAGGTTTTTTTCACTCAATGACGTGGAGATATCAACAATGGTAAAAGACGATTTGCAGGATGCCGCTATATCTTCGGGGGCTTGTTCACAGATAAGGTATACATAAAATGATGAAGTAGAACGGCATTTATGCTGACTACAATGTATTTGATTGTCTCTGCATCTATTTTTATTAAGCCTTCTATGGGCGCGGACATATAAATAAGCGGCAGATGAAAAAAACAGACAGGCATCATTTTTTTCGCCATATGATAATCCGTAACTGACGGCGGAGATGAAAACCTGTATAGACCTTTCTTTACGTGTGCATCTATCAATGCCGTGATAATGCCGAATATCACTAAAGGGAACACCTTTAAATACGAAATACCTTTTAGGGCAAAAACTACGGTAAAAAGCCTTAACTGTACAGGCAGGTCATTTACCGAATATATGATCTTTTCCATCAGAGCATCGCCCGTTTCGCCCGAGTAAATGTAGATTAATGATATGGCTTGTTCTTCACTTAAATCCGAAAACAGATAAAAGCCGCCTATGATAGCTGCAACGGCAAGCAGTATATACATCAGAGAGGTCTGGCTTGCTACAGGAGACTCTACATTACCCATCTGGTTTTTCCTTTAAAAGCAGGCTTTGCCCCCTTTTCCTGACACTGCCGTCTATGTGGGGATTCTGAAGAATAGATAAGAGCTTTTGCTTTAGTGGTTTTTCAATACAGCTTGCAAGCACTTCTACAATATTTCTCTGCTCCCATGTGTCTTTAGTAATTGTCAGTCTCGTGAATAAGGCATCCCTGATAATACCTTTTTTTGTTTCAGAAAGCTTTTTGATACTGATAACCAGCTTGGTTGAGGCAGACATCCTTATATCAGGCGGATACTCTGAACTCATGCATTTTACCAAAAACAATAAAATACTGATACTTGTACATTCGCCATTGATTATCTGCAAGAAAGCTTCTTTCACTGTCCCATAATCCCCCTTTCTCTGTAGTAATCTACATTACATTCCTGCAGTAACGGCACCCTCACTTTAAATACCCGTCCCGAGGAAATCATGAAACCCTGGCCCTTGGGCAACTTCAGCAGCCATGATGGGTCAATAAGCGGAACGGTTTTCTCCGAACTGCTTGTCGAATAAGAAGACCTGAAAACAGTATCGCTTTCACCAACATCGGGGGTAATGGAAAATCCCGAACTTTCCTGTTTTACGGATACAGTGCCCGCCGCATCCGAGAATACTTTCGATGTTGTCATGTCAGTCGTGCGAAGCCAGATCTTTGTGTTAAGGTTGTCAAATATCTGCTGCGCCTTCGCAAATGCCTTCAGCTCTGATTCGATGTCAGCCACAGACTGCGAGGCAAGAAATGTCCTTACGCCAGCACCGCCCGCTTTATTGAGAAGATTGATAAACGAGTGGTCTACTACCTCGGAAAACTCATCGATAAAAAGATTTATAGGGCTTCTGTTTTCCATATAGCAGTATCTTGAGCCGATAAAAGAAGTAAAATCCTGAATCGTCATTCTGATTACCGCCTTTGCAGTGTTGCGCATAAGAAGCGAGCCGAAAAGCATGTAGATGACCTTTTTGTTTTTTACAGCCCTTTCCCAGTCAATGTCCTGGTCGTTCTGTGATTTCTCAGAAAGAAGCGTCCCCACTTCTCCTATCGCCAGCTGAGACAACACAGGCGTTAAAGATGCGATCATCTTCTGGAAGTGTTCCTTTGGATGTTTGGCAAGAACTATTAAATCGTCAACTGCACTTTGATGGACTTCAGGCATCGCATAATACAGCTTCAAATAGTCTTCTACCTTAGAGTCTGTATCTTCGTCAAGATATTTCACTTTGTCATCATACATACCATGCCTTCTGAAAGATTCTGTTATACACTTCTTGCAGAGCTCGTCAGTCTTTGCAAGAGAATATGTAGATAGATTTTTGAGATTAGGTCTTATGTTAAGATACAGCATGGCATTGGTAATTATGGAGATAACCTGCCATGAGAATGCCTTGAACGGTTCCGAGTCACCGCCCGATGGAAGAAGCATCGCTATTCTGTCAGGTACCTCATTGGGCAATGTGAAATTCCTGAGAGGATTGTAGTGAGCGGAAAATTTAGGGTACGGAAGAGCAAAAAAACTAAAATCTTTTTCTCTATCAGATGCCCTGCAGGATTCAACTACCCTGTTCAGTAAGTCCTTGTCTCCCTTTGGATCAATGACAATAACTGTATCTCCCCGTTTTATTGCCTGCGCTATGAGTATTTCGTATGCCCTTGTTTTACCGACTCTTGTGGTGCCTGCGACAAACACGTGCCCGACAAGTTCGGGAAGAGGTACATGTATGTCGTTTTCGTCTTTAATGCCTACGCCGTGTATGAAAGAAAGGCCGCCAAGCTTTTCCCCTTCTTCAAGAAGCTTTTTGTCCTGCATTAGCTTGTTTACGATAACGGTATGCTCGGGGGTCCAGAGAAACCCCTTGCCGATGAAAAGTTTATCCGCCGGCAGATCTCTGTAGGATATGGTGAAACTACCTGTTCCCTTGAGAGCTTTGATATCAAATCTTTCTGTTATTATGCCGTTTATGTATCGATACAGATAGTACCCGGCAATAACGGACCAGACGATGTTCCATGGAGAAGGAAACCTGAAAGCATACAACAGGAATACTGTGGCTATGATGGTTCCGAAAACCTGAGCTTTCATAGATATGTCCCTCGATTTATTTAGTTATTTTGGAAGCAATGAGTTTTATGTCCTTTAAAAAAGGGTCGTTCTTAATTAAATCCACATCACCGGTTTTAGTGAAAAGGTAAAAACAAGCAAACACAACCATAACGACAACTACGTATTCGGTAAAGCTGCCCGTCTTGAAAAACTTGAATGCAATCCGTTTTTCTGAAAAAGGAATTGCAGGAACCCCTGTCATTGTCATGGCATCACATAAAATATGAAGAAGGATGCCTAAGGCAGCACAAAAAAAATAAATGCTATATCCCGGAAAAGCTATGACAGATGCCATATACAGCAAACCGTAAATCCACCATGCATGTGATAAGCCCCTGTGCTTAAGAACTCCAAATTCAACTGCATCGGGCAGAACCGATGACAATGTGGTTATAAGAATTCCCGAAAGAGGAAGCCCTAAAACAAGGGAAGCTCCTGCTCCGACAGCTTTGTGACTGTACCACTTCATCAAGAGATATTAAGTTTAATGACATCATTTTCTGATTTATCCCAAACATTATTATCTTATATATGGAGAACTTGAAAAAATATCCTCGAATGTCAGATAATCTCTCATTCTTCAATGAATGGGGGGTAAGCATGAAAAATATACGAGC
>JACUUX010000016.1 GCA_014859105.1 Nitrospirota bacterium
TTGCATGTGTTAGGCACGCCGCCAGCGTTCGTTCTGAGCCAGGATCAAACTCTCAATAAAAACTCTTAACGGGGCCTACTTTTAGTTTTCAAAGATCATCTTCTCCGCAAGCCCCGGGGGCCGAGCTTCTGAGGCTTCTTCTAAGTGGGTGCCTTGGCAGATGCTTAGGCTTCCCCTCCGCCTTGACCGGCTTTGGGGCGTGCATCACTACATCTACACATCGGCTCCCTTACGAATTGTTGTTCCCTCAGCTCGCCTTCGACCCGAGGTATTGCAGAGAAAAATAAAGGCTATACCAAGTAGTATAGCCTTTATTTATATCAAAAAAACTACTTGGTCTCTTTAAGCCATCTTCAAACCTTTTCGTACCATCTAATATTAGTATAACATTTTTGAAAAGATAGTCAATAGAGAAATATAATTAAATATAGCTAAATATAGTTTGATTTTCCTTTATTTTTCCAAATTAAGCAATATTTCTCTAATTTTTAATAAATAACAAAATAATAATCGTAAAAATGTGGATTATTATACTTCATATGAAAAGAAATTATAAGCTCTTTCATGCCCAATAGTTGATTCAGGACCATGCCCGGGAAGTACTTTAATTTCTTCCGGCAAGGACATTAATCTTTTAAATGAATTTTTAAGCTTTTGTATATCCCCTCCATATAAATCAGTTCTTCCTACAGAGCCGGCAAACAATGTATCACCTGTAATTAAAATTCCTTCTCCATAAAGGCATATTCCTCCGGGACTATGTCCGGGCGTATGAAGAATCTCAAATCTCAAATTTCCAATTTCTATTTTATTTCCTTCCGAAACCAATATGTCAGGCTCTGGTAAGGGATCAATTTCATAACCCCACAATAAAGCCTGTTTTTCAATGTTGCTATAAAGATCCAGATCCTCCCTGTGAATGACAATCTTGGCGTTTGTCTGCTCTTTTAAATCAGGTACAGCACCCACATGATCAAAATGAGCATGAGTGCAGACTATAAATTTTACTTTAAGATTACTTTCTTTAATCAAATCAAGAATTCTATCCGGTTCGTCCCCTGGATCAACCACTAAAGCTTCTTTTGTATCTTCATCTCCTATAATAAAACAGTTGCTTTCAAGTGTTCCGACAATAAGTTTTTCGATAATCATAACCATCCTGATTTGCAACTCTTTCAGTAAATATAACTTATAGACGTTAAGAGGTCAATCATTCGTAATAGTTTTATTCCCGGAAGATTAAATATAGCATAGATTTCAAATGATTTAAGCTAAATGGTTTTAAGAGGAAATAGTCTGCCCCTGCCCTTAAAAATTCTATTTTTTTATTTTCTATACTCATACCGATAATCGGCAATGGCATATTAAATTCTCTTATTTTTATAACTAATTCTATACCATCCATTAAAGGCATATCCAGGTCTGTAATCAACAGGCTACAGGATTTATTTCTGAGTATATCAAGTGCTTCTTTACCATTATTTGCCATTATAACCTCATATTTGTTATATGAAAAAAAATCTGAAAGAAGCTTCCTGATAGACTCCCTGTCATCTACAATCAGGACCAGTTTGCCTGAAGTTTTACACATTGTGCTTTATACAACTTTTAGTTGCATAAAGTCAACTTTTTATACAACTTTTGGGTGATAGACTTTATAGCCTAAGATAATCAAAATTGTATAGCTCTTATAAACAAATACAATCAAATGACAAAGAGAAAAAATATAGGGGAGACAATAAAAAAATACAGGCATGCTGCTAACATGTCACAGATGGTGCTTGCTGAAAAAATCGGCATCTCTTATCAGCAATTGCAAAAATATGAAAAAGGCATTAATAATATTTCTGTATACCGGCTGCAGCAAATATCAGACGCTTTAAAGATTCCGATTAGCAATTTTTTAGAGAGTCTGGAGTCCGAAAAGGTTTCTGAGGAGATCGGTGAATACGGCCTGAGTAAAGAAGAAAAAAAACTTCTTGACCTTTTCCGTAGGATTGATAATAAGGATATACGGCGCGGCCTGTTGCTTGAATTGAAAGGTATTGTAGGGCTTATAAAAAAGAAATAGGTTTCAGCGATCCGGCTGATCTATTTTTTAAACCTCTCTTTTAGCATTTCGAGTACATAGAAAAATTCTTCACTTTTCATTAAATAACTACAGAAAAAATATACTGCAACACATAGCACAATGGTTCCGCTTAAATACAACGCTTTATTAATCGTAGCTCCCGATATCTGCCAGATCTCCCCGTGAAGAAGCATCCAGCCAATAACTGCCATGATAAATGAGGCAACCCCGGCTTTCACAAATGACCAGAAAATTCTACTGGCATCAACCGCTTTAAGCTTCTTTTTGAAGAAGAAAAAAAGTAAGCTGAAATTCACGAATGAAGCAAGGGCGTTGGCAAGTGCAAGGCCACTGTGTTGAAGAGGGTTCATAAGTATCACGCTGAATAAGACATTCGCCGCCAATGAGATGACAGCAACCTTAACAGGTGTTTTGGTATCCTGCAATGAATAAAAACTTGCCGTGATAACTCTTACTCCGACAATTGACCATATCCCCATTGAATAAAATAAAAGCGCCTGAGCAGTACCTATCGTAGCAGCATAATCAAATTTTCCTCTTTGAAAAAGTATATTTACAATCGGTTCCCTTAAGGCAATTAAACCGGCCATTGCAGGGACCGTGATAAAAAATAATAATCTCAACGCAAATGAGAAATCGCCCCTCAACTTTTCTAAATCTCCTTTTACTGCATGTTGAGAAAGTGTCGGAAGAATGGCCATACCCATCGCAACCCCGAATATCCCTATTGGGAATTGTATCAGTCGCATTGAATAATAAAGATAAGTAATGCTTCCCTCTGAAAGATACGAAGCAAGAATTGTACTGATAAATATATTTATCTGTGCCACAGCCATCCCCATAGTTGCCGGCATAATGAGAATAGACATCTTTTTAAGTCCCGGATGTCTAAAATCAAATTCTGGTTTCAATGAATATCCGTTTTTAAAGAAAGAAGGAAGTTGAAATGCAAGCTGTATAAATCCTCCTAATGCCACGCCTGCAGCCACTGCGAGAATCGGCTGCTCCATTGCAGGTGTAAAAGAAATGACTATAATTATTATCGTAATGTTCAGCATTGCTGGTGCAAGTGATGGTATGAAAAAAACACGCTTTGTATTCAATGCTCCCATTACAAGAGCTGCAAGACTTATGAAGAAGAGAAAAGGAAACATTACCCGGGTAAGGAAAACGGTTAAAGAAAATTTTTCAGGCATTGAAATAAAGCCCGGGGCTATCACTGTTACAATCGAAGGCGTAAAAATAATCCCGATGATGCAGATTGACCCGACAAAGATCAGAATAAATGTAAATGTAATCCTGACAAGTCTCTTTGCTTCCTCAACACCTCGCTTCGTCTGATATTCAGTCAGAACAGGAATAAAGGCTGAAGACATGGACCCTTCAGCAAAAAGCTCCCTTAAAAGGTTTGGGATCCTGAAAGCTACAAAAAATGTATCTGCAACTCCTGTTGCACCAAAAAACTTTGCAATTATCATATCCTTGACATAGCCCAGTATCCTGCTACAAAGGGTGGCTATTGACATAATGCCTGCAGCCCTGGCTATAAGTCTTTTCTCGTCTGTTTCAGATGTTCCTTTTGTCTGCATTTTTGAGGATTATAGCAAAAAAACATAAGGAGTTTGCAAAATATGAAAATGATTTTTTAAAATCCTCTAATGGGTATACTTAACGAAATCATCTTAAGGAAAAAAGAAAGATTACAGGATATAAAAACCAAAATTCCATTAAAGGACATGAAGTTAAAGATTGCAGATATCGAAAAACCAAGGGATTTTGAAAAAGCGATAAGAAGATGCCCTCAAGAAAAAATCAAACTTGTAGCTGAGATAAAAAAAGCGTCCCCCTCGAAGGGGGTGATAAGAAAAGAATTCAATCATTTGTCTATAGCGAAAGTGTATGAAGAGAAACGGGTAAATGCAGTTTCTGTTTTAACGGAGAGGGATTTTTTTCAAGGAGATATTGCATTTCTTGTTGAGGTAAAAAAATTGCTGACAAAACCGGTTTTGAGAAAAGATTTCATATTTGATGAATACCATGTATATGAGTCAAGAGCTAATGAAGCAGACGCCATACTTCTTATTGCTGCTATACTGGAGAAAAACCAGGCAGCTGAATATCTCCATTTATCAAAAGAACTCGGCTTATCTGTGCTTTTTGAGATTCATAATTTGAAGGAACTCGAAATGGCGCTATTGATAAACAGCAAAATCATCGGAATTAATAACAGGAATTTGAAGACCTTACAGGTTAATATAAATACCACATTTGGGATTAAGAAGGAAATCCCTCCTGACAGGATTGTTGTGAGTGAAAGCGGAATAAAAACAAGAGAGGATGTGAAAAGGCTTGAAGATGCCGGGATCGACGCCATGCTTATCGGGACATCATTTATGGAAACAGAAGATATAGCAGAGAAGATTGACGAATTAATGGGGAGTGAATAATACAATATGCAGGTCAGGGTCAAGATATGCGGTATTACAAACCTTGATGATGCATTGGCAGCCGTTGATTCTGGAGCCGATGCTTTAGGCTTCGTGTTCTTTGAAGGGAGTCCACGTTACATATCACATCAAAAAGCAGCATCAATAATTAAAAAACTCCCTTCATTTATAACAACTATCGGTGTATTCGTAAATGAACATCCTGAAGAGATCGAAAAAATAATAGTCCTTACAGGTATAGATGTTGTTCAGTTACACGGCGATGAAACCCCTGATATGTGTTTTATTTCAAGGCGGGTTATAAAGGCTATCAGAGTAAAGTCTCTCGAGAGTCTTGAATCACTTATTCACTTTAAAGATAAAGTTTCCGCGTTTCTTCTCGATACATATGCACCTGATACGTTCGGTGGTTCAGGCCGGATATTTAACTGGGATATTGCCTCTGATGCAAAACAGTTCGGCAGGATAATCCTTGCAGGTGGCCTGACACCTGATAATATTATTGAAGCCATAAGACGGGTGAAACCATATGGTGTAGACGTAAGCAGCGGGGTTGAGTCAGAAAAGGGGAAGAAAGATTATAAAAAGATGAAGTTGTTTATAGAAAGGACAAAAGGAGCTTAAAACAGGTTATAATATGCTGTTTCATAAATAACTATACACCTTTTGTCATTCCGGACTTGATCCGGAATCCAGTTTTTCCAACTGGGTTCCCGTTTTCGCGGGAATAACCGCATTTTGAATCATTTATGTATAGACCTGTTAGAGACACCACACTAGTTATCAGTCATTTAATTTCACGACGTATGCCTTATTTTGTCTGATCTGAGCAGACTCTTATAATCGTTTTTACGTTTCCGCGTGGATTGAAATCCCCGATTACCTCTAAGAATCTCGGTTTTAATTTCTTCTCGAGTTCTGAATATATCTTATTGGTTACTTCTTCATGAGATATATAATTGCCCCGAAATGAATTCAGATAGAGTTTAAGAGACTTTAATTCGATTATCTTTTTATCAGGAATATAATTTATCCTGACAGTTGCAAAGTCAGGATATCCGGAACGGGGGCAAAGGCATGTAAATTCCGGGAAAAGGATGTTAATTTTATAGTCTCGTTCCGGGTTAGGATTATCCCATAACTCTAATTTTGCAATTTTTATTGCCTTTTCACCGTATTTCATAGAAAAAATCTAACATCTTGTCAAACAGATTGTAAAGATTTGATAGAGTCTATCTTTTAAAGTTCATTTTTAAGTTCATTTGACTTGACTTTAATTTTATTGCGACTTTATAATAACAGTTTAAATTATGGCGACTTATACCACATTTCATCCACATAAAATTAAAAGGAAAAGAACTCATGGCTTTTTTGAAAGGATGAGTTCTTCAGGCGGACGTAAGGTTCTGAAGAGAAGAAGGGCTAAAGGACGTAAAAGATTGACCGGTTGAGTTCCAAAAATTCTTTGCGATCCCTAACAAGGAAACGTGATTTTGAGTCAGTCTTTAAAGCCGGTATTGCTTTAGCTTCAAAATATCTTGTTATATATGCAAAAAATAATAAATTTGATTATAACCGCCTCGGCCTTTCTGTCAGTAAAAAGACAGGTGGAGCTGTAAAGAGGAACAGAATAAAACGTCTGCTAAGAGAGGCTATGAGAAAACTTTCAGGGGAACTTCCTCCGAATTATGACTTTGTAATTGTTGCACGCAGAGCCTCCGCAGAAGGCAGACTTGATGATTTTATTAGAGATATTAAAAAATTTATAAAAAAATTAAAGAAACAAAATAATTTTTCTTTAGAATAAGGATATCCTGAAATCGTGGGAAAAACTCTTATAATTTTTATAACCTTATATAAATATATCTTATCCCCCTTTCTTCCCATGAGCTGTAGATTCACTCCTACCTGCTCTGAGTATGCAATCAAGGCAATAAATAAATATGGGGCAATTAAAGGACTCTATTTAACTTCAAGGAGGCTATCGAGGTGTCATCCCTTCCATTCAGGCGGGTATGACCCTGTAAAATAAAACATGGAAAAGAGGGTACTTATTGCATTGGCGCTTACTTTCATTATTCTGATTGTCTATCAGGTTTTATTTGTTAAACCCCCACCTCAGGATGTTCAGAAGCAGCCAAAATTAGAAGAAAAAGAAAAACCTCTAACTGAAGAACCTAAGGAAACATTACCAATTGTATCTGAACTTGACACCGTAACAGCAGAAGAAAAGGAGATAAAGGTTGAAACTGAATTATATTCAGCTGTCTTTACAACAAAAGGGGCAACAATAAAATATTTTGAGCTTAAAAAACATAAAGACGAATTCGGCAAAAATGTTGTGCTTCTGAAAAGCCCTGGACTGAACCCTCCTTTAGGAATTGGCTCCAAAGATGACTTTGAACTTGCAGATAGTAATTTTGAACTCACCGGAAAGGATTTAACCCTCAATAAAGATTATGAAACCGGGTCAGTCGTCTTTGAATATAATAATTCAGACTTTTCTGTTAAGAGAACATATACATTCTATAACGATACTTACAAAATAGACATAAAAGATGAAATTTCAGGAATGCCTGACTATTGGATAACACTCGGCACAAATTTTGGTATCCATAACAATAAAGACACTTTTATTCATGTAGGGCCGGTGCTTCTAAAAGATACTGATAGGATTGAATTTAACCCTAAGAAAGTGACTGAACCCGTAGTTTATAAAGAAAGATTGAAATGGATAGCACAGGAGGATAAGTATTTCTTTGCAGCTCTCGTACCCGTCACAACAGTAGAAGAAGCAAAAGTATGGAAACAAAAGGACTCCGCCGTTATAGCCTTCAGGGGCACTCCCGGCATGAACAGTTTTATACTATACGCAGGGCCAAAAGAATATGATACTTTAAAGGCACTTAATATCGGCCTCGAACACATTGTTGATTTCGGCTTCTTCTCAATAATAGCCCTTCCTCTTTTCTGGATATTAAAATTCTTTTATAAAATAACCCATAATTACGGATGGGCTATAATATTTCTTACACTTATTATCAGGATTCCGTTTATCCCCCTTATTAACAAAAGCCAGAAGTCCATGAAAAAAATGCAGGAATTACAACCAAAGATGGCGGAGTTAAGAGAAAAATATAAAAAGGATCCCCAAAGGCTGCAGCGAGAAATGATGGACCTCTATAAAAAGTACAAAGTAAATCCGGTTGGAGGCTGTCTCCCTATACTCCTTCAGATACCTGTATTCTTTGCACTTTATAAGATATTGATGATAGCTATAGAACTCCGAGGCGCTCCTTTTATGCTCTGGATAAAAGACCTCTCAGCACCTGATACACTCTTTGGCCACCTACCGGAATGGCTCCCTTTAATAGGTGGGTTTGCAGTCGGCCCCCTGCCTGTACTCATGGGGGCTTCCATGATAATTCAACAGAAGATGACCCCAACGTCTCTCGACCCGAGACAAAACAAAATAATGATGCTTATGCCCGTGATATTCACATTCCTTTTCCTCAATTTTGCATCGGGCCTTGTCCTTTACTGGCTCATGAACAATGTTTTCAGCATTATTCAGCAGTTTTACGCCAATAAAAAGCTTGCAAAAGAAGCCGGTAAAGTCTAAATATCCTATCTAATATTAGTTGTTATAAAATAAAAATATAATGTTCGATAATGATACCATAGCAGCCATCTCTACACCTCTTGGTGAAGGTGGGATAGGTATTGTAAGGGTAAGCGGGAAGAATTCTTTAGATATAACAGACACGATATTTTCCTCCCCGAAGAATAAATCTGTTAAGGACTTGAAATCTTACAGGGTTGTCTACGGCCATATAATCGACCCCTTAACCGGAGAAAATATAGATGAAGTACTTTTAACAGTTATGAGATCCCCGTACTCATATACAAGAGAAGACATTGCGGAAATAAACTGTCATGGAGGTATGCTTACACTTAAAAAGACACTTGAACTTGTTTTGAAACATGGGGCAAGACTTGCAGACCCGGGTGAATTCACGAAAAGGGCGTTTATAAACGGAAGGATAGACCTTAGCCAGGCGGAGGCTGTTCTTGATCTCATACGGTCTAAGACCGAGGAAAGCAGGAGGATCGCTATAGAACAGCTCCAGGGTGGGGTTTCCGAAAAGATAACGGAATTGAGAGACAGGCTAATGGAAATCTGTGCTCATGTGGAGGCTTATATAGATTTCCCCGAGGATGAAATTGAGACATCATCCAAGCAGGATATGTTGGAGTTAACCAAAACTATCAGCATGGAACTTCTGACTCTTCTTAGAACTTATGATGAAGCTAAATTTTTCAGGGAAGGTCTCTCAACAGCTATAGTCGGGAGACCCAATGTGGGCAAATCATCTCTCCTGAATGCACTGCTAAAAAAGAACAGGGCTATAGTAACAGAAGTTCCAGGGACAACAAGAGATATAATAGAAGAGTATCTGAATATAAAAGGTCTTCCCCTCAGGATAATGGATACAGCGGGTATTAGAGATGTAAAAGATATTGCTGAAAAAGAAGGCGTCAGAAGAAGTGTAAAAAGTATTGAAAATGCAGACCTTATAATTGCCATATTTGACAGAAGCGAGCCTCACCATGTAGAGGATTTAGAGGTTATAGAAAAGATAAAGAATAAAAATATTATTGTTGTATTTAATAAATGCGACCTTCCGCTTGTCCTTGATAAAAAAATGATTATGTCACGGCTTATGCCTTATACCTCGATTTTTCTTGATATATCTGCACTCAGAGGTGACAGGATTGATGAATTAAAAAATAAGATCTTTGAATCTTGCCTTAAGGACTGGAAAGAAGAAAGAGAAGGAGTTGTCATATCAAATCTGAGACATAAGATAGCTATTGAAAAGGCTTATGAAGCTATTGACCGGGCTATTCACGCCTTGATTGATACCCAGCCTCTTGAAATTCTTGCATTAGAACTTAGAGACGCTCTGGATAGGCTTGGGGAGATAGTAGGAATTGTCACAACAGACGATATATTGAACAGAATATTCAACAATTTCTGTATAGGGAAATAAAAAGATATCACCTGTTGCAAATGATAAAACACAAAATGTAAAATTATGTTGGTCTTTTAAAAGTATTATTGTCGCTATTCCCGTATAAACGGGAACCCAGTAAACTCGTATATGAATTCCTGCTTTTTCGCCTCGGCGAATCAGACGACTTTGACGCAGGAATGACAAAAATATTTAGCTCCAGATAGTAAACCTTAGGGAGTTTTTATGAAATGTATTCAGGAAAAATTTAAGAAATACTGTAACTGCACATACGAACCATGTGAAAGGAAGAACAGATGCTGTGAATGCCTACATTACCACAGAAGAATGGGAGAATTACCCGCATGCTTCTTCAATGCAGAATACGAAAAAACCTACGACCGCTCTATAACGAATTTTATAAGAATGTACAAAAAGTAACAACCCTTTCTGTAGGTTGCATCTTTCGCTCATGATATAATTATGCTGAGTACAACCAGATAGTTAATGAATGCACAGGTGACAGGGTTATGATAAAAGGTCGGTACGGTGGTCCCCAGAGACGAAGAAGTCCACGTTATGAGAAGAGATTTCGGGCAACATTAGAATATGAAGGTAAAATCTATGAAATTAGAACTATTGATATTTCAGCACACGGTGTTCTTATCCCACGACGTCTACCGCCACCTATTGGGACTCATATTAAATTGACTCTATCACTCAGAGACGAAACTTCTATATTTGAGGGGGTTGTTATAAGGCATGCAATCAGCTTCTTTAACGGAGTAAAAACTGTCTGTATAGGGATCGACATTTCTTCACCTGAGTATCAAGAATTTGTAAAGGATAAGATTTTAATTGCTTAATCTAACTGGCAAGTAGCTTCACTCCTTCCTTTAACAAACTCCCATTGGATTGCCCGAGGAGAGCAATAATCCACATAGGAAGTCACTCCATGCTTCTCAGCCAGTCGAAGTATGGAATAAACTGGATTGAGAGAAACTCAGGAACTACTACTACGCTCTATGAGGTAACCTGTGGCAACGATACCTTCGTTGCCGTGGGTGGCACACGATACTGACCTCTTCTGATGGAATGAATTGGATTGTAAGAAGATCACAACCGGAAACTAAGGAAGCTCGATAAATTTTATTCTCCATAAGTCCCCGTGCGTATTTCGAATAAAAATCTCCAAAATTTGAGGTTCTAAATACTTGTTTTTTAACAGGTGTTGCAAACAACCTGAAAAATCAGCCTTGTTTACCTTTAGGAATGCTTTAAAAAAGGACAATTTTTATGATTTGAACTCCTGCAATATTCCTTAACCATAAACTCAAGAACTACGCTTGATTTTCCAATAAGACAGCATGCCATGTGCCATTCTCTTAAATGCGGGCACACCATAGAATCATTTTGTGGCATTTTGTATTCTTCGGAATTCTTGAATTTGTCTTTTAACAGAGTGTTTTCTCTCAAAATTCTTATCCCTCCTCAATGATTGGTATTACAAGAGTCCTTATCTGTTCCGACGTTATCGGCGTCATCTTTGGATGGGCGTGATTATGATGAAATAAACTTACCTCTGTAATTTTCTCAGTGGCCCAATCACTATTTTCTGTTTCAACCTTAACCGAAAAATTGCAGCCTTGAGCAGGACAATTGAAAACATATTGCATGGCAGCCTCCTTTGTGAGTAACTTTATAATGTTATTCATATCATTAAGTTTAATTTTAGATATTTAACTTAAGAAATCAATCCTACCTGCGTAGGAGACATAAATTATTCTTTCATGAAGTAAGAGGTAAATAAGACAGATTTTTCAGGTTGTTTGCTCCCTCTACCATTGATCGCTTTTCCTCAGCACCCCAGCGCCGTCTCCGCTGGTCTGAGGTAATGACTTCCACCGGACTCATATCCCTCCTCTTCTTGGCTGTCGTCATATATCTAAATCTAAGACTGCAACTTATTTCGGGTTTCTACAATGTCCGGGTTAAACGGGGGCTACTTCAGTATGAGCACAAAGGAAACAAATAAACCGCTTAGAATAAATCTATTAGGCTAACCTTTATCAAGGAAATCAATTTTTATCGAATTAATGCAACAGTGAAGCTTTGTAGAAGGTAGCAGATAGAAAAATAGCATGTTACCTTCGGGGTGAAAGATGCACAGTATTCCAGAGAGGTCTAAAGGGCAACCCTCCTTCATGAATTTCACGTTTCAAAAATAGCACAAATAGTGTAAATTAAAAACGGAAATCTATAGATGGAATATTAGAATCTGTTTCAGATAACATCGCAAAGGAGGTGGTTGTTAGGAAACTGGTGGATGTTAATATGTGTTGAATTTACCAGAATATTTTTCAGGGAGGTAGAATCATGAAAAAATTAATTTCCTTTTTGTTGATTATGGCATTTGTTTTAACATTTTCATCTATCTGTGCAGCGCAAGAATCTTCGCTCGGCCGTGGCAATATCGCAGTGAAAGTGAGTTATATCAGCTTCACTGAAGACGATGATACGGGCGTCTATGCTGGACTTGAAGGATATGGCGAAATAAGACCGAACTTATACCTCGGTGCGGAGGTGGGATACGCCAATTCAATTAGTGAGGCAGATATTTTTGTTCCGGTTGAGTTAAACCTGAAATACGCAATAAAAGCCGCACCTGACTTTGTCATCGGCCTGGGTGCCGGCGGCTCTTATATTTATGTTGATCAAGAACACACTGGAAACGATTGGCTATTTGGCGCACAATTCTTCATGGACTTGAACTACATAATAGATAAATTTTTCATAGGTATCAATGCAAAATATCAACTAACTGAGCATTTCAAAGATTCAAACATTGATTTCAACAACTGGAGACTCGGCGGGCAGATAGGCGTAATGTTCTGAGTTTTCTGACAATTTGAGGCAGATCCATCATATTTGGCTCTGCTTTTTAAATATGATAATTGAACCTTAGACCCCACACGATTGCTCGGGATCCATAGTGATTCCTCTTCAGCGAAAGGAAGGAGAAAGGAATACTTGAAAGTGTTTCTTAAAGACTTGGATTTGATTAAGATCGTGCAATTAATCCAAACAATTGCCTTCGGTCCGAAAGGTGAACATTACGGGTAGTAACAGCATATCCAGTCCTCCGCAAAACCTCACCGTCTATCCTAAGGTAGTCTATAGTGTAAAAGAAATGATGTCAGAGGGCAAAGCTGTATTAGAGGGTTACTTTAGTGGAGGCGAGTATGATCCCATATTTATTGATAAACCGATTACTGCACTTGGTGATGCAGCTTACTTCAAGATATTAGATTATATTGTCCAAATTGGCACTAATTTAGAGAAATAACCACGAGCGCCTGAGCATTTAGACGAAGAAGGCTTAAGGGACTATTTTCTGTCATTTCTGAACGTTGTTTCCAGAAGCCACTCTGCTACAGGAGAGGCTTTCAACAAGAAGAACGAACAGATATCCCAGTTCAAGACATGGATGGTAATAACATATTTATCACAGAATGTAAGCTTTGGAAGGGGAGTTCAAAGTTAAATGAGACGATCAATCGATTATTAGAGCGGTATGTGCGTTGGAGAGATCACTATCCTGAAAGTTTGATATCAAGTGCTGAGGTACTCGATAACTGCTACAATTCTGCTACATCCGGAGCTATAAATAATTGACCAAATTCCAGAAAATACTTTAAAATCAAGCGTGCCGGTGTGGTGGAATTGGCAGACGCGCCGGACTCAAAAAAATATACAACCTACGGTTGAAAACACTTTCTGGATTGCCTGCTTGTTATTTGCTCGCATTTCTGCATTCAATAGGGAAGTTTATCCACTGCCTCTTGAAGATGTTTTTGCGATAGGTGCGCATAAACCAGAGTTGTATTAAAAGAGCCATGACCTAGTAGTTCCTGGACCGTCCTGAGGTCGACCCCGGCCATAACTAACTGACTTGCAAAAGTATGTCTGAGATCATGCGGCCTGATGTGGTCATACCCTGCTTTTTTTAAATAAAACTTTATCTGTCTTGCCATCTGCTCGCCTGACACTCCTATAATCCTGCCAACGCCTCGATCGTATTCATTTAAAATTTCTCTTAGCTTTGAACAGATCGGAACCATGCGAGTTTTGTAGCCCTTTCCTTTTAAAATAATAAACTCATTTTTTATGTCAGCCCAGGTTAAATTATTAATTTCTCTCCGGCGAGCTCCGGTATAAATATAAAGAGCAAAGATAAGCCGGTACCGCTTATTGTCTCCTATCACTTCGAATGTTTTTTCGATTTGAGGGATAGAAAGAAATCGGGGAGGATCTTTGTGATATTTAATTTGCTTGAATCCCCTCAGGGGATTCTCTTTAAGATAATTCCACGCTGCGGCTACGGAGAAAGCAGCTTTGATTGTCCTTATCTCGATGTTTATTGTAGACGGCTTATTCTTTCGCTGCCGGCAATAATCAATATGTGTCTCCATGTCTCGCATTGTGATAGATGTTAATTGTCGCCTCTTTTCAACCGCCTGCATGAATTTATCGAGAGAGAGCTTAGCGCGTTCGTACGTTCCCCATGCCCTGTTTTTTTCCGCCCAAGATAAATATTCTTCGCAGAAATCTTCAACGGTTTTAGAGGGAATTTTATCCAGCAATATAAGCTTACCGAGCAGCGCCTCTCGCTGTATCAACTTAAATCTTGAGCGAGCTTCGCGTTCATCTTTTGTTTTTAGAGATCTCCATGTTCCCCGGTTTATTTCTGAGTACCAGATTCCATTGGATCTCCTGAATAATCGCATTGAGAATTTAAGCATGTTCATTTAAAAGATTTCAAGAAATCTTTTACGATAACGCTTTTAAATTCCACAAAGGCATCCAACGATTCCTTCGGGATCAGATATCTCCTTCCAACCCTTACGACCCGGATCTCGCCTTCATCAATAAGCCGTTTAAGTGTAGTCCAGGAAAGGCCGATGTAATAACAGGCCTCGCCTGGGCTAAAAATGGTCCGGCCCTCTTCCGGTTTTGTTTTTTTAATCACAGAGGGCGCAGACCGCCTTTAGTGAAATCCACGGGGAACGCCGAATTCGCTTCTTCCGTTTTTTCAGATGCCTGCCCTGGATCCTCGGCCCCTGAGGATGTTTTTGTTTTTTCTTCCAGCGGGGTAAGATCCGCAAAAAAAATGTACATGCTTTGCCATAAAGTGAGATTTAATATTCGTTCCATTTCTTCGCCGGAGGTAAAAATTATCCCGATTTTAGAAAGCACATCAAGAAAATCCCGCAGGCGAAATCGATTCGCAAGGGCGGCGATCTCTTCCGCATTACCGATGTTTTGAAAATATTTTACTCCCTCGATTTTAAGGAGGCGTCTCCTGAAAACTTCCAGCTCCTTGATATGTGCCTCCTGTCCGGCAATCATCTCTTTTGAAGTGTTAATTTTTGCTTCTTCGGTCCTGATTTCTTCTTTGAGGCCCTCGATTTTGTTTTCCAGCATTTTGTTACCTCCTGTTTTTGAATTTTTTTAATTCCCCTTAAAAAGGGGGCCTGCCGCCGGCGGCAGGCCCGAGTTAAAGGAGTACCCCCGATGAAGACTCCTGGCAGCTCTCCCTGCATCAGGCTGCCAAGACCACGTAAGACGGAGGTCTTTACTGGTCGTCGCCTACCAGCTTTCTTACGCGGCAGTCGACTCATTTTTGAAGACTTAAAAGATATTCGTACAATGAAGATCCGAATCTCTTTTGAATCTCAGTTTCAAGTTTTCGGTTTGCGATCTCTTTGTCTTTAATCGAAGTAATCTCGTATCGATTCCCGGCTTTGTCTTTTACGACCAAAATAGGCAGACGACCCCCAGCGTCCTTTTTGGCTTCGCCGTAAAGGTCGACAAGCTTCCGTGGTAGCCTGGTGTCCACGTGGAAACAAAACGGTTTATAAAGATCATTCATACTATCTCCTTTTTATTTTTATGTATATATCATAAAAAAGTGGTAGTAAGTGGTAGTACGACTACCACTTGTACTCCACCGTAGATTGGCTATTATCAACACTTACTACCACTACTCCACTTTTTGATGTTTTTTCTATCTAGCATTTTAAGATTGAAACTGATCCACGACGGACCAGGGGATAATAAACATTCTAAAAAATATATAGTGGTGGTATATATCCCTATCGAGGTAAGGGAGGTAAGGGAGGCAAGTATAGCGTTTAACTTATTGAAATATATATATTTTCCCCTTACCTTAAAATCAAAAAAACCAAAATAAAAGGTAAGAGAAAAGGTAAGGGGCAAAATTAAGGTAAAAAAATCCTTACCTCCCTTACCTTTTTCATTACCTCTTTTTATATAAAAAAGTAAGGCGCAATGTGTTGATAGACTTAGCTTTGTGTTAATCCTTACCTCCCTTACCTTCAAAATTATGTATATGAGCTCTATAAAATTTAATAACCTTGATTGCTTTGTTTTTAAACCAAACACTGACAGTGTTTGCGGACTCTTTTGTTTCGATCAGCCCCCTGATTTTTAAAAGTCGATAGAGCGTATTTTTCGTGACAGGAAAGTGGGTACCTTCTTGTCTACAGAATCTCTGAACAACATTCCACAGCGCCGGCGGTATGATATATAAATAATCCTCATCGTAACATCCAATGAAGTCTCCTTTTAGCTGACCAAGAAGCGGAAGCTCGAACGGATTTTCTTTGTTCTCTAAAAATACTTTACCCTGGTTAATTAAAGTTTCAAGAATGTCAATAAACATCCGCACGGGGTTTTCTCGTTGAAATCGCTTTTCTTGGGAATTTGATAGGCCTGTGAAAATTTTCCAACCCGCAGTTTTGAAATCCACGCTCTTCTGATAATCAATCACACGTTTTTCAACCGCCCAGGCTGTTACAACTTCAAGCGTAAAATATAAAAATGCGATCTGCTCGGAAAGCTTTCCGTGCATGTCTGCCGCGGAAGCTTTTTCTCTTAATTTAATGAACGTCTCGCAAAAGAGATCTTGAATCTTTGATAAATTTTTCTTTAAAAAAAGAATATATGACGTCATTGCATGTGGAAGGAGATATGCTTTTTTTTGTAATTCTGTGAGTTTTTTAAGTGAAATATCTTCTTTCGATATTTCTACAACTAGCATCCTGGCGAGCGTACTTTGCAGCGTTGGTAAATCCTCGCCGGTGGACAGAATCATCCCGCGCGGTTCATAGCAGCCTTTTTCAGTCGAATCAGAATTCAACCGACCGCGATCTGTTCGATTGCTTGCGCTTCTTATGATTCTTTGCAAGATGCTTTCTTTTAACTGCGCTTCCCTTTCCTGGATTGTTGGGTGGTAATCATCGATAACCATTAACATGTCTTTGAGCGTGAATGCCCGTCGCGCAAGTAAATTTGCAGTTGATTCGAAATTCGACAGCTGATGTATTGATCTAAAATTTCCGAAATGCGAAAGCAGCAATAAAGCTAAGGTAGTTTTTCGGGTGCCCGTCTCGCCATAGATATACCCGGAAAAATTTGGCTGCGGATCTAAAAAAGTTGTGAGCGGTGCCAAGTAAGCCAGAAAAAACAAAGGAAAAGTGACAGCTTTATTACCTAGATCAAGGAATGAAAGAGAAGCTTCTAAGGCTTCTTTTTCATTTCCAACGGCCAAAGGAAGCGAGTACTTTTGAAGCTCGCGCGGCAGTTTTGTTGATACATTATCTTTTCCAATCGCGCCAACCGCGGTAAGAAAAATCCATTCGCCGTCTACTTCGCGCCAGCCGGTATGGCTGTAGACTGTCTCTGTCTGCGGTTGAGAGGATATTTGAATAAAATATCTTAAGAAGTCTTTGACCGTCTGCCCCGGTTCGATAACAGCATGGGTGCCCCATTGATGCAGCCAGCTCATTGCCGAAAAGGAGCTTGCGTTTACCTCGATGGTCGGTAGGTTTTTTCTATTTTCAATTTTACCTTTAAGGATATATTTGCGTTTTTGTTCGATACCGTCATCTTCTATAATTTCCTTCTCGATGATAGCGTTGAAGTTCGCTAAACGGACAGGTACCTTGCCGTCTCTGGTCGTTTTCATTCGACGTGAGTAACCATCCTTGTCGACAAAATATTCTTTTGTATTTAATTTCTGATCTTCTACAACCTCCTGAGCGTTATCGATCAATTTTTGAAAATCTTCCTGCGTCTTTTTTAGAACGATAAAAAAATCTGTTATATCTTTTTTCTCCGTGCTGCCATCGAGATCCGCCGGCCACGCGATGACTTTTATATTCTTGGCAGTGCCGCGAAGACTTTCAGCGACTTTTCGAGATCCTCGCTTTCCAGGAGCGTCATTATCGAACGCAAGAATCACGTTCATCTCTCTAAAAAGAGCGTTCCATTCTTCTTTCCAAGTCCCGGCTCCGGCGGTACCGCAAACCGCCGGAAACTCGAGCTGATTGAGAAGCAATGCCTTAAGTTCGCCTTCGCAGATAATAATGTGCGGTAACTTTTTATCGATGATCTCGCCTGGATAGATGCAAGCTTTAGCACCTTTGCTTTGCTGGCCTTTGTGTTCTTTGAAAAGCCACTTTCCCGGTTCGATTTCAGCAGGAATCATAAAATGTTTATTTTGATACCCGATTAGATATTTTTTTATCGTCTCGATCGAGAGACCATATTTGATTTGTATCTTTTTTAGAGCATCGGGCGTTTTTAATAGTTGACCATGAATCGCTTTTATTTGTTCGAGATTGAGATACCGCGGGATTTTTGCTGTAGATTTTTTTTCAATTTTCTTATTTGTCTTGGTAAAAAGATTGTGGTCAGTTATAACTCTTTCGCAAGCCTCGGGGAAGTTGAGATCGAAAAGTTTTTGAACAAACTGAATAGCGTTGCCATGCTTGTCACATCCGAAACAATTCCACAGACCAGTTTCTAAATTTATTGATAAAGAAGGCGTGGTATCTTCGTGAAAAACGCAGTTGACTTTAACTTGTTTTTTTCCGTTCGTATTAAACCCGGGGACGTACTTTTGATAGAAATTTTCGAAATCAAGCGAGTTTAAAATTTTGTCAACGTCATATTTCTGATAATGCATACCTTATTTTCCTTTTTTATTTATTTTTTTAATCCACGCTTCTAATTGCGATGTACTAATGAGCCGCCTCCTGCCGACCTTCAAACTTTTCAATTCACCCTTTGCGATCGCTCGTTGCAAAGTGACAGGGTGAAGATCTAATAGCGCAGCGCTTTGAGTTACGCTTAACAGTTTATCCATGCGACACCTCCTTTCGCTAAGATGATACGAGCGTATCAAAAATGTTTTGCATAGTCTGACAGAAGAAAAAATTTTTTAATATTTTCTTTCAATGTATTCCATTAAAAATGTCTATAATAAAAAGGGGCCGGAGAGAATTGAGCTTCTCCGGCCCCCTATCAGAAAAACCAATTATTTTTTTTTCCATATTTCTTCAAGCTGTTTTTGTAAGGCTTTAAACTGTGCTACGACATCTTGGAAAATAAACCGGTAACCCTCAAGTGAGTTATCATTGAGCTCGGTTAAAATGTAAGCCGCATCTTCCATGAAACTTACTCGATAGAACAGAAAATCAAAATTATCAACGAAATCTCTCAGCTCTCGAAATTTTACGGTAACTATTCTTTCATCTTTATCGATTTCGCTTCTTTCATCTTTTCTTTCTTGCAATCTTTTCATGAGTCTTTGCCTCCTTTTTTTGATACATATAGCAACCGAGGGCCTCCGCAGCTCTGCTGCAGTATGCTATATCTATCATGCCGGTGACTGGCCAGGATTCCCGGAAGTTGATAGATGTATCATTCACTGCCAGCCTCCAGCTTCTCCAGTTCGTCTTCAAAATTATTAAAAAAATCAACCACACTTTCAGCACTCTCTTCAATAACCGAAAACAGACCCCATGTGTTTTTGTCGTTTTCTCCTGCTACGTGCGCTCCAATGCTCGCGAGATCTTTGATTTGCAGCAGAGCATGATTTGCGTCGCTAAATGATTTTATAAAGGTTTTTGCCATTATTGTCACCTCCTTTACAGTATGCTATCTTTCTTATAAAGCTATCATAATATAAAAGATATGTCAAGAATATTTCTATAATAATTATTTTTATTGACAAGCTATCTTTGTTATGATATATTTCTTTTATGGCAGCCAAAAAAAAGACTAAACCCGAAGAGATGGGCAAAAGGAAGCAAGCGCTAATAAGGATAGATAACGAATTAATGAAGGATGTTAAAATTCTCGCTGTTAAGCAAGAAAAAAAGTTCAACAATCTTGTTATTGATGCCTTAAAAGAATATTTGCAAAAATATACATCAAAAAAATAAAACACTAAGTCTTCTCCTTGGCCCTGGCCGCACACCGGCGGGGCCTTTTTTTATTTTTTTCTCACATCTATTTTGTGCTCTTGGAACCATGCATCTAATTCATTTTTATCGAAGATGATCATTTTACCGATTTTGACGTGTGGTATTTTCTTGAGCTCGCAAAGCCTGTAAACCTGAAATCGTTTTATCCCAAACTCGGCTTCAACATCTTTTGCTCTCAAACGCTTATTCAAAGTGATTCCCCCTTTTCTGAAAACCTTGAGTTTCTATTAATTATTTCGATTACAAAGATTATTTCAAGTAGACTTTTTTATTTTTTTTATAGTTAAAAAAGCAAATAGACTATTTCAAGAATGGCTTTATTGCTTGATTTTTAAAAAAGGGAGGTTCAAAAAAGCGGCGATATAGGACAAAATTCTATCATTTTTGCTCTATTTTAATCTTTCTCCGCAGACAGGGCATACATTTACAGAATCATCTTCGATCTCCGGACCTGCCCTGGGGAAAGATTGACCCCAATATTTTATTTCTATCCTTTTGAGTTGATTGGTGAATTCGTTTCTGTCTGTATATTTATTTCTTCTCCTCAAACATCTTGCACGCTCTTTATAATACAATTCTAACCGACCTGAGGATTTCAGGCGTTTATACTTTTGCATACACAAATAATTATCCAAATTATATTTATTTGTGTAGATAAATTTACCAGTCGAGTTGTACATTATTTTTTTTAAAGAAGGATATTTTTTTAAATAACGTGATAGTTGCACTACGCTTTTATTCATGTATTCTGCAATCTCCTTCCTGCCAAAAACATAATCGAGTTTTAGTGTACACAGGATATCCTGATCGGAAAAAACATACTTGCCATTTTTTTTGACCGGTTTTGTATAGATAACTTCATCCTCATCTGTTACGTCAACCGGAATTGTTATTTGTTCCAGAAATCTTTTTGTTTGTTTGATTTGGGAAGTTTTATTTCCATAGCGGGAGAGACCCCAGGCCTCTGTAATCTTCTCCCAGCCTTTAATTTTTTTGTTTAATAAATGCCGGATCACTTATAAATCTCTCGCCGGTGTCCAACTTTATGGACCGTGATAATCTGTTTGTCGTAATCAACATCATAGATAACTCGCCAGTCGCCGACTTTAAGTTTATAGAATCCAGCATAGTTGGCGCTAAGGAGTAAGGGCATAATGTTTTCAAAATTCTCTGATAACCAGGCGAGCTTATCAGTAATACGGAGGGCAATGTTTTTATCGAGTCGCGAGAGGTCATCGAGAGCTTTAGGAAGGATGATAACTTGGTACATGATTAAAGTCCGAGTTTCTTTTTTGCTTCTTTAAGAGGGATCCCTTCGCCTCTTTTTTCCTGCTGCATTGATTCTCTTAATTCTTCTTCAATCTCCGGTCTCAATTCGAGACCATAATCCGAATCAAGGGCTTCATGAACACTTCGCTTGATCAATTCCTGAAGTTCCCCGGCTGTCATGTCAGAAACTTTTTTGTCTTTTACAACGGCACCCATATTTTAAACCCCCTTTCTATAAAACTATTTTACACAATCCACACAATTAAAAACATAAAGAAAAGGATCTCGCGAAAGCTGGAAATATGGGTTGTCGGGATTGAAAAATTCACGTGGAAGGCAAGCGTTGCCCTTGATGCTGAACGATGCGAAACAAAGACGATAGTTATATCGTCAAGGACCGAGATCGTTCAATCTGAGCGATTCTACGAAGCCAAAAAT
Source organism: Nitrospirota bacterium (assembly GCA_014859105.1). Classification (GTDB taxonomy): domain Bacteria; phylum Nitrospirota; class Thermodesulfovibrionia; order Thermodesulfovibrionales; family SM23-35; genus Kmv42. The sequence continues at coordinate 21,617 of JACUUX010000016.1, forward strand.
TAAAGAAGCGGCTTTTTAATCTGGTTCGAGCATGATACTCGAACCAGATTAAAATAAAGAGTTAACAGCTCAGGTTAACGCTATTAAGGCAGGCTGGTTTGTACATCGTGTATAAACCAGGGTTGCTCCCTATTGATTACACGCCAGACTTGAGCTCGACTGAGACCGAACATAATCGCAAGCTCTTTATAATTACTGCCGGTGAACATATTTCTGATTTTTCTGTTCCGTTCTTCACGGCTGAGGTTTTTCCAGGAAGGGAATGCTATCCGGCGGCCTTTTAGTTCCATGATGAATTTACGCATGATCTCTTTTGCGGATGCTTCGCTGAAACGTTCGCTCAGATTTGTGTAAAGTGTAAGAAGAACCTCGGCGGTTTCGGGGTTGTTCGGGAACTTTAAAGGTATTGTGATCCTGCAGCCGCCCAGGACATCGATGATAGTCTTAATTATTTTTTCGCCGGCTTCCGGACCGTAATCTTGACAGTAAAACTGGAAAAGCCTGTTCAGAGTTTGCCGGCTTCTCTGCCACCAATTCTTATTTTGGTTGTCTGCCAGTGCATTCCCTCGCTTTCAGCGATATAGGGTAATGTTACGGCATTTTACAGATTTTTTTTGTAAATAGTATTTATGATTTGAAGGCAAAGCTTATCGAGGCATTCATAGCAACAGGTAAGTACCAGACAGTCAATGCCTGGCGACGGCGGGCTATCCGGGGGACATATCCAGATGTATAAATCGTTCAATGAGAAATCAGTTTTTTTTATGACAAACTTTTCGGCTAAACTTACAACATCGCTCTGAAGACTTATTCCTAGAAAAGAGAACATCGAAAATTTTAAACCGAGCATCTGTATTTTTGCGATCCCGATATTGACGTGATCAAGATTAATATTTTTTTGGCAATAACCACACGGAATAAAAGGAGCCGATTCTTGAAGTCTTCTTCTTGCGTAATCCTCTTCTCTCTCTAACCGGGATTCTGACATCACAGTAAATCTAACCCCCTGAGTTGTAATTTTCTATTCAGAGCGGGGATAAGTACATCGTCAAGCCATCTGTTTGTAGTTTCAGGATCGAAACTCGGAGGCGGGTTAATATTGAGGTCCCATTCTAATTTTTTTGTAACTGTTACTTCGGTAGTTGGTATGCCTGCCGCAGCCATTGCCAGTCCGCTTAAATCCGGGACCAGACCGCTCACGATATCACGGATTCCGCCTGCACTGCCGGCGGTACCTCTGACTTTGCTTTTTTCTTCCCCAAGATATTCCTGTTCATCCCTCTCCATCTCCTCGAGGACCTTCTTTTTCTTCTCCTTGTAAATCTCGTCAAGCAGTGCCATGGCCTCATAATACTCTTTTGTCCTGCCGAGCTCATCGGCATATTTTTCTTCGAGTTTTTTCTTTTCCTGCTCGTACCACATCTCGATCTCTCCGAGCCTGTCGCCCCGCAGCTGCATGAGCTGCATCCTGAGGCTGTCGATGTAATCCTGAAGAGACTGCAAAAGACTTTTCACGTGATTGATGTAATCTGTGACTCTCTGTGCCCACTCAAAGACACTCGTGCCGACCATTTCAACCATCTTGCGTCCGAATATCTGCGCATTCCAGAATGTGTCATAGCTGGTCATTGTGGTTTTTCTCATGAATTCGTCAACCTGGTACTGGACGTCCGTAACGGTCGTATTAACCGCTTCCTTCCATTCGCCGAAATATTGTTTTACGTCATCCCACGTGTCGGTCAGAATTCCCTTGACGGCAGCCTGAAGTTTTGCTCTCCGGTTGTCTACATAGTCGATGTAGGCATTAAGCGTCTCGGTCGTTATTGCAAAGACTGCCTTCGCTTCTTCTTTCGTTGCCTCTATGGTTTTTTCAGCCGACTCTTTTGTTACCTTTACCTTTGTCTCTGCGATCTCCTGTTCGGATTTTATGATGGCTTTTTGATATTCATTCTGAAGTTTTTCCTTTGCGGCAAGCGCTTCCTCGTATGCGATAATGTCTTCTTCCGTAAGCTGTTCTTTCTTTGCGTTCGCCTCTGCTATTTTTCTGACGGCTTCCTCTGCAATGCGGATTTCTTCTCCGTATGCTTTTCTGATCCGCTGAAGCTTGCGGTTGAGGTACTCCTCCTCTCTCATCTCCCCTCGCTGAACCGCAGCCTGCTCGACTGCATCCTCGAGGTCAAGCTGTGATTTCAGTGTGCCGAGCCTGAGCTCCTGAAGTTTTTTCCAGCTGTCAAAGTCTTTCTGATATTCCTGCTTAAGCCCGGATGTGAGCTCCTGGCGGATACTCAGTTGCTCCTGCGCAGAGCGGAGTTTGATTTGTTTAATCTCCTCCTCGATGGCTTTGATCTTGTCCAGGTTCGCCTCCGGCTGTTTCCTCAGTTCCTCAAGCTCAAGCTGTTTGAGGTAGATTATGCGGTTGACATAATCTTCCGTGCGCCTCTCACGGAATGTAAGATATTCCTGGAGCGAGATCTTCCCTTCTTTGTATTTTTGCTCCTCAAGGGCGATCTCGTAATCTATTGTGGCTTTGAGTGTGTTCGCCTCGATCTCCATGATCTTCATCCACTGCTCTGAACCGAATTTTACAGTTGCGATAAGGTCTTCGTAGGTTTTACCGAGCGTTTCCATAGACGAGGCCGCTCTTTTAAAAGCCTTGTCTTGCTCATCCCAGACGATAACGCCTTCCTTGATTAAGCGATGAAATTCCTGGATTTTGTCATCCAGGGTTCCTTGTGTTATACCCAGGGATCGATATTTGTCTTCCAGTTCTGCAGCCGTTACCGCCATTCTTTCTTGTACCTGCGCGGTTCTTTCGAGTGTCTTTTTATACTCTTCTGTTTCCTTCCGTCCCCAGATTAGGTAATAAATCAGACCCGCTAACGCAACGCCGGCAACGGCAGCAGCACCTAAAATGCCAACTCTGAGGGCAAAGCTTAAAAGTCCTGATGCGCCGGCAGATGCTGTAAGTGATGTCTTAAGACCTAATACAGATGCGGTAACAGCTTTTATACCGGTAATCAGTCCCGGAATTATTGTTGACCAGGCGGCAAAACCTTTGATGATTGCAGCGGTAACAAACCCCAGTCCCCCAAGTGCAACGCTCAGTCCCCCGACAACCAGAAGAAGTACTCCCAAGCCCCCTACGATACCTAAAACAACTGTACCGGCAGGGCCGAGAGCTTCCTTGAATTCTGTTATTTTTGTGACGACAGAAGCTATTGATTTAGCAGCTTTCGAAAGTGCAGACAGAAAAGGTTCACCGAATGAGATGAGCAGGCCGCTTAAAGCGCTTTTAAGAATCGTAACCCCGCCCCACAAGTCTTTAAGCATCCTTTCGGAAATCGTCTCTGCGATGCCTTGGGAGTCTTTTAGTTTTTGCGTGAACTCTTCGAGAGCTCCCGAACCCTCGGCAAGCATCGCAGCCATTGCAGGGCCGGCACGGTCGCCGAATATGCTCATTATGATAGCCGTCCTCTCGGCCTCTCCGCCGACGTTCTCAAAAGCCTTTTCGAACTGCGCTATGATATTTGAGAGACCGACAAACCTGCCTTCCTGGTCCGTGACGGTAATGCCGAACTCTTCAAGTTTTTTCTTTCCGTCACCCACAGGCTTGATTAATGACGTGATGATTTTTCTCAAAGAGGTACCGGCCATTGTGGCTTTAATGCCGCCCATTGCCATCATGCCGATCGCAGCGGATGTCTCTTCAAATTCAACACCGGCGGATTTAGCAATAGGACCAACGTATTTCATGGCCTGGCCAAGCTCGACTAAATTAGTATTTGCGCTTGTGAATGCCTTGACGAGAACATCGTTTGCACGATTCAGCTCCTCGACTCTCATGCCGTAACCGGTCAGGATGTTGGATGTGATATCCGCCGCAGTGCCTAAGTCAAGGTTTGCTGCAGCTGCAAGCTGAAGCACTGACGGCATGGCGCTGATTATCTCGTTTGTCTTGAAGCCGGCCATCGCCAGGAAGCTCATTCCCTCCGCCGCTTCTTCCGCTGTGAACTTTGTGGTACGTCCAAGGTCCTTAGCAGTGTCCGATAATTTCTTGAATTCTTCTTCGGTTGCACCGGTAAGAGCATGAACTTTTGACATTGCTCTTTCAAAATCGGCGGCAAACTTGACCGGCACAGCAAGCGAGGCGGTAAGGGCAGCGCCCATTGCTCCGACCTTTGTGCCGAAGTCCATCATCTCCTGCGAGGTCTTGCGGATCTTCTCCGCTGAATCCTGCAGTTTCTCCATCCCGCCCCTGAGGCGGTTGATGGACTCGCTTGCGAGGTCCTTCGCTTTCAGGATTAATTCAACGATCTCGGTCGCCATTATTTTTTACAGTTGTAAGCTCCAGTGATCTCGAGATAAAGCCGGCGTAAGTAAATTTTTCTTTCGATTCTCCTCGTGCTTCTCCCGGAATGCTTTTTTCTTTTCTTCTCCTGAAAGGGGTTTTAAGAGACTCCGCTCTGAGTGAGAGTCTTTTATTTTTTCCGAGGACTCACTACTTTTCCTTTTCGGAGGTGTAAGAGGATTGTCTTTACGCCAATTTGCTGGCTGATAGATTACTTTTCCGTTTATGTCTGTAACAGCGGTCTTAATTGATTTGTATATAATATTTCCCGCTTTGACTAGCAGTGCTTTTTGATTTTTTTCTACTATTAATTCTTTGGTTATTTGATTCATATTTTTACCCCCCTTTGAGTAACCGTAACTACTGCAACTGTGGAGTTACGGTAGTTTTTGATTTAAGCGATCTCTAAAGTCTGTCAATTTCTCTATGACTGACGACAGAAGATCAATATCATCACCTCGCCTTCGCGGTTTTTTTGCGTTCTCACGACGTTGTTTAAGTGCAGAGTCGCTCATTGTATACTGCCGCTTGAGTTTGTATTTTTTCTTCACCGGGTCGCAGTCAAAAAGATCCTCAAATCTTCCACCATCGGCTTCGTGATCTTTAACCAGCTTTACGAATTTTTCGAAAACTTCATTCTCGCTCATACAGCAATTACAGCAGAAAAGTTTTGCATAGTCTGGCAGGGGCGAAATTAGCGAATTACATCCGTGCAACCTGAAGTAGCACGGATGTCACTTTTGGGGTAAAAATTTGGCATGCGCTCGGAGTTTCGCCAGGGCGGCTCTCGGGATTTGATAGATCTATCAGCATACCCTGGTTGATGTCCTGGAATCCTATGCTATCCGTAACACGCCGGCATCTCTGCAGGACCAGGGGAAATTGATATATTTATCACATGACCTGCTTTCGGGCCTAGAAGGGCTGGTTGAATGCCGCCGGGTGTCTTCATTACGAAGATGCCATAGTACTTTTTGACCATTGAGGACTTGAAATTATACTGAAACCGGTGGGCTAACCCCCTCGCGCTCCCCCTTTTCGAAAACTAAGGACTTCTGACCAGATAAATCTTTCACACAGAGACTTAAAAAAGTCTATAGAAACCCCTACAATTTATAGCGACCATTAGGTGACCACTGACAAAATTTGTCACTAAATCTTTGATCGGGGGTAGGGTCCAGTCGTTGTTAATTTGTGAACAATCAAACTGTTTACAATTTTACATAATGACCCTTAGCGGACATTTGCTATTTCTGTAAACCATTGATTTTAAAAGATTCACACATTTTGCAAAATTATCAAATCCAGCAAAATACAATATCTTGTGGATGCTCGATCCTGTTGATTTCATATCCCCAGATAAAGCAAATAACCAATCGATTCAAATCTAATCACACTTTTTATTAAAAGAGAAGGCTGTAAGTTGTTGATTTTATTAATCCTTAAAACACCCTTACCACACTCTTTATAATAATGTGCAGTAATAATTCCGCTTCTGATTTCGCTTTTTTCGCTATTTTTTGCCCACGTGCCTGAACAACCACAACCGAGACCAAGTACAGAATCCCTCAAAGTATTGTCAATACAAGCTTTAGACACAATAAATAACAGATAATAATTAACTATATATAATGTATTTTTTTTATAGTTAAAAAGAAGAAAACGAAACGAAATCGGAGTAAAACCACGCCCCTTCCGAGTAATTTCGTTAAAAATATAAAAAAGATTTCGTTATTTCGTTATAGCGAAAATAAATTTGGCCTGCTTGTAATTTGCTAACAAAGTGCGAGCAATTTTGACACTTACTAACACTTTCTGATACTCTATAATACTTTCTATTATTGAGTAACTTATCGTTTTAAAAGGAAATCATTGAAAAGCCGGTGTGGTGGAATTGGCAGACGCGCCGGACTCAAAATCCGGTGGGGGCAACTCCGTGCGGGTCCGACTCCCGCCACCGGCACCAGGCACATCAGCCAATTACACCAATCCCTCTTACTTATAGCCTTTAATATCAATGGTTTCATGGTTTTAGCCTCTCTTAAGTGTTGATAATTAATGGTTTATGGTGCTTATCCATTGCTCTGAAAGAGTGTCATTTTTTGTTATTGTAACCAAATTGTAACCATTTGTAACTGTCTGTAACTTTTCTTTTGTGTTCTGGTGCATCATTGAGACTTTTTCGGATGCAGTCCTTAAATCGGATTCATTGACTATGTTGTACCGGTCAAAGATAGCCCTTGTCTTATGGCCTGAAATCTTCATAGCGACTATTTCAGGGATGCCAGCCCTTACCATATTCCTTACAGCGGTTCTTCTCAGGTCATGGAATATACGGCCTTCAAGCTTTGCCTTCTTACAGGCATTATCCCATGCAGCCCTTATATCCTTCCCGATCCTGTTACCTTTGAAGAAAAACACATAAGGACACTCAGGATATTCTTTATCCCTGATAGCCTTCTGTTTCAGTACCGCTTCGTATAGCTCCCCTGTGAGATAAATAATCCTTGCCTCATTGTTCTTTGTAGTCCCGGCCTCAAGAGTAACCTTGCCTGAAATCAAATCAACCTTACCCCATGTGAGAGACAGTATCTCTCCCTTTCTCATGCCTGTGTGGTATCCCATAGTAAGCACTGGTTTGAGATATTCAGGCAATGCCTCTTTAAGTCTCAGGTATTCGTTATGTTCAAAGTATCTGGTTCTTGCAGGAGCTTCTTTAAGTTTCGGGATATAAGGAATATGCATAACCTTCTTAGGAGTTTGTTTAGCTCCTAAAGAGAACATCCTCTGCAATGCTGAAAGTTCTCGGTTGATAGTTCCGTTTGCAGCCCCTTCTTTCTGTCTTTCGACAATGTAATACTGGATAAGGTTTGTAGTGATATTAACAGCCTTGATACCTAAAAAATAAGCCTTCAGATGCTTCAGACTACATTCTGTAAGCCTGTCAATGCTTTTCCTGCCATTCATTTTGTAATCGGTTATCAAGTCTTCTGCAAGCTCATTATAAAGTATCTTTTCGACTCTCAGGCCGGGGAATCGGCCTTCTGCTATTTCGGCTTCTCTGATATGGAGTTTTTTTAGTGCAAGCTTTTCGTTCTTTGTGTGAGTGCTTTCAAAATAGGGTTTGCCATTACGGTAGTATTTAATCCAGAAAACATTGCCTCTCTTATAAAGCGACCCCATTACCTTACCTCCTTTCTCTTTTTTCCCTTTCTTCCTTTGGAACGTTGATAATATCTACGTTCCTTGTCTTTACCGTCACCTCCTCTTTTAACCTTCAAACACTCAAGGGCTAAATGTAAGAAGGGTGATATAGGTCTATTCCCTGATTCCCACCTGGAAATACAGGCTTTTGTGACACCAAGTAAGCCCGCTAAACCATCTTGAGTTAAACTGTGTTTCAATCTCCATGTTCTAAGGTCATCAGGTTTCATGATAATGAGTTACCAAAGTCAACATAATTTGTCAAGAGAAAAATAAAGAGGTCAATATTTTTTTTTATTTTCTCAGATTAAAACTCATGCCTCTGTTTGTATTGCTCGATAATCCTGTCAATATCCCGTATGTCAAAATAAACCCTTCTATCAAACTTTATAAAAGGCAAGATACCCCTATACATGAGTTCTCTGATTCCCCAAACAGACCGATTCAGGTATAAAGAGGCATCCTTAATGCTCAATAACCTTTTACCCACCGGATTATTAATCCCCTGTGCCTTCATAAAACCTTGATCTTCCTTGTTGTGTAAAGGGCTGTAACCGTTTTGTAACCATAATTAAGTGCTTTCTGAAGGTTAACTTTTGTTAACCGGACTGATCTATTATTAAATGCTATCTTGGCTTCATAAATGCCTTTCTGTTCTGTAGTTTTCTGTAGTAATTTTTGAATGTTAAGTCTTGTTAAGTTATGATCTGTGAATGATGTTTGAAATTTAGGTCTTATTCGGTTTTTTTGCTCTACCAAATGACTTTGAATATTTTTCAGAATACTAAGTTTTACTAACTTTATATTGCTTTGCATCTGCTCTTTCTCAATATCCGACTTTTCCCGTCAATTACCAACTTTTACCTACTTTTACCAACTTTTTCCGAGGTTAACGAATCTGATCTTTTCATCGATATACGTTTAAGCCGCTTATGAACGGCAGTTTTACTGATTCCGAGTGATTTTCCAATGAATGACAGGGGCTTGCCCTGTTTCCGGAGCTCAATAATTATCTCTTCAGATGATTTGGATGGTTTTTGTAGGTTAACGTTATCATTTTTAACGTCAAGTTTTCTCAGGTTAACACCATCACGGTGACAGAGTGTTGATGCGGTTTCCTGTAAGCTCTGAACCTGTAGTTTTCTGTAGTTAACAAATTTCTCAGGGCTATCATTTATTATCATCTCTGAAGGGTTGATGTTCATTTTGATGTCAACATTTGACAACTCTTCGGTCTTAAGTTTTCTGAAGTTTACGGGGTTAACTTCATGAATTTTTTCGAATTCTTTTAGACCTTCAGCAGAGAGCGTACTTTTCTCCTTACTGTCCTGCATAACCTTCATAAAATAGCGCTCGATTTCTGGGATTTCAAAGTCTTTTGATACTGGTACAGGACCCGTGTACGGAACCATATCCCCTCGCTTCACAAGATGTTCCGAGAATGCAAATACTTCGTTCGTGCCTATCTTCCGTAAATAGTTAACGGCAGTGACAGTTCCCTGAATGTAGGGTTTTGTAAGGTTATCTTTTACCACATCTGCTGCTTCATTTTCAGGGTTACCAGACCGTCTATCATCATGTTGACGGATATCTTTTGGAAGTGAACTTTTATTAACCAGAGCGACGTTTACTTTTGTCAACACCTTAGGTTTTCTAAGGTTACCACTGCCTTCTGAATTGCTTGGGAAACCCAAGTCATTTGTAGTAGATGAAATATGATTGGCAAGGCTGCTTTTGGGGGACTGGATTGCATTACTGGTACCCTTTAAAGCCTTAAGATAACGCTTTCTCACGGCAACATGGGAAATACCAAGGAGGAGCCCGATTTGCCGGAATGACTTTCCTTCCTTGTGTAGTCGGACTATTTCTTTATCTTCTCCCTTTTTCAATGCTTACCTCCTCCTATAAACTCAAGGACACTACTCCTCGAGCTTTTTAACTCATCAATCTGTTTTGATGTCCACTTCCACTTACGCCTGGTCATCGCGTGCGTCCGCTTTTCATTCATCTCATTTCTCACTTTCCTAATTCCTATGACCTTCTATTCCAATATTTTTTGAGATCTTAAATATCATTAGTAAGTATTTATTCATGTACGTATTTATATGTAGTGTCATTTATCTCTTTCACTATGGGTCATTTGTCACCTTTAAAACTGCCTCTCTTGGTGGTTTAGGAATCGGGAATATTCGCCTCACCTCAGTAGCCTTTCCTTCCCATCTGCGAGGTGTACCTGGCCTATATTCAATCAGGCCGTAAGCTGACAACTCCTCAAGAGCAGGTCTTACATATTTTTTTGATATCCCGGCAAACCTTGCGATTTCCACATGGTTCTCATAAATAACACTTCCTGGTTTCAATCCTTTACGTTTTTCCAATTCCGGAAGGGCGACCCAATATACAAGCTTACTCTTATTGCTGAGGATCAACTGCCAGTGGTACGTAAAGAAAAGTCTGAAATTAATTTTATAAACTCTGGAGAGCCCTTTTGAAAAGATACACAGGTCCTGTCCTATACAAAACTCTTTGAGAAAGGCATAGCGGCAACTATAATTGTATTTTCTTCTTATCGCGGTATTGATTGTTGAGAATATGGCAGACTGTCTTAGAGGTGGATTATTCAGCCTGTTCCATTCGAGCAATTCATGTTCGATTCTATTCCTTTCAAATCCTAACTTTACAAATTCACTTGCAAGGATTGCGCTGATTGAGCTTCTGTCTGGTATCCCGCCCTCTTCAAACCCAGTCTTAATCATGGTTGCGATACATGGCCTAATTGCTTTCGGATTAATAAATAAGTCATTGGAGACTTCACCCTGTGCCAATAATCCTCTGAGCGATGCATCTATGGCGTTTGTGGCATATCCTTTTGCCATAGATTATCTTTTTCCTTTCTCATACTGTGAATCTGACTTTTTAAAGTCTTTATTGCAAAGGCAAACCTTGCCGCTTCCACAACAGCCCCATCGTTATAATCGGCAAGCGCATGTAACAGATCATCGGACTGAGTGAAAACAAAGACAATCTTGCCGCTTTGATCAGCAAGTCTTGGAACGTATCCCCTGAGGGTCAGGAAACCGGCTTGGTAGGCATCTAAAGTGGTATAGACCTTTTCAGCTTGTTCATTATTCTTTCTCATGCCTTGATTTTGGCATAAGGAAGATTAAGTGTCACGAAAGATAAAAGGGGGAAGTTAAAAAAAATAAAGGGGGATGTTTATTTTACGGATTATAGATATTTCTTATAACCACCTTCTATCAGAACTAATGCATTTTTATAATAGTTTTCAATATTTTTAAGGTCAAATAAACTCTTATATTCCGGATAAACAGTTATCAAGATTTCTGATATTTCAGAATAGCTCATCTCCTCCTTTACTAAGTCATAAACTATTAGGTAATATTTCCATTTTTCGTCTCGTCGTCTACTTTTCTTTGGCTTCAAGTAGTCCTTAATAGTAGGTATGAATTTTTTTTCAATATCACTAATCTTTGCATCTTTTCGTATGCCAACATAAATGGTATCTTCGGGAATATCTGATGGTGAGAGAAAAAGAAGGACTGATAAAGGCGAAGGCAACACCCAATCAGGTATTTTTTTTAGGTCATCGTAACTTTTGCACTTTAAATAAGATAGTCCATTTATCGTTGGACTACACCTTAACCTGAAATATCCAAGTGCGGGGTCCGGGATCCCATGAAACCAACAGCTATGCCACCTCTCGAAACAATAGATAAAGTAGCCGTACCTTATCAGGGGGGATGAATTGGTGGGCAGAGATATGCCCTTTTTTTGACATTCTTCGCACAGGAGAGTATAGTCATCATGTTCCTGAGTCTTGTAAGGCATTTTCAGAGGTATTAACCCTATATCTTCAATTTCAGCGGTGAAATCAGAATATGCCTTACGCTCTGTGTCATAGTCGACTGGCTGGCCTTCTCTTTCAATGCTTATAAAGTGACATATTTTAGAATAAAGGCTTTGATACGCTTCGGATCTCCTTATAAATTCCCACATCCACCCTACTAACGGCAGATTATCCATATATTCATAATCGGTAGAATTGAACTTTGTTATTTGTCTCTCTTTCTTTTTTTCTTTTTTCTTTTTCATCAACCACTCTCCTCATGGCCTCCTAAAACTCAGGGGATCGGCTGAGGAGAACAGCCTCTTTCGCCTCCGGAAGGCTATCCCCTGACCTTATTATAACTCAGTGACGGGGGATCTCTTTATTTTTTGCCTCCTGAATCGTCTCCTTAATCTTTTCTGGATGGTCCACAAGGGTCTGTGCCTCATGGGATTGCTTCTTGGTTATGCCTTCGGGCAAATCTTTCCTTTTCATGGTTCCCCTACCAGAACTATGAAAATCAGGAATCTTCTTCAGCAATTCCCCCAGCTTAGCCTCTGCGTATAGCAGGGCATCACCCATGCGCTGACCATCCCAAAATGCCGCATTCTCCCTGACTCTGCTCGGGAGAATGACGAGCTTACACACGGCGAAGCGGTCAGCGTAGAGCGATCAGTTATGTTGCGCGGAATTCACACTTCCGGTTCAATCGGTTTCTCTTGCAAGCAGCCATTGCTTTCTTTTAGACATGAAAGTGAAGATCTGACTGATTCGAGGCAGCTTTCCCACCAGTTGCCTGTTTCACCATTGCCAATATGAACTTGCACTGTCTTGTAGAAACATCTTTGATGATTTGCCTGAACCTGCCAAAACCATTGAGGACCTTTACGTTCAGCGGCAATCAACAATACTCTTACTCCCAGCGACGCTGCAATGTGGGTTGTCGTCGTTGAGATCGTCACTAAGCAATCAAGTTGGCTTATTTCTTTGACCACGGTGTCAAGAGAACTCTCGCTCTTTGTATCCAACACGTCCTCCGGAACAACAATCGCCCCAAACTTACGAAGAAGGCCATCAGGGTCAGCGATTTTAAGATTGCGCTGAAGTGAGACGAATTCTCCTTTTATGCCGTCAAGGATACCTATGAACTGTTTCAAAGGGACCGATTTTTGGTTAATAGGGCGGTTGTTGCTGATGCTTGCCCAAGCGATACCGATTCGTGGGTGGCGGTCGATTGTTTTAGAACGCTGACCTACCGGGCCGAGTGGGATGAATGGTTTCTCCATGAGGTTACCAGTCAGGGCATGTCTCAGGATCGCAAGAGGGGGCCTTCCTTTTTTTCCCTGCAGCGCGTCAAAGACGGGATCTTTCTTCAGGATTGAACAAACCTGCCAATCGGCATACACCTTGACCGGAAACCCCAGATTGACGGCTTCCCTCTTTAGCAACGATGCCACGAGCAATTCTTCTCCCCAACCTCTGGCGCCGGGAAATCCAAGGAAGAACGGTCCTTTGAGGTCTGTTCGGTCGTCGTGCCATTGAGGATCTTGATTGAGCTTGTCGAGGCCGGACTCGAAGTGTCCATTGGCCAGTTCCCGAAAAGCATCATTCATAGAGTCAGTATAAAGATTCTTAAATCAATTGCTACGCAAGCCACATGCTTTGCCCTTCAACAAAAGTTCCATTAGCTGGCTGTAATCTATCAAGCTCATTTTGTAATTTTTTTCCACTTTGAGAAAGTGCGATTAACCTATCATTATCCATTGAAACAAATTCTAATAAACATAATCTGGTTATTTCATGTAAGCGTCCAAATCTGGTATTTTTCCCATTGAAACTTTTTTCATCAGGTGAAATATCCCAAATCCCGTGGGCGAGATTATTCCTTCCTGTTTCATATTCTTTTTTTAACCAATTTTTTATTGAGCCATCATGGTCAAATCGTGACAAGAACGATGCTACTCTCGAAGAAAGCATTTCTGCTTTATTCCCTTTAGGAGAAAAAAGAGATTCAAGAATGACAAAAAGTGTTAAATAACACATTTGGTAAGAGATTGAAAAACCACATGTAACCTGTGAAAAGAGTACAATTGCATTTCTAAGGTTCTTGAATCTATCATTAGAACAATTAATCAAAGCAGTCAAAATATCCTTGCTTAGGTTGATATCATTAAATGAATAACGTGCTTTTTCATTTGGTTGCCATGGAGTTCTCAAGTTAAATAAAGAAGGATTTCTTATTAATTCACTATCGGCACTTAATTCGAATTGGCCTGAAATATGTATTCCTATAGGTGCTCTCAACCGAAGGGCTGTTATAAAATAAAAAAATAGATTATTTCTTTTAATTCTTAAGTAAGGTTCTTCAGAAATTGGACTGTGTAAGCAACAGTGAGTAAATCCCATACCGGTTTCATACCCTGGCAAGACAAAACAAGACAAGGACAAGGGTGCTTTTGCAAGAATTTCTCTATGGATTTCGTCTAAGTAAAGACCTGGAGTAATTTTTATAGGCAAATCCTTATCATACTCATAAGGGAGATGACTAAAAAGCAGTAAAACATCGCCTACCTGAGCTCTTGTCATAAGTATCTTATCCTCCTTTTTCTTTGAATATCGATGGTTCTAATATATAATATTTTATCGAATTGGAGGACACAAGAGTTCAGTAAGGACCGCTCTAAACAGGACTTTCCTAATTTATAGGTAAATGATATTTATTCCCCCAAGAAACTTTTGCGATAAAAGTAAAATGTCAGAACCCTGACCGCCGGGATGGAAAAGACGCTGTCTATAAAACCTCTGTAAATTTCCAGCCCGGGATTACTTGATGAATAAGACTTTTCAGAGTAGAAATTTAGTGTCCATTAAACACATGTTTTGTGGACAGTATATAAAGACAGGGTGAACACATAGGTTCGCCCTGTCTTTTATCGTGGTTGTTTTTATCAGAGCGGCCACTTAGGGCGGACCCTACATAAAAATATTTTTTATTTTTTCCCCTCCACAATCTCAATCTCCTCAAGGGTGAGGCCGTAGAGGTCATAAACATTTTGTCGATTTCCCGTTCAAGGGCGGAGGTATCGGCGTTGGGTCTTTCTTTTTGGCAGCGAGGATTTGATGAACGAGGGCGATGAAGGGCTGGCTGTTGAAGAGTTGCTGACTCATTGAGAATTTTTTTTAGCTAAGTCATTCAGGATTTTTTCAGCAGATAACTTAATCTCAGGCAATCGTTCCTTTACAACTTTCCAGACAATCTCATAATTAATTCCAAAATAAAAATGGCTGATTTTATCCCGCATTTTTGCCATGTCGTGCCATGGCAACTCTTTGTATTTATTTCTGATGGCTATGGGTATGTTTTTTGTAGCTTCTCCTATAATCTCAATTTCATGAATAACAGCAGTTCTTGTTTTTTTGTCAGAGGAAAACGCTTCAAAGTTCATATCACCTACAAAGTTCTCTATGTCATTAATTGCCTCAAGAATATCTTTTACAAATAGAGAAAAATCACGTGTCATATATAAACTACCTCATTTAATATTTTATCCTTCAGTTCGGCTCTTAGTCCGCTTTTCTCTATCAGGTCAACTTTCTTTCTTAAAAGCTTTTGCAGCTTGTTTTCAAGTTCAATCAATTTCAGTAGATCCGGGAGTTCGGAATACTCAACAAGGATATCTATATCACTTCTTTTTTTCTGTTCACCACGGACAACGGAGCCAAAGATGCCAATCTCCTTGACGTTATAATCCCTGACTACTTCTGCCTTATGTTTCTTCAGCGTTTTCTTAATTTCATTTAGTGTCTTCATTGTTTTCTCCCGCCCTTATTTTACAATTTATTTCTTCCCCTCAACAATCTCAATCTTCGTCCGCCGAATAATGTGACTGTCTTAATTCCCCTCTATCAAGAGGGGCGTAGGGGTGTGTTTGTTGCTTTTCATGAAATGTCGATGTTGGTGTCTGAGCTCGCAGTTGTTCCCTATTTTTTCCGCCTATTCCAAACAGTTGCAATACAAACCGTTTATCGGCAGATTCAGGCTTTTCCAGATTTTGATATCCTCCTTGCACAGCGATATTTTTGCTTTTTTGTCATGCTTCATTATCGCATCAATGATTGTCTTAAACATCGCTAAACGATATTCGTCCGGATATCTTAGCTTAGTTCCATCACTAATCAGTCCGGAATTGATCTTTAAAAGGGGAGAATCAGGGAAGCGAGAACTAATATGTGAAACAAGTCCTTTCGATGGCCGATATTCACCGATAGTAATGCGTTCGGGTTTAACGTAGACAAATATTTTCTCAACAAGATCAACATAATCCTTTTTCCATGTTGAATAAAGGATAACAGGATCTATCCTTAAGCGTATTTCATAGCCGGCATCCTGCAGCTTCTTTGCTGCCATTAATCTCGCCTCTGGAGAAGCAGTTCTATGTTCAAGTTGCTGATAAACCTTATCTGTGTTAACACTGAAAGACATTATCGACCTACCCCCATGATCTAAATTCAATAAAGAATCAATGTTGTCACTTTTCGTAAGAAAAAGCAATTTTGTCTTGTAAGTTTCCTTTGCAGCAAACGGTATAAGTTCTTCTGCAAACCCTGTAATGTCCTCAACTGCCAAGGGGTCACATAATTCGCCAAGGTTCAAAACCCTGAGCATATCAGGGATATCTGACCGATCAAAACTTATAATCTCCTTAAACATTTTTTCATAATTAACAAAATGCGTTGATATAGGCATGTTGCGGAAGGTGAGATAGAGGTAACAGTATTCACACCAGAAATTGCAGTTGTTATAAGCTGTTAATTTATAAAACTTTGCACATCTGCCGATTGGGTGCTGAAACTGTTCAACAAAAGGACTCGTACGATTTCTTAATAGAAGAATTCCCCTTTCGGCTTGAAGTTTCTTAATTCCCCTTTTACCATCGAACGATGGAACTTTATCGAACCACTTTATTGGTAAATCTGCTTTCTTCGCTATTTTTTTAGACGTAAATTCATTACACTTTCCACTAATGGCCCATAGTTCAGAAACGAGGGGTTGTCTTTGTTCTTTATTCTCATAAGTGGCTACCTGTTCACCAATCTCCATATTGAATATCATTTTATTTGCCTTATAAAGATAATTTTTTGGCATTATTTGCCTTTTTCATATTTCTTAAAAATATCTTTGACAATATTATTTGCAACATCTTTTTGAGACGCAAAATACAAATAATAAAGAGGGCCATTCTTTACATTTGTCATCAGGATAGGTTCTGGTACATCATTAAAGCCACTCTCTATCAATCTTTTACGGAATTCTTTGGCAAGAGTCCGATAATTTTCGATTCTAATGTATTCTGTTTCTCCGAAAAGAGTTTTTTGCTCTTTATATAAAATGTCTTTCCAACTTTCATCACCCCAAAAATCATTCATTCTTTTAATATCTTCCGGGTCGGCTTTATCGAAATCAGCAAAAAGTACATTTCTGTTCATGTCCATTATTGGAAAATTGATAAAGATATCTATGGTTGCCAATTCAGCAGCTTTCTTTATTGTTTCCCATTTAAGATGTAACCCATATGGGTCAAGAATGCATAATGCTCTTTTAAATGTGTCATAGCCAAGCATAGGAAAGATATCTTTAACAAGAACTTCATTGCAATCGCCATGATAAGGATGGATATTAGAGTTCTCTCTTGCAAGTTCAATAAAAACATCCGCTCTTTCTTCAGCAAGATCAATGAAAAAATATTCTGTAAAAGGAGGCTTGACCTCCAGAGCATTTAACGGCGAGCCAGGGACCATTTCCCCAGTTCTCCTGCTGATATGCTTGCCGGCACCCGCAAATGCATCAATATATACATACCCCTTGCACCATGACTGATTTTTCATAATGCTCGTATATGCACAGGCGTATTTCTTGATTATCTCAAGCTTTATCTCGGACCAGAAACCGATTTGATCAAGTTTCATATTAACTCTATGTATATATTTGCCATGTGTACGCATTAAAGATCATCGAATAATCTATTCACGTTAAATTGGTCACCAACATCACTACTGGAGTATTCGCCCTCGTAATCAATGTCTGGTTCTCCTGGATCAAGTTCAGCAGCTTCTTCTTTCAAACTTTCCGCTTTGCTTTTTAACTCATCCGCAAGAGCTTGCAATTTCATAAATTCAAGAGGCAATACATCTCTAAGATTTACAATCATTTCAGCTAAATCAGACAACTCATCGGCAAATTCATTTAATTGATCAGCCATTGGAGAATCAAGATCAAAAGACAGGTCCTCTTCTGCAAGTTTAATAAAATCATCAATCATTCCTCTATATTTATCAGGAAATAAGCGCAGTTTTAAAAATCTTGGTTCATTACTGTTAATAATCCTGAGAAGCTCAATCCACAGTTTTAAATGCAAAAGCTTTATATACCGGTCATCTTGCCAAGATCTTAATCCCTCCTGAAAGTCACTAATGGATGATTCCCAAGATACATCCAAATCTGGTGATGGCAGAAGTTTATCGGCAATTACACAAAGCTCCCAATAAGCATTGAGCAATTCAGGACTAATAATCTCACTATTCTCGTTCCATTTGTGACGCAATTTATCAAGTAGCTCCATTGAAATTTTTGCAATCTTACCTTTTATGGCTTGTTCGGAAGCACTTGAATAGCTACTTCTCAAAATAGTGAGAAGAGATGTCAACGAATATTTGTCTGTTATTTCGTCGATTAGTTGCATGCATCTTGATTCAAGAACATTCCACTGTTCATCTGTAGAAAGAAGAGGCAATCTTCTTTCTCCTTTTGCTCCTCCAGCATCGGAAAGCGATAGTTTAATTATGTCTAACGTTGCAAATTCTAATAATCTTTTACTAATAGAATTGTTATTTGATATTTCTTCAATTACCAAGTCTCGATAACTTGGATGAATCCAGCTGATATATTCAGTACTCGTTATTGTGTTCTTTTTTAGGAACGCTTCTAATAGTTCATCCATTAAATCAGTAAATAATGGCCATCCGTCCATAGATGAACAGTAATTGGTATAAACTTTTTCCAGATATGACAAGCTGACAACTTTTCCCTCATCGATTGACACTAATGACGCTAATAGCCATTTGTGAGGTAACGGCAATTTCTTGTATGTTTTCTTCATTCTCTGCGTTGGATTATTTATTGCCTCATCAATTTCCTTCTGAAGTGCCGTATTGTCTATAAGTCCTTTTGAAAAACCATTGCTAAGATATGGGAGCCGTTCTTTTACAAAACTACGTATTCTTTCAGGTGTAAAATTCTGACTATATACAATGAATTCGGCGTACTTTTTCACTATTTCTTTGGGAAGACTCAATAAATTTTCAGCTTTAGCTTGACGGTAGAGCATCAAAGCTTTCTCTGGAACTGTTAGTTTAGTTGCATCTACCAAAACTTCAGCAGGCTTTGGAAAATTTTTAGCTATATCTTCCAAGTCCATGTCCTTATAAGCTCTTTCCAGAATATGCTTCCTTGAGGTTAAGATTAACCAATGTTTCCTGTTTATTAATCTCAAGACATGAGGAAGGTCCTTTTCCCATAGCTTACCCCTCGAAGGATCATATTCAGTCCTACCAAATGCGTCATCTACCATAAAAACTTGTTTATTTTCGGTCTTGTATAAACCTATGAACTCCTTAGGTTCTTTACATGCTATAAGTTCCCAATCGTCCGTTAGTTGTGTTAAGACTATCATTTGCGCTATGGCAGTTTTGCCTACTTCAGGTGGGCCATCCAAGACTACGAAATTATATTTTTTTAATGTCTCCAGTGCCTTTTGATAAGGTCCTGTCGGGACAAAAACAGCAGCTAACTCTTTTGCTTGTTCTATAGCTATTTTGCTTTGGGTATGGATATGTCGATTGATAATGCTCTCTAAAAGACCGGATAGGTCTCTGAGGCTTAATAATTGGGGGAAAGCTTTTCTTATCTGGGGATTGTTATCAAGCCAATCGCATACATCATTTCCTCCATGAGTATATACTCTTGTCTCCGGAAAATTTTCCTTAAAAAGATTTTCAATAGTGGTTCGCAAGGCAGAGGTCAAAAGAGCATTTGTTATAAAGATGTAAAAATCTGCTTTGATCCATATACCTTTATCAACCCTAGTCTTAATATTGTCTATTTCAGTTTTTACTGCCTTTAACAACAGAGGTTCTGGATTTGCTCCACTTGCATTTGCATTTTCAACAAACTTCACTTGAAAAATAAAAGTGCCTTCATTCTCTACTTCTTTGGACGGATAACCTAATTTGCCCTTGTAATATGCATCTCTTCCCCAATCACCACGCCCTCCCCAAGACTGTATACCAAAACCAAATTGTGCTTTTAGGACACTTTGAATAACTTGCTCAAACTGAAACCAACCAAGATCATCTAATCGATAACGGATTGTCATGCTTTTATTCCTCTCGTGTTTCCCTCCACAATCTCAATCTCCTCCGGTGTGAGGCCGTAGAGGTCATAGACCATTTTGTCGATTTCCCGTTCAAGGGCAGATGTGTCGGCGTTGGGGTCTTTTTGCTTGGCGGCAAGGATTTGGTCAACGAGTGAGATTAAGGGCTGCTGTTCTTTTCTGGAAATATTAGGAATCGGAATATTATCAAAGTGATTTCCAAACCACTTAATTCCATCTTTTCCCCATATTACTGAACCCAGTTTGATATAGAATAAAATGATTTTTGAGTTAAGGATGGCAGCAAGATAGTTTATGTCCTCAGATACAGCAAAGGAAGAACTATCAACTGTGAATTCACCATTTAAACTTATTGCAAAAGCATTTTGATTCGATAGCCTTGTCCAAACTAATTTCGGTTTGAAAAATTTATCATAATAACTACATTTTCTCAGCTCATACCATTTTTTTAATCCATGCTTTGCTTCGTAAACTTCTTCAAGTAGTTTTTTATGCTTTTTAAGATAATTATATACCCCAGGATATGCCTCAATTTTAATGCCAGAATACATATAAATAAGATATTCTTTAGGGGAAAGTATTTTGTACCGTTTTATATTAGCACCTCTCAAAACAGGCCTAATTATTTCGATGCTTTTAGGGTCTTCTTTTATTATTTCGTTTCTTAGGGATTCTGAAATGATAAACACATCATTTAGCCCCGTGGTTATTCCTCTGTTAATTGATATCCCTTCCCATTTTGAAAATGGAACTCCTCTTTTTCCAATTTTAAATTTTAGATTTTGAATATTTCCCTCTTCAAAATTCCATTGATTATCACGGTAAAATTCACGTTTTAATTTTTTACCATCCTTAATTAAATCACCTATATATTCACCTTTTGATTCGTATATCAGAATCGGACTATTTGAAAAATGTGTGTTCTGAATAAGTGCAACAAGACTGCCAACATTAGCACTTTCGAATACATTTATCTCATTGAAATTAATTAGTTGTAAAAGATTCTTCTGAGACATGTATTTTCTTAACCCAATACCATAATTAGTGAAACAAAAACGATTAGATGATATATAGCATAAGCAGCCATACTGCCTTAATAGGTTTATTCCTTTTTCATAAAACAAACAATAAACATCTGCATCTTTTGAAAAAGTTTCATAAAGTTGCTTACTAAGAATAGCTGCAGTTTCACTCGGTAGCTTTGCAATTGGAATATACGGCGGATTACCTATCACAATATCAAATCCCCCCTCACCCTTACTCTCTCCAGCAAGGAGCGAGGGATTTTTGATGCCGAACATCCACTCTGGGTCAAACCACGAGGATGACTCATCAGTAAATGGCTTCCATTGAGATAGCTTCAAAGTCTGAGTTTCAAGGGTCTTTTTATGCGTCGCCATTTCCTTGACCGCATACTCGTACATTTTTCCTTGTATTTCTTGGAATTCAGATTCTATGCTTCTCTTTTCAGTCCCATAGCTTGTGAAATAGGCGTCTCTCAAATCTTTTAGTCTGTTTATATCATCACGCGCCTCAAACATTTCCATTTGGGAAAATCGAGCCATCTGAGGCAAACCTATCAGGCTGTTTGCTGCAACGAATTTGAATTCGAGATTTGGCAGTGGAACAATGCCTCTGTTGGGTTTAGTGTCATCAACCTTTTCGTCAACGATGAGAGACAGGAAAAATCTGAGCTTTGAAATCTCTACAGCAATGGGCTGAATATCAACACCATAAATGGAGCTCTGTATAATACCGAGCTTGTGAATGTAGTCCCAGTTTTCTCTTTTAAGTTTTGCCTCAACCTCATGCCTGAGTAGTTTATTGTCAATTCTCGACAGTTTTCTTGAAAGCCACTTCTTTGATTGTGGGTCTATCTTCTGGAGTATCAGCAACATCTTATGGAGTATTCCCATAGGGAATGCACCGCTTCCACAGGCAGGGTCAATGATTTTTACTCTATCGAGGGCATCTATAATTGCATCTTTTTGGGATTCTGATAAGTCAACATCGTAATCGCCGTAGGAGAGGAGTCTGGAGAGTTTCTGGTCTATTTCCTGTTTGTCATTCTCCGGCTTGCTTGCCTGCCGAACACCTGGAGGGACCTGGGAATCCAGAGATGAAGGACTGGATTCCGCATCAAGTGCGGAATGACGGCTGACTGCTCCGTCATGCTGAACTTGATTAAGCATCTCTTTAGATTCCGAAACAAGTTCGGAATGACGCAATGAATATAACTGTGTCTTCAAATATTGTTTCAAACTCTCGTCAACCATGTATTCAACAATCGGTCTTGGTGTGTAGTAACTGCCTGTGGATTTTCTTGCTGTTTCACCTGTTTCAGGGTTTATCTCGGCAAGGAGGTTTTCAAATATCCTGCCCAACATCTCCGGGTCAACAGAAATATCAATATCGATTGTCGTACTTTCATCTATAGTGAAGTTGTATAATTCAAAAATTTTGAAAAGGTCTAAAAACCATTCATCAGGTATTCTTAATGTATTGATATATTTCGATATGCCTGACTCATAGTAAATTTCATAATAATCATGCAAGTGATGCTCGAACAAACCACCATTCAGAAAAGGAATATCATTCCAGAAGCCATGTTTCACACTTTTATCCCGATTTTCGACCGGTGTATTTAAGACCCGAAAAAATAAAGGCTCTAAAAGGCTATGGTAATAATCCGGATACTGAATTATTGCATCTGAAGATAAAAGCACATTTGGTATCAGAGGAACACCTGCGTCTGATTTCTTCTTTTTCAGAAACCAGCAGAACATGAGCCTGCCGATAAGTCTTACAGCAAATTCTTTTCTTAAAATATCTGATGGCTTTGGATATTTAAGCTGTCCTGCCTCCACAATCTTCCTTGAACCTATTTTCCTCTCGCCACCAACAAGCTCTGTAAACTTCTTTGCAATCTCTGTATAAAACTCCCTGGTTACTTTCTCTATGCTGAATGCCTTTTCAATCTCCTCAACAGATGGAACTTTCCTGTCATCAAGCAAAGGCAAAAGCTGTTTCTGTGCCGTATGACTCGGCTCGGTTTTGCCTACTAAAAACGAATATCTTTTTGGAGGTGTGCCAATTTCAACCTTAACGCCTTTTTCATCAAGCCTGTAATCCATCTTGACAAAAGATAGCCGCCAGTCAGGATTGACCTTTGAGTAAAAGGCAACAAGGGCGGAGTCCTTAAGGTTGGTTTTTAAATATTTTCCGATAAGGTTTCTCTGCAGGCTTCTTGCACGTTCTACTTTACTGCTGCTCTTTAGCTCGACAGTAAGAACATCAAGGCATTTCTTTTCGATGTCTTCATATGTACCGAGATAAATAAAATCTTTTATCTTCTGCTTTTCGTCTTCCGTGAAATACTGTTTCAGGGAGTGCTCTCTGGAAAAATCAAAGTGGTTGAAAAGATTTAAAACAAGCCCTTTGTAAAGAGCTTTATTGAATTCGTTCTCGAAAGTTCTTTGTAAGAACTCTTTCATCTATTCAATTACCTATTAAATATTCTGAAAGAATGACCTCTCTGGGACCTGATGTCTCGGCTGCCGTCTCTGAAATATGCTCTTTAAAAAATTCCTGTGGTATCCCGCTCCTCAAGATCGATAATATCTTTAAAGGTTCTTGCATTCCGGTAAAAGCATTTATCAATTTTTTTGCTGTTTGCTTTGGTAGCGCCCCTTCCTCGACAACTTTTAATAGCTTATTAAGATATTCCTCATCGTCTTCTGTAAAGCCTTTATAGTCTTTAATTGCCTTAATAGTCTGTAATAGCTTTGATTCATAGCTTCTGCTGCCGGGATGTTTTAATTGCCTTACCTCATCCGATGTTGCCAGCTCAAAGGCTTTTTTATTTGCGTCTAAGTAATCGTAAAAGTCTTTAGGCAAATTTTCTTTAGGGGTATCTTTCTCTGCCTTTAAGATTTCTACAGCCCTGAAAAAGTCCAGTTCATCAGTTCCGTTTTTATCAGCATGGAATATTTTTCTAAGCTTGCCTTTGCGGAAAAAGGTAAGAACGCTGTTTTGAGATTGCTTCGTCGCTTCGCTCCTCGCAATGACATCTTGAATCTTGCGGGCTGTTCTTGCTTTTTTGGGCAAGCGCTTTATTCTTTCAAAAAGATCGGGGTCATTATCCCTTAACTCACGGATAATCTTTAAATATTTAAGTTCACTCTCTTCCTCTTCGTCCTCGCCTGTAAGCAGTTTCTTTGAGCTTAAACGATTGAATATTTCATGCGATTGAATAGGTTCACCATCGGTCAGTAGTCTTGCATCAGCACCAAGCATTTCAATAAAGGCATTTATCTTTGCCTCTGCTGCAGCCTTTAATCCGATTTCGGATTCTGCCTGAATCGTAGGGAAGAAATTATACGCATAAATCTTATCGAATTTCGTATCTACACGGTTAATCCTGCCCACACGCTGTATAACCCTTGTAGGGTTCCATGGAATATCATAATTGATAACAACATTGGAACGGTGAAGGTTAACGCCTTCTGAAAGAACTTCAGTTGTAACTAAGATCCTGTAATCATCTTTAGGAGAGCGGGCTCTGGCATCAAAATTCTCTATAACCTTTTCTTTTATAGCAGCCCCTGAGCTTCCGGAAAAACCAAGCACTATATCCCCGAATTGTTTGTTTATATGGTTTTCAAGATAGTCTGCTGTTTCCTTGGATTCCGTAAATACTATCAGTTTGTTTGCTTTGAGTATGCTGTCTTTTTCAAGCAGGTTAAGGAATTTATCAATCTTCGGGTCATAATATATTTTTGTCCACATTTCATTAATCTGTTTCAGAATTTTCAGGTCATTTTCCAAATATTTTCTGAATTCTTTTTCAAAGTCCTCTGCCCTGTATTCTTCAGCCTTGTCTTCGTCTATCAGGCGTTGTATTGCTTCTTCATCGTCATTTTCCAGTAGCTCAAAAATTTTATTTATGTGCTTTTTGCTTACAAAGACCCTTCCCTTGTCGTATTCCCTGATAAATGTCTCATAGGATTTTATAAACCTTCCAAGTGTGTTTTTGAATGCATGGAAACTGCTTTCAAGACGCTTGACAAGGAGTATTTTCATGAACTTACCCATATTGATCTGGGATAGCTTTTCAGGCTGAGTGATTCCTTCTTTCAGATATAAAAGGGGTGTATATCGAGCATATTTGAAGGCAGCCGAAGTTGCAAGTTTAATGGTTTCTGTAAATGTTTTATCCAGTTCAGTATCAAACTCGTAGAAGACCTGTTGTGGATCTGCAACGTCGGGGAATTTTAAATCTTGTTTTTTAAGGTCGTCCTCAAAATATTTAATGATCTCATTTCTGGTTCTTCTTACCATTAAATACTTCAGGACATTTTCCCTTATTTCCTTAGCGTTTTCTCTGGTCACCTTAATAAAATCATCATAGTCTTCAAACCTGTCGAGATTTTTCAATTTCTCCTGAAGACGATTAAAAAATCTCTCAAGATCACGGACTCCAGGATTAGGCAGAGTGCAATTGCGGGCTTTTTGGAATAATTTCAACTGGCTTAAGATATCTTTAGGGGTATTGTTAAGAGGTGTTGCTGAAACCAATATTACTCTTTTGCCCCTGCAAATCTGTGCGAGTTTCTCATAGCTGATATTAGTCTCGGTACGGAAACGATGTGCCTCATCAATAAAAACATTCTTGTATCTGTCCGTGCCTTCTTTGATAATATCATCCAGCTTCCCGATTGATCTGAAATAGGTTCCTCTGACTCCGAAATCACGGAATATATTCGTCCACGAGCCTGGGTTTTGCTCATCCAGAAGCGCAGGCGGGGCTATAACCAGATTCCTGCCATTTAGTTGTTGTGCCAGAAGTGCAGAGATATATGTCTTGCCTAAACCAACAACATCTGCCAGAAATACCCCGCCGTATTCCTCAAGTTTTGATTTGGCATCTGCAACTGCTTCTTTCTGATACTGATATTCAACAAAATTCTCTGGCAAGTATGTAGACGATATTTCTTCCGGGATTCTGCTTATCTTTTCTCCAAAATACTCGTACAGGAATTTAAGGTAAAGTTCATACGGCGTAATATCATTATTAAGCCAGGTCCTTGTTTTAACAGTTTCAATATAATCTTCTGAAACAGGAACGGACTTTTTCCAGAGCTCGTTAAATTTCTCTAAGGCAAAATCATAATCAGCTCTGTCTTTGAGCTCGACATTGAACTCCAGATTATCTATTAATCCTGCTTCTGTAAAATTGCTTGAACCGGTAATGACCCTTCCAACATCTCTATCCCCTTCTCCAAAGGTCATTATGTATACCTTTGCGTGGATGGAAGCATGCGGGTATACCCTTATTTCGAGTTTCCCGGACTTTATCCATTCGATGAACTTCTCAACGCCATCTTCGACCTCGGGTTTATCAGGAGAGTCTTCCATTTCGGAGATGACATTCTCTTTGAAATCATCTTTCGCTTCATTGTGGGAAAGGCGTAACGATAATTGTTTTTCCTGTTCAGCTTTTTGTATCAACTCATATGCATATCTATTAAGGCTGATACCTACAAGAATTCTAATTCTTTCTGTTTTTTCAAGAGACTCATAAAGTTTAAAGAAACCGCTTGTTTTGAAAAAGCCTACAAGCACATCGAAATAACGGGTATTTTGCTCGATAGTTACCTTGAACCTGTCAAGAAGGGTTTGATCCGGCTCATTTGTGAAAAAGGTAAGGTCTGTAATTATTGGCTTGTATTTTATAGAATCCTTCTCAGGCATACAGTAAGGTATCAGGATTCTCAACAAATTTTCAAGGATTTAGCAGCCAATTCAGGTTAAATTCTGTCGGTGGCCTGCCCGAGGTTTGCGTAAGCCTGCATTTACTGCCCGGAAGCAGCAAGCAGAATTATTAGCCTACCCAAAAATCGCTGTCCATGTGAGAATGCTTTGAATACTGTCCATAAATCAGGTGTTTTATGGACAGCAAATTGTTATTCTGGAAAGCTTAATCATCAAGCAACCCGAACGGGAGAATTTGTAGAGGTTTTATGGACAGCATCTTGTCCAGCCTGCCGGTCATGGGTCATGGTTATATCTTTCCTTTTCAAGCGTAAACGTTGAAAAATCTTAGGTGGGAACGTCAGTGAAGTAATTTTACGTAATCTGGAAATTAATCGAAGCTTTTTTACTTTCATCGCAAAAATTTCTTGAGGAAATAGATACTATTTACCTATGAATTCGGAAGGTCTTGTTCAGACACACTACTTCCTGAAGTCTTCATTGCCAATAAATGCGAAAATAGTGTAGATTATATTCAGCAATCAATGCGGGTTGCGAGCTCCGGATGGAATTATGTCAGGGTAGGAAAGAGGCATGGATATATGGAAGAACTGACCAAAGCGCAAATAGCAATAGTGATGGAAATAGAAAAATTAATAGTTGAATTACGTGGCGGAACTGAACAACAGATTTGGAAGATGACATTTGAAAAAATCCTAAAATTAGTGGATGAATTTGAGCTCACAAAACACAAGGAAACAATAGAATCCATATACGACAAATTTATGAAAGAAGGTCTTTACGAATATGCTGGAAGGTTTGCTGCAAAATGTAACCTCTAAGACAAAAAGAAATGTCAAAACTCCCAGGAAATGCCCTAAATAACCGTAACCAGATATCCTACTTCTAACGTTCACTCAAAAGTGACCTCTTACTTCCTGTAAGTCAACGCGTGTGATATACTTAACAAAACAACAGATTTCATTTCGAATTTATCAAAATTACAATTAAGATCAGGAGGGATAAATGATTTTTAAGAAAATGATTTCTGTCTTCATTATTATTTGTTTTATTACGCTATTTTTTTGTGATCTGACTACTGCTGGGGGCTGGGATCAATGCAAGGGCTGTCACAATGGCAATTTAGCTCCAGATGCAAAAGAATTGAGTAATAAGTATGACACGGCAGACAAATTTGTTGCGGCAGCCAAAAGATCAGAAAACTCCTTAATGGCAAGTATTAAGAGAAATGAAAAGCTTTTGAGAGAAGCCGCAAAAGATATCGGCTTGAAATAAAATTATTAAAAAGGAGGTAGATTATGAGACGCCTTAGCACACTAACAATATTAATAGCTGCCTTGGCATTTCTATGTGTATCTTTACTTCCGGACAACTCAAATGCAATCCCGTCCTTTGCAAGAAAGTACCAAATGAATTGCAGTAATTGTCATTTGGCATGGCCTCAGTTAAATCAGATGGGGAGGACGTTCAAGGAAAATGGTTATAAGTTCCCTGGCGATGCAAAAACCGAGGTAATTTCTGATTTCCTGCAATGGGATAAACATATCCCCCTTACAGCGGTTATCGTATCCCGACCGTATGATGAGAAAAAGAGCGATGTCAGAAAAGTGAGAGCATTACATGAAGTAGAGTTAATGGTAGCGGGGTTATTGTATAAGAATGTATCAGGATTCCTTGAGATAGAGGCTGAGGACGAAGAGGATTTTGAGCCTGAGATTAGCACTGGTGTCTTGGGCTACCATCCGATGAAAGCATTGAACATCCAATTGTCTTATTCACCGGTCTTGTGGGCAGATCCCTATGATACGTTTTCAGACAAAAGAAAATTGACGAGGGGGGGCTATTCCGTTATTGACAATCCATTTGGCGGCGCTGATAACGAAGGAACACTCGCCAATTCTCGACAGACAATTGCATTATACGGAAGGTCATTCGAAAAATTATTCTACAGTGTTGGCTTCAGTGGCCTTGCAGATGATGCTGAAGGGAAAAATGCGAATAATTTTCATGGTCGGCTTGCAGTGGATATAATCCCTGAAGTAACCATAGGAGCATTTGGTATCACCGGTAAATGGGATCAAGACGATATAGATAGGGATTTTAGCCGGTACGGATTCGACCTGCAAGTGGATTATTCTAATGTTAGATTAACTGGTGCTTATCTCCATGCAAAGGATGATCGGGATATAGCAGGGAATGAAGATAATGATGCATGGTACGCCCAAGCATTTTATGTATGGAAAAAAGACGTTCGTCCTTTATTGGTTCCGCTTGTTCGATTTGACAGTTATGAAAAAAGTGACGGAAAAGATGAATATAAAGAATTGACTTTGAATTTGGGATATTATTTCACGGAGAATATAAAAGGGTTTGTTGAATACTGGACGCAAACTGATAAGCCAGATGATGTTATGCGAGACAATAGGATTACCCTCCAGGTTGTTGCTACTTTCTAAATTATTGTACTAAATCAAAAGGGCGAGATAATTATCTTGCCCTTTTTGAAGAAAAGAGAAAGGTTATATGCATTGGGATTACGGCTGGGGGATGGGATTTGGATTCGGATGGATTGCGATGATTATCTTCTGGGCCTTGCTGATTTTAGGAATCGTTTATCTTGTCAAAATGATTGCAGTAAGTTCAAAAAAGGAAGATAAGCAAGATACTGCCATTGATATTCTTAAAATGAGATATGCCAAAGGAGAAATCAGCAAAGAAGAGTTTGGGAAAATTAAGGATGATTTAACGAGAACCTAATTCTGGCAAAAAATCCTTAGTATGCTTCCCACCTAATGAGCAGCGTCCGCATTGCGACTTTGATAAAGAAATTGATAAAACTTTTTGATCCCTTAAAACGTTTGTTCGTAGGTGTTGTCAACAACCAAGATTATTGATTCATTTACGAGATGTTTCTCTGAGAAATATTGATCTTCACATTTCTGTGAGAAATAAGCGGACCATTCGAGGAGAGCCCATCCCCAAGGTTTTTTTAATAATGTCCAGAGATGAAACAAACAATAGGGGGGTAGAGGTGGTAATCGGGGGATTTTGGATTTTTTTACTCTTGGCACTATAAGGGTGAGGATACGAGGCAAGCTCTGGCTCTCGCTGACTCACTGGATAGCCTGATGCTGGAGGGGGTGAATGGAAAAAAAAATGAATTGATGATTAATAGAAGGGTGAAGGGGGGCGAAAGGACGCCCCCCTGATACGTCTTATTGTTACAATCTTCAGTCGTTTCACTGTAACCATTTTGTAACCATCAGAGTTCTTTTTAACCCAAAATACCACACTTCCAGCCAACTACCTGAAAACCTATAAACCCTTGACAATTAAGGGTTTGATAAGTAAAATCAGGTAGTTAGCGGAAGTGACAAAAGAGGCTGTTTTTGGTCTCAAAATCCGGTGGGGGCAACTCCGTGCGGGTCCGACTCCCGCCACCGGCACCAGGAGTTTATTATGTTTATTAAATTTTCTTTAAAGCAGCTTATGAAACGCACAATTTTAGCTTCAGGCGCTTTTTCGCGTTTAATAATTGGGATAGGTGCTTCCTCATTACTGCTTCTATCACTGAAAAAACCCTTAAAATCTATTTTTATCAAAAAATCAAAAAAGTAGGACCATTATCCGTTTTTAATATTTAATTCATACAAATTCAGCATTTCTACGACAGAATTGTCTCTTAACATTATCTATAATCCTCAATCTTAATTTTTATTTTAAATCATACATTAACTGAACGTTGTTATCTCTCCTAACGCCCATGCCACGTTTATTCTGACCTCAGGGTTAACATCTCTTAAAGCAGCGATAAGAGGGTCGACTGCACGCTCGTCTCTTATCTTTCCAAGAGCAACCACAACATTCTCCCGGACATTGGGATCGTCATCATTCAGCCTGGCAATCAGAGGTTCCACTGCCGGAGATCCTATCTTCCCCAGCGCCCATACCGCACTCTCCCGTACGCGTGGGTCAGGGTCTTTCAGATTGGCTATCAGAGGCTCTACGGCCCGTGCATCCTTTATCTTACCGAGAGCTTCTACTGCATTCTCCCGGACAAAAGCGTTCTCATCTTTAAGGGCTGTAATCAAGGGCTCTACGGCCGGAGATCCTATCTTCCCCAGCGCCCATACCGCATTCTCCCGTACGCGTGAGTCGGGGTCTTTCAGGCTGGCTATCAGAGGCTCTACGGCCGTAGAGCCTATCTTCCCCAGCGCCCATACTGCATTCTCCCGTATGCGTGGGTCAGGGTCTTTCAGATTGTCTATCAGAGGCTCTACGGCCGGAGATCCTATCTTCCCCAGCGCCCATACCGCATTCTCTCTCATCCTTGAGTCTTCATCTTTCAGGGCAGATATCAAGGGCTCTACTGCCCGTGCATCCTTTATCTTCCCGAGAGTCTCTGCCGCCCTGTAACGTACTCGTTGATCTTCTTCATCCGTCAGAGCAAAAATCAAGGGCTCTACCGCAGGACTACCTATCTCTATTAAAGCCCACACTACATTTTCCTGTACCCTGGTATTTTCGTCCCTCATCGCTCTTATAAGAGGCTCTATTACACGGCTATCTTTTATTCCACCTAATGCCCATGCAGCATTCTCCCGCGTGCGGGAATCTCCATGTTTAAGCGCATTGATCAGAGGTTCGACTGCCGGAACTCCCAGTTCCCTCAATGCCCACACCGCATTCTCCCGCGCGCGGGGATTCTCATCCTTAAGCGCATTGATCAGAGGTTCGACTGCCGGAACTCCCAGTTCCCTCAATGCCC
>JACUUX010000140.1 GCA_014859105.1 Nitrospirota bacterium
AATCCTTTCCGTATTGAGGAGTTTCCGGGGAGTCCCGTCCGGTTTTGAGCGGTCGAATTCAAGGGTTCCATCAAATCCTACAATCTGCTTTATCATTTCGGCAAGGTCTTTTATCGTGATGTCTTTGCCGGTGCCGATATTCACGAACTCTCCGATTTCCTGGTAGTCATACCGCTCCATGAGAAACACACAGGCATCTGCAAGATCATCGACAAAAAGGAACTCCCGAAAAGGACTCCCTGTACCCCAGAGTTTAACCACTGTGTTCCGTGAAGTGTGATCCGCAATACGTATTCCAAATAATTCCAGAATCTTTAAGATGTCTGCTTCGGGTGTATCTTCTTTCACAACGAATCTCGAATTGCCAACTTCGATTTCACGATTGCCGTATTTCTGAAGATCTTTTCTTATCGACCCAAAATCGCCATTTTGCAGGCACTTTCCAAGATGCATTTTCCTGATAAGCGCGGGAAGGACATGTGAGGTCTCAAGGTTGAAGTTATCGTTCGGGCCGTAGAGGTTCGTCGGCATGACAGAAATAAAATTTGTTCCGTACTGCTCATTGTAGTATCTGCATAGCTTTATCGCAGCTATCTTGGCAATAGCATAAGGCTCGTTGGTCGGCTCAAGTGTGTCTGTAAGAAGATACTCTTCTTTCATGGGCTGGGGTGCGAATTTCGGGTAGATGCAGGACGAGCCGAGATTAAGCAGCTTCTTCACCCCGCTTTTGTGTGCAGCATGGATTGCGTTGGCTGCAATCATGATATTGTCGTAGATAAAATCAGCCCTGTAGGTATTATTGGCGAGTATGCCCCCGACTTTTGCTGCAGCAAGGAAGACGTAATCGGGTCTCTCTCTTTTAAAAAACCGCTCCGTATCCCTCTGGCGCCGGAGGTCAAGCGATCTGCTCGTCTTTGTCAGGAGATTGACATAACCCCTCTCTTTCAGTTTTCTGATGAGGGCAGAGCCGACAAGCCCCCTGTGGCCTGCAACATATATTTTTGAGTTTTTATCCATAAAAATAGTAATTCGTGATTAGTGAATCGTAATTGATTTACTTTTTAAGTGATTAATAAGACCGTTAAGCATCTTTTTTATGGATTCAATCTGATATAGAAATTGTTTAATGTCCCTCAGATAAGCGAGATTCAGCGCAATAATAAGCTGCGTTTCAAGTTCAGAAACTGACCCTAAGGCAACATATAGAAACTGAACAAACTCTTTCTTGGAGTTTCTTCCAGCGCCTTCCGCTATATTACTTGGGATGGACACTACACATCTCTTCACCTGGTTAGTTAACCCATATGTTTCTTCCTTAGGAAAATTCTTTGTAACTCTATATATCTCTGTCACCAGGTTCATGCTTTTTTTCCAAACATCCAGATCCTTATGGCTCTTCATCATCTTTCCGTTTTCCGTCTTGCGAATCACGAGTTACGATTTACGATTTACGGTCTTTCAGCATCTTTCCCGTATTTTCTCGTATTTTGCCAGGTCGTGCCTTGTATAGGTGAAGCCCTTCTTCTTACAGATCTTTATGCCTTCGCCGACCGGTCTCAGTCCTATGAGTTTCATATCGTAGTCAACCATGATCTTTACCAGTTCTTCAAAAGTAGTACGCGGCTGCCATCCGAGTTTTTTTCTCGCTTTCGAAATATCCGCCTTGAGAAAATCTACTTCTGTGGGCCTGAAATATTTCGGGTCTATCTCGATTATCGGGTCTCCTACCCGTACTCCATTCTTCGTAACCTGTGGCTGGTTTCTTTCACGGATTGCTGATAACAAATTACGGTTCACGGATTTGATGATGCCTTTCTGCTTCACCCCCTTGCCTTTCCATTCTATCCCTATACCGGCATACCCGAATGCGTGCTCAAGGAATTCCCTCACAGAATGGCTCTCGCCTGTTCCCACCACATAATCCTCAGCCTGTTCCTGCTGGAGCATGAACCACATCATCTCCACATATTCTGGCGCAAAACCCCAGTCCCTTTTGGCATCGAGGTTGCCGAGGAAGAGCTTACCCTGTTTACCGGCGAGCATGTTTGTGAGGGCGCGGGTAATCTTCCTTGTAACGAATGTCTCGCCTCTGCGCGGAGACTCGTGGTTGAAGAGGATGCCGTTGCACGCAAACATGTTGTAGCCTTCCCTGTAATTGACA
>JACUUX010000003.1 GCA_014859105.1 Nitrospirota bacterium
AATGCCACTGCCCTCCCAAGTAGCTCGGCATAGTCCGGGACGCGGAATAGTGTCTTAAGTGATGACAGGATACCTGTGTCCCGGTCTTCCGGGAATAGTATTGAATTCTCTTTTGAATGCCGCGCACTGATATCGGCTTCCCTTTTAGCGGTCCCTTCTGCACTAAGAACACTTTTTTCTCTTTAGCCCATTTGCGTTTCTGCGTATACGACTGCAAGACACTCAGTGCATCCTCGCTGAGATAGACAACCCTGTCCTTGCTGCCCTTTCCATTAAAAACATAAAGCTGTCTGCTGCGATAATCTATCGCATCTAATGTCAATCGTGCAACCTCCTCAACGCGCAGGCCGCACCTTAGCATCAGCATAAACATAGCCCTATCTCGGGTATCGTTAATTTCTTTGAAGAGTGTTGAGACCTGTTCGTCCCTGAGATGTTTAGGCAGTGGGTTGGGTAGTCGCAGCCTGTAATGTTTTCTTACCGGATTGATAAGAGTCATTCTCTCATCTTCTATCAGATATTCATAAAAGGCATGGATGCAGCTGAAATGACAGTTGATAGTCTTTGGTTTCTTTCTATTCCTCAAGAGATGGTCCATATACGAATCGGTTTCCTTGATGGTCGCCTCCTCTATGGGAATCTGCAGCCAGCTGCTGAAATGACTGAGAATGTTGATATAGTTCTTTACAGTGTGAATCGAACAGTTCCTTCGCTTTAGGAATCTGCGATACCTGCCAATGGCATCAGTAAGCTCCATGAATGCCTCCCTGCTCGATGATTTCCATAGCTCGGAAGTATTCCTCTTCGCGGCTCTTATCGGTAAGACGGCCATACCGCCGGGTTATTTCTATGTCGTGATGACCCATGAGCACTTGCAGACATTCCAGGCGCATGCCGGCATTGAGCAGTTCGCTTGCAAAGGTATGGCGAAGACTGTGGATTGTGTAGCCTTTGTGTTGAAGCTCTGCTTCCCTCAAATATCGTCTAAAGATATTCCGGGCCGAAGTGTAGCATAAGCCATTCCTTAGGCCGGGAAAGAGATATTCTTTTGTCGGCTCTCTTTTAGGGAGCCAAAGTTTTATGGCCATCAGAGCATCATCGCTCAGATATACTACTCTGCCAAGGCAGTTCTTTTCGCCCTCATAAATGTGTATTTTTCTCTCCTGGACATCAAGATCTATCATCTTTAACCCAAGCACTTCACCTATTCTCATGCCCGTTCGTAAGAGCACGAGGATCAGGGCACGGTCGCGACTCTCCTTAATGACATCGAGTATCTTTCTTATATCGTCGGGTGCAATAGCCCTCGGCAGAAATTCGGGAACCTTCAGTTTGATTTTACGTTTAAGTATGCGTCCATGAATAATATCCTGATCAAACAAAAACCTCAGAAAAGCCCATAATTGCTTAACCCGTGTCACGATCGTTGTGATTTTGAGCCCTCTGTCCTGTTCATGTTCTACAAATGCTTCAACGTCACCGCTGACAATCTCTTGTAGTTGGTTCTTACCAAGGCCTGCATAGAACAGGAGAAAAGAATTCACAGCAATGAAGCTGCCCTGAAGAGTGCTTGGCTTGTGATTCATTCTCCACTTGTAGCGCATGTAATTCTCTAAATGCTCGCTGCCGGGAAGATCCAATATCAAGATCCTTTTAAGAATGCGATCAATAGGAGTCTCTGCTACTTTAGGAGTTTCTGCTACACTGTTAAAATTTACTGCTGCGATTTCACAGATGATTGCCCTAAGAATTGCACTTGATTGAGTCATTGCTCCTCCTCTTTC
This sequence comes from Nitrospirota bacterium, assembly GCA_014859105.1. Lineage (GTDB taxonomy): Bacteria > Nitrospirota > Thermodesulfovibrionia > Thermodesulfovibrionales > SM23-35 > Kmv42. The sequence goes on from JACUUX010000003.1 coordinate 1,785, forward strand.
TCATTGAAAAAGCAGGATTAATCATGACCCTTAAGCGCTCTAAGAATCAATTAATTTTGTTACGTATAGCTTCCTGAAAGTGTGATTTTTAAATATTGCCTCACAATACAACATTACAAATTGAAATTAACCCGAAAAATGCAGTTAGTTCCATAAAGCCTTACAAATACATGAGATGCTGAAATAAATTCAGCATGACATTATTATGCATAAAGCCTTGATAATTGTCATTCTGGACTCGATTCAGAATCTCTAACTGCATTTTTTGGGTTAATAAGATAATATTTTTTAAACATGACCCTATGATGGTGATTAACTCTATAAGATCCTTATTGACAAGCCGAAAAATTAAATGTAATCATAATATTTGAATATCCTTATTATCAATCTCAAAAGGGGGTAACGATGAAAAAGGAATCTTATATATTACTTTTTTCGGTGATATTACTGGCATTGATGTGTATGCCAACCTATGCCGGCCAATTAGATATTCCGGCAGCAGATCAAGCAAAGCATCAGGCAGTAGCTCCTGACCATTCACCCGTAATAGACGAGTATTGGAAACTGACACTTCCATATTATGTACTGTCTGATGATCCCGCAATAAAAAGACAATTAGGGGTGAGACATGAATTCCCCGGGGCTTTTTCAACCAATCTGACACGAAAACAAATACGACTTCTTGATACCATAGGAGTGAAAACAGAACCTGTCCAGTTATATCAGATAAAAGGAAGGCCGGTTTGTGGTGACGGAGTTTGTCAAGGCAATGAACCAAGAACTTGTCCGGAAGATTGTCAAGTCCCTCCACCTGAACCACCTTCAGCAAGATCTTGTTACCCATCTGATCAAAAACCATGGGGCATCATTAAGGTTAACGGGGGTTATGGAGGTAGCGGAGTAAAGGTAGCAATTCTTGATACAGGGGTAGACACTGACCATCCCGATTTAGCTACCAATATAATTGGCTGTGTGACTAAGGTTACCCACTTCAAAGTAGACACCACGAATTGTGAAGACGGTAATGGACACGGTACCCACGTAGCAGGAACAGTGCTTGCAAATGGTGGGTCAGATGGCTTAGGAATTTACGGTGTAGCACCAGCGGCCGGGCTGATAGCAGTAAAAGTCTGCGACAGGAGGGGATGGTGTTACGGGGATGACATAGCAGCGGGAATTTACTGTGCAGCAGACGAAGGTGCTAATATCCTTTCGATGAGCCTTGGTGGAAATTTGCCAGACTTACAGGTTTTGGCGGCAATAGATTACGCAGTTGATAAAGGAGCTTTAGTAGTTGCAGCAGCGGGGAATGACGGACCAGGAACTGGAAGCATCGATTATCCAGGAGCTTACGTAAAGGTGATAGCAGCCGGGGCAATAGATATTAATGAAATGGTTCCTGATTGGAGTTCAAGAGGAATTAATGATGGCGATTATATAATAGAAGAAAGGGAAATTGAATTCGGAACACCAGGTGTTTCGATAGAATCAACATACAAAGATGGCTGTTATGCTTATATGTCAGGAACGAGCATGGCAACACCTCATGTATCAGGGTTGGCAGCAAAGCTGTGGAGAGGAAATGCAGCAGACACGAGAAGTTATTTACAGGATATAGATATAGCAAAAGACATTTGGGAACTCGGCGATGATACGGCAACGGGGATAGGTTTGCCAATATCACCCTTGTAAAAATAATTGAAACCAGGTGGTTTAAAGTGGCAGGGTAAAACAATTTACCCTGCCACTTTTTAAGTCTGAAAAGTAAGTAACTCTGAGAACTTGCCAAGAAAATTTTTTAATATCACTATTCTTGTATTTTTTTTGTTTATAACAGCAAGTTGTAAATCTGCAGACGAAAGATACCTTACAGGTAATACATCCAGCTCTGATATGAAAGAAGAGATATGTTTTGTGGCAGAGGTCAGATGGCTCTCCCTTGAGGGAGGTTTTTACGGTCTTGTAACAGATGATGGCAGAAAATTTATACCCCTTAATCTGCCAGAGACATTCAGAAAGGAAGGATTAAAGATAAGGGTAAAAGGAAGAGTAAAAAACGTTGTTTCCATATATATGTGGGGAATCCCCTTTGAGATTTATGAAATAGATGTTTACAGCCCGTAAGAGGTGATTTAGTTTAATCAACAGGTAAAAAATAGAGAAAGGAGCGATAAAAATAAATCTGCATCCACTACTGTCCCAACGTTGAAATTAGAAAATAGTATAACACATTGAAAATACTGGGAACGAAGGGAGAAATGATTGTAATCGATTTGAAATTGAAATTATCAAAAGGCCATACTTCCGCACTAAAACGGAAGGAGATGGCTTATAATGAATTCTGGCAAAACTATTTTTACTCAACTGATGGAGTTTCTTCCAGTCCATGAATTGCGGAAATGTGTTAAGCGGTACAATGGCAACTACAAGATCAAGAGTTTTTCCTGCTGGGATCAATTTCTCTGTATGGCGTTTGCTCAACTTACCTATCGTGAGAGCTTACGAGACATTCAGGCATGTCTTAGGGCATCTCAACAGAAACTCTATCACATGGGCATACGTGGGAAAGTATCCCGTAATACACTGGCTCACGCCAATCAAGTCCGTGACTGGCGAATCTATGAAAACTTTGCACAGGTGCTTATTGGTATTGCGGGGGAGCTATACATCAATGAGAACTTTGGAGTTGAACTGGATCAAACCGCATACGCACTGGATGCAACCATCATCGATTTGTGTTTATCGATTTTCCCATGGGCGAAATTTCGGAACCGAAAAGGAGCTATTAAATTGCATACCCTCATAGATTTACGGGGGAGTATTCCCGCCGTTGTGATTATTACTCATGGGAAGATCCATGAGGTCACTATTCTTGATGACCTTCTTATAGAGCCAGGGGCTATCTATATTATGGATAGAGGATATCTTGACTTTGCACGTCTTCACAGAATTCATCAGTTATTGGGATTCTTTGTTACACGTGCTAAGAGGAATTTCAATTGCAAACGCCTTTATTCAAACAGAGCAGACAAAAATACTGGAATCCGATGTGACCAGATTGTGGTGCTACGAGGATTCTATGCGAAAAAAGATTATCCTGATAAGTTGAGACGTATCCGCTACTATGATACAGACAATAAGAAAACACTGGTATTTTTGACGAACAATTTTCTGTTGCCTGCAGTAACAATTGCAAACCTGTATCGTAGTCGCTGGCAGATTGAATTATTTTTCAAATGGATAAAACAGCATCTTAGGATCAAGGCATTTTATGGGACTACAGAAAATGCGGTAAAAACGCAAATCTGGATTGCTATCTCGGTGTATGTGCTTGTGGCTATTGTTAAAAAGCGATTGGAATTGAGCCTGAGTCTTTATACAATTTTACAGATTTTGAGCGTGACGCTTTTTGAGAAAATCCCCTTGTTACAAGCATTTGTAAATGTTGATGATGAAGAATTAAAGAGCGTTTTCTGTAAACAGTTGAATTTATTCACTTAACGTTGGGACAGTATCCCTGCTACCTTGGTGAATTATTTTTTGAACTCATATTGGACATTTAAAAAACACTACTGATGAACCAATACTTATGCGAATGCAAAGAAAGAAGATACTGTTTCCAAGGTCAAGATAGAAAAAGCTTCTAAATCGATGCTAAACGAAACCATAGAGAAAATATGACATCATCTAAGAATAGAGCAATATTACTGATGGCAATTCTATTGCTGGGTTTATTTTTCAGGCTATATGATTTAGGTAGAGAAAGTTTATGGCTTGATGAAGCATTTTCAATTAAATTTGCTGAATTAAACTTATCTCAGATATTTTTCCTGCCAGAAACAAATCCACCTCTTTACTATATCATATTGCACTGGTGGATTCATTTATTTGGCATTTCCGAAATTTCTGTAAGGTTTCCATCAGCAATATTTGGATTCCTCTCTTTATTCATGATGTACAAGATAGGCAGCGAACTGTTTGATATAAATGTGGGCAAATTGAGTTCTTTGTTAATGGCGTTCTCTTTATTTCATATTCAATATTCCCAGGAAGCAAGGACCTATAGTCTGTCGGTTCTTCTAACTCTCCTCTCCATGTATTTTTTTATAAAACTTCTTAAAAAAGTGAACCATAGATTTTTGATTGGATACGTCCTATCCAGCATTCTATTAATGTACTCTCATATTTATGGGTTATTTATAATAATTGCCCAAAATATATATTTTATTGTCCTTTCTCTATTATCGAAAGAAGCTGAGAAACTCAATTATAAAAGATGGATATTAATACAATCTATATTAATTGTTCTCTTTGCTCCTTGGATTAGTATTTTTATCAATCAAGTACATGCAGTACAGAAGGATTTTTGGATAAAGGCGCCTCATATACACTCAATAATTTCTTCTTTCATAACATATTCTTCTAAATCCAGATTGCTGCTATCACTTTTTCTCATGTTGTCGTTATTTTCACTAATATCATATGAAAAACTTCAGGGCAGTATGGATAGGAGATATTTTTTCAAATCTTTAGAAAGCTTTCACTGGAAAATACATTTGTTAAATACTGATAAGTTTCATTTCCTGTTACTGTGGCTAATAACGCCTATTATTTTGCCGTTTATCATTTCTCTGTTCTCACAGCCGATATATATGACTCGATACACAATAGTGGCTTCATCAGCTTTCTTCTTATTAATAGCCAGAGGAATAAGCAATATGCACAGTAAGAATGTTAAGTCAATCACAATTAGTATTATCATTATATTATCATTGATATCTATCGGAGGATATTATAATAAAATTAACAAGGAACAATGGAGAGATGTAGCTAACTGTATAGATACATATGCCCATAATGAGGATATGGTATTGTTCAATGCATATTATTGTATGCAAGTTTTCAATTATTATTCTCGTAGTGGCCTCCTAGTTAAAAAGGGATTTCCGGAGAAAGACAGAAATGTTGATGAAGAAAATATAAGTGAATTATTGGGGACAGTAGAACATTATGATAGAGTTTGGGTGATATTAGCGCACAGTGGGGATAAAAAAGAACTAATAACAAAAACACTTATTAAATCTTATAATTTATCGTATTACAAAGAGTATAAAGACATCAAGTTATATCTTTTCGACAGAAAGTATGTAAAAACTGCTCCTATAATCTCTGAATATCAACCCTGAACGGGTTAATATATTTTCATGATCTTACTCTCATAACCTTATAACTCAACAATATATAATGTCATAAAATCGTCATAAAACTATATAAAAAACGATATAATTCTATGAAAACATATGAAAATATCAATATTGTGTAATTTATTGAAAATTAAAGAAAAATGGGTATTTTCAAGTACTTGAGGGATCTCCTCAGTTTGAATTAGGAAACCTGTGCTCTATCCTACTGAGCTAAGGGGGCACTCGCAGAAAGTTACAAGTTGAAAGTTAAAAGTTTAAAAATAAACTAAGATTTTATAAGCTCGAAGGCTTTATTTACGGCATCAGCTGCGTTTTCAGCACCTATAACGCCCTTTATGTCCCAGGTCCTGATCCCGACGACCGGTTTTCCCATCTGCAAAGCAAAAGCAATCTCTGAAAGCGTTCCGTATCCTCCACCTATTGCAATAAGCACATCCGCAGCACGTGCTATAATAACATTTCTCGTAATTCCTAATCCAGTTGCTATCGGAATATCTATGTACTGATTTGCTTCTTTCGTATCATTGTGGGGAAGGATACCGACTGTCAGTCCGCCTGCGGATTTAACGCCTTTCGAAGCAGCCTCCATTACTCCACTGAGTCCACCACATACAAAAGTCGCCCCGCTTTTAGCTATTAGCCTGCCGACTTCTTCTGCTTCAGCAAGCAGCGTTTTTTCAGTCCTTCTTCCACCAATAACGGCTATTATTTTTTCCATTATATCTTTACTAATTGCGGTTCAGGATATTTAAGTATATGGCTGGATGCTGAAGAAACACAATGACGACACCTTATAAAATTAATCCACTTAATGTTTTCCATATATGGATATATGAGCGTTATCCAAAATATCTTAAAGAACGAAAAGAGCTTTGCCATATTAAATATCCTGTCGATTCAGTGTGTTTATGAGGCATCCAGCCATAGATATTATTCTTATTTTGGACAAGTTCGATCTTAAATATATCCAACGTTAATCTTTGCCTTCCTGCCCTGATAAGTGTCTTTTTCCTCAAGTCTTTTTTCTATATCCCTCAAAATCTCCTGCCTGCTCTTACCCCACTGTGGTGCTATTAAAATACGGTCAGGTGCAGTGGCAAAGAGCCTCTGCAAGACTATCCGGTTAGAAAGCCTTACTATGAAATCGCTGACAAATTCGAGGTACTCTTCATATCCGAATACATGAAAAGGGCTGTTTCTGTAAAGAACCTCAAGCGGTGTATCTTTTATCACCTGAAGCTGGTGTATCTTGAGAAAATCTATTGGTAATTGGGAAATCTCATCCGCCATCGAGAGCATTTCTTCCCTTGTCTCTGTTGGGAATCCGACGATGACATGGGCACCGATATAAATACCCCTGTTCTCAGTAAGATTAAGGGCTTTTAAGAAAGTGCTGTAGTCATGTCCGCGGTTAATAAATTCCAGAGATTTATTATAGATTGACTGCATGCCGTATTCGATAAGTATAAAGTAATTTCTTGCAAGTGATTTTAGGAGTGCTATCTTGTTTTCATCCACGCAGTCAGGCCTTGTGCCTATCGCAAGCCCGATAACAGAAGGTTCAGACAATGCATCTTTATAAAGACGTTCCAGTTCATCAACAGGAGCATAGGTGTTTGTATGTGGCTGGAAATAAACAAGGAATTTCTCTGCCTTATATCTTCTTCTGATATATTTAATCCCGCTTTGAATTTGTTCAGTTAAAGAGAGCGCCGGCCTGCAGGAATTTGCCCTGAAACTGTCATTATTGCAGTATATACAGCCTGAGGTGGCAATTTTTCCATCCCTGTTAGGACATGTGAATCCTGCATCCACACTGACCTTGTAGACAGTTGTGCCAAATCTTTTTTTAATATACGAGCCGAAAGAATTGTAGCGCCCCGTCATATTTTGATTATTTGTTCCTCACGATAATTCTGTCAATTCTATCTGAGTTTCCTCTCGATTTCTTCCCAGTCGTTTACCATCTCGGCGCCTTCCACATCCTCAAAGCTGAATGCCCTGGGTTTATATATCTTTGCCGATTCTATAACAGCCGCACTTCCTGTTAAAGCCTTTATCTTTAAACCCATTTCAGTTATTTCATCAAATATTAAACCACCTCTCCATGAAATCACCGGCAAAACTACAAACCCGTTTTCTTTAAGCCATGTTTTAGCAACTTTAACCCCCAAAAGACCTGTTTGAAGAAATACAACAGGAAATTTTTCTGATAATTTCCTTATGGTTTCCTGGCTTTCTTTCCTCGGCTTCCGGGTAAATATTTCTTCTAAAAGGCTGCCTTCCATATCGACAAAAATTATTCTGTCACCCTTTTTTAAAGAAAGAAGCAGTCCATTTCCTTCTTCTTCCCCGGATTTCAAGGTTATATGATGAATGCCGGTTTTAAAAGGCTTGAATTGCTTGTATGCAAAACCGTCTCCACCTGAAAGGGTCCTGCCAATAGATTTTCTATCAACAAAGAATTCAACGACTTCGCCGCCTTTTCTGAAAAATTTACCCCTTGTCTCTGCTTTGAGCATAATATTTTCTTCTTTTAGGGCTATTGTATCGTAGACGATTATTTCTGACTGAACAAGAGATGGAGGTAAGCACAATGTTAATGAAAGGAAGAATACAGATAATGAAATTCTTATTATCATAAAAATTTTTTACACTTCCTCTGACGCATGTGCGTGATACACTCTGAGCCTTTCAGCATATTCTCTGAGGCGCTTGTCAACCAGATAATTCACAGTGCCTTCCGGGTAACTACCATCTGCCCGTCTTTCACCCGAAGAAACACCTGTAAGGATCTCTATGCCTTCATCAATGGTCTTTACTGAATATATGTGGAATTTACCTTCTTTTACTGCTTTTACTACATCTTCACGCAACATCAGGTTTCTTATGTTCTGGTGTGGAATCATCACCCCTTGCTCACCTGTCAACCCCTTTGCCTTACAGACATCAAAGAAACCCTCAATCTTCTGGTTTGCGCCGCCTATAGGCTGAATTTCACCTTTTTGATTTACTGATCCTGTAACAGCGATTGCCTGTTTTATGTGCATTTCAGAGAGGCTGGACAGTATAGCATATAGTTCCGTTGAAGAAGCGCTGTCTCCTTCAACACCTGAATAAGATTGTTCAAAGCATATGCTTGCTGAGAGTGATAATGGTTTATCCTGTGCATATTTCCAGCCCAGATATCCGGATAATATAAGAACACCTTTATCATGGATTCTTCCGCTTAGCTGGGATTCTCTCTCAATATTGATTACACCCCGCCTTCCTAAAAATGTTTTTGCTGTAATTCGATTAGGTCTTCCGAAACTGAAAATTCCAAGGTCGTAAACAGACAGTCCATTAACCTGTCCTACAACTGCTCCCTCCACATCAACCATAACAGAGCCTTCTTTGATCATCTGCCGTATATGCTCTGCTATCAGGTCTAACCTGTGAATTTTCTCTCTGACCGCTTTTTCTACATGTTCTCCGGTTATCATCTGGCTCTGAGACTCCCTTGCCCAGTAATCTGCCTCCACTATCAAGTCCTTCATCGGCCCGAATCTGGCTGATAGTTTTTCCTGGTTACCCACAGCTCTTGCCGCATACTCCAGGATACCGGCAACTCCTGATTGGTCAAACGGCAACAACTTTTCGTCGTCGCAGCAACTGCGGATAAAACACGCATATGACTTCATGTTTTCATCCGAGCGTTCCATCTGATAATCAAAATCTGCCTTTACCTTAAACATCTCCCAGAAATCCTCATCGTACATATTAAGAAGCTGATAAATTGAGTCTTCACCCATCACTATTATTTTAAATTCTACTGGAATAGGCTGGGGCCTCATGCCCTGCGGGGCAAAGAATCCAAAGTGTTCCATTGGGTCTTCAACACGGACTTCCTTGGTCTTTATAACTCTTTTCAGTCCCTCCCAGACACCTGAGCTGAGTAATACGTCCCGTATATTCAGAATTAAATATCCACCATTGGCTAACTGAACTGCACCTGCTTTGATCATCGTATGATCACTGAGATATGTCCCCATCAAAGCCCTTCTTTCGATCTTACCAAACATATTAAACCAGTTTGGATTAGATTCAAAAATAACGGGAGGACCGATTATAGAGCTATTATCAACGAAAATGTTTACTTTATAAGCCACAAAAAAATCTACCTGTTGAATAGGAGATAATCCGGGTGTCTGTTGAGAAATCGGAGCCTGTGAGAATAAATCTAATTTTGTCAGTGTATATTCTCTTAGCTCCCTTAGAAACTTTATTATTTCAGGATATTCACTATAAGTCCTGAACATATCTTCAAAAGGCCGAGTTATGGCAAATTCTCCAGCCTTTGAGTCTATCTCTTTCATCTTTTCGGCGATTTCCTTTTCGAGTTCGTGAAGCCTTGCATAGGTTTCCTCAACCTTTCTCATCATTTCTAAACGTTTTGACTCTATGGCTTCTTTTTCCTTTGCAGGCAGTGCAAGAAATTCATCCCTTGACATTGGTTTACCGTTTACTAACGGAACGACAGCAGCACCCATCGGAGAGACTTGTACCATTAGACTTTTTTCGTGTGATTCTTTATCCAGTGAATCCATCGCTTCCTGATACCGTCTCTGATGTTCCTCCGTAATATCCTGTTTTCTTTTGTTGTATTCCCCGCTACCGAATGTTTTAGGTATCTCTTCTTTCAAAGTTTTAAGCAGTTTTTCCATGTTATTGCTGAACGACTTTCCAATGCCCTGCGACAATTTCAATATTCTCGGCTGGTCAGGCTCTGAGAAGTTATATACATAGCACCAGTCATCTGGTTGATACTTTATACCCTTTGCCTCTCTCTCTTCGATGAATTTCTTCAGGCGTGCCTTAATAGTTGCTGCCTTACCTGTTCCGGTAAGTCCTGTCATGAATAAATTATATCCTGCCCTCTCGACCGCAAGCCCGAAATTTATAGAATCTACTGCCCTTTGCTGACCTATAAAATCTCGCAGGGGCTCTATATCTGCTGTGCATCCAAACTTCAAAATATCGGCCGGGCAAAACCATCTGAGTTTTTCCAAAGATACAGTGTATTTTTTAAGATCGATTATTTCCTCCATGGTTATCTCCTTTATTTTTTTAATATTTGAGCTAATTATATCATTTACACTTTCTATCTTCAATTTTCCGCTTTATCATTAATCTTTTAAAACAGGCTACATAAAATTACCTGTACTGATTTCCTTCATATTTCTCAATGACTTTTCCACCTTTCTTTGATATACTTTTTAACAATAATCTTTATTTAATTGATTAAATTCCATAACTCCTGAAAATACAAATGAGAAAAATCTCCGGGAAAGAACTCAAAAAACTCGCAAAAAAAATAAGACTTCTTATACTGGATGTGGATGGTGTACTTACTGACGGGAGCATTATCCTCGATAACAAAAACAATGAGTTAAAATCCTTTCATGTTCGTGACGGACACGGGATAAAAATGCTCTTAAAGGCCGGAATTAAGGTGGCTTTTATTACAGGCAGGTCTTCGAATGTTGTTAAAAGGAGATCTGAAGAACTGGGGCTTAAAGACATATTTCAGAAGTGTTATGACAAAATGCCCGCCTATAACCAGCTCTCTCAGAAATATTCTCTCGGTGACGATGAAATAGCATATGTTGGAGACGATATTATCGATATGCCTCTTTTAAAGAGATGCGGGTTTCCCGTGGCTGTATCGGACTCGGATGACGAGGTAAGGTCTGTTGCAAAAATGATAACAAGAAATAAAGGCGGTCAGGGAGCGGTCAGGGAAGTATGCGATTTTATTTTGAAGTCTAAAGGACTCTGGAAGGGCATTATTGATGAGTACTCTAAGGCTTAATCTGCCGACAGTCCTTACACTCAGCAGGATTGTTATTATCCCTGTATTCATATTTTCTGTTTACCTTAATCCTTTATTCGGAGCTTTTATATTTATCATCGCTTCTTTAACGGATTTCCTCGATGGTTATCTTGCCAGGCGTTCAGGTGAGATTACAAAATTCGGGATCATACTTGATCCCATTGCCGATAAATTCCTGGTAATATCTGCCTTGATTGTGCTTGTTGATATGGCGAGGTTGCCGGCATGGATAGCAATCACCATAATCGCCAGGGAATTCCTGGTAACCGGACTTAGAGTTGTCGCCCTTTCAAAAGATATAGTCATTCCTGCTGAGCTTGGTGGGAAAATAAAAACAACTATTCAGATAGTTGCGATAATCTGTCTTATACTGATGAGGAGTATCCCGGAAATAGACCTTTATGACATAGGCATAGTACTGATCTGGATAGCGCTTGTGCTGTCTATTGTTTCGGGTATACAGTATACGATATCATTCTGGAAAAGGATATGAATTGATCTTTTAAGAGGTTGGCAATGAAGACTGTTATTATCTTAAGCATAATTGGTTTCATTCTCGGTTCCATCCCTTTTGGTATAATAGTAGCTAAATTAAAGGGAGCAGATCTTAAGAAAGTTGGAAGCGGTAATATAGGAGCTACAAATGTATTAAGGTCTATCGGCAAATGGCCTGCATTTATAACCCTTCTTGGAGACATACTTAAAGGGACACTGGCTGTTGCAATAGGAAAGTATTCAGGAGTCGGGGTATTTTATGAAGGCCTTATCGGTATCTCGGCAATATTAGGTCATAACTTTTCCATCTTCTTAGGATTCAGGGGAGGCAAAGGCGTTGCAACAAGCCTCGGGGTGCTCATTATCTATACCCCATACGCAGCGTTACTTACCCTTATAATATGGCTGGTGGTTGTTATTATGACAAAATATTCTTCTCTCGGGGCACTTGTGGCATTCAGCTTTCTCCCTCTTAATATTTTACTTTTTGACAGTAAGGATAAATTTTTTGTTGCAATTCTCATGACAGTTCTTATATTCATAAGACATAGAGAGAATATCCTGAGGCTGATAAAAGGCACCGAAAGGAGAATAGGGCAACGGGAATGAAAAAAGTTTTTTTAATTCTCCTCTTGTTATTATTTATACCTTCGCTTTCCGCCGGAAAAAACTTGTATGAAGACCAGCTTAACAGAGGTATCAGAAACTCGGAGCCTTATTCATATCTGCTTATTAACCAATCAAAAATAGATAGAGATAACGCAAAAGACATTCTTAAAGAAGCTTTAAGATATTCTCCTGACCTTCCTGCTGTCTATTTTGAAATGGCAAAAGCAAGCTTTACTTTTAAAACCGGGGGTGCATTCGAAGCCTTTGATTATATTATCCAGGGAATAGCTGCATACAAACGGAATTTCTGGTGGTCATTCATGATGATACTTTCGTTATTCACAAGTCTGGTTTTGTCTTTTATTGTCTCTCTTTTAATCATAACCCTGATAAGACTTCCAAGAGACATTCCTTTACTCTCCCATGATTTAAAAGAGGAGAAGACCAGAATAATGCTGCTTCTTGTTTTTATTTTTGCTGTATTCGGACCACTTTATTTTCTGGGGAGCCTGCTGATAATAATAAGTTTTTACATGAGGAAAAGGGACAGGATTTTAGTATATCTCTATCTTTTATTTCTGCTTGCATCTCCGTGGGTATATAAAGCATTTTCTGCAGGGCTCAGTGTACCTTCTTCTGGTGAACTGAGGGCTGTAGTACAGGTTAATGAAGCGAAAGGCAACAGATATGCACTTTCAGTTTTACAGGGCAGCAATGACCCGGGTGAGCTTTTCTCCTATGCCCTTGCACTAAAGCGTGAGGGCAGATACAGTGAGGCAATAGGTATTTATAATAGACTTCTAACTGTCAATCCGGATCCGCGCGCATATAATAATCTTGCAAATTGTTATGTGGCGATAAAAGACTTCGAAAAAGCAGAAGAACTTTATAAAAAGTCAATTAAAATTCAACCCCTTGCATCTTCACTTTATAATCTTAGCCAGATATATAGAGAAACACTGGATTTTGATAAAGGTGATGAATACTTTCTTGCAGCTCAACAACTCGATGCAGGCGCAGTTTCAAATTTCAGGTCAATATTCGGCAGGAATCCGAACAGATTTGTTATAGATGAGGAACTGCCTTACCCTGCTATCCGGGAATATGCTTTCAAAAAAATCAAAAATGCTCCTTCAGGACTATCTATAATTCCACCGATTTTAATTCCTTTGATAGTGATTGTTATGATAATCCTGTTTTATATTCTGGACAGGCGATTGAAGAACAGGGCTTATAGATGCAACAGGTGTGGCAAGATTATGTGCAACAAATGCGAAAAACACATTCTGTGGGGACACATGTGCTTACAATGCTACAGATCGCTGGTAAAGCTCGAAGAACTCGATGCCAGGGAAAGGATTGCAAGGATACTGGCTGTGTACGAGTACAGGAAGAAGAAAAAGGACATGATTAAACTGTTATCTTTTATATTACCCGGTTCAGGCCAGATATATGCAGGGTACCCCCTGTACGGCTTATTGTTCCTGTGGCCATTTTTGTTTTTACTGTTCATTCCCCTGGCCAATCTGGTTTTCAGAGTAGAAATGGCCGGTTTCTCTCATCTCTGGCTTAATATCTGCGCAGTATTTCTGATGTTCATGGTGTATCTGATTTCTAACATTATAACCAGACGGAGGCTTGCAAAAGGGTGGCTTTAGAAGGTTCTCTTAAAGATTTCGGTCTTGCAGATATTTTACAGCTGATTTTTTTCCAGCGTAAGACCGGGGTTCTGACGATTGAAGGGAAAATGGACAGGGTAAGACTTTTGTTTGCCGAGGGTAATATTGTCGGCGCAGAATCAAAAAGAAGAATGGAAGACAACCGCCTCGGCAAGGTGCTGACGAAAAAAGGTCTCCTGGAAGAAAAAGACCTCCAGGCTGTGCTTGATGAACAGCGAAGGTCTAATGTAAAACTCGGCAACATTCTTGTAAGAAAAGGTCTGGTTAAGAAAGAAGATATCGAAGAAATACTGAAAGGACAGATTAAAGAGACAGTTATTCAGATATTTGGATGGAAAGAGGGCACTTATGAATTTACACCGCAGGCTGTCCCGGTTGACAAGGATATCCAGCTATTCATTGACACACAGCATTTACTCATGGAAGGTCTCAGAATACTTGACGAGTGGTCTCTCATTGAGGGAAAAATAACACTTGATACCGTATTTATAAAAAAGACTGAAGAAGTTGAGGCACTGAAGGATGAAGAAAAAGATATATTTTCTCTGGTAGATGGAGAAAATGATGTAAGTACCATCATAGATATAACAGGGAAAGATGATTTTACTGTGTCAAAGACACTTGTTTCTCTCATGGAAAAAGGGGTTATAGAGTTAAAAGAAGACCTATCTGTCGTTGCTGAAGCTCCACTTATAGAAAAGAAAAAACCTGGAATCGGTTTAAATATTCTGCCTGTGCTGATTATTTTTATTGCGCTGATAGTTTCATTTTCAACCGTCTTCTTACATTCAAATGATATCTTCAAGAGGTTTTCTGCCTCAAAGGCTGTAGATGATCTGAGGCTTAAAATTGAAGCACACAGATTTGAATATGGCTCTTATCCTGAGTCCCTCGATCTAATTTCAGATAAAACAGACCCCTGGGGTAATCCCTATGTTTATGAGCAAAATGATTATGCATTTATTGTCCTCAGTAAAGGGGCTGATGGCAGGAAAGGGACATCTGACGATATATTTTAGCCCTTTTGATTCATAGCGAACTCTGTTCCAATGGTTGATACTTTAAGCCGTCATTCCCGCTTGCCCTGTTAGAAATAAACTTTCTAACAGGGCTTGTCGGGAATCCTTCTGAATCCCCCTTAGTAAAGGGGGTTAGGGGGTTGTTCAAAGAAAGATTCTGGACAAGCCAGAATGACAGAATTGAAAAACTTAAACAATTTTTAAGATCTTTGAGGATTAATAATTTTACGAATAATGAGGGTTAGCAGGAAAAGTTAATCATGGAAAAGAAGAACGCTGTTGTCCTCCTCAGCGGAGGGGTCGATTCATCAACAGTTCTTGCATTTGCAAAATCTCAGGGATATGAATTATACGCTCTTACCTTCGATTACAATCAAAAACATAAGAGAGAACTCGATTCCGCAAAGATGGTCTCCTATACCCTCGGTGTAAAAAAACACCTGGTTATAAAATTTGACCTCAGAGAGATTGGTGGTTCTGCGCTGACGTCAGAGATGGAAGTACCAAAAACTTCATCCTTCATCCTTCATCCTTCATCCTTTATTCCTGCTACCTACGTTCCAGCCCGGAATACCATATTTTTATCCTTTGGCCTTGCATGGGCAGAGGTTCTCGAGGCAGAAAACATATTTATTGGGGCAAATGCAGTTGACTACAGCGGTTATCCTGACTGCAGACCGGAATATCTCAAGGCATTTGAAGCAATGGCAAACCTTGCCACAAAGATATCTGTAGAAGGCAGGTTCAGGTTTAAGATCAACGCACCTCTTATCTATATGAAAAAATCTGATATTATCAAGACCGGAATGGCTCTCGGGCTTGATTACTCGTTGACATGGAGCTGTTATGATCCGCAGCCCTTAACCCCCCCTTCCCCCCCCCTTCTAAAGGGGGGGAAGGGGGGGGTTATTCCTTGTGGAAGGTGTGACAGCTGTGTCTTCAGGGCAATGGCATTTCAAGAGGCAGGGGTTAAAGATCCTTTATTGAGGTAAATGCGAAAAACTCACCGGTAAAATTCAGAGGCCGTCATCTTATCTGGAGAGTGTTTGTGAAAAAGCTGCAAGTGAACTTTGATGAAATACAGAAGGCTATGGAAGATGTATCAAGGGATACTTTTGATTATTACCTTGATACAGATACAGGTGATGTCATATCTTTTTCAGATGAAATCCTGAGGGATATGCAATCCAGACTGTATGAGGATGAATACGACGAGATAGATGAAGACATTGAATACATAGAATACGATGAGGAACCTGATTTGCCTGACTGGATGCTTGATGAGGCAGACCTCGCATTGGAAATCCTCCTCGATGAAAGCGGAAGATATGTTCGAATTCCCGAAAGAAGTTCGCATACAGCATATAAATCAATGGAAGAATTTATAAAAACAGTTAAAGACCCGACACTGAAAGAAAGACTAACACATGCCCTTCAAGGCAAAGGTGCCTTCAGGAACTTTAAAGACGTTCTCATTGATTATCCCAGGGAGAGGAAGAAATGGCACGGCTTTAATGCCAAGACAATGAAAAGGGAAATCATTGAATGGTTGAGGTCTACAGGGACAGAGCCAATGTCTTATTAGTAAATTTTACTGAAACAATTTTTTCATTCGAGCCCCATCTTTTTTAAAGCCTCACTCGCTGTATCCGTTGTATTAGGTGCTTCTTCCGGTAGATAGAGCATAACCCCACCTTTTACAGGTCTCATTACAATCTTTCCTTCCCGTGCAAGTCTGTTTGTTATCTCGACAGGATTTTCTCCTTCGAAATATTTTTTGAATGCATTATTAAACCCTGAATAGACTGTATGTATTCCCTTGTACCCCTCTTTCCTCAAACTTACTATCGCCTTTTTCACAAACTCCTCATGACTTAATCTCTCTGACATGATTTCCTCCTTTCGAAACTGAAAAGCCATTTATAATCTTTAATCAGAAAACTCATTCGACTATACTCAGGTCCCTTGGTTTCTGGTCTATCTGTTCGATTACAGGTATTTCATCGGCACCGGTAACCCCGAGTTCTTTAAACCTCCTTACCGAAGGCAATATCCTCAATTCCATAGAACCAACTGCTTTATTATATGCACCTACAGCCTTTCCAAGATTGGAGCCGATGCTGTCCAGATGCTGAACCAATGTGTTCATCCTCTCATACAGTTGACGGCCCAATTCACTGATCTCCTGTGCATTCTTTGTAATCTGCTCCTGCCTCCAGCCATAGGCGATAGCCCTGAGCAAGGCAATAAGGGTTGTTGGAGTTGAAATTATAACCCGTCTTTGTATGCCGTCTTCGATGAGGGTAGTATCTATGTCCAGGGCTGAACTTAAAAAGGATTCGCCGGGGATAAAAAGCACAACAAATTCAGGTGACTGACGGAACTGACTCCAGTATTCCTTGGATGCGAGTTTATTCATGTGTGCCCTGACCTGCTGAGCGTGCCTCTCCATCTTTGCCTTTCTTTCATCTTCTGTTTGAGCAGAGACAGCATCGAGATACGATTCCAGTGATACTTTCGAATCAACAACAATCTCCCTGCCCATAGGCAGATGCACTATCATGTCAGGTCTTATTCTGCCTTTCTCTGTGTCCATCGATTGCTGTTCAGTAAAATCGCAGTGCACAGACATCCCTGACAGCTCTGCAACTCTCCGCAACTGCATCTCGCCCCATCTTCCGCGAACCTGCGGTCTTTTGAGTGCCGTAACAAGATTGGTTGTTTCCCTCTGGAGGCTTTCATGTGTTGAGGCAAGTGCCCTGAGCTGTTCTTCGAGGCTTCCGTATGCTTTGTGTCTGCTCTCCTCGATTGACCTTATCTGCTCCTCATATCTTTTAAGCATTTCATGCAAAGGTTTTATCATCCCGTCCATTGCCACCTGATGCTCCCCGAGTTTACCTTTTGTATCTGCAACAACCTTCCCGAGGTGTTCAGAAGCAAGCCTGAGAAAATCCTCGCTGCTGCTTTTGAGAGCAGCTGATGAAAGAGCATTGAATGTATCTGTCATTTCAGTCTTCATCGCTTCGATAATCGCCTTCTGTTCATCGAAGTTCTTACGGGCTGCGTCAAGTTTTGTAAAAGCCTCAACCTTTGACTGTCTCTCGCTATCAAGCTCATTTCTCAACTTATCGATTTCGGATTCCCTCAAATGTACCTGCTGCCTCAGTTCTTCAATCCGTGCCTCTGCACTGCTTGCCTTTTTTTCGAGTTCAGTAAGTTGATTTGCACAGGAGGATTGCATATCTGCAATCTGTTTTGTACAAATAGCCTGAAAACGGGCTTTTGACAGAAACCATATAATTGGTCCTGCGATTATAATACCACTTATCAAACCGATGATTATACATACTGTCTGTGTCATGCACATCCCCTTTCATCTCTAAAGCCTTTCACATCCTACCTCCTTACCCATTGTGTTCCGCATATATATCTGAAATTGCATAAAGGGCATACATTTTTAATATCCTTTGCAGGGGCAAAGGGCATTGAGGGATCAACTATTTCTTTTAATAAACTAATGATTATCTTCCTTAGCATATCCATTGCCCTTTCAGTTTCTGACTCCTCGAAAGGAGGAATTTCTATATCCCTGCCCATCATTGAACGACCGAGAAGAAGATAGACCCCGCTCAGGTGTTTTATCTTTTTACCTTTTTCTAAAAAAAGCATGAGATAGAAGGGCATCTGCAGACTGCCGATGGCATTGCTCCAGGTATCTCTGTCATCGAGATCAAGCCTGTCCAGTCTGATTTTTAGCTTATCTTTACTGGAAGACGTTTTATAATCCAGTATAAAAATTTTATTGCCTCTTTTCTCTATACTGTCTATCCTGCCTTTTAATTTAAATGCGTCCATTTTTAGTATTATTTTCTTTTCGACATTAGAAATACTCACAACCTCATTTTTTATTAATGGCATATAATATCGTTCAAGAAACTCCCTTAGACGATTTTTAATCTGTCTTCTTAACAAATAGATAGCACCGGTAATGTTCCTTCCGTATTCTTTTTCAAAGATTTCGTTCACGAGATTGTCCATTTCATGTAAATCGATATCCTTTTCTTTCAGAATATGGCCGGTCCTTTTTGAGAAATAGCGTTTAAGTGCATCGTGGACGATCTCCCCTATGTCACTCCTTTCAATGTCTCCTGTGACCTCATCTTTCTTTTCGAGTTTAAGGACATGGGTATAATAAAATTTCAGCCGGCATTTAAGATAATCATCTAAAGCACTCGGATTATAAGAAAATTCCCTCAAGAATCTTATTGCATTATCTGTTTTCTCTATTTCCTCCGGTATTTTATTTACGAGGCTTACCCTGTATTTGACCTGTTGAATATAGTCTTTTGAGTCAGTTTTAATATCTTTTTTCTGTCTTTCCCACAAAAGCCTCTCTACGAATCTTGACCTTTCCTTTTTGTCATTTTCTATAAAAAACAGATGAACCTCTTTTGCACCTTTCAGCAGGGTATCGAAATAATAGGCCATCAGTTTATCCCTGTCTGTATATGCAGGAATCCCCAGCATTTCTTTTACCTTCAACGGCAGTAACGAGTCCTCCTTTTTTGTATCAGGAATTACCTCTTCATTTGCATCAAGGAAAAATATACGGTCAAATTTTATATTCCTTGTCTCTAAAAAACCCAGTATCTGCAAGCCTTTTAAGGGTGTACCTTCAAAGGGCAACCTTAAATTCATTATGTATTTTCTGAAAAAGGCAAAATAAGCCGGCACTTTCTCAAAGCAAACCTCTTTCATCAATGATTGCGCAAGCACATCCATCTGTTTTATGAAGGCTTCTGAAAACGGGTAAAAAAGCGGATGGAGTCTTGCTGTGCTGTTATTATAAATATAAGTCAAAACCTCCTTACATTTCATTGCGAAGTCTCTTATATCTTTAAAAGATACAAACTTCCCAATGGTGTTCTGATGAATGATACTTAAATGCTCTTTAATATCCTTAACATTTATCCTTATCCCGTAATCAGAAATCTTATCCATGAGATGAGAAATATCTTCCTCTACCTCAGAAAGGGTTAAAAATGTCCTTGTCCTTTTCTTTGTGAGTTCATCTTCCATCGCATGGAGAATTATCCTTGTTATTTCAGCATTACCCCTGAAATAGATATTTTTGGTATAGGGATGAAGCATGAATCTCAGATAGTAAGGGATATATATCAATTCACCATCCATTGATGTTATGAGATCCATCAGATTATTCATAAAGCCAAAAATCGGTGTTCTGTAAAGGGGATAACCCAGGGAGATGTTATAATCATCTTCATCTACAAACGTAAGTCCCTGTCTTATGAGAGGAAACAGTGTTTCAGAGGAAGGCAGGACAACAACAGTTTTTGTATCCAGGGGTTTATCTTTAAGGATATTGCCTGCTGCATATACCTCACCATGGGTATCAGGGCTGCTGTAAAAAAAGGTCTCCGGATAATTATTCCCGGTCTCTTTATTATTGGCAGTAATTCCTAAGTCCTTTAATTTATCTTTCAGGCCCGTTCCCTCCTGGAAGATGAAGAATGTATTATCAAGGGAGGATAATTTTTTAAAAAGCCTCTTTTCTGATCCGGTCAGAGCGAAAAAACCTGCAAATATTATCTTTTGAAATTTATCTAAGATTGCCTCCTCTATTTCATCGGAGACGATTCTGTATCTTGAAGCCCTTGTCGAAAAACCAAGCTCTTCAATCCTCCTGTAAAATCCTTCGTAAAAATAAGACAGCGACTGCAACCTGTTTAATGAATTTGCAGGTATGATTTCAGTTGTGTAAAACTCAACGTTTTTTAGCTGGTTGACAGTTACCTTTTCAATATACAACTCTTCCACGTCTTTATAGATCTTGAGACCTATGGGGAAAAATTCATCCGGGGTGATAAACCTCTGTCCGCCAGGTGGCAAGGGAATGCTTTTATGAATCTCGTAAAGTATGTAAATGGCATCTATTGTCTCCAGTTTTTTGCCTGACCTGATACCCTCGAAAACATAATCCACAAACTCATCCATGGAAAGTATAAGAGGCGGGATAAAGCTTTTTCCGATTCTCCCTGCAATCTCCTTTCTCAGGAAATGGGAAGGTCTTTTTCCGGGGAAGACCACCATATTGTATGAATAATCCATCCCGCTGATCTTCAGATGCGGGATTATTTCATCAATAACGCTATTTTCGGGTGAAATGACAAGGGTATTCAATTGATGCTCTTTACCTCCCTCAAATCCACATAAGCGATTATCCCTTTTATCTTTTTATCAGGAAAGACATCGCGAAGTATCTTCATGTAACCTTTTAACTGTGCAATGTATTTTTCCTCTTCTTCTTTATCCCCTGTTTTGTAGTCAATTACGGTAACCCTATCTTTATCAATAATCAGTCTGTCCATCCTGTGGAGTTTCCCCTGTCCGTCAGAGAATTCCTGTTCTGTCTTTATTATTCTTTCAGGCTTCAGTATGAAGAAATCCGAGATTTCATCGTGCGAGATTATTCCCTTTATAATTTTCGCCGCATGATTTTCATGATATCCAGAACCTGTTACATCTTTTACTTTTCTTATTATATCGATGAGTTTTTCCTCAAAATTGCCGCCGGTATATTCTATATACGACAAAACCCTGTGGACAAACTCCCCTCTCTGTTTTTCTTCTATCCTGATTACCTCATCAGATTTATCCTTAAACTCTATAGTCTTATATTGATGATTAACAAATAAAAAATCAGAACTTTCAGTTCTTGCGACAGTTCTTCTTTCAGGTTTTTCTGAAGGAGAAAATTCTTCGACAGGAAGTACTTCAAAAGGAAATTTATCCTTCCTCCTTTCATCCCGGACTCCTATTAAATATAGTTCTTCTTCAGCTCTTGTAAATCCGACATAGAGGCTGTTAAGTCTGTTCACCATTTCCCCTGTCTTCTCAGTCCCGTATAACAATTCGAGTTCTTTATTACACCTTGAAATATCCCTGTTAATCTTCAGGAGATGAACAGCCTTCTCATCTTCTTTGACTATATAATCAAATCCCCTCCTCCTGTCTTCATAAAGAAGAATGATTACAACAGGGAAACCAAGACCTTTTGCCTTATGTATTGTCATTACGGAGACAGCATTCTCTTTCGGTATACTTATATTCCATTCGGATTCGCTGCCGCTGTCATCCGTCGCAAACTCAATAAATTCCTTAAGATTGTTATAGCCTTCTCCCTCAAGGTCCTTTATGACATCAAGTATTTTTATGAGTGTTGCCTGTTCACCACCTTCGATATCAAAAATACGAAATACATTGAAAACTTCCGTGACAAGGTCATAGAGCGGCAGGTAACCGGCTGATTTGAAGAGCCTCGCAAAGTATTTCTCCCAGATTTCCTGAAACTCCTTCTGAAATGCCTTGTAAAGAAATTCCTCACCCTTGTAGGTCAATAAAAATTCTCTTAAGGTTTTTCTGTCTACACCGGATAAATCCCTTTTAAGAACTCCATTAAATATATCCCCGAGGATAAATGTTGCAAATGGCAGGTTGTCTCCGGGTGAATCGAGAAATTTTAATAAGGATACTATCTCACCTGTGACCTTTCTTTTCCTTATATCCAGGCTGCTGTAAGAAATGAAAGGAATACCTTTCTCATTCAGCCATGTACTGATCTTTACAACATCATCATTTTCATGGGTAAGGATGGCAATGTCTTTATATGTATAACCCCTGTCGTATAGTTTACACACCAATGCCTGCAATTTTTCCTTTTCGATAGATACTCTTTCGTTTTTCTCACAGAGGACTACTCCGACATAACCGCTACCTTCATTTCCTTCCTTTACCTTTTGCTGAAAATCAGTAAGTCCGCTCATTGCCCCTGCATCTCTGTACTTCTCATCCTTTGAAACGTTTCTTTTAAAAACCTTTTCATTGAAATCAAGTATCTTTAAAAGGCTTCTGTAATTGATGTCCAGTTCTTTCAATATATGCCGTGCTGATGGGAACGGGTTTTCTGTTTCAAGTTTTTTCATTATTCTATAATCTGCTCCGCGAAACCCGTATATTGCCTGTTTCGTATCACCGACAACAAGGAGGCTTCCACCCTGTGAGAGTGAGTTTTCTACCAGGGGCAGGAGATCTCTCCACTGTATGGGTGAGGTATCCTGAAATTCATCGATAAGGAAATGATATATTGTCTCGCCAATCCTGAAATAGACATCAGGAACTATCTCTTCATTAAGATATTCCGAAAGATACCTGTTAATATCCTCAATAAATACCTTATCCTGTTTTCTCTTTATATCCTCGATTGTGTCGGCAAATTTTTTATAGACTTTAAGATAGGATGAATAAAAAGACCTGCAATAAAATAATGCGAAATCTTCTCTCAACCGGGCAAGTTCCTTCCATAACCGGTCTATCTCTTCAAATGCCTTATGGAGAGAAGAAGCAGATTTTACGGGTTTTTTCACAGGAGGGTTTAAAAGACCTTTTTTCATTATGTCATTAAACACGCCGTCTCTGGCCAATGAGAGAATATCATTAAAGGAAGAATTGCCCCTCCTTTCCAGCCCCGATTCATTTATCTTTTCCTCTATCGATTCAACGAGATCACAGATTCTTTGTTTTATCGTTGCGAGCTCTTTTGAAGAGTCGTTTATCACTGGTGTTTTCCCGACAGATGACAGCCTGGAGTAAACCTTGCATATTTCCCTGAAGAGGTTATCTGACGGATCCCAGAGGTAGGAGGAATCTGTCCCTCTGTACTCCTGAATTTTAGAGATAATCATTTCAAGAAGACCGGCCTTCTCTGTCCCTTCCCGGACATCTTTGAGAAATGTATTGAATGAATATTCCATTACAGATTCTTTATTCAGGAGAATGTCAAAGTCGGGATTATATCCAAAATCGATTGCAGATGCCTTGAAAACTGTTGTCATAAAACTATCAATTGTCCTGACCTGAAAATCAGAGTAATTATCCAGAATTTCTTCCATAAGCCGGCCTGCCTTTTCAATCAGCCTGTCTTTATCCAGGGAAACAATTTGAAAAATATTTCCTGCATCATCAGTTTTGTTGAGATAAATAGATTTAAGCCACTTGAGTATCCTTCCCTTCATCTCCTGCGCAGCATTATTTGAAAATGTAATTGCAAGTATGTTTTTAAGCCTGTTTTTCGGTATCTTATCCGAGAGAATAAATTGCACATATCTCTGTGTAAGGGTATATGTTTTCCCTGAACCGGCGGATGCCTTTAATACCAGAAAATGGGGGAATTCAGTATCTGTATCTTTTTCTAATATTTGCGTAGACATATCGATTAAAGCCTCTTATATATCCAGACTCTTCCGCCGTTCCTTATTTCTTCTGTCCTTTTAACAAGTCTTTTCTTATGAAGATTCAGAAGCCGGGTGCCGCTTGTATTTGCAGGAAGTTTTAAAGATTCAGAAAGATCACCGGCGGTAATTTTACCTTTTTTAAGAATAAAATTAAGGGTCTCTTTGAGATAGTTATTGAGATCCCCGAGGAGTATTCTTCTGCCATTCCCCATTTCGGCAATAACTGCAAGGTCTTTCCTCTCAAGGGCAACCTCAATATTTTCCTTCTGATTTTCATTCAGACCTGTCAGTACAATGTATTTATCTCCGTATTCTCCGCTTAAAAGCCTCGATATGAGCTTTGCGCCCACCTCATCGGCACATGAATAATCGATAATCCCTACATTTGAGAAATCGAGCGCGATTACCTCACCCTCTTTTTCTTTTTCGATATCCTTCTCAATACGTCTCCTTATCACCTGCCCCGACTGCCTCGTCACAAGGTCACGGGAGCCGTTCTGAAGCTCTTGTTTAAGGAGGTTATAAAGGTCATAGAATTTCATTTGTTCTTTTTTAATTTATTCAAGATAGCGCCTATGAGTTTCACCGCATGCAACTTTCCTCTCATTTCTCCTCTACGAGCTGCCACTCTGCATAACCCTGTTTTCTCTCAGCAAGCTTTTTACCTTTTAATGTCACTTTCTTTATTGCAGGATGTGTCTTGACAGTAATGTAAGCCCGCACAAGATTGGCAATCGTGGCTTCCTGAAACACAAACTCTGTTCCGTCCTGAAGAACTATCGTGGTTATCAGATGCTTATGCCCTTCAGGAATCTCAGCAGTTAATTCTTTTATGTCTTCGTTATGGAGAAGCATAGTTATTTTCTTTTAACCTGTTGCCGCACCTGATAAAGTTTTTCTGTGAAGCCGCCTTCTTTTAGAAATTGTTTTTCCAGTTGTCGCAGTTGCTGGTCAAGTAAGTAATTTGCCTGATGAATTAAGCAAATAAGGGTGTTAGCTGCAACTTCTGGAAGCGAAGCCTCGATATAAGTCCTATAGGTCTTATAGGACCTATTCTTTTCCCATGCAAGCTTCCGGATGGCTTGTGCCTGCTGATGACCTTTCTCCCAGAGTGTCAGTCCCCTCTGACGTAAAAAATCTTTGTAGTCGAGCAGTAATTCTTCCAGGCTTGCACGCGCTATACCGAGCAGTTTTAGTTCGCTCTTTTTCGAAGTGCCTGATACCATACTGCCTTCGGCAATATTCTGCTTGCCGCTGCGCGCTGCCTGTACCATCTGATCATGCGTGCGCGATCGTTTGTCAATAAACCGATTGCAGAATACTGCTGTTGCGTCATAGATGATTTCTGCGGTCTGGTAGGATTTCAGATTGCAGTATCCGCCATGAGGGGGTATAAGATCAGGCTTTTTATCTTTCTTGTTTATCATAATTGTCCTATAAATCTTTTTTTAGCTCAATATTAAAATCCTGCGTCTATCGCCGATGATTATGGTGGTTTTATAATCATGAATACCTTTTTTTTACATCACTCCTTTGAATCTTCAATCGGCATTATACCTAAGGAATTCAACCATTCTATAACTTCCTGTCTTAACCTTTTATCTTTGAACGCAAACCATCTCTTTTCTTCTTCAGGATAATCTGAAATAACGTTCTTGAATCTCCTGAAAGCGCCTTTTCCGTAAAGGGCAATTTCAAGCTTTTCTCTTAAATCCTTGTTTGTTACAGAGCTTGCAAATTCAACCATGAGATTATAAGCCTCATATGAGGGTTTTCTTGGTATATCTACATAACGCCCTCTTTCATCATTGATAATATTTTCTGCTGTTTCGATTAAATCCTTTTCCCAATCAGGAAGGTCTTGCAGTGCTTCTTCATCATCTGATTCTACTGCTGAAATTAATTCATTAGGAATACTTACTATCTCTCCCGTTTCAGTGTCAAAGAGAGTTATGTTTTCAAAGTCATCAGAGGTTTCCATTATAAAAGCAATTTCACCAATCTCTGCTTTCAATTTTTTCATATAGTTTCTATCTCCCAGCCTTTTCCCCTTCTTCAAATTCCTTAAAACACCCTGTGCATCTCATGTTGTTCTCCCTTAAAGAAGCTTATTTAGAAGCTGCTCAAAATCAGTAATTTCTTCCCAGCCATCCAATTTAACACCGACTTCACCATTCCAGTAATAATATCGGGTTCCATCTATTTCTGAAGTGTTTCCGGCACCATAATAGTTTTTGAGATATAAATGAATTTGCTTTTCTAAATCTTTTGGATTTTTTGCATAAAAAGCCTTCTGAAACATTTGCTCATATTCCCCGCAGACAAACTCAAAAGTTGCAAGATAAAGTTTTTCGCCATTTGAAGTTAGTATATTTTTATCACACATATAATGCCTTCCAAATTTATGTCTTTATTCAACTTTTATCTGATAATGAACCAATTCTTTTAAAAACTCTTGCTTTTTCTTTTCGTCTGAAGGTAGTTTATCGAGCTAAATTCCAAGATTTCTGATGTTAGAGTATAAATCCCATAAATTTATTTCTTTAATCCTAAAAGCTGTTCCTCGATTTCTCACTGAGCCATTTTCTTTAAGATGCATTCTCAAATCAATACCAACTTTGCCGGACCTAAAGGCATTTATAAAATTTTGTGGTATAGGATCGGTAAGTATATATGCCTCGTTATAGAAAAACTCTTCCTCACCATTTGTATTAAATCGTCTTTCTGCAATAACAAAGAGCACTCTGCTTAGCTTTGACATTAATTTTCCGACCATAATATAAACATCCCAGGTAGCTAATATATTTCCGGCCTCATCTATTAAATTAACCTCATTGTTATGCTCATCAATTAGAAGACTTAACCCTTGAGATATTTGTCTCCCGTAATAGACGGTGTTTTTTAAAGCTTTTCTACCAGAATTATCAATATAGCCATATCTTTCTATTAATTCCTTTTGAGGTATATTCCAAACCCCTCGGTTGAAGGTAAATAATGTTACAAGAGAAGTGGAATCTTTTCGCGTCGTTTTAATCTCCACTCTTCCACCCAGATCCGGGATCGGAATATTAGTTTCGGACAGCCCCATTTTTTGCTCAAAAGTATGTCCTACCCCAGTAGAACTCTTTCGGATCGTTGGAACATATCCCAAAGCTTTTAAAGCACGAAGTCTGCGTTCTATTTCTCTCAGAGTCATTTAATCTTCTCCATTATCACAATATATTCTTCAGTCATTGTTGAACCTAATACTCCAGTTCTATTACTAGGGCTATTTTTTGATGGCATTCTTTTATTAGGAATTTTACGAGTGATTGTCTCTATATGTCTAAAGCAATTAGATTCACCAAAATCTGCCACTATCTCATCTGTTGGCAATTGAATTCCTTTTACCGTTCTATTCCCCACCACCATGCATAAAAAACCGCCCTTTTTCATAATTCGGCTCAATTCAATAAAACATTTGTTCAAGTCGATATAGAATGCCATAACTTCTCTTGCTCTCTTTTTATCAATTCGGGATATCATATCTAAGGCGTATCTCAAGTTTGGAGAGCTATATCCTAAGTGAAGATTATTGGTATCTAATCGCCCTCCCAATGATCGATTATCTGTATCTAAATCTTTCCCTTCAAATCCTAACCACTGCAAAGAGAGTCTTGAAAACTGTCCATAAGCAACAGTGGTTTTTGAATCGCCATATGGCGGAGAGGTTACGACTATATCAATAGTGCTATCCTTAATACTTGTTCTATTGCGGGTATCTTCATTTAGAATATTTACTTGAGTTTTACTGTCTCTAAATTGTCTCCATAAATCGGTCATTCCAGCGATACTAAGTGCAGCTCTTTCTTTGAATATCCCTATAACATCAGGGCTGAAATTATTCAACTTTTCATCTTCAATGCGGTATAATTTGAACTCACCATTCCTTGAATTTGAGGATGCTCTTACAGTAAAACTGAATACCACTCTGAAAAAATCTTTTATCTTCCTATCTTTAATTGAATCTATAGCCTTTCTTAATGCAGCGAGCTTAAATATAACGTCCTTTTTAAACCAATACCCAATATTAAAAAAATTATAATTATCTACCTTCTTTATACTGGATACTTTTTTAAAGATTCTTTCTAATTCATTATGTAAAAACTTATAGTTAAGAGGGCTTGTTTTAACATTACTTATGAGAAGTGAAAGAGGGTTTATATCAATACCGCATGAATTACAGCCTCTTGTGAATGCTTCCAACAAAACAGAACCAGACCCGCAAAATGGGTCTAAGACAACCGCTTTGGGGTTTGCATACATATCAATAAGTCTTCCTGCTACTTGCGGTATCATCATTGCAGGGTAAGGGTGAATAGAGTGTGTATATGCTCGTTTGTTATCTTCGGCATAATTCCAGCTTGGATCATACTTTTTATTTCGTGTCGAATCTTGCCATAAATGTTGTATGCTGGTTAACGAATCGTTCTCTATATTATCATCGATTTGGGATATTCCTAAGCGATTGTAAAAAGCTAACTGTTCTCTCAGCACAAGACAATGATCTATTTCTGAACAATTTGTACAGTTTTCTAAAGTAGCTATACACAAAGTCTGTTTAGGTTCTGCATATGTTTTAGCACTCATACTTTGCCCTTTCATCTCCCAGTTCTACAAAGCGGCATTTTTACCATAATGTAAAATTTCATTTTGTATAACTGTATCAATAGCACCATACCAATCTATGTAATCACCGATTTTATCTTCGATGATTTTCAATTCATTTTTAGTAAGCTTCCTTGCGAGTTCTTCTTCTGCAACATTCTGAACATCTTCAATGTTAATCGAGTAAATAATTTTGGAGGTGCCATTCTTTCTCATTACTAATCTTCCCCCACCCCTCTTTTTAAAAGAGGGGAATAAGGATTCTCTTTTCTTTCAACTGATTCAATTGAATCATAAAATAAGATGTTTGTCAAGAAATAATTTTGATTGTTATATTTTATCTTATCACAGTACATATGATAGACAGATACACCTTAACCCGGATAATTCATAGCGAACTCTGTTCCAATGGTTGATACGTAAAGCCGTCATTCCCGCTTGCCCTGTTAGAAATAAACTTTCTAACAGGGCTTGTCGGGAATCCTTCTGAATCCCCCTTAGTAAAGGGGGTTAGGGGGTTGTTCAAAGAAAGATTCTGGACAAGCCAGAATGACAGAATTGAAAAACTTAAACAACTTTTAATATCTTTGAGGGTTAATTCATAAATTTTCATGATCAAATATGGGATAGAGTATTTGAGCGGATTTTTTTGCCGATAGACAAATACACTATGTAAAAATAAAGAGGCAAAAGCCTCGGAGGGCGATAGCCCGAGAATGAGCGAAAATGCTCTATCCCATGTTAACATGCACAAACTTTGTGAATAATCCGGGCTAAGGTTAGTTAAACCTCCGGCAGCATGATATTGACCTGTGCGCCGGGAAAGTTGATGAGGCCACGTTCTTTTGCCCTTCCCTTTGACCATTCAGGTATTATAGAAAGCTTTGCAGTTCCAGAACGGATAGAAATTTTACCATTCCATTGTTTGACGAAGCGCCTTACTGCAGAAAGACCATGTCCTCTCCCCTTGTCAGAAAACCTTGATGCACCGTGCAGAAGTCCTTTTTCAATAGCCTCAAGGTCATCTTTCAAGACAAACCTCTCTGATAGAGATTTTCTGAAACCTATGCCGATATCCATTACAGCAATCTTTACGACGTTTTTATTCAGATTCTGGAAATGATACTTCTGTATGCCTACAAATCCCTTATATCCACTGTGCTCGATTATATTCTGGCAAACCTCTGAAAGGGCAACAATAAAGTTATTAATGGTATTTTCGTCATAATGCAGATGTTTTGTAAGTATAGCGTGGCTCCTGTCCCTGACCTTGCCAACAATGAAATGGATGTCATCTGACCTTTCTATCAGGGTTATTTCAAGAAGGACGTCTGAA
Source organism: Nitrospirota bacterium (assembly GCA_014859105.1). Lineage (GTDB taxonomy): Bacteria > Nitrospirota > Thermodesulfovibrionia > Thermodesulfovibrionales > SM23-35 > Kmv42. The sequence continues at coordinate 31,960 of JACUUX010000003.1, forward strand.
TCAAAGCTCCGTAAATATTTTACTGATATTTCCGGCTGCGGAGGTTCAAGGATGAAATATCTGTCCGCAGATATGAAGAAGTCCATTCTTTCAAGATATTTAAGAACTTCTTCTGAATCCGGGAGACGAAGAGTTTTTTGATTATCTTCAGATTTTGAGAACTCTCCGACCTCAAGAAGTCCAACCATCCCATAGGGGTCTATAAAGGTTATTCCCCGAAGGTCTATGATTGATGAGTCTCTGTATAAAGAGAGAACCTGTTCAAAGGTTTCTTCTGTAATATGTGTGTGCATATTTATTGATTTAGATCTCATAAACTTGCCCTTTTTCAGGCACATAAGTTTTGAGTCCGAACCTTTCATTCACAATCTCGCTGAACAGTATCGATACCTCCTCTTCGCCATGGACTATAAAGACATCTGGTGAATCTTTGAAAAACGTCAACCATTCGATAAGTTCTGCTTGGTCTGCGTGAGCTGAAAAACCATTTATCGTGTATATAGATGCCCTGACAGCAATCTCCTCTCCGAGTATGTTAACCACCTTTGCTCTATCTACGATTTTCCGCCCCAGTGTTCCCCTGCCCTGAAATCCGACAAATATAACACTGCATTCAGGCCTCCAGAGATTATGTTTCAGGTGATGCTTAATCCTTCCACCATCACACATGCCGCTTCCTGCTATAACAATTATGCCTGATTTTATTTTATTTATTGCCATTGATTCCTGCACACTCTGTACGAAATGAAGTCTTATAGAGTCGTCAAAGTCCTCTGCTGTAAAACGCTTTGTCGCCTCTTCATCAAAACATTCAGGGTGTGCAAGATATATTTTTGTCGCCTCTTCTGCAAGAGGGCTGTCGAGATAGACATTGATATTGTAAAGTCTTTTTCCCCTCACAAGGCTATTCAGAATATAAAGTAAATCCTGTGTCCTGCCTACGGCGAAAGACGGTATGAATACATTTCCACCTTTCTTAAAGGTTATCTTTATGGCATCTAAAAGCTCATCTATGCTTTCTTTCAAGGGTTTATGAAGCCTGTTGCCATATGTTGATTCCATTACAATAAAATCTGCTTTAACAGGAGTAAGCGGGTCTCTCACAATAGGATTGCCTTTTTTGCCAATATCTCCGGAGAATACGATTTTTTTCTCTTTCGGATTGTCCTGAAACCAAAGCTCGATTGTGCCAGAGCCCAGTATATGGCCTGCATCCAGAAATCTGTATTTGATGCCATTACCAAGGTGGAATATCTCGCCATACTTTTTTACGTCAATCAGAGGGATTACGTCTCGCACATCGTCTGTTGTATAAAGCGGGAACACTGGTGGTTTTCCTGCCCGCAAAGCCTTTCTTGTAAGCCATTCTGCGTCGCTTTCCTGAATATGTGCTGAATCATAAAGCATCAGTTCAAGCAGGTCTCTTGTTGCAGATGTTGTGATAATCCTGCCTCTAAAGCCTTCTTTGACAACCCTGGGAAGCACGCCTGAATGGTCAAGATGAGCGTGTGTGATGAAAATATAATCTATTTCTTCCGGATCGAAATCAAATGCAGCTTTGTTAACTTCTTCTGCGCCTTCACCCTGGTAGATTCCGCACTCGATGAGAAATTTGAGCTTGTTACACTCCATATAAAAACAGGAGCCGGTAACTGTCCTTACTCCACCGAGAAATTTGAGTTTCAAAATATTACTCCTTTTTAAAATAGGTTTCCATGCTGTTTAAAGCCCGTCACAGTACGCATTTATACCTGTTACACCAACAGCCATATCAGGTATCAGCATCCACTGCATTGACCATGTTTCGTCTTCGCCCCTTTTAAGACACACAACTCCCGCCATTTTAAATGAAACAATATTTTTATTTGCATCCCCGCTGAGCAGAAGTGATGCCAGTCTGCTGAGATGTGGCAGATGGCCAACAAGCATAATGTCTTCAGGAACATCCTTCAGCCTTTCCGCCCAAATCTCGGGGGCATCGAGTGGCGCAAGGCCATCGACTTCTGTTATTCCTTTAGCAGGCTTAAATGCCCCTGACAGTGCCTCTGCTGTCTGTTTTGCCCTCAATTTATTGCTATGGAAAATGTTATGTACCCTGACATTTAATTGAGACAGATAAGAAGCCATCTTTTTGATATCCTCAAGCCCCTTTTCAGAGAGTGGTCTTGATGGGTCCACCTCTTCTTTCCTGGCCTCTGCATGCTGGACAAGATAAAGAAACATTTTAAACCCTCCTTTTTGATTTTCTGAATTTAACCCCTTTAATTCATAGCGAACTCTGTTCAAATGGCTGATTCGTTAAGCCGTCATTCCCTGGCTTGACCAGGGAATCCAGAAGTACGACTTATACGAAAGGTTCTGGATTGCCCGATCGTGGTCGGGCAATGACAGAATTGAAAAACTTAAACAACTTTTAAGATCTTTGATGATTAATAGCATAAATTTTTCATGACAGACGGAGGATATAGTATTAGAGCGGATTTAAATTCTGTCCTTGACAGAATTTACCTCGGAGTCCCGGTAAAATCGGGATGAGAATGAGCGAAAATACTATATCCTTCGTCGTTAATCAATATTTTGTGAATTATCTGACTCAAAGCTTAAACCCTTCTTTCTTATATTTTAGGTACTCCATTAGACCGACAAGGTTACCAATAACCATGGCAATAAACCATGAAAAAGATATGGCGGCTGCAAATTCGGGCTTAACCCCGATAAACCCGAAAAATAAAACAAAAGAACCTTCTCTAACACCAAGCCCGGAAATAGATATTGGAATCATTGTAAAAATTACTATTAGCGGGACAAATATCAGACACGCAAGAAATGGTATATGCTGTCCTATGCCGGTTGCAAGAACATATACAGAAGAAATTCCCAGTACCTGAATTAAAACTGATAAAAATAAAGCCTTACGAATCATATCCTTCTGATTACGGTATGCGTGGAAATATTCATAAAAATCTGAAAGTAGTTTTATCCTTTTGCCGAGACGGAGACCGAATACAAGCAGGCTGGCAAATATGAAAGATATTACAACAAATGGCAACAGCCATTCGACCTGTGAACCTCTTAAATAATGATAACCAAACGGATAAGCAATCACACATATTGTGATCAATACGACAAAACCAAGATATCTTTCCATAAAAATAGATGCAAAAATAAGACTGCCCTTACCTGTAGCCTGATATAAATAGAAACCTTTAACGGCATCACCCCCGACTATACCGGGGAGAAGGGTATTGAAAAAGGCGCCTATCATATAGAGGGAAAAGAGGTTTCTTATTCCGAATGTATGCGGGAGAAGCAGTTTCCATCTTAATGTAGATATGAATTGTGACAGTATATATAGAAATACCGCCGTAATAAAATAAAAAGGGTTTATATTTCTTAAAATTGACAGAACACTTCCAAGCCCTGTTTTTGACAATACGACATAAAGCAGTACAGAACTGATAGAAATTTTCAGTATGAAAAGGAATATCTTATTTGTTTTCAGGGCCAAGGATTTTTTTAATCACGTAAATGGGTTTTCTCTGGCTTTCGTGATAGACCCTCACAATCATCTCTCCAAGAAGTCCCATTCCTATGAGCTGAATCCCGACTATAATCATTAACACACCGAGCAGCAGTAAAGGTCTGCTTCCGATATCACGTCCAAAAAAAAGTTTATCTATAGTCAGGGAGAGAGAGATAAGGAAGCCTATAAAGCTGCATATTATGCCCACCGGTCCGAAGAACTGTATTGGTTTGGTAGAGAAGCTCTGAAGGAATTTAACCGTTATCAGGTCCAAAACCACTTTTATTGTACGGGATATCCCATATTTTGATTTCCCTCTCATTCTCCGGTGGTGAACGGTCTCAACCTCAGCTACCCTTACGCCATACCAGCTTGCCACGGCCGGTATGAACCTGTGCATTTCACCGTAGAGTTTAAGGTTTTTTATCACATCCCTCCTGTAAGCCTTAAGTGAACAACCGTAGTCATGAAGTTTTACACCCGTAACTTTGCTGATCAGCCAGTTTGCTATTACCGAGGGCAGTCTCCTCGTAAAAAAAGGGTCTTTCCTCTTCTTCCTCCATCCGCTTACAAGATCATTGTCCTTTATTAACTCAAGAAGCTTCGGGATATCAGCAGGGTCATTCTGCAAATCTCCGTCCATTGTTACTATTATATCCCCGCGTGCGAAATCGAATCCTGCAGCAAAAGCCGCTGTCTGACCGAAGTTTCGCCTCAGGCTGAGCACAGTTACCCGTTCATCCTTTGCATGAATCTCTTCAAGGATTGAAAGAGTTCTGTCTGCGCTGCCATCGTCTACGAAAAGTATTTCGTATTCCTTGTTAAGTCTTCCGAGTACCTCCTTCAGTCTTTCATGAAGTAATCTGATGTTTTCTTCTTCATTGTAAACGGGAACAACGACTGATATTGTCATAATTAATATGTCTCCGGTAGTTGCATTTTTAAACCTTTAAAATTATAACACGTAAATATAGAATAATCCCTGATCTTGACATGCTTCTTAGTATAAGCACTGAAGAGCCTTTTCTCAACCTTATCAAAGGCTGCAGATACCTCTTCCGGCATTTTACTGTCTTCCAAACTCACATAAATTGCATTATAGTGGAGCAGGTCGTCAAATCCTGGCCACAGGTCATACTGGTTCATTCTCCGGCCGAGATTAATGCAATAAGTCACAGGGTGACCTTTCACATAAAATGCAAGTTCGCTCGAAACCTGATACCTGTCGGAAAATATGAACACTGGATGGGCAGAAGACATCTGTTCGTATATTTCTGTCACTTCAGCGCCGATTTCTTTCCAGCCTTGAAGACGCATTGTAGGGTCAAGTTTTACAGGAAGTCTGAGCAATGAAGGATAGTGACCTGTTGCTGTTACAATGACTGAAATTAATACAGCAGAACCTATTAAAACTTTCATGCCTTTTCTCCCGGAATGTATTTTTCCTGTACAGAATGCAGTAAAAGCGACGATACCGGCTATATATCCGGGCAATGCCCAGTTTGCCTGTACCTTCGCCTGCAGACTTTTCAAAAGAAAAAAGGCAATTACCGGAACCGAAAACCAAAATAAAAGATAGCCTTTCCGGTCTTTTCTGAGCTTAAATATGGAAAAAATCATAATTATTAATAAAACGGGTGTTATCACGCCTATTTGTGAACCCAAAAATTCAAAGAAGGTTTTAAGAGATATTTGTATCCCCTCTGCGACATGCGCCTGTCCGGCAGTATGCCTTAAAGTAACCCAGTCATTGTTGATATTCCATATAATCAAAGGGCTGAAAACTATGAGGCTGATAATAAAGGATAAATAAGGCCATTTTGTCAGGAGTATTTTTCTGTATTCTCCCGATAACAACAAAGATAAAAATGCACAGGGATAAAAGAATGCCATGGTATATTTTGTTAAAAGGCCGAGGCCTGTTGAGAGGGCGAGAAGATACCAGTATATTAGTGATGAGTGATGCGTGTTTGGCACTGAATCATGATTCACAATGCATGATGAATGATTTTTATTATCTTGTATCCTGTATCCTGCATCTTGCATCCTAATTCCTGCATTTATAGCCTTCCAGAAAAAGTACAGTGACAAAACCCAGAAAAATATGAAGGGGGAATCTATGGTGAAGACGATGCCATAAGTGGAAAAGAGGGGGATAAGTTGCAGCAGGATTGCAGCAGACAAACCGACTTTTTCATCATAAAGTTTTTTCCCGAGAATGTACAGGATAATGCTGCTCAGGGCAGAGAGGACAACAGCCATTATCCTGATGCCGAAAACCGTATCGCCAAAAACAGAAGTCCCGAGAAAAATAAGATAAGCAATCATAGGCCCCTTGGAGTAGTAACTCAAATCGAGCCTGCGGGACCATTCCCAGTAATGTGCTTCGTCAGGGCTCAAATCAAGCGGACCATTCAAAATATAGTAAATACGGAAAAGGCTGAGGGAAAGAAGAAAAACAAAGAGGACAGTCGTGTATGGTTTTTCTTTATATCTTTTTGATAACCATTTATACAGACATACAACAGTAATCGCTAAAATTAAACCTACTACAGCACCCACAATAACATCAGATGGATAATGTACCCCGACGTATATTCTTGAAAAACCAATGAGTATCGCTCCAGCAACAAAAGCATACCGCAACCTGTTTTTAAGCAAGACATAAAAGGGCATTGCAAAGGCAAAGGCATTTGCTGCATGGTTTGAAGGCATCGAAAAAGATTTTCCGCAACCCACAAGAACTCTGATAACATCAAGTTCATGACACGGTCTTATTCGCTCGAAATAATGTTTAAGAATATTTGAAGACCAGTCCGCTATCAGAAGCGATGAAAAGGCAAGGAAGAATAAAATCAGGGCATTTTTTTTGTCTTTAAAAAGAATCCATAAAAAAAGGGGCAAAAAAAATAGATATGCCTTTTTCGTTATAAGCGGCATCAAAAAGTCAAATAAACTATTCTGAAGGTTCCTGTTAATGAAGAAAAAAATGAGGGTATCTATTTCAGGAAGGCTCATCGACCACGTGAAAATTCAAAATTTAGAATTAAAACTTCAAAATAAAGGAATCCCATAATTTAATTTTTATTTTTTAATCTTACATTTTGCATCTAATTTTTCCTTTGTTGTCCATTTAATTATCTCATCTACCATTGCCTCTATGGTAGAGACTTCAGGAATTATGGCAACTTTAAGCCCGGCTTTTTCTATGACCCTGGCTGTAACAGGACCTATGGCTGCTATGGTTACATCTTCAAGCAAATCCTCGGCGTCTTTTCCCATCATTTCCATGAAGTTATTGAATGTAGATGCACTTGTGAATGTAGCTATGGAAATCCTCCCCTCTTTTAAGAATCTTCTTAATCTCTTTCCGTAAAGTTCCGGTTTTATCGTCCTGTATGCTACAGGCACATCTATCTCCCCTCCAAGTTCTCTTACCTTTTCCGGGAAGATTTCACGCGCCACTTCAGCTCTTGGAAAGAGAAATCGCATACCTTTTAGGAGTTCAGAGGATACCCCCTCTTCAATCCCACCCTTGCTAAGGGGGTGGTGGTGTGTAAACGCTTTTATCAGTCCCTCAGCACGAAATTCATCAGGGATTAAATCTATCTTTATGCCATATTTTTTTATCTCTTTTGCTGTCTTTGTGCCTATAGCGCATATCTTTATCCCTTTTAAATCTCTGATATCTCTGTCTTTCTCGAAGAATCTTTTTAAAAAATATTTAATACCATTCCTGCTGGTAAATATAAGCCAGTCATAAGTCTCTATTTTATCTATTGATCTGTCAAGATCATTGTAATTCTCGGGGGGTACAATTTCGATTGTTGGAAACTCTATTATTTCTGCACCGAATTCTTCTAAAATTTCGAACTCTCCGGCATGTTCCCTTGTAACAAGAACCCTGTGTCTAAACATGGGTTTTTTCTCATACCACTTAAGAGATTCCCTGAGTTTTACAACATCTCCGATTACCATTACCGCAGGGGGTTTTATATCCCTGGCTTTTATAAGCCCGGATATGGTGTTGAGTGTGCCAACGATAGTTGTCTGCTCTGGTCTTGTCCCCCATCTGATCACTGCAACAGGTGTATCAGGAGCCCTTCCATGTTCTATTAATTTCTCAGTAACCAGGTCTATATTTTTTACAGCCATCAGGAAAACAAGTGTTCCCACTCCCGTGGCAAGCTTTGACCAGTCAATCGAGCTTTCCTTTTTTGTGACATCCTCATAGCCCGGCAAAACCGCAAATGATGATGAATAAAGCCTGTGTGTCAGGGGTATTCCTGCATATGCAGGTGCTGCAATTGAAGAACTGACTCCGGGAACAACTTCAAACTCTATACCCTCTTTTGATAACACCTCTGCTTCTTCACCACCACGGCCAAAGATAAAAGGGTCACCACCTTTAAGTCTGCATATAACTTTACCCTCTTTTGCCTTCTTCACAAGAATATCGTTAATCTCATCCTGCGTCATGCTATGATGGCCGCCACGTTTTCCTGCATATATAAACTCCGCATCGTGGTTTATGTAATTGAGGACCTGAGCATTAAGGTGAAAGTCATATATGACCACTTCTGCTTTTTTAAGGCAGCGCAGTCCTTTTACTGTTAAAAGCCCGATATCACCGGGACCAGCTCCGACTAAATAAACTTTGCCTTTCATGGATCTTTCCCTGAGTCTGATTATTTTATCATAAAATATACAAGACCTAACGGGACGTATTGAAGAAGCCGTTTCTACCCGTGCTTTTTAAAACATCTATAATTTCTGTGGATAATACCCGGCAGTTTTCTAACCCTATTTTATTCGTATATAATAGGAAAATGAAAAGGCTATTCATACTTCTCATAATATTATCCCTCCTTGGCAGTTGTGCCCATGTGGTCTCTCAACATATAATGGAACAAATTGATAAGGAATTAAAACCCGGGGTTCTTTTCAAAGATCCCCATGCATATAAAGGGAAGACTGTCCTTTTAGGAGGGATTATAATAAGCTTAAAAAATACAGATGAGGGAACCTATATTGAGGTTCTTCAGAAGCCGTTAGATTATCGCGGGCGACCCGAAGATGCAGATATAACGTACGGCAGGTTCATTATTTTTTACGAAGGATATCTTGATTCAGCGATTTATTCAATAGGCAAAGAGATCACAGTGGCTGGCGAGGTTTTAGGGAAAACAATACGTCCTCTCGGTGAGATACAATACCAGTACCTTCTCCTCAAGAGTAAAGAGATTCATCTCTTTAAACCGCGCCATCCTCTTCCAATACGGTTTTCTATAGGAATATGGACGACCTTTTAGCACTCCATTGATAGTGTCCTGTTCTAAGAATTCCTGCAAGTCTCGCTTGTTCCGTATGTAACAGCAGGGTAGAATCTATTTTGGATTCATCGCCTCTCTAAGGGCTTTCCCTACCTTGAAGTGCAATACCCTCTTGGCCGGCACATCAACCTTCTCCCCTGTTTTCGGATTTCTCGCCCTTCTCGCCCTTCTTTGTTTTGGTTTGAAATTTCCAAATCCCCTTATTTCGATCTTCTCACCCCTAATTAAAGCTTCCTTTATACTTTCAAAAACAGTCTCAACAACAATCTCGGTCTGTTTTCTTGTAAGGCTTCCGATCCTTTCTGTAACCTTTTCTATTAAGACTGACTTAGTCATAATACCTCCTCTTAAAAATTCCGATAATCAAATTACATGTTACAAAATTAATAATATTGTTCTTTTTGGTTATCGGAATTTGATTATAGGTTATTATCTTTTTTCATTATGGTGTATATAAATATTTTAGCCTCACAGCCGGGAAAACATCTGTCAATTCATCTGCTATGGTGCCTCTGAGTAAATTGATTATGGAAAATTTCTCTTTTTTGCTTACTACAACTGGCTCGCCTTTAATCCCCGCGAGTTTTGCTGCTGCTTTTAAAGCGTCCTCGAGATTACCGAGTTCGTCTATTAGACCGGCGTCGAGTGCTTGTTCACCGGTAAAAATTCGGCCGTCTGCAATCTTCTTAACATCATCAACCTGCATATTTCTTGCTTCTGCAACTGCCCTGATAAATTGTTCATGTACATTGTCAAGAACATTTTGAAGTATCTCTCTTTCCTCCTTCCCGATACCCCTGAAAGCCGAAGCTATGTCTTTATGCCTGCCGCTCTTTATCACTTCGGTTTTCACCCCGATCTTATCCATGAGTCCTTCTATATTCGGAATTTCCATTATTACACCAATAGAGCCTGTGAGTGTACCGGGATTGGCGAGAATTCTTGTAGCAGGCGATGCAATATAGTAACCCCCTGATGCGGCGATAGACCCCATGGAGACAACCACTTTCTTTTTTGATGCCGCCTTCTTAACCTCCTCATATATTTCCTGTGCAGGTGCTACTGCACCACCGGGACTATCAATACGTAAAATAATAGCCTTAACAGAATGGTCTTTTAAAAAATCCTTGAGTTGATTGATAGTATCCTTTGAATCAATTACCGGTCCTTCTATCCGTATAAGTGCAACTTTCTCGCCTATGGGTACACTGTTCTGTAATAACAAAATAACGAATGTAATAACAATGAGAAGTAAAAATAGACTTAAAAATATCAAAAATATCTTTTTCATTCAGATGCCTTTTAAAGGTTTTTCATACTCAATCCAATCTTTCTCTCTTCACAATCTATCTTTATTATTTTTACCCTGACATTGCAGCCTGCTTTTAAAACATTTCCAATCTTTTCTGGTAGCGCCTTGTTTATCTCGGAGGAATAAACAAGTCCTTCAACCCCTCCTTCAAGCTCAACGAATATTCCGAAATCTGTAATCATTAGAACTTTACCATCAACCTCGTCTCCGAGTTTAAACTTCTGCGGGATTAAATTCAACCACGGGTCAGATTCAAGTTGCTTCAAACCGAGCGCCATTTTCTCTGCTTCAGGCTCTATGCCGAGGACAACAGCTTCTATCTTTTGACCTTTTTTCAGAACCTCTGAGGGGTGCTTTATATGTTTTGTCCACGAAAGATCGGAGATATGTATCAGTGCATCTACCCCTTCAGGGAGACCCACGAAAACACCGAAGTCTGTGATTGTCTTGACCTTGCCTGAAATTTTCTGACCGACTTTATATTTCTCTGGAATAATTTCCCATGGGCTCGGTTTTACCTGCTTTATGCTCAGCGAAAGCCGTCTTTCATCCTTATCCACCTTTAATACAACAGCTTCCACCGTATCTCCGATGGAGTGGTATTTTGAAGGATGTTTTGGTCTCGGTAACCAGTCTATTTCGGATATGTGTACAAGTCCTTCGAGGCCTTCTTCGAGTTCAATGAATGCGCCATAATCAGTAATACTTACCACCCTCCCCTCAACTCTCCTCCCGGGTGAATATTTTTCATCAACGATAGTCCACGGATCGGGTTTTTTCTGTTTATAACCTAATGTTACCTTTTCATTTTCTTCATCATATTTAAGAATTATAACCTCGACCTCTTCACCAACCTTGAAAAATTCGGATGGATGGTTGACTCTTCCCCAGGAGATATCTGATATATGTAACAGACCATCTATACCACCCAGGTCGACAAATACACCGTAATCTGTGATATTTTTTACCGTGCCCTTCATAAGCTGTCCTTCTTTAAGTTTTTCAATGGTCTCGGCTTTCTTTTTTTGTATTTCTTTCTCAAGGATTACCCTTCGCGAGACAATTACATTGGAAAGTTTATTGTTAAGCTTCAAAACTTTAAAAGCCATTTTCTTCCCGATGATCCTGTCAATATCCTTGAGTGGTTTTACATCGACCTGTGAACCTGGAAGGAAAGCGATTACACCGGATATTTCTACTGTGAATCCACCCTTTATTTTTCCGGTAATTTTCCCTTCTACAGGACTTTCTTCCCGGAGTGCATTTTCAAGTGTCTCCCAGACCTTAATCTTTGTTGCCCTCTCCTTTGAAAGTCTTATAATGCCATCTGAATCTCTTAAGCTTTCGACGTATACCTCTATGCTGCTTCCCGGTTGCAGTTTTGTAATTTCTTCTTCAGAAAACTCCTCAATCGATATTATCCCCTCTGATTTATAACCTATATCAATAATTACCCTGTCTTCCTTCAATGCCAGTACCTTTCCTTTTAAAATCATACCTTCTCCAATGCTGCGAAAGGTCTCAGCATAGAGTTTTTCCATATCATTGTTTTTAAGTTCCACCAAAACCTCACCCTCCTATATATCTAATTCTTTTCTGTACTTCTTTAATAATCCAATCAGGTGTTGAAGCACCTGCTGTTATACCAATTTTCTTTGCCCCTTCAGTCCATTCTTTTCTGATTTCTGATGATGTCTCTATGTGATAAGTAGGTACCGAAAGAGATTTACAGAGTTTTGTAAGTTGAGTTGTATTGGCACTGTTTTTACCGCCAACAACAAACATTACATCAACTTCACCAGCCATCTTTTCGGTCTCTTTCAACCTAATGGCTGTTGAATTACATATTGTATTATATACTTTTATTTCTTTTGCATGTTCTAAAGCATCTGATAACACCTTTTTCAATGCCTCCAGAGTCTGGGTGGTCTGGACAATTATGCCAACTTTAGTTTTCAATTTCATAAGTGGAGCTTTGCCATCAGTAACGATGGCATCATTATTGGCATAGCTTTTCAGGCTCTTCACCTCCGGATGGTTCTTCTCACCAAGAATAACTATCTGGTAACCTTCTTCACTAAGGAGTTTAGCATAATATTGTGCCTTTTTTACAAATGGACAGGTTGTATCTATTATTTCACATCCTTTAGAGACTATCTTTTTCGAAAGATTGAGAGGTATGCCGTGGGTTCTGATTATCAACGCCTTTACATCTTTTTTTGTATTGACTTCTTCGATTGGGACAATTCCTTTTTCTTTGAGCTTCTCTACTACCTGGGGGTTATGTATAATAGGTCCGAGTGTATAAACCCCTTCACATTTTTCCCTGGCCATCCTGAAGGCTATGTCTATAGCCCTTTTGACACCAAAACAGAAGCCTGCCGTCTTCGCTGTGATTATTTTCATAATTTTTAACTTTTTAATTCCCCGTAGTCTTGCTACAGTAGACCCTGCGGTCTTGCAGGATGATTCATTTTTCTATTTTGAATTTTAAATGTTTAATTGCTTCCATTATACCGTTGCTTATCCTCTCCTTGAATTGTTTATCTGTTTCCTCCTTATCAATCTCTATAGGGTTGCCGAATATTACTGTTATTTTTACAGGTCTTAAAAACTTTGCGCCTACAGGAAGGGCTTTCTCTGTTCCTTTAATAAGTGTTGGAACAACAGGCATTCTGCTTATAGCTACAATTAAGCCTACACCTCTCTTTGCATCAAGCACTCTACCATCAACGCTCCGGCCTCCCTCTGGAAACATAACAATGAGTTCCCCTTGCTTCAGTCTATGGATAGCCTCTTTTATTGTAGATGCCTGAGGTCTATCACGTTTTACGGGAAAAGAGAATGACCTGACAAATGCGCCCAGCAGAAGGATTTTGAAAAGTCCTTCCCTGGCCATATAAGTCGCACGCCTTTTTAAGGCCACCCCAATAACAAGCGGGTCCAGATAGCTTACATGATTTGCAGCAACAATAACACCGCCTGTCAGTGGAACGTTTTCGGCACCAATGACCTCGATCCTGTTGAATATTTTAAAAAAAATAAATAAGATTGCTCTGCAAATTAAATAAATAAAACTCAAGGGTCAGTTCTTAAAAAATCGAGTATTTTTTTAAAAACCTGCTCTACAGAGAGATTCGAAGAATCCACCAGAAAAGCCTCCGGCGCTGCCTTAAGTGGCGCTATATCACGGTTAGCATCCCTTTTATCTCTTTCTAAAATGTTTTTTCTTGCCTCATCCATTGTAATGTCAATTCCCTTTTCCTTGAATTGAAAATAGCGTCTCCTCGCCCTTTCTTCGTCAGATGCATACAGGAAAATCTTTTTCTGAGCGTGCGGAAAAACGACTGTTGTCGTATCTCTTCCTTCAATAACCAGGTCATTATTCAAAGCTGCATTCCTTTGAAGGTCAAGCAAAAAGTCCCTGACAATTCTTTTAGCAGAAAAGACGGAAGAATAATGGTCTATCTCGGTAGTCCTTATCTCCTCCGAAACGTCTCTGCCGTTAAGAAACACCTTCCCGTTGTTGAATCCGATAACAGTATTGTCAAAAACCCTTTTTATTTTATCATCATTGTCTTCTGGTGCCACCTTTTTTTCTCTCAATGCAATCGCAATAGCCCTGTATAATGCACCTGTGTCGAGATAACCGAAACCAAGCTCTTTTGCAAGTAGTTTTGCAATGGTAGTTTTTCCAGAGCCTGACGGGCCATCTATGGCAATCACCTTACCCATTGTTAATTTCAATTTGTAAAGTGTAAAAATTTAATGAAATAAGCAAGCATTACCTGGATATTCTGAGTCTACCATCTTGAAATACACAAAATCTGTTCTGCATTTTATCCTCATACTCATGTAATATCTTTTTTATAAGCTCTACTTTTTCATTACCATTTGCATCTTCAATTCTTAAAATTAAGACACCTGCATGCGACTTACCAGATTTAAATACAAGCTCGCCAAAATCTTTATCCATGGTAATTACCATACGGGATTCAGATATAGCTATCTTAAGTATCTCCGTATCTTTTGCCTTCGGGTTAATACTTCTTACGGTTTTTATGTCATATCCGTTTTTTTCCAGCCATTCTTCTAACTTTTTTCCCACTCCAAGATCAACGAGAAATCTCAATTTACTTTCAGGCATTAATATTTACTCTACATTTAAAGCAAAGACCTGTTCTTCGCTAATACGTTCAGAGGCATACAGTAGGACTGCCTGAATATCCTCTTTTTCGATTTCAGGGTAATCCTCTAATAACTCATCAACTGTAACACCACCTGCAAGGGCTTTTAATATTTGCTCCACTGTTATTCTTAATCCTCTAATTGTTGGCTTACCAACCATTACAGCGGGGTCAACTGTGATGCGCTTTAATAAATCGGTAGCGTGTTGTTTATACATTTTCTAAGTACCTCCTCTTCAGACTTAAATTCCTTGTAACCGGATCTTTAATCTTGTCACTCTTTTTCAAAATATCAGATTTTCATGGGAAAACCCTTTCTTCGGTAAAGATTGCTAAACGATTAAATTCTACCTTAATTTAAAAATATATCTCAATTTCTATGAAAGACCCTAAAATATTCCTGGCCAAAATTCAAAAATAAGATAACATCGGTCTTCAAAAACAAAGAGGAAGAAATTACCACTTAGGTGCTCGACCTTTTAAATAATAGTTACCGCTATCATATTCAAGAAAGCCTTCGCTAACAAGTTCTTCTATAGCATCTTTAGCGATATCTAATTCTTTTGCTGCAAAAAGATTGTCCTTTATAAGTTCACTCCATCTTCGAGTAAAAGAAAAATGAGCGTTTCTTTGGCCATCTTGAAAAAATCGCAATATGCGATCTTTTAGTATTCTCTTTTGTTCTTTGGTCTTTTTGACTTAAAATCTAAATATTACATCTTTTATAAAATTGAAGCAACTCATGCCTAACCCTTATGTGCAAGCCACTTATTCTTTGGAACTGTAGCACGCTCAACAGGGTCACAGATATCTTTAACCTTAGTAATTTCTTTATATCTTACTTTATCGGGTTGATTTGGAAGATTATAAACGCAGATTAAAACATAATCTTTATCTTGTACTGCCTTCCAGTGATTGGGGCCTAACGGTACATCTTCTGGTTCACTCATACCTTTCACTTCAAAGACTTTTTCACAATGACCCTTACACTCGTAATCATAGCCTAACTTATCATGCTGGGTTACACGAGAAACGCTGTCGCGATGTTCACTCTCACGCAGTCTTTCTTCAAATATTGCGTATGCTGTTGTTTCGATCAGACTTCTATCTTTCTCTTTATTAAATCCATGAACACCCCACTTTTCGAAATATTCACTTATTCTATCCATATTCTGTTCTACGAGATAGTTTTTATGAACAGGTTGATATCCAGGGAGCAGATAAGCTTTCCAAAGTGGTAACCAGTCCAATGGTGCTCTTGGAACAAACAAGTGTTTAGTTTCTATAAAAGTTCCATCCTGTGCAATTAATCTATTTATTATGTAATCACCCCCTTCATTAATAATTAAAAGTGTGGCTTGAATAATATCGTTGAGAGCAAACTCAAGCTCATCATGGGAGCCTTTAAAAGTGTTAATTTTTTCCACTAATTCTTTAACAACTGTTTGCTTATTTATTTCTTTAAGACCACAACTCTTAAGACTTTCAACAGCATCTCTATTTCTTGCAATTTCTGGATGTAATAGCTTTTTGTCTTCTGGAATGACTTGTTTCAATAAGTTAGGTATTTGATCTAAACTTATTGCGATATTTATTACTTGATCTGCTGTATATAGCTCTCTGTCTTCGGCGAGTACGAATAAATTGTTAGATAAAGGTCTGTCTTTTGGTGCAAAGTCTTTAGGCAGGATATATATCTTGGCTAACTTTTGTGGTTTGTTTTTAAGATTATCCAAAATTTTCTTTTTACCAAAAATATTATATTTTTTTATCCTATCTCCCTCGCTTACTCTGGACCAGAGATGATCTTTTATACTATGCTTCACAATTTTTTTATTCGTTATTTCTTCTAACATGTTTAAGTCTTCTTCTCCAAAGATTTGTTCAATATCTTCATCCACAATCGTCAGTTCTTCAAGCTTACGCCTATTTCCATGACGATCAAAATAACAACTCTCGGTTTCAAGAAAAGTCTTGATAGGATCCCTTAATCTGCTATTCCAGAATTTTGCACTTTCACCTGAAAGGGAACCAAATGGTAAATCCTGAAGAAGTCTGGCTGGAAAGGACTCCCATTGTTCATGATATAAAAATATTTCTTTTATTATTTCTTTGAAAAATTCAAATATTTTATCAGATATCCAATGATTCCACTTAGCACTATAGCTAATTAACTCTCGTCCAGGTAGTGGAATAAAATCTCCAAAAATCCCAAATGGTAAACCAGTCTGTTCACCTTCTATCGGCAGAAAAGAATAAACACCCGCAAGCTTGCCATATAAAGGCTGAATATTCTTCGTATTGTCTAACTTAAAAACTACCCCTATCTCCCGCTTCGGAATTTCGGAACGACGAACACGCTCTGTTTCCTCATCTTTTTTGATCTCTTCGGGGATTGGAATAACCTTACGGAAAACTAAATACCAGTCTTCTTCGCTATACCGCTGTCCTACTATCTGCTTTTTTAAGATGATAACCTCTTTTTTACCAACGGGAAGGGATTCAGAGGATTCAATTTCCTTTGTGATAGTAAAAGATAATGAAGTGGTCTGTATTTCTATGGCTTTAACATATTCCAATTGAAGAATTGCTTCTTTAGGAAAATCAGGGCCTATAAGAAATTCCTTGATTTTTTGCAATATCTCTTGTCCTTTTGCACTTGCCATCGGAACATAAAAGCCAGTAGTGTAGCCCTCTGGCAAATCTACAGGATGGTTTTCAATCGGCAAAATTTCCCAAGGCCATTTTGAGAGAGGAACCCCTTGCCTTTTAGAATCTTCCCAGTGTTGCTTATCAAACTTAAAATGATAATCACCGGAGTGTATGTCTATACGATTGGTAATATGGAATATGGATTTAAAACCGATGCCAATGTAGCCACGAAAGCCCAAGGAAGGGAGTTTAAAGGAATTTACATCGCAAATGGCGTAGAAATCGTGATTATCAAATACCTTGCCGTTATTGAGAATCCATAACGAGTCTTGCTGAAGATGGATGGAGAATCTTTTTACATCGGCTCTATCAGCATCTTTTGTAGCATCTTCTGCATTCTGGAGAAACTCCAAAATCCAGTGTTTCGGAGAAGGGAATACAGACTCAAGAGTTTTTAGCATATTTACATAGCCACCCCACAGAGGGGTTTTTATCTGTGCCAGGAGATTTTGCAGGTGCTCTGAGACAATGCTCATTTATTTTACCTATTTATTAATTTTGATTAGATGGAAATATGGTTTGCCTCCAAAGAGCATACCTTTTATTTGTGACTTATTTACAATTACACTTGATGGTCGAAACTCTAAGATTATTTTTTCTACATTACCTTTCATCTCCTCATAAATATGGTCTATACGGTCTATCACTTTACAAATTTGGTTACCAAAAGTTTCTACATTTCCATTATAGTGTAATTCTAAATAAGGAAATGGATCATCCTTATATTTGAAGATTACCAAAATCTTCTTCATAATAGCTAATCTCCCTGTTACCAATTTCTTTATGGTCTTATTTTCTCTTCAGCCTAGCTGTTTTGGGGTTCATGACCATTGATTCTATCAGATGCTGAAACAAGTTCAGCATGACATCTTGCACAGTTTGCTTTTTTTAAGAATTCTTAATTTGCAATCTGCACTTTCATTATGCTGTTAGCCTCCTCAAAATCTCAAAAAAGCCCGGAAAAGAGATGTTAACTGATGAAACATCACTAATAACAGTCTCCCCCTCTGCAATCAAAGCTGCGATGCTCAGGGCCATTGCAATCCTGTGATCTCCATGGCTTTCAAGAAATGCCCCCTTAAGTTTCGTTTTGCCTGTGATACTCAGGCCATCCTCAAATTCCTCTATTTCAGCACCCATCTTTTTTAGCTCTGTTGCCATGCTCTTGATTCTATCTGATTCTTTTACCCTGAGTTCCTCAGCACCTCTGATAGTTGTATTACCTATAGCCTGGGTTGCTGCAACACATAACACGGGAAATTCATCAATTAATACAGGAATTTTTTCTTCTGTAATATTTACGGGGTTTAGCTCCACAGTGCTTCTACATTTAATATCTGCAACAGGTTCACCGGATAAGTTTCTTATGTTATAAATCTCGATATCAGCACCCATCTCTTTGAGCACACTCAGAAGTCCTGTCCTTGTAGGATTAATTCCCACCCCTTGTATTGTGATATTAGAACCTTCTATTAATAATGCACCCACTATAAAAAATGCAGCAGATGAGAAATCTCCCGGCACATGAACCTCTGTTCCTCTTAATTCCGGTAATCCTTTTATCTTAATACTTAACCCTTCAACTTTTATTTCGGCTCCAAAAGCCGGCAGCATCCTTTCTGTATGGTCCCTTGATTTTACAGGTTCTATCACTTCTGTTTCTCCGTCTGCATAGAGACCGGCGAGCAATATTGCTGATTTTACCTGTGCACTGGCAATCGGCATTATGTATTTAATTGCATGTAACATTTCCCCTTTTATTGCTATTGGAGGAAATCTATCACCGTCTCGAGCCATTATTCCTGCCCCCATCTTCCTTAAAGGGGCGATAACCCTTCCCATCGGTCTTGCTCTTAAGGATTCATCGCCTGTAAGTACAGAGAGAAACGGATTCCCTGATAGAATACCTGAAAGCATTCTTATCGTAGTCCCTGAATTTCCGCAATCAATCACGTTATAAGGTTCTTTCAGGCCATATAGTCCTTTCCCGTTGATTATAAGTTCGGAGGCGGGAGTTAGGAGCTCGGAGCTTTCACCCCCTCCCTTACCCTCCTCCCTCGAGGGGGAGGGATGGGTGGGGGTGACTTCTGTAATTTCAACACCAAGCATCCTCATAGCATTCACGGTGCTTTTTGTATCTTCTGCCCTTAGAAAGTTCTTTATAATGCTTTTTCCGTTTGAGAGGGACGAGAATATTACTGCCCTGTGGGATATGGATTTATCAGGGGTAGGAGAAAATTTGCCTTTAAACTTCCTTGCTTTCCTGAGTTCAATTCTGTTCAATACCTTCCCTCAGTGTCCGGGCTTTTTGAAAATCCTGCTCAAGGGATTCGGAATCATAAGCCCTGAGATACTGACTTACCCTATCGAGATTTTTTTTAAATACATCGATAGATTCAAGAAGATTTTCCTTATTAAGAAGACAAATATCACGCCATAATTCTGGTGAACTCGTTGCTATTCTTGTGGTATCCATAAAACCCTGTCCTGAAAAATTAAGGTATGAACTGTCTATATCAGCTACTGTGTTTAATATTTCATATGCTACTAAATGAGGAAGATGGCTGACAACTGAATATATCTTATCATGTTCATAAGGATCGATAATTTTGATGACTGAGCCAAAGGATTTCCATAAAGCAATAATTTTTTCAAGGGCATTTTTATCAGTTTTGTCAGTGGGTGTAATAATACATTTTGCGCCCCTGAATATCTCTGCCGTTGCTGTATCGACACCTGAACGATTACTACCGGCTATTGGATGTCCTCCAACAAACCAGACACCATCCGGCATCAGTTCCTCCATTTCCTTTACGAGGTTCCCCTTTACACTGCCAACATCTGTAACTATTGAATCAAGCTTTAGCGAATTAATTATTTTCCCTGCAATATCCGTAAAAGTACCAACAGGAGTTGCAAACAATATAAGGTCTGAATCAGCACATGCCTCTGAGGGATCAAGATCAAAGGAATCTACTATTCCTCTTTCCTTAGCTTTCTTCAGATTCTCAACATTCCTTCCAAACCCTGCTATACGGGTGCAGAGGTTATGCTTCCTCAATGCAAGAGCAAAAGATGCACCGATCAGTCCTACACCGATGATGGTGACCTTATTGAAAAAAATACGACCCGGTGACTCGGTGAATTGGTGAAGGGGCGAAGTGTCTCCGTGTCTCCGTGCCTCCGTATCTCTTTTTGTAATCATATCTCCCGTCCAATGGCTTTTGCTATCGGTCTCAATTCGTCCATCAACATTTTAAAGTCATCGGGCCTTAATGATTGTTCTCCGTCAGACATAGCCTCTTCAGGATTTGTATGCACCTCTATCATGAGTCCATCTGCCCCTACTGCTACGGCAGCCTTTGCCATTGGAGGGACAAGCGTCCATTTTCCCACACCATGGCTTGGATCGACTATTACAGGAAGATGTGTAATTTGCTTCAGTACAGGTACTGCACTCAGGTCAAGAGTGTTTCTTGTTGAAGTTTCGAATGTCCTTATACCCCTTTCACATAGTATTACGTTCTGATTTCCTTTTGACATTACATATTCGGCAGCCATTAACCATTCTTTGATGGTAGCTGACAAACCTCTCTTTAATAAAACAGGTTTTTTACATTGGCCTACCTCAAGAAGCAGTCTAAAATTCTGCATATTCCTTGCACCTATCTGTATTATATCTGCATATTTCTTGACAACTTCTATATCCCTCGGATCCATTAATTCTGTTACAACCGGTAACCCTGTTTTCTTGCTTGCGTATGAGAGATATTTGAGCCCTTCCTCGCCGAGCCCCTGAAAAGAGTAAGGAGAAGTTCGCGGTTTAAAAGCCCCTCCGCGAATAAAAGTAGCTCCTGCATCCTTTACCTTTTCAGCTATATTCGTCAGCATGGTCTTGTTCTCAACAGCACATGGACCTGCAATTACGTGTATCTTTTTCCCTCCTATCGCTTTACCTTTTATATTTATAATCGTATCTTCTGCCCTGAAATCCCTGCTGGCGAGTTTAAAAGGCTTTAATATCCTCATCACATCTTCAACACCCGGCATCGCCTTTATCGAGTTTTCTTCTTCTTCTGTTATCTTTGAGGTATCCCCTATAACACCGATTATGGTTCTCTCGGTACCTTTTGAGATATTTGTCTTGAGACCCCGACGCTCGAGTTTCCTTGCAATACGCTTAATGTCCTCTTCAGTTGCTCCTGGTTTTAAAACTATAATGTCCATTTATTATTCCTCCGAATATAGTCAATAGTCATTGGTTTTTAAACCAATGACTATTGACCAATGACTTTCTGCAGTGCTTCAATAAATCTTTTATTCTCCTGTGGCAGACCTATCGTCACCCTTACTTCTTCAGGACCAACAGGTCTGACAATCACACCTTTTTTCAATAATTTATTATACAGGTCATTAGCATCCTTTCTAAGCAGTATGTATATAAAATTTGCCTCTGTTGGTACATATTCTAACCCGAGTGTTTTCAGTTCCTTGTAGAGATTTTTTTTGCCCTGTTCGTTTATCTGTTTAGTGTATCTTATATGGTCATTATCCTTAAGAGCCCATAAAGCCGCCTTTTGTGCAATAGTGCTTGTATTAAAAGGCGGCCTGAGTTTATTTATTTCGGAAATTATATCCTTTCTTGCGATACCGTATCCAATCCTTAAGCCGGCGAGTCCGTATATCTTGGAAAAAGTCCTGAGAATCAGTATATCCCTTCCGTCTCTGAAATATTTCATGCTATCTGCAAAATCAGAATCTGTAACATATTCATAATAGGCCTCGTCAACGATAACTAATATGCCATCAGGAAGTCGTCTCATGAGACGTTCTAATTCATCACTTTTATTTATAGTTCCAGTCGGGTTATTTGGATTCCCAATAAACAGGACTTTTGTCTTTGATGTGACAGCTTCAGCCATCTCATCAAAATCGTGTGTGTAATTTTTTAAAGGTACCTCGACAGGCTTCCCTCCCATTGCCTGTACTGACATGGGATAAACTATAAAGGAAGGATGAGCCATCACAGCCTCGTCACCAAAACGCATAAAAGTTCTTACAGCAAGATCGATGAGTTCATTGGAACCATTCCCCAGAATTATTTCGTCTTCATCGACCGAAAGTTTTTCAGATAAAGTCTTTTTAATATAGTATCCACTTCCATCTGGATACCTGTTTAAACTATTTGACATATTTGAATCTGTCAAAGCATCCAGTATAGCCTTTATCGCCATTGGCGATGGTCCAAGAGGGTTTTCATTGGATGCAAGCTTTACAGAATCCTTTATGCCCAACTCCCTTTCGAGTTCTTCTATCGGTTTTCCGGGAACATAGGGCTTTATGTCTGAAATGTACTCAGCAGGTTTAATCATTAAATCCCACCATGTGGATAGGAACCCAGTATTTTGAGATAAAGACAGTTGTCTTTAACTGTTTCTATTGCCTTACTCAATTTCTTGTCGTCTGTATGTCCTTCCATATCCACAAAGAAAATATACTCCCATGCCTTTCTTTTGGAGGGCCTTGACTCTATTTTTGTCAGGTTAACCTTTGCTTTCTTAAAAGGTTCAAGTATGTTGTAAAGGCTTCCTGGTTTATCTTTTATTGAGAACATAATAGAAGTTTTATCTTTCCCTGTCCTTGGAGGAAATTCTTTTGAAATAACAAGAAATCTTGTAAAATTGTGCTTTCTGTCCTCGATGTTTTTTTCGACAAACTGCAGGTTATATACCTTTGCAGCCAGTTCACTCGCTACAGCTGCTGCTTCATCATCACGCAATGCAAATTCTGCAGCTTTAGCTGTACTTGTAGTTTCAAGTATCGGTGCAGTAGGGAAATTTGCTTCAAGCCACTGCCTGCATTGTGCTGCTGCATGTGGATTTGAGTAAATCTTTTTTATCTTTGACCTGTCTCCGCTATTCGAGATAAGATTAAGAGCTATCTCCAGCAGTACTTCAGCAGAAACTTTAAGGTCATAGTCCATGAACATATCAAGCGTATATGTGACAACACCTTCATTTGAATTTTCTATTGGTACAACTCCAAATTCAGCCTTGCCAGCCTCAACAGTATCAAATACTTCTCTTATGCTTTCCACAGGTATAAAATGTGCGGATGAACCGAAATGCCTTAAAGCTGCCAGATGCGTAAAGGTCGCCAGTGGTCCAAGGCATGCAACTTTAAGCGGTTCCTCGAGTGAGAGAGAGGCTGAAAGTATTTCTCTATATATAACTCTTAAAGTATCATCAGGGAATGGCCCTTTGTTTATCGCAATAAGTCGTTCCAGTATCTCGCGTTCACGCTCGGGTGAATAGAATTTTGCATTCTCGTTTCTTTTTATCCTGGCAATCTCAATAACAACTTCGGCTCTTTTATTGAGAAGATCGAGAATTTTGTGATCTATCCCATCAATCTCTTTTCTTAATCTTTCAAGTTCACCCATAAAATATTTTAACAAATTAATAAGATTTATATATTAATAAGCCATTCTGAATAAATTCTAATATTACTAATTTTTCTTCTTTTTTTCAATTTTTCCTTATTCTTTCTTTTAACAGCAAATTCGGGGTGTAATTATATTACTTGACAGTATGCATAGAAAGGGGGTTAAATCTGACTTAGAAAAGAACCGATGAAGAAGGTATTACAAAGAAAGGCTGAAAAAGGAAACATTACAGGAAACATAAAAGTATAATTTATTGAAAAGATATAATCTTTACCAACTGGTAAATTTAAAGTTTCTTTCAACATCCCGGTTCACCGGGGTGACCGCAGCAATTTTGCAATTTTATAATCTTGAGTATAGAATTTCTTAAGAAAAGAAATAATTTTTTGCGGACAGGCATTGGGCTTTTTATATTCTCTATAACTGCTTTTACGCCCGGCTTTTTATTCTGCATTCTACCCCTTTTTGACAATAAGATTTGTTTATATGCAGCACATCCATGTTAGTTATAATATTGTATTATACATAAAGGATCAGGTTTTATCTAAGTTATTAATCTTCAAAGATCTTAAAAGTTGTTTAAAATCTTTGGTTTGTATTTTTGTCATGCTGGCTTGTCCAGCATCCTTCTTTACGATTCCGAACAAGTCGGAAAGATTCCCGACAAGCGGGAATGACATACAACCATTGGAACAGAGTTCGCTATGAATAATAAGCGAGTAAGGATGATTAAGAAAGGTGACAGGGGAAACGGACCTGTTGTTTACTGGATGAGCCGTGATCAGAGAGTAAATGATAACTGGGCTCTGCTTTTTGCTCAGAAACTCGCATTAGAACAACATTTACCTCTCTTTGTAGTCTTCTGTCTGGTACCGAAATTCCCGGCAGCCACGATAAGGCAGTATGGTTTTATGATAAAAGGGCTGCAGGAATTGGAAATAAGATTGTCAGAAAAACAGATTCCCTTTTTCCTTCTAACAGGTTCTCCAGAAGATGAAATTCCTGAGTTTATTGAAAAACATAAAATTGGCATGCTGATTACAGATTTTAACCCTTTACGTATCATTAGAGAATGGAAGGAGGCTGTTGCAAGTAAGATTGATATAACTTATTATGAGGTAGATGCTCATAATATTGTCCCCTGCTGGTTAGCTTCATCCAGGCAGGAATATAGTGCATATACATTTAGACCAAAGCTGAATCGTGCATTATCAGAATTTTTAACAGACTTCCCGGTGCTTAAAAAACATCCCGGACCATGGAAAGAAAAAATTAAGAGAAATAATCTGGTAAATTCATTGAAAACGCTTAATATTGAACATAATATTTCAGAGGTGAAATGGATTAAGCCTGGTGAAAGAGAAGCACTGAAAGTTCTTAATAATTTTTTAAAAAATAAATTGTCTGTTTATGACACACAAAGGAATGACCCTTCAAAATACGGGCAGTCTGATCTTTCCCCTTATCTGCATTTCGGTCATGTTTCAGCACAGAGAACAGCCCTTGAGGTATCAGCATCAAATGTGTTTAAAAAATCACGTGATGCTTTTCTTGAAGAGCTGATTGTAAGGAGGGAACTCTCTGATAACTTCTGCCTTTACAATGAAAATTATGACAATTTCTCTGGTTTCCCTGCCTGGGCACAAAAGACATTGAATGAACACCGGAAAGATAGAAGAAATTATATCTACACGCATGAACGATTAGAAAACGCTGATACTCATGATGAGTTATGGAATGCAGCTCAGATGGAAATGGTAAAAAGAGGGAAAATGCACGGTTATATGAGGATGTACTGGGCAAAGAAGATTCTGGAATGGACCGAGTCTCCCGAAGAGGCTTTGAATATTGCTATTTACCTTAACGACAAATATGAGCTCGACGGCAGAGACCCGAATGGCTATGCTGGAATTGCATGGAGTACAGGTGGGGTACATGACAGGGCGTGGAATGAACGTCCCGTCTTTGGAAAAATACGCTATATGAGCTATAATGGTCTAAAAACAAAATTCAATATTAAAAATTATATCAAATTCGTTCAATCCTTATGAGAAGTGCAGTGAAAAGAACAAAGAAATCGATACCCGCCCGTGTAATAAGGGGAAATATCTCGGTGATTGAAAGACTTAAACATCTCGATGAAACTCAACTGCATGCGGTCATAGCAACCGATTCAAACGGACAACCTTATACATCGATCATATCCTTTGCACTTACACCTGACAAGAAGGGGATTGTTTTTGCTACCCCGGAGTCGACAAGTAAATATAGAAATATACTGAAAAACAGCAGGGTGTCTCTTCTTATTGATACAAGGTCGAATACAGAAAAAGATTATATGAGCGCGGAATCCATAACCATTTTAGGCGATGCCCGTTCCGTAAAAAAAGGGAGAAAATGGGTGGAACTAACAAAGATATTTGTCAAGAAACATCCGGGGCTCGAGGAATTTATTAATTCTGCAGAAACAAAACTTGTATTTGTCGAGTTAACAAGATGTATTCATGTCAGTAGATTTCAGACTGTTTCTGAATGGGTAGCTGAATAAGACATCTTTTCAGCCCAGATTATTCAGAACTTGATTGGTTCAGTAAATTGACCTGCCTCCAGATTAGATGTTCATTTTGTATGCTTTTAGGAATCTCATCTTCTGTTCTGTATGAAGCAACAATTTTATAACCAGGAGAATTAAGAAGTTGTTTGATAATATGTCGACCCACACAACCAGGCGCACCAAGAATTGCGATGTTCATAGTTTTTATCTCTTGAATTATCATTAATATGTCATGACTTACTTTTAAATATATCAAAATCAGATGCAAGATGCTACTGATGTCCGGTGACGATTATATTCTTTCTTGTAGCTATAATGACTTAAAAGATCACTCAGGAAATTATTACAGTCAGACATATGAAAGAAGATGGATATTCCCAATTCTCACATTATTGAGTCCTTCTTCCTTAGCCGCTTTGAGGCACTTTTCTGCAAGAGACTTTGAAATCAACGGCATATCTGACATATAAAAATGTGGATAAAAGGCGAGGAGACTGTATGGTATATCGGGATTTACAGACGCGATAAATTGAGCAATTTTTCTTATTTCATTCTCGTCTATATAGCCGGGGACAAGAAGTGTATTTGCAATGAGGAGGGGTGGGATAGGCCTTAATGTTATTTTTTCCCCGGTAAATGAAAAATTCTCTAAAGTTCTTTTGTTCGTTACTCCTGTCATCGCAATATGCAAATTGTCATCCCATGCCTTTAAATCAAACTTTATACAGCCCCCTGAATTCAATGCTATTTCAACAACCCTTTCAAGAAGCACCCGATTCATTGAGCCGTTTGTTTCCCAGCATATCCTGAGAATCCTGTCTTTATTGTTCTCGATGGCGAGTTTTGATGCCCTGAGTGAAAATGGGAGTTGTGGTGTAGGGTCACCCCCGAAATAGCATATACATGAAGTCTTATCATCAACATCTGAAACGAGCATGTTAACCGGGAGCATATTGTTTTTCAGGGTCTCTTTTCTGAAGTGCCAGTTCTGACAGAAAAGACAATTGAATGAACAGGCATGAAAAAATACAGCGAGATTTTTATATCCGTATTCAGGCCCTGAACGGTAGGCATATTCCGGATATCCTGCACCTGTCCCTCCCGGACATACCCAGTCTCCCACACAATTAGTTGGAAGCGGGTCCTTATACCATGAGAGATTCCCATCTTCAATGGATACCCCTTTAAGCTGTCCACCTTCATTTTTTCTTAATCCACAGTATCCTCTTCCGTTTTCTGGAATACTGCATTCATTTACACAGATATTGCACCGGACACCACCGGGAGCATCCGGTGGTTTTTCCGGGAGTCCGAAAGCGGACCTGCTTCTTGCATGAGCCTTCATAGCAATTGGCAAGGCAAATTCAGGCTTTTCTCTTATACATCGAAGACATACAGAGAGTTCTTGAGAAATGTATTCTGAGGTAGTATTACAGACTTTACACTGCGCCATTCTTTTACCTGAACGTGTTTTTGTCTTTTTATCCAGTTTCCTTTTTTAATTTCTCCATGATTTTATTAAATTTAAAATTGTATGCTTCTTCATGTTTGGAAAGAAACTCCATCATCCTTGCCTGCACAGCTTCATCAACTGACAGAGCCGTCTGAAAAACAGTCCTGCCATCAGGGGTTCTGACAGGTTGAAGCCTCAGTTGGGGATTTTTTCTCCATTGCATCTTTCAACTCATCAAAGGCATTTTCTTTGATTTTTTTATACTCCTTTTGCAGCATTTCGATTGAGTTCAAAATATTTTCAATAACTGATACCTTCTGCTTTTCCTTCAATGTTTCAATGGCTAAAATGCCGTCTTTTCTTATCTTAAATTCTTCTTCGGTGCTTGCCAAACCGATAGAATCTATCAGATTCTTCTGAGATTCCCTTAAAAGTGAAAGTTTACTGCCTTTTAATTGTTGCCATAATCCGTCCCGGTCAATCCGACCTTTAAAAAATTCTGCCAGCAGCACTTTTAATTTCTCCTCGTCCTTTGTCTTTTCCTTTTCCTCTTGAGTAAACTCCCCGATCTCTGCAGCTTTTTCCATTGCCTTCTCAAAAGCGCTTTTTATCTTTCCCATTTTTCTCTCTCCCCTTTAAAAAGATTGAAAAACCTTTCCTCGTATTCTTCAAAAACTTCCCACCTATCCAATTCTTCCTTTAATTCAAATAATCCCATTTTCCCTTCTTTAACCATATTAAACATGCTTTCTATTTCTCTCCGTGCGGTCACAGGAATTCCTGAACTGTCCTTAACGATTAAAGGACGTCTCTCTTTATCCAGATAAATAAATCCCCTTTTCTTCAGCTCGGGCAACTGGGCCAGATGGGCACTTTTTAAAGTCATCTCCAGAACGAATTTCATCAGGGAGACATCCCATAATATATTTACTCCCTTGATGACGGCAGTTAATGAGTTTCTTCTGCTGTCTGTCTCCTGTTTTAACCATTCGTATGTCTTTCGCCAGTTACCTGATACAATATTTGTTTTCTCTGACTCTATCTGTAATTCCAGCGGATACAATATCCCGGCAAGATCAGGATTTTCTCTTACTAAAATTTTATATGCCTTTCTGGCTTCTTCGCTGAATCCCTCGCTTTTAAGTATATAAGAGGGAGTTAGTATCTTCGGCTGTCCCCATGTTATCTTACCCTCCCTGATTACTGTCTCCGCAGAGCGATTTTCGAATTCAGAATACACAGGTTCGGTTAAAACATAATAATAGACAGTGGAAGAACCAAATGTGGCCAGCAAATGCTCAGGCCATTTTAGAATTTTAGTCTGTTTTAATACATGTTTTATTCTTTCATTTATTTTCATATAAATTTTCCTTTCGGGCTAATCTATTAAATATATTTTAACAAATGTACCCTTTCTGTCCTAAATATTTCAGGTACAATCAAATTCGCTCATTTAAAGACACACCTGCCTGGAGAAAACTTTCTTCTGCTTTTTTTCTCTATCCCTGTTTGAGATTTTTACTTGACAAAATACCCGCAGTTTAATAATGATAACAAAAAATTATTTGATCTTTTCTATTCTTTCGATTATCTCGATAATTTTATTGACGATAAGGTCTATGGCTTTTCCCCCTTTTTCTGCCGAGGCTTTTTGTGGATTTCCCCAGACCCCTCCCGGCCAGTATTTTGTTTTGGCTTTTACTATAAATGGTTTTGGAATTGCAGGATATTCCTCAGGAGACCTGCCTTTAACCAATTCGGGTGCGAGATAAAGCATAATCGATGTCTCCAGTTCACCTGCATGAGAATCATTCGGTGTTTCAGCAACCTCTGATAGCTCTTTCCATAAGACATCATAGGGCGATAAAACCGCTATCCTGATATTTTCGAGTCTCTCTATTAATTCTTCAGCAGTCTCTTTCAGTGCTGACATGTGGAGACTGCCACCGTGACCTGATATAAGCAGGAAATTTCTCAGCCCCTTTTTGTAAGCATCTGTTACTAGATCAGAAGAAAGTCTTCTGAGTGTTTCAGGTGAGATACTTATAGTGCCCGGGTGGTCTTTAGTTGTCGTACAGACACCATATTGGACAACCGGTGCGAGAAAAAATTTCTTCATCTTCGCAGCTAACTTCAGTGCTTCATAAATAATGAAGGTATCCGTGTTAAGCGGCAAATGCTTCCCGTGCTCCTCTATCGTCCCGAAAGGAAATACAATAGTCTTTGTATTCCTTATATATTTCTTAAACTCACTCATCGTGATGTTTTCTAATAAGTACATAGGTCCCCTTTCTGTTTATTTTTTTTCTAAAATTTTACAATAAATATATATCTAACCCAAATTATTCACAAAGTTGATGCATAGTAACATGGGATAGAGTATTTTCGCTCATTCTCGGGCTATCGCCCTGCGAGGCTTTTGCCTCTTTATTTTTACATAGTGTTTCTGTCTATCGGCAAAAAAATCCGCTCAAATACTCTATCCCATGTTTAATCATGAAAATTTATGAATTAACTGAGCTTAGTGTATTTTACAACAAAATTACCCGAAGTTTGTCGCCGGAAGATGCTTTATGTGCCCAGCCGGACATACATCCTCTCTCCTGAGGCGAATCCGCTAAGGCGGAAGCGACAGAGGCTACTTAGAGTTTGTCCATAAAGTATGCCCTAAATAAGCTGTCATTCCCTGACTTGATCGGGGAATCCAGTGTTTTCAAAAGGTTCTGGATTGTCCGGGCAAGCCGGAATGACAAATACAGAGCTTACTAACCACCTTTGATAACACCACTTGTTTGAGAGACACAACACTAGAAGTTAAAAGACGTATTATTTTATATCAGCGTGGTAACTTTGCAGTGATTTAACGTCTCCGTGCCCGCGCCGGAAGGCCTCGATTCCCCGTACAGCAGCGACTGCTGCAGCTGATGTCGTAATATATGTCACCTTGTATTTAATCGCCGCCTTACGGATATAAGAGTCGTCGTACTTACTCAGTTTTCCGCTCGGTGTATTAATCACAAGATGTATTTCCTTGTTCTTGATTGCATCAACAATGTTCGGTCGGCCTTGGTGGAGTTTATCGATGGGTTCGGCTTTGATACCGTTCTCGGTAAGGAACTGATATGTTCCACTTGTTGCCCTTATCGTGAAGCCAAGTTTCTCAAACCGTTTGGCTACGGGAAGCACAGATGGCTTGTCATGGTCTGACACTGTTAATAATACCGTGCCTTCATTGGGAAGATGAGACCGGGCGGCCTCCATCGCTTTATAGAAAGCCAGGCCGAAGGAATCAGCCATACCGAGTACTTCCCCTGTTGAACGCATCTCGGGGCCGAGGAGCGGGTCTACCTCCGGGAACATATTAAACGGAAAGACCGCTTCTTTCACGCCAAAATGCGGGATGTGTTTGGACGTGAGACCGAGGTCCGCGATTTTTTTGCCCAGCATTATTTGCGTTGCAAGACGGGCCATGGGGATATTGCAGACCTTTGAGACTATGGGAACGGTTCGGGAGGCCCTCGGATTAGCCTCGAGAACGTATACCATATCATGTGCAATTGCGTATTGAATATTCATAAGACCTATGACATTGAGTTCAACCGCTATTTTTTTTGTGTATTCAT
This sequence comes from Nitrospirota bacterium, assembly GCA_014859105.1. Classification (GTDB taxonomy): domain Bacteria; phylum Nitrospirota; class Thermodesulfovibrionia; order Thermodesulfovibrionales; family SM23-35; genus Kmv42. The sequence continues at coordinate 63,102 of JACUUX010000003.1, forward strand.
AAATTGTTTCCAGGTGTTTGGCAGGGATGCTTATTGGCGGTATGACACATGCAGAGTCGCCGGAATGGATCCCTGCAAGTTCAATATGTTCCATGACCGCAGGAACGAGAGCATCGGTCCCGTCAGCAATGGCATCTGCCTCAGCCTCTATGGCGTTCTCAAGAAACTTGTCAACAAGGATTGGCCTATCGGGAGTAACCCCAACCGCTGCAGCTATATAGTGTTTCAGCATCTCCTCGTCATGAACAATTTCCATACCCCTGCCTCCCAGTACATAAGATGGCCTGACAATGAGCGGATACCCTATTTGTTCAGACAATTCCATGGCTTCGCTGAGTGTGCTTGCCACACCCGCATCAGGCATGGGGATTCCCAGTTTTTTCATCATTTCCCTGAATCTGTCCCTGTCCTCAGCGAGATCAATCGTTTCAGTTGAAGTCCCGATGATTTTTACGCCTGCTTCAGCAAGTTCCCTGGCAATGTTGAGCGGTGTCTGCCCCCCGAATTGTACAATAACCCCTTCAGGTTTCTCTTTTTCATATATTGATAGAACGTCCTCTACTGTAATGGGTTCAAAGTACAATTTGTCAGACGTATCGTAATCGGTTGAGACTGTTTCGGGATTACAGTTAACCATGATAGATTCATACCCCTCATCCCGGAGCGTAAAGGCTGCATGCACGCAGCAGTAATCGAACTCGATTCCCTGGCCAATCCGGTTCGGACCGCCTCCGATAACCATGATCTTTCTGCGCGTGCTTCTTTCTACTTTGTCAGGCGCGTTATAGGTGGAGAAATAGTATGCTGCGTTTTCAACTCCGCTCACAGGGACTGGTTCCCACGCCTGAACTATACCTAAAGCTTTACGTCTTTCACGAAATTCTCTTTCAGGAACTCTTAGAAGTTGAGCGAGATACCGGTCGGCAAAACCGTCCTTTTTGGCACGGATCAGCAAATCATCGGGTAATCTCTGTCCTTTGTACTTAAGGATTGCTTCTTCCAATTCTACAAGCTCTTTCATCTGAACGATAAACCAGGGTTTGATATGTGTCTTTTCATAGAGCGCATCCACAGAAGCGCCTTTTCTGAGAGCTTCATACATGATAAATTGACGTTCACTGGTAGGAATTCCGAGGAGTTTCATTAATTCCTGTAGAGATTTCTGGTTAAAGTCTTTTGCAAAACCGAGTCCGAACCGACCGATTTCCAGTGAGCGAATAGATTTTTGGCATGCTTCCTTGTATGTTTTTCCAATGCTCATGACCTCACCGACAGCTCTCATCTGGGTACCCAGTTTGTCTTCAACCCCTTCGAACTTCTCAAATGCCCACCTGGCAAACTTGACAACCACATAGTCTCCCCATGGAGTATATTTTTCTAATGTGCCTTCCCGCCAGTAAGGAATTTCATCAAGTGTAAGCCCCCCTGCCAACAGCGATGAGATGAATGCAATGGGGAAGCCCGTGGCTTTGGAAGCAAGGGCCGATGAGCGCGATGTCCTCGGGTTGATCTCTATCACGACGACACGACCGGTTTTCGGGTCATGGGCAAATTGGATATTCGTGCCCCCGATGACCTCTATAGCCTCTACAATTTTATAGGAATATTCCTGTAACCGCTTTTGGAGTTCAGGGCCTATGGTGAGCATGGGCGCAGTACAGTAAGAATCGCCGGTATGGATTCCCATGGCATCAACATTTTCAATGAAGCAAACGGTGATCATCTGATTTTTCGCATCGCGGACTACTTCAAGTTCCAGTTCTTCCCATCCTAATACAGACTCTTCCACAAGTATCTGGCCAATTAGGCTGGCAGAAATACCGCGGCCGGCAACTGCTCGCAATTCTTCTCTGTTGTAGACAAGCCCCCCTCCTGTACCTCCGAGCGTGTATGCAGGACGAATGACAACCGGATAACCGAGTTGTGAAGCAATCGCCTCAGCCTCTTCAATGCTGAAAGCAGGCTCGCTTTTCGGCATCTCGATACCTAACTGTTCCATTGTTTTTTTAAAGGCGATACGGTCTTCACCCCTCTCAATTGCATCTGCTTCCACTCCGATTATTTTGATGCCATATTCTTTAAGAAAACCGCTCCGTGCCAGTTCAGCAGTGAGATTCAGACCTGTTTGGCCGCCCAGATTTGGGAGAATAGCGTCAGGCTTCTCCTTTTCCATGATTTTTTTCACGGTATCTACGGTAAGGGGTTCAATATAGGTTATGTCGGCCATCCCCGGATCTGTCATGATGGTTGCAGGATTGGAATTAACGAGCATAATGTCATATCCCAGACTTCGGAGGGCCTTGCACGCCTGTGTTCCAGAATAATCGAATTCGCAGGCCTGGCCTATTACAATAGGACCGGAACCGATAATCATCACTTTATTAATATCATCTCGTTTCGGCATACATACTCACACTTTATTTACGAAAATATTCAGGGATACTTAAGTATTATTCTAATAATTAAGTAAATACTTATTATCGAAACATGAGTATATCGGATTGCAAAATCAGAGTCAAGGAATACACCCACTCGTTTATTTTTTCTCAAAATTTTACAAGAACTATGGGAAGATTGGAAATCTGTAGAGATTATTCTAATTTTTTTACCGATACAACTTTTTGTGATTTCTATTACATCAATTTTGCTTTTTATTTGGTATTTTTAAAACAATGAAAACTAATATAATTATATTTCTATCCTTACTCTTAATTGTGGCATTTGTTATAATCTGTTTATCAACTGATGAAAAGCCAAAGCAATCAAGACCACCCGAAGTTATTAAAGTCTTATTAAAAAAATAAAGATATTTAATCTGTTCAAACAATCAAAAGACAACACCGGTTAAAAGACATCGAAGGATTGACTGAATTTACAGCCAATGATTTGGTTCGGACTTAAATTTCTATCTCCATACATCTCTTTTTAGATTCTCTATGTAACACCTTTTATCTCCTATTTATGACGCCACCGATGGTTAAAGTGTCTATAATAATAGCAAAAAGAAATTTCGCGGTTTGAAGAGGCAGGAGTTCATCAGGGAATTGACTTAAGCAGGATTTTATTTGAAATATTCAAAAAAATATCAATTATAGGTAAACTGAGTATATAATAAAAATCTCTTTATAAAGTGGATTTAAAAATAAATTTATAATTCCCCAATCCCCTTTTCCGTACTCACGCGGATTCGCCGGGCGAAAGAAAAAGGGGATTGGGGGAGGTTGAATGTTTTTTAACGGAGGGCTGGATGCAAGAACAAAATGATATTTATGATGTCGTCATAATCGGCGGTGGGCCGGCGGGCCTGACAGCAGGCCAGTATGCATCAAGGGCTAAATTGAAAACTGTTATACTCGACAAATCATCGACTGCCGGTGCGCTTGCGTACTCAAGCAAAATTGAAAATTACCCGGGGCTTACTCATCCTGTACCAGGTAAAGAATTGCTGGATATTATGAGAAAACAGGCAGTAAATTTTGGAGCTGAATATGTTGAGACGCAGGTTGTCGGTGTCAATCTCACAGGGCAAACCAGGGAAGTAATAACCATGGATAGGGCATATAGTAGCAGAACAGTCATTATTGCTACCGGCTCTATGGGCAGGAAGCAAGGCATAAAGGGTGAAGAAGAGTTTCTGGGAAAAGGGGTGAGTTATTGTGCAATCTGCGATGCGACATTTTACAGGGGATTAAAAGTCTGTGTTATCGGGAATTCTGAAGAAGCTCTTAAAGAGGCCGGCGTGCTTATAAGATTTGCACACACTGTCTATCTTATCTCTCCTACGTCAAAACTTCATGTAGAGGATCATCCTGTTTTGAATGAGCCAAATTTAAAGTTACTGTCAGGATATATAGTTACTTCTATTGAAGGCAGTGAGCTGGTCGAAAAAATAAAGATGATTGACCCTGACGAAAAAGAGGTTGAGTTAGAGTTAGCCGGTGTTTTTGTATATCTTCATGGGAACAAGCCCATTGTAGATTTTCTTCATGGAGCCCTTGAGACCGGTGAGAATAGGTGTATAACTGTAAATCGTACAATGGAAACGTCTGTCCCTGGTGTTTTTGCGGCAGGGGATGTTACATGTACAGAGGTAAGGCAGGTTGTTGTTGCAGCAGCTCATGGATGTATCGCTGCACTTTCAGCTGAAAGATATTTATATAAAAGGAAGAAACTAAAGATGGACTGGGCGAAATAATTTATCTTTTTTTATCTAATAAAGCGGTTAGTTCAGCAGCATTTTGGGGTGCATAGCCTGAAGCGTCATTATTAAAATAAATTAAAACATCTTTCTTTTGTCTTAAATGTGATTTAATAAATTTTGCATCATTTTTTAATGAATCAATAGTGTAACACGTTGCATAGGTTCCGTCTTTCCCGTGCCTTCTGATATATACAAAATCAGCAGTTAGAGGTAGTTTGTTGAGGAATTCAGGATAATCTGCCATACAGAGTGCGGCATTTTCTTTTTCAAGCAAATTGATAACCTTTTTATTTATCCATGTCTTATTTCTGAATTCAAAGGTATTTCTCATGCGATATGGTTTTAGCGATTCAAGGAAGCTCTTGAAACGTTCCAGATCGAAGTTGAAGTTAGGTGGCAGTTGCCACAGTATGACACCTAATTTTTCTTTAAGTACCGAAGCCCTTGAAGAAAAAACGTCTATGGGTTCAGAACAGTCCTTGAGCTTTTTAACGTGCGTGATGAACCTGCTACCCTTAAGAGAAAAAAGGAAACCTTCAGGAGTAAGTGAATACCATTTTATGAACGTTTCCTTTTCCGGAAGGCGATAAAAAGTGACATTCAATTCAACAGTCTGGAAATGCCTGCTGTAATATTCAAGCCAACGATTTTTTGGGAGGTTTTCCGGATAGAAATTACCTCTCCAGTGATCGTAGAGAAAACCGCTGCACCCTATTCTTAAATCATCCACTCAAATATTATATCACATTTTTAAAACTGGACTTTTATTTAGCTTAAAGGCATCAGAAGGTACCTCTATCTTGTAACCCTGATGACACCTTCAAGCTGTGCAATCTTCTGAGTTAGCCCTGAAAGCTGATGTTTATCCTTGACCTCGAGTATAAACGTAATATGAGCTTTTTTGTCATCTGTAGAACTTGCTTCAATATGACTTATATTTATATTGACCGATGATATTACCGCACTGAGGGTTGCAAGTATGCCGGGTCTGTCGATTGTTTCCATGAATAATTTTACAGGGGATGTCATATCGCCGCCTGTTTTCCATTCAACATCAACAAGCCTTGCATCATCAACAGCAATTCTATCAAGGTTCGGACAGTCCTTGCGGTGTATTGTAACCCCCTTCCCTCTCGTTATATAACCTACAAGGCCGTCACCGGGGATGGGATAACAACATTTGGCAGTATGGTATAAAACATTGTCTAATCCTTTAATAATTATCCCTCTTTTCGCTTTAGGAGGTTTTACAATTTTTGCTATCGGGATTTCTTCTGCCGGTTTCTCGGGCATCAGCTTATTTATAATCTGATGGGCTGATAATTTTCCGAAGCCGACAGAGGCATAGAGGTCATCAATGGATTTGATATTAAAAAACTTAAAAACATCTTGCATGGCTTCTGATTTGAGTACAGACATGCTGAGGTCATGTTTCCTTATCTCTCCCTCAAGCATTTTAATACCAAGTTCCATGCTCTGCTTCCGCTCCTCAGTCTTTATCCATTGTTTTATCTTGCTTTTTGCACGCTGTGTAACAACGACTTTCAACCAGTCCCTGCTCGGCCAGTGTGTAAGAGAAGTTATTATCTCGACGGTATCACCGTTTTTTAATGTATATTTGAGTGACACTATTCTGTCATTGACTTTTGCTCCAACACACCTGTTGCCAACTTCTGTATGAATGCTGTAAGCGAAATCAATAGGAGTTGAGCCTATAGGTAATTCCTTGATTTCACCTCTTGGTGTAAAGACATAGATAACTTCAGGGGTGACTTCACCCTTGACAGCTTCAAGAAAGTCCTTTGCATCAACAAGATCCTTCTGTGCCTGTATCAATTCCCGTAACCATGAAATATACCTGTCACTTCTCTCGTCCACTGCACCTTTTTCTTTATACCTCCAGTGGGATGCTATACCGTGCTCTGCAACCATATGCATTTCAGACGTCCTTATCTGAAATTCCACCCTTTCTCCTTCTGGTCCTATGACGGTAGTGTGGAGTGACTGATACATATTTGATTTTGGGACACCTATATAGTCTTTAAATCTTCCAGGAATTGGTGTCCACAGGGAGTGAATTATGCCCAGAATAGCGTAACAATTCGCTTTTGTGTCGGTGATTATCCTTAAACCGAGAACATCATGAACCTGCTCAAATGTAATTTCTTGATTTTTCATCTTTTGATAGATTCCATAATAATGTTTAATCCTTCCTGATACCGTTCCCGGAATATGCTCTTCTTTCATTTTTTTTTCTATTATTTCGGTAACTTCTTTTAAATACTTTTCCTGTTCTTCTTTCCTCTTTGCAACTTTTCTGACGAGATCACTATATAGTTCGGGCATGAGGATTTTAAAACCCAGGTCTTCAAGCTCAGCTTTCAACCAGCCAATACCGAGCCTGTTAGCGAGTGGTGCGTATATCTCGATAGTTTCTGAAGCAATCCTCTGTTTTTTGCTCTCCGGCAAATGTCGCAATGTTTTCATATTGTGAAGTCTATCAGCAAACTTTATCAGTATCACCCTTATATCTTCTGACATTGCAAGTAGCATTTTCCTGAAGTTCTCTGCCTGTGCGTCCTCTTTTGTTGTAAATTGCATTTTAGAAAGCTTTGTCAATGCCTCTACAAGAAAAGCTATTTCTTCACCAAAAGAATCTTTTATGTCATTTATTGTTGTGCTTGTATCTTCGATTGTGTCGTGAAGAAGACCTGCTACAATGGTTGAAACATCCATCTTCATGTCAGCGAGGATCGAAGCAACTGCTAAAGGATGTCCGATATAGGGAGAGCCCTCCAATCTTTTCTGCCTGAAGTGAGCCTGGCTTGAAAATTGATAAGCGCGTTTTAATACTTCAACATCTGCATCGGGGCTGTAAGAAAGCACCTTTTCAATGACTGTATCAATTTTTATAGATTCTTCTTCCATAATTTATTATACAACTTTTAACTCTTCTTACTGGCTTGGCCTTAATGCTTTCAGATTAAGCTGGAGGGATCTGAATCCTTCCCAGTCATTGAAACAAGGGGTAAAAACTGCGTCAACTTTAATTGATGTGCCTATTTTATCAAAATACGAGGCCATGTTAAATCCTATTGCATCAAAAGATATGTTTTTTTGCCGGAGGTTCATTTTCAGGTGATTGTCTTTTAATATTCTGGGGTACAGGATATCAAGCCCTTTTGCTCCCAGAAGAGGTTCGGGGTTCCCGGAGCCAAACGGCTCAAGCATTTCGAATTCCCGTATCAGATTAAAATTCAAGTCAGAAAAGTTTATATTAGCATCTATTTCAAGCTGTGGGATAAAATCTTTCCCCGTTAATGTCTCATTTGCAATCCTGTTGATATGCTCTTCAAAGGATGAAATATTTTTAGAATCTAATTCCAAACCTGCAGCTTGCCTGTGTCCACCGAAACCTCTGAGTACATTCCTGCATTGTGCAAGTGCCTTATATATGTCGAAGTTTGGTATGCTTCTTGCGGAACCTCTGGCAACATGTCCATCGACAGATATAATAAAAGCAGGGCGGTAAAAAACCTCTGCAATCCTTGATGCGACTATACCTATAACACCTCTATGCCAGCCTTCAGATGAAAGCACAATGACTGAATTCACGCCCTTATTATTAAGTTGATAGAGGGCTTCCTGATAAACCTCTTTCTCTATCTTCTGCCTCTCTGAATTAAGCCCTTCAAGCCATGATGCCATCTCTATAGCCTCATCTTCTGAACCAGTAAGCAGGAACTTTACAACCCTGTTAGCGTCTGAGACCCTGCCCGATGCATTGATTCTGGGGATTATTGTAAAAAGAAGCAGGCCCGTTTTCAGCCCTTTTCCGTCAGTCCCGGAGACCTTTTTAAGTGCCTGCAAGCCATGACTTGCACCGTTTTCAATAAGCTTCAGTCCCTCCTTTACAATTAGCCTGTTTTCACCTGTAATCGGCACGACATCAGCTATTGTGCCGAGAGCGGCAAGGTCTAAAAAGTCGTGACTTGTGAATCGTGAATCATGAGTTAATAAAGCCTGTGCAAGTTTAAATGCTATCCCGGCACCGGAGAGATTCGAGACCGGAGATTCGAGATTCGAGATTTTGGGGTTAATAACAGCAACTGCATCCGGAAATAAGAACTCCTGGCTGTTGCCTGCTGCCTGCTGCCTGCTGACCGCTGACTCATGACTTATTAGTGGTTCATGGTGATCGGTTATAATGACGTCAATACCTTCTTTTTTACATAGTGATACTGTTTCAAATGAAGTTATACCGCAATCAACAGTTATTATGAGCGTAGCCCCTACCTGTTTTGCCCTTTTAATAGACGGCTTGTTAAAACCATACCCATGCTCCATCCTGTTTGGTATAAAATAATCACTTTCTATCCCTAGTATTTTTAATGCCTTAAGTACTATTGCTGTAGATGTAAGCCCGTCAACATCATAATCCCCGTGAACAAGGATGTTTTCCCTTCTCTTAGAAGCTGCAATTATTCTATCGACAGCGGTTCCCATGCCTTGAATATCAAATGGATCAGACAATTGCAAAATATCGGAATTAAGAAAAGAACTAATGTCTCCGGCTGTTTTTATTCCCCTGTTTACAAGTATTTGAGCCAAAACAGGAGAAATAGAGGCACTTTTTGAGAGGTATTTCAGATATTCCTGATTTGTCCTGTTAACAAGCCAGTGTCTATGCATAAATTAGTCAATCGTCATTAGTCATCAGTCATTATTTTAATGACAAATGACCTGTGACTATTGACTGTACTTATTAATTTCTGTCTACTTCTTTGCAAATGGCCTTTTCCCTCCCCATAGCAATATTATCGGACTTGCAACAAATATGGATGAATAAGTGCCAACCAGGATACCGATGATGATAGCGAGGGCAAAATCATGTATGACCTCACCTCCAAATAAAAAGAGGGAGAGTGCTGCGAGCAGGGTTGTGGATGTCGTTATTACAGTCCTTGAGAGAACCTCGTTTATGCTCTTGTTCACAACAGTCGATACAGGGTCCCTGAGCCTGATTTTAAAATTCTCTCTAATCCTGTCGAAGACGACTACTGTGTCTGTAAGTGAATAACCTGCAATGGCGAGGAGAGCAGAGATAATGACGAGATTTATCTCACGGTTCATTATATAAAAAAAACCTGTTACTGCAAAGACATCATGCAGTACAGCGATTGTTGCCCCAATGCCGAATCTGAATTGGAACCTCCATGCTATATAAATGAGAAGTCCTGATGTAGCAGCCATGATGGCCCATAAGGCATCTCTTCTCAGTCTTTCCCCAACTTTTGGGCCTACCTCTGTGACAGAGTCAATAACTAGTTTCTGATCAGGAAATTTTTGAGAAAGGGCTGTTACTATTTTTTCTGAGAATCCTCCCAACTCCTCCTCTATCTTCTTAACCTTTATCAGCACCTTTTTTTCGACAGGCATGTCCTGGAGTTCGAAATCTCTGACTCCGCCCTGTTCGAGGGCTTTTCTTACTTCGGAAAGGACAATCGGTTTTTCGAACTTTATCTGTACTGCAGTCCCACCGGTAAAGTCGATGCCTAAGTTTGCGGTTCCCCTTGCAATCTGGACAATCGCAAAGATACCGAGGATAAAAATAAGTCCGGAAAAAACAAAAGCATAGTATTTCTTGCCCATGAAATCTATGTTTGTTTCCCTTAAAATTTCTATCATATGCTAAGGGCCCTCATCTTCATTTTACTTGCCAAAATGTCAAAAACTGTCTTGGTCCCTATCAGTGCGGTAAAAAGGTTAATAGCAACGCCAAGGCTTAATGTTACCGCAAAGCCTTTTATCGGACCTGTACCGAACTGGAAAAGCACTGCAGCTGTTATTAATGTAGTAACATGGGAATCAAAGATCGTCCAGAAGGCTTTGCTGTATCCTGAATCAATAGCAGCAACCGGCGTTTTTCCTCCCCGTAATTCTTCCCTTATCCTTTCGAACATCAGGACATTGGAGTCAACTGCCATACCAATTACAAGGATAATACCTGCGATACCCGGAAGGGTAAGTGTTGCATTTAATGATGCCATTGCACCGAGGAGTAATAGTACATTCAAAACTAAAGCAAAATTGGCAATAACACCCGAAAGCCTGTAATAAAAGAGCATGAATACTACGACAGCTATAGTGCCTATTATACCGGCAATCTTGCCAGCCTCGATAGAATCTCTGCCGAGTGAAGGGCCTACTGTGACATTCTGCAGCATCTTAAGGGGTGCTGGGAGTGCACCGGCCCTTAATACAATACTGAGGTCCCTTGCCTCTTCCATTGTGAAGTTCCCGGTTATCTGGGCATCCCCGCCGGCTATCTTCTCCCGTATAACAGGAGCGGAATAAACTGTATTGTCAAGGATTATCGCCAGCCTTTTACCAATATTGGCTCCTGTAATTTCTTCAAAAATCTTCGCACCTGCGGGATTGAATGTTATAGAGACATAGGGTTCGTTGAATCTTGGATCTATGTTTACTTTTGCATCACTTAAAAGGTCCCCTGTGAGGACAGCATGTTCTTTGAGAAGTATTGGTATCTTTATGACCGCACCTGTCTCTCTGTTAATCTTTCTCTCAAAAAGTATCCCGGTTTCTTCAGGAATTTTTTCAGTAAATTGTTTTAAAAAAGTTTCTTCTTCGCCAGGATATACAAATGAAGGAAACTCTGCTGCAACCAGGGCATCATCATCAACAAGCTTGAATTCGAGCTGGGCAGTTTTGCCAATAAGCTCAATAGCACGCTTTGGGTCTTTGACTCCGGGAAGCTGGATGACGACCTCGTTTTCAGCCTGCCTATGAATGGTGGGTTCGGCAACACCGAATTGATCAATCCTGTTACGAATCGTTTCGACTGCCTGATCAGCAGCGCTGTCCTTTATCCTGCGCACCTCTCTATCGGATATCCTGTAAACCAGTCTGGTTGCTGTTTCAACAGGTGTAAGTGTTGGATAGTTGCCCTCAACAATCTTTCTTATCTCGGGACTTGATGGGCTTACTATGATATCGAGACCGCTTACTTTAACCTCAGCCGTTACTTTTTTCTTTGCAAACAGATCCCTTAACCCTGATGAATACCTGTCAGTGGTTATTTCAACAGCTTTGTCTCCTTCAACCTCGAATACGAGATGCAGACCCCCCTGGAGGTCAAGTCCGAGAACAATGCCCTTACCGGGCATGCTTTTCTTCCACCATTCAGGCATGTATTGAAAAGCAGGGGTATTGGGGAGGAAAAATATGATGGCAATAACAAGAGTAAAACAAATGAGTATTGACCTCCAGAGAATTTTCTTCTTCACCCGGCCACCTATTTAATCTTCATCTGCAGGCGCCCTGAGTGTTGCAACATATGCCTTACCAATTTTTGCCTTTACATTTTCAGCAATTTTGACAGTAATACTGTTTGTACCTACAGCCTCTATAATGCCGTAAATGCCACCTGATGTAATAATCTTATCACCTTTTTTAAGATTTGCTATCATATTTCTGTGTTCTTTGGCCCTTTTCTGCTGCGGCCTTATAAGCAGGAAATAGAAGATGACGAAAATAAGAATAAGCGGAAGAAGGCTTGTAAAAAGTCCTCCGGCACCACCTTGTCCTCCCTCAGGAGCTGGCCCCATTGCATAAGCTATATTTACTAGATCCAAAAACATTTTACACCTCCAAAAATTTTAAATAATAATATACCTGCTTCAGGCAGTTTTTATCAACCCAACTTATGAAATGTAGCTTGTTCGTATTGCGAAAGTATTTAGCGGTCCATGAAGCCAAGATCGATAAACTAAGATTTAAGGATTGCTGGTATTTTTAGAAAATTTATGTTATTGAATGATTGGGCTAAGTTACACAGATGCGGTAAAATAAATTCATGGCGAAGATATTTTTCTCGGGCATCGGCGGTAGCGGGATGTCTGCACTGGCGTGTTTTTCCGTGGACAAAGGTCATATAGTTGTTGGGTCAGACCGGTCATTCGACAGGAATCCTGACCAGCCAGTCTGTAAGATACTGAAGGCTAAAGGCATAAAGATTGTACCTCAGGATGGCTCAGGGGTTGATGGCTCTTTTGATTTTGCTGTTTTCAGTACTGCTGTTGAAGATAATCAGTTAGAGGTTATTAAGGCAAAACAGTCAGGGATTCCGGTGAAAACACGGCCAGAATATCTTTGTGAGATAGTGTCAGAGTATAAAACAGTTGCTGTTGCAGGGACAAGCGGGAAATCGACTATAGCAGGGATGCTTGCTTTTGTGATGAAGAGACTCGGTCTGCACCCTAATTACACAGGCGGTGGCAGGGTAAAACAATTCAAGACATCAGAGAATCCTGGAAATTCTCTGGCTGGAAAATCAAACTTCTTGATAGTAGAGGCTTGCGAATCCGATGGTTCAATTGTTAATTATCAGCCTTCATATTCGATTATCTCCAGTCTGAGTCTCGACCATAATTCTATTGAAAAGACTGCTGAGATGTTTGAAACCTTAAGCACAAATACTAAAGAAAGGGTTATTATCAACCATGATGACGAAAATCTAAGCCGTTGTAATTTTAATAAAACAATAGGATTTTCTATTGATACAGACTCTGACTATAGGGCAGAGGCAGTCGAATATCAGCCATTTGAAACAACTTTTAAACTGCAGGGGATAAACTTCAGACTTTCTCTCCCGGGCAAACATAATCTTTATAATGCCCTTTCATGTATTGCGATGTTATCAGAATTAGAAATTAAGCTTGAAGATATTGTTGAGGGCCTGGCCGATTTTTCAGGACTTGACCGCAGATTTGATATTTATCTCAATAACGGGAAAAAACTTGTAATAGACGATTATGCGCATAATCCGCATAAGATAGAAAATCTTATGGAATCCTTGAAAAAAATATGGGAAAGTATCTGTTATATTTTCCAGCCTCATGGATTCGGCCCGACACGCTTGATGAAACAGGGATATATTGAAGTATTTATCCGGCACCTTCGTGCAGAAGACCATCTTTTTTTGCTCCCGATATATTATGCAGGGGGTACTTCTCTGAAGGATATATCAAGTGAGGACTTATGTCGTGAAATTAAAGCAGCAGGTAAATCTGTCGATGTTCTATCTGAGAGGTCTTTGCTCTTCGAAAGATTGAACTCATGGAATGCCTATGTGGTTTTCGGAGCACGTGATGAGTCCCTCGCTGATTTTGCAGGGGAGATTGCCTTTAGGCTGAAATGAAAAAATATTATCTCCATAAAGAATTAACGAACTTCAAGATAAACTACGAAAAAGAACTGAATCCCGAGCAGTATGCTGTTGTAATGCATCCAGCGGGCCCTATGCTTGTACTTGCAGGTGCAGGGACAGGTAAAACAAGAACGGTTACATATAGGGTCGCAAGATTGATAGAGGCGGGCATCAAACCTGAAAACATATTGTTATTAACTTTTACCAGCAAAGCAGCAAATGAGATGATGCGAAGAGTAGATCTGCTGATAAACAGAAACGTTAAGGGACTCTGGGGTGGCACATTCCATCACATAGGAAATATGATTTTAAGACGGCATTGTCTGCTGATCGGATACAGAGAAGGATATTCTATTCTTGACAGGGGGGATTCGAAAGACCTGTTTGATATTTGCCTTTCAGAGTTTAAAAACATAGGAAGCTTTTTACCTAAAGGCTCTGTGTTATGTGAAATTTATAGTCTGATGAAAAACAAGGAAGTAAGTCCAGAAGAAGTCATCAGGCTGAGGTTCCCCCATTTCAATGATTTTTCAGAAGAAATAAAAAAAATACTTGCAATCTATGATAGAAAGAAACATTCGCTTAACCTGATGGACTTCGATGATCTGCTCGCAAACTGGAAGAAATTACTGCTCACGCATGAGGACATAAGGGGATATTATTCATCAAGGTTTACGCACATACTTGTAGATGAATATCAGGACACGAACAAGATTCAGGCAGAAATCGTCGATTTGATTTCGTCCACTAACAGGAACCTGATGGCGGTGGGGGATGATGCACAGTCAATTTATTCCTTCAGGGGTGCAAACTTTGAAAATATACTGAAGTTTCCGGAACGCTACCCTGATGTAACGATCTTTAATTTAACCGTCAATTACAGGTCAACACCTGAGATACTTAATCTTGCAAACAACAGCATTATAAATAATATCAAACAATTTCATAAGCAACTTCATTCTATTAAGGCATCAGGTGCACTTCCCTATCTTATACCGCTTAAGGATGTTTTTCAGCAGTCAGGATTTGTTGCTCAGAAAGTAGTGGATATTTATTCAGAAGGCACACCTTTAAGTGAGATATCGGTGCTTTATCGTTCACATTATCAGTCGATGGAACTTCAGATGGAACTTCAGCGCAGGGGTATACCCTTTGAAGTGAGGTCGGGATTGAAGTTCTTCGAACAGGCACATATCAAAGACGTACTTTCTTTCCTTCGTGTCGTGGTAAATCCTTACGATGAACTCAGCTGGAAAAGGATACTTAAGTTAATACCCGGTATTGGAAATGTTACTGCTGCAAAACTCTGGGACGCCATGCATAAGTCAGAAAGCCCCCTCGATGCCATTTTTGAAATGGGCAGGCTTGTGCCCAGGAAAGCAATAGATGGCTTCAATCTTTTTCTTGACCTTATAAAAAGATTAAAAGGTGACCATGACCATATACCCTTACAACCTTCGTCTGCAATAGAACTAATACTAAGAAATGGTTATGAAGACTATCTTTACAGTTATCACCCAAATGCAGAGGAAAGGATAGAAGACATAGAGCAGATGAAGAGGTTCGCGATTAAATACATCTCTCTTGAAAACTTTATCAGTGAATTAAGTCTTCAGAGTGCATCAGGTGGAGAAGTTGAAGAGGCTGATGAGGATAACGAACGTGTCATACTCTCAACTGCGCATCAGGCAAAGGGACTCGAGTGGAATACTGTTTTTCTTATTGGACTCAACGAGGGGAGGTTCCCTTCGAGCAGGTCTTTGAATACCGAACACGAGGAAGAGGAAAGAAGACTTTTCTATGTTGCTGTAACAAGAGCTAAAGAGGAACTCTATCTCTGTTATCCAGTCATATCTGAGGACTGGCATGCGCTGGGGTTTTTGAGGCCTTCGAGGTTTATCAGAGAGTTACATGGAGAAGTCTATGAAGAAATAACCGTTGTCGATGGTTCAAAAGAGAATGAGGATATAAATGAACTATATTGAGTCGATAAAGGATGGTTTTAAATTAATTAACAAAAACTGGCAGCTCGTGGTGATACAGGTTATTTTAATAATAATAAGCAGTCTCGGATTTTTCGTCATAGTGGGTATCCCATTTGCAATTGCCTTTATCCTGTTCGGCATTGATCTTACAAAATTCACAGATATAAAGGATATGTTGAGCATCTTTGAAAATTCGTCCGGACTTATATCAAGGTATTTCGGTCTTTTAATCATAGTTATCGCCAGTTTTCTTTTATATGTTATTGTGATTGGAATTCTCAGCTTATATATTTTTGCAGGTTCAATCGGAGTAATCGGAAAGTCTCTGAGAGACAGAAATGAAAAATTTACCACACACATATTTTTCGACGAGGCAAAAAGGCTTTTCCCGCGCTTGTTAGGTTTTACATTTGCAATTGGACTTATAATGATTCTTATAGCATTCTTTCTCGGTATCCTAGGTGGTGGCATAGGAGCTTTAATATCATTTGCAAAGAGCAAGGATTCAACACCGGCCCTTTTCGTAATCACATTTTTTTCCCTGATTTTAGCATTAATAGTACTGGTTTTTATCCTTGGAATGCTTTCAATAACAATCTATGGAGTTGCTTCACTCCTTTTTAAAGGCACGGGCCCTTTGAAATCAATTAAGGAGTCAATACATTATTTAATCAGAAATCCCAATGCATTCTGGCTTTATATATTGCTTTTTGGAGGATATTTATTTGTAAGCTTTATTTTGATTCTCCTGAAATATCCGTTCAGTTTTTTACCGATTATAGGAACAATCCTTTTCTCCCCTCTTCATCTCATTTCTTATGCTTTTGAAACATATCTCGGCCTTGCATTCATTGCCGCTATACTCACCTATTATTACTCAACAGAAATTCAGCCTTCATCTGTGGTTGAAGTTTCTACAGTTCAGGATACTCTCAATAAAAGCAGGATGTAAATATTGAATAGCCGGTTTTATTTATTCCCTAATTTGATCGATTCTACTGACAAATCAAGGACAGCCGGGACGGCTGTCCTACCTGAAAGGTGAGCCTTCAAACCCGCATGACAGGCGTCCCGCCTGTCTCAGCGGCATTATGAGATAATAAATCGCCCAATCTAGGTATTCAACAGTCTCAATGCTTTTTTGTGAAGGTTCTTGTTCCCTGAAGCTAGCAATGACGTAGATTTTTTGAGACTGACCTCTGTTGCATCAATCCCTTTGCCTTTAATGTCGGTAATAACCCCTCCGGCCTCCCTGACGATAAGGCAGCCTGCTGCAAAATCAAAACTCCTTGAAGGTGAAGGTGTAACAAATACACTGATAGCTCCGTGTGCAAGGTATGCGAGGTCGAGGGCGGTTGCACCAAGGCACCTGGTTTTTCTGGATTTTGCAAGGAGAGGACTGATGCGCAGGATATCTTTATGAGGAGTCTGTGCTTCATATGCAACAAGATAAAATTCTTCGTCTCCCTGTGTGTTTATCTTTTTACCTTTCAAAAAAGCACCATTGCCTTTTTCAGCCCAGAATTCATCCCCGTTAATAAGATTCACAATATATGCGAGTTCAATATTACCAATTGTATCCCCATCAATAACAGCTATGGATGTACAATAAAACGGGATTCCAGCTATTGCATTCCTGCTTCCATCAATAGGGTCTATCAATACCTTTTTGCCCCCACCTCTGATATCTTTAACACCAATCTCTTCTGATACAACCGTAAAGGCTTCTCCTGACTTTTCAAGATGAGAAACAATGGTATCTTCTGCTATTCTATCTATCTGGTATGTTTTATCACCTGATGCCCCGATACCGAGAGGAATTTTTTTTGTCATTTTAATTGAGGGAATTTTTTTTAAAAGACTCTGACCTATAGACCTTAAAATTTCAATATTCATAGCGAACCCTGTTTCAATGGCTGGTACGTTAAGCCGTCATTCCCGCTTGCCCTGTTAGAAATAAACTTTCTAACAGGGCTTGTCGGGAATCCTTCTGTTAGCGAAGAAAGATTCTGGACAAGCCAGAATGATAGAATAAATCTTAAACAACTTTTAAAATCTTTGAAGATTAATGGCATAATAGGAATATTTTAACCTAATATGGAATTTAATTTATAGATTTATTCGATTGGAAGGTGATGACTGAATCTTATATTGAAATTTAGGATGCTTGGTATTAGAATGTAACAGTTAATTTAAAAATTTAAAGAGCTTAATATATGAAATGTCCTGACTGTGGTAAAGAATTGAATAAAAACTATGAATGTAAAAATTGTGGGAAAAAGATAGAACCACATCAGCCTGACATTGAAGTTGAATACAAGGAATTCAAACTTTCTGAATTTTTGGAAATACGCAGGAAAAAAAACAAATCTCATCCGGAAGACTACAGCACATCAACAATAAAGAACATTCACATACCAAAAACTGCCATTGATGGAGCGACACCCACGGTTAGACAGGACAAAGCATGGACTGCAATAAAAAAGAAGAGCGTTATCGTGTTTTTAGCAGTCCTGGCAGGCTTTGCTGCAATTGCAGGAGCCTTTTTACTTATACGTTTTCTCTTTTAATTTTGACAATCCCCTTGCAGTTCGCAAGCTGTCCGAGAATCCCGAAAACATATTTATTTGTCACTCTGAATTTACTTCAGAATCCCTGCTTGCTGCAGGTTTAATTGAGTTTTCGAAGATAAATGGTGTAATATTTCTATATAAAACGAATATTTCGTGATCTTTCTGGGATTAATTTTAAATGCAAAATAAGATAGAAGAAGAGATTAAAAAAAGAGCTGTGAACGGCAGGTTATCATGTCCTGTTGCAAGAAAAATTGCAGAAGAACTGTCCGTTCCGTATGAAGAAGTCGGCAGGGCTGCTAATGAGCTTAAGATAAAGATTGCGGATTGTGAGCTTGGTTGTTTCTGATGGGGGTAATATTATTTGAACTTGCCCTGACTTCTTATTTTGCAGCAACGATTGTCAGCATTACAGAGCTTTTTAAAAGCTCAAAAATCACCTCAAAAATTACAATAATCTTTGCAGGGATTGGTTTTATCATTCATACAGCAAGTATTGTATATCGTTATTTAGCTGCCGGTCACATCCCTGTAACAAATCCACATGAAGCAACATCATTTTTTTCATGGTGTATTGTCTTAATATTTTTCATATTAGAATTCAGATATAAAATCAGCCTTTTGCCTTCTTTCATCATGCCTATTGTATTTGTTCTTATGCTCTCGTCATCAATGCTTCCAAGAGAGATAAAACCTTTGAGTCCTGTACTGCAGAGTTACTGGCTGGGTATCCATGCAGTTTTTGCATTTCTCGGTAATGCTGCTTTTGCGATGGCATTCGGGATAGGTCTCATGTATCTCGTTCAGGAACACTATGTCAAATCTAAACGCCTGGGGGGATTATTTGAAAGATTAGCCAGTCTTCAGACCCTTGATGAAATAAATTACAAGTTGATAACTTTTGGGTTCCCTTTACTTACCCTTGCAATAATTACAGGTGCCTTATGGGCGGAAAGTGCGTGGGGTAGTTATTGGAACTGGGACCCAAGAGAAGTCTGGTCACTCATTACATGGTTTATCTATGCAATTGTACTTCATGCCAGGCTCGTTGCAGGCTGGAGGGGAAGAAGGGCTGCTATATTATCTATAATAGGTTTTTTGACAATTTTAATCGCTTTTTTTGGCATTAAACTGCTGGAAAAAGGTCTTCACGTTTTTCCATGAAGGTATTTGTAATAGGGCTTAACCATAAGACTGCTGACGTTGATGTAAGGGAGAAATTTGCATTTAATGGTCCGAAACTTGAAGAGGGCCTCGCAGCATTTAAAGAAATCCCTGAGGTGCAGGAAGCGGTCATCTTATCTACCTGTAACAGGGTTGAGCTGTATGCCAACGTCAGAGACGTAGATAAAGCAGCAGAATCTATAAAGGCATTCCTTTCAGCATTCCACAATATAGATAGAAGATCACTTGATAATGCCCTTTATATTTATGACGATATAAATGCAGTAAGGCATGTCTTCAGGGTGGCATCCAGCCTTGACTCTATGATTATTGGCGAGCCGCAGATTCTTGGACAATTAAAAGATGCTTTTGAACTCGCCCTTGAAAAAAAGGCAACAGGCTTTCTCCTCAATAAGTTGCTGAAAAAAGCGATTTCTGTTGCAAAGAGAATCCGGACAGAAACAAAAATAGCTGAAAATGCCGTATCTATAAGTTTCGCAGCAGTCGAACTCGCTAAAAAGATATTTACTGACCTCTCGAAGAGGACGTTCATGCTTTTAGGTGCGGGGGAGATGGCCGAACTTGCAGCAAAACATTTGATAAGTAATGGCGTTAAAGAAGTTATGGTGTCAAACAGGACATATGAACGTGCAAGTGAACTTGCGAAGGAGTTTGGCGGAAGACCTGTAAGGTTCGAAGAGTTTATTCAAGAAATGATAAGGACTGACATCCTCATATGCTCAACAGGAGCCCCCACTTATGTATTGACAAAAAACGAGATGCAGAAGGTAATGAAAGATAGAAAGCAAAAGCAGGTTTTTATTATTGACATCTCTGTCCCCAGAAATATCGAACCCGGGATCAATGATCTGGATAACGTCTATCTCTATAACATTGATGATCTGCAGGGTGTTGTTGATGCAAACCTTTTTGAGAGGCAGAAAGAGGCAGAAAATGCAGAAAAGATCATAGAAGAAGAGATATCAGCATTTCTCAGATGGCAGGCCTCATTAGACTCCGTACCTACCATAAAAGCATTAAGGGAAAAGGCAGAAGAAATTAAGAAAGAGGAAATCGAGAAGCTTCTGAACAGGATTTCAGGTATCGGAGAAAAAGACAAAGAGGCGATCGAATATATGGCTACTGCCATAGTAAATAAACTCATTCATCCTCCTACCGTAGCATTAAAGGACGGCTCTGAAGACAAGGACTCCATGGTTGCAATAATAAGAAAACTCTACGGAATTGACAGTGAAAAAATTGAAGAAAAATAGAATATTTATTGGTACTCGTGGCAGCAAACTCGCTCTCTGGCAGGCGGAATGGGTCAAGGCCGAACTGGAAATACTTTATCCTGAATTTGAGATTGAACTTGTGAAAATAAAAACTACGGGCGATAAAATTCTGGATGTTCCCCTTGCAGCGGCTGGAGGCAAGGGCCTTTTTGTTAAGGAAATAGAAGAGTCGCTTCTAAGACATAATATAGATATAGCTGTTCACAGTATGAAGGATGTGCCAACAGAATTCCCTGACGGCCTTCACCTTGCAGCGGTATGCAAGAGAGAGGACCCCAGAGATGCATTAATCTTAAGTAAGAGGTCAAATCCCCCCACCCCCCTGATTCCCCCCTTGACAAGGGGGGAATCAGGGGGGGGCAAAAAGGTGGGCGAGGGGGGATTTGGAACTCATCGTTCTTTACTATTTACTTTGCCACATGGTGCGAGGATAGGCACAAGCAGTCTGAGACGTTCATGCCAGTTGCTTAATATTAGACCTGATTTAAAGATCAAAAACCTTAGAGGAAACCTTGACACAAGACTCAGAAAACTTGACGAAGGTCAGTTTGACGCAATAATACTGGCTGCTGCAGGCGTAAAAAGGCTCGGACTGGAAAACAGGATAACAGAACTGTTCCCCTTCGAGGTGAGCCTCCCGGCTATAGGGCAGGGAGCAATAGGTGTTGAGTGCAGGATTGATTACGAGTTTGTCAATAAGCTTATCGCACCGCTGAATCACCCCGAGACTTTTAAATGTGTAAAGGCAGAAAGGGCTTTCTTGAAGAGATTAGAAGGTGGTTGTCAGGTTCCAATTGCAGCATATGCAAGAATCATCGGGAAAGAGTCAAGAGTCAATAGTCATTCGTCATTGTTAAAGTCCGGTGACCAATGTCCAGTGACCAATGACCGCTCTGTGCTTATCATGGACGGACTTGTGGGAAGTCTGAATGGTGAAAAGATTATAAGAAGTCATATAGAGGGTAATCCGGAACAGGCAGAATTCCTTGGGATTAAAATGGCAGAAGATATACTCTCAAGAGGTGCAAAGGAAATACTGGACGAGGTATATAAAAGATCCCTGCCGCGTTAATGAAGGAGTTAGGAAGTTAGCCTAATCTTTCTTTTCTCTCCAGTTCTTCGAGTTGTTCTCTTCTTTCCTGACAGTCAATGCAGTATATAGCAAATGGAAGGACTTTAAGTCTTTCTTCATTTATCTCCTCTCCACAGTCCTCGCATATCCCGTAGGTGCCCTCATTGAGTTTCCTCAGGGCTTCGTCTATCTTCTGAAGATTTTCCCGATGTGTACTTAACTGTTTTAAGCTTATATCTTCAGAAAGATCAACAACCGACCAGTCTCCATCGTCAAGAGCTGTGTCAACAAGCTGTTTTTTCTCACCTTTTATGTATTTGGATATCTCCTCTTTTGCTTCTTTAAGGATCTCTTCCCTCTTCTTAATTAGCGCCTTTCTTAAAGTTGCCTTCCTTTCGTCTTCTGCTTTTTTAGCCGGCAATTTGCTGGCAGTTAAAGGCCCAGTTACAGGTTTAATAGTTGTCTTCTTTTTAAAAGGTTTTTCCGGCTTGGTGGTCTTCTTGACCGCGGGCTTTTTGGAAACAGTTTTTTTAGTTGTTATCTTCTTCTTTTTTTTGCCAGTCTTCGATTCTGTTCTGAGAGCAACTTTCTTTGCTTCTGGCTTTGCTTTTGGAGATATTTTTTTATGTTTCTTTTCTGTTTTTCTCTTTTTAATTTTTTTAGCCGGCATTACTTACCTTCTTTTATTTGAGTTTCCTCTGATTTTTCTTCCTCCCTGAATATCTCTATAATGCTTCTGACCTTTATCCCTGCAGCCTGCGGCGCCTTCTGCATATCTGTCAATTTCGCATCTGTTACTTTCAGGATGAAATTACTGTTTGTTATCTTAAACCTCCATTATCTCTTTTTCCTTGTTGCCTAAGATTTCATCCACTTTGCGTATGAATGAATCTGTAATTTTTTGTATTTCATCCAGAGACCTCTTCACATCATCTTCACTGAGGTGTTTCTGTTTCTCGATCTTCTTGAGCTCATCAATTATATCCCTTCTGATATTCCTGATAGCAACTTTTGCCTCTTCAGCCTTTTTCCTGACGGCTTTTACTAGCTGCTTCCTCCTCTCCTCAGTAAGGGGAGGAATATTTATTCTGATCATTCTGCCATCGTTTATCGGTGTAAGACCGAGGTCTGATTTAAGAATAGCTTTCTCAATGTCAGGTATTATTTTTGGATCCCATGACTGTATTGCAATCTGCTTGCTATCGGGGATACTCATACTTGCTAACTGCTGAAGAGGTGTCAAAGTATCATAATAATTAACCATAATTTCATCAAGAAGTGCCAGTGATGCCCTGCCCGTCCTGACAGAAGCGAATTCTTTTTTCAGGGCATCAATAGTACGGGTCATTCGAGCGTTAATGTCTCTTTTTAGTTCTTGTTCCATTGTCCCCCCTTATAAGGGTTCCAATTTTTTTACCCTCTATAATTTTTCTTATATTGCCTTTCCCTTTCAAGTTAAATACCACAATTGGAAGATTGTTGTCCATACATAATGATATGGCAGTCGAATCCATAACACTGAGTCCTTTTTTCAGCACATCGATATAAGAGAGAGTGTTATATTTTTTTGCAGAAGGGTCTTTAAAAGGGTCAGATGAGTAAACTCCGTCAACCTTTGTCGCTTTTAAAATAACATCTGCACTAATCTCCATAGCCCTGAGGGATGCAGCTGTATCAGTTGTAAAATAAGGATTCCCTGTGCCAGCTGCAAAGATTACGGTTCTTCCTTTTTCAAGATGTCTTATTGCCTTCCTTCTAATATAAGGCTCTGCGAGTTCTTTCATCTCAATGGCTGACTGAACCCTGGTTGGAATGCTGTATTTTTCGAGGTAATTCTGAAGAGCAAGGGCATTTATTACAGTGGCAAGCATGCCCATATAATCTGCAGATGCCCTCTCGATGCCTTTAACGCTCGCCTCTACTCCCCGGAAGATGTTACCCCCACCTATTACTATTGCTAACTCACTCCCCATTGAAACAGCTTCCTTTATCTCTTTTGCTATAAAGTCAACAGTGGCCGGATCGACTCCGTACCCCTGGTCTCCCATCATAGCTTCACCGCTAATTTTAAGGAGTATCCTTTTGTATTTCAAGTTAATTTATCCTGTGACTATTTCTCCAAGCTGGAATCTGGCGAATCTCCTTATAACGATATTCTCACCCAATTTTGCTATCTTCTCGGTAACAATACCTTTGATACTTTTTTTCTGTTCAGGGTCTTTTATAAATATCTGATCCAGAAGACAGGTATCCGTGAAAAATTTTTCGAGTTTTCCTTCAATAATCTTTTCAACAACATGCGGAGGTTTGTCAGCAACCTGTGCCCTGTATATCTCCTTTTCCCGTTCTATTATTTCTTGAGGAACGTCTTCTCTTGTCAGATATTGTGGATTAGAAGCTGCTATTTGCATGGCGATGTCTTTTGCAAGCTCCTTAAAATCTTCAGTCCTTGCAACAAAGTCGGTCTCGCAGTTAACCTCAACTAACGTTCCTAATTTACCCATGTGTATATAAGACTCTATCAAGCCTTCTGAGGCTTTCCGGCCTGATTTCTTTAAAGCACTCGCAAGGCCTTTCTGCCTGAGTATGTCTAAAGCCTTTTCTAAATCTCCATTACTTTCAGTAAGTGCCCTCTTGCATTCCATCATCCCTGCGCCTGTTTTTTCTCTTAGGTCTTTAATCATATCTATAGTTATACTTGTCATTCTGACACCTCTGCTTCTTCCTGCTGGATTTTCTCTTCAACACTCAATTTTTCTTCCTCTTCTGCTATGCTCTTTGACAGGGCCTCCTTGCCTTCTATTACCGCATCTGCTATCCTGGAGGTGATCAATTTTATAGCTCTTATGGCATCATCATTGCCGGGAATGACATAATCAATCTCATCGGGGTCACAGTTTGTATCAACTATTGCGACTATGGGAATAGAAAGCTTCTTTGCCTCGGCCACAGCAATTCTCTCCTTTTTCGGGTCTACTATAAAAAGAGCCCCCGGAAGGCCGGGCATTTCTTTAATGCCTGAAAGGTATTTATCAAGCTTGCCCCCTTCTTTCTCTATTGCAGCTGCTTCTTTTTTTGTAAGGAGATCGAGCGTTCCATCCTCTTTCATTGTCTCAATCTTTTTTAACTTCTCGATGCTTTTCTTTATAGTTGAAAAATTAGTGAGCATTCCACCGAGCCAGCGGTGATTTACGTAGTATGCGCCAGCCCTTGTCGATTCTTCCTGTATGGCGTCCTGTGACTGTTTTTTTGTCCCTACAAAGAGTGTCGGAGCACCCGTCATAGCAACATTTTTTATGAAATTATAAGCATCCTCAAGCCCCTTTACTGTTTTCTGGAGGTCGATTATATAGATACCGTTCCTTTCTCCAAAGATATACTTCTTCATCTTGGGATGCCATCTTTTCACCTGATGACCAAAATGTACACCAGCCTCAAGCAGTTCTTTCATTGCAGCTATCATGTTCTTTTTTCTCCTCCTGTATTTTCCTCTGTTTACTCGTGATATCACCATATTGGCGCACAGAGGCAAAATGATGTATTTCTGAAAGAAAAAAGCTATCTTTCAGGAAGAAAAGATTAACATAAAAATATCTTTTTTTGCAAGGGGATAGGGTGGTAGAATATAACAAAATTTTTTGAAAGGAGAAATATGATACCACGTTATACACGCCCTGAAATGGGAAAGTTGTGGAATCTTGAGAATAAATATCAGAAATGGCTCGATGTCGAGATCGCGGTCTGTGAGGCATGGGCGGAACTCGGGGAAATACCCGTAGATGTACTGAAGGTCATAAAGAAAAAGGCGGATTTTGACATAAAGGAGATCGCCAAGATAGAAAAGGTTGTAAAACACGACGTAATCGCATTTCTTACATCAGTAGCTCATCATATAGGGTCTGAGTCAAGATTTATACACAAAGGACTGACGTCATCAGACATTCTCGATACAGCGTTAGCCCTACAGTTGAAAGAAGCTGCTGACCTTATTATCAAAGATATTAAAGGACTTATGGATGTTATAAAAGCACAGGCCTATAAATACAAAGATACCCCCATGATCGGTAGAAGTCATGGTGTTCACGCCGAACCAACAACGTTCGGTCTCAAATGCGCACTCTGGCATGAAGATATGAGAAGGAACTTATTTAGGATGAGACATGCTAAGGATATTATAAGCATCGGGAAGCTTTCAGGTGCTGTTGGCACATTTTCGAACATCCCGCCAGATATTGAAGAGAGAGTATGCAAGAAGCTCGGCCTTAAACCTGAGCCTGTTGCCACACAGGTAGTCCAGCGGGACAGACATGCTGAATATCTTACAACGCTTGCACTAATAGCAGCTTCCATTGACAAAATAGCAATTGAAATAAGACATCTTCAAAGGACAGAAGTCATGGAGGTGGAAGAACCTTTTGTAGCAGGGCAGAGGGGATCATCCGCAATGCCTCACAAACGGAATCCAGTGGGTTGTGAAAATCTCTCCGGGCTTGCAAGACTCGTTAGGACAAATGCACTTGCATCAATTGAAAATATTGCCTTATGGCACGAAAGAGACATTTCACACTCTTCTGTTGAACGGGTGATCATCCCAGACAGTACAATACTCGTTGATTATATGCTCAACAGGCTTAAAGGAATTTTAGATGGGCTGCACGTATACCCGAAGAAGATGAAAGAAAATATGGCGAAAAGTTATGGTCTCTATAATTCTCAGAGGGTAATGCTTGCACTTATAGACAAAGGCCTCAGCCGTGATGCTGCCTACGATATCGTGCAGAGAAACGCAATGGCAAGCTGGAAAAAGGGAATTGCGTTCAAGAGATTGCTTTTGAAGGATAAAGAAGTTAAGGAATACCTCACATCAAAAGAGATCACGGACATCTTCGACCTCGAATATTATCTCAAGAATGTAGATTACATATTCACCAGAATTTTTGGGAAATAATCAGCTTTGTATTGAGACTTTTTTGATTCTCCATTTCTGCTAAAATAAATATTCAATGAGTCTATTGCATTTTTATCGAAAACCAGCCCTTACGCAGCCAAAGACAAACGGACTGTTATCGATTGCGAAACAGAAAATATCGCCTGATATTCTCGAGATAGAAACAGAATACTGTTTTAATGTTGAGACTTCACATCCACTTACAGGGGAGGAGTTGAATATCCTCCGATGGCTTCTGGCAGAAACCTTTGAGCCGGAGAATTTTGGCGATAGAAGTTTTCTAACGCATAATTCAGAATACATCCCCCCCTCCCCCTCGAGGGGGGAGGGTGAGGGAGGGGGTGAAGGTCTTTTTACCCGTCACTCGTCACCTGTCACTCGTTACCGTCTTCTTGAGGTTGGCCCCCGCATGAACTTCACAACAGCATGGTCTACAAATGCGGTGTCAGTATGTCATGCTTGCGGAATTAAAAAGATTACACGGATTGAGCGGTCGAGGAGATATAAATTAGTCATAAGTCATCAGTCACCCCTCCTCAATCCCCCCCTTAATAAGGGGGGGAAAGGGGGGGGTAAGTTATCATCCCTTCAACCTTCAACCTTCAACCTTCAACCTTTTTTGGACTTGATTCACGACCGAATGACTGAATGCCAATATCCAGAACCTCTTTCGACCTTCGAAACAGGTATAAACCCAGAGCCGGTTTGCATTGTTCCATTAATTGAGGAAGGGAAAAATACTCTCAGAAAGATAAACACCGAAATGGGACTCGGGCTCGATGAATGGGACATAGATTATTATTACAACCTGTTTGTTAATGAAATGCATCGAAATCCCACGAATGCAGAATATTTTGACCTCGGTCAGTCAAACAGCGAGCATTCAAGACACTGGTTCTTCAAGGGAAGATTGATAATTGACGTAGAGGAAATGCCCCAGACGCTCATGGAAATAATTAAGTATCCATTAAAGACTAATCCTAATAACAGCGTCATCGCTTTTAAAGACAACTCAAGTGCGATACGCGGATATAAAATATTTACAATCATTCCGGAAAAATCCGGAAAACCATCACGATTTAAAAAAGAAATATTGGATTACTACATAATCTTCACAGCCGAAACACATAATTTTCCTACCGGTGTAGCACCTTTCCCCGGAGCAGAAACAGGCACAGGGGGAAGGATAAGAGATATTCATGCAACCGGAAGGGGTAGCCTGGTGATAGCGGGTACTGCAGCCTATTGCGTCGGCAATCTTCATATACCCGGCTATTACCTGCCCTGGGAGGATCTGTCTTTCGAATACCCCAAAAACCTTGCAACCCCCTTACAGATAGAGATAGAAGCAAGCAATGGTGCATCAGATTATGGGAATAAATTTGGCGAGCCTGTAATACAGGGTTTTACAAGGTCTTTCG
Source organism: Nitrospirota bacterium (assembly GCA_014859105.1). Classification (GTDB taxonomy): domain Bacteria; phylum Nitrospirota; class Thermodesulfovibrionia; order Thermodesulfovibrionales; family SM23-35; genus Kmv42. Next base: position 90,990 of record JACUUX010000003.1, read on the forward strand.
GGATGAGACTCCCAGATGGCGAAAGGAGGGAATGGGTAAAACCCATAATGTTTACCGGCGGTGTCGGCCAGATAGATGACAGACATATTGAAAAGGGAGAGCCTCAAAAAGGGATGTTCGTTGTTAAGATCGGTGGTCCTGCTTACAGAATCGGAATGGGCGGCGGTGCTGCATCGAGCTTGATACTGGGAGAAAACATAGAAGAGCTTGACTTCAATGCTGTACAGCGTGGTGACGCAGAGATGGAGCAGAAGGTTAACAGGGTCATAAGGGCTTGTGTAGAAATGGGAGATGATAATCCTATCGTAAGCATCCATGACCAGGGGGCGGGAGGTAACTGTAATGTAGTTAAAGAGATAATTTATCCTGCTGGAGCAAAGATCGAGATAAGAAATATCCAGCTCGGTGACAATACCCTTTCGGTACTCGAGATATGGGGCGCTGAATATCAGGAACAGGACGCTTTACTCATAAAACCTGAAAGAGAGGAAGAATTCCTATCTGTCTGTAAGAGGGAGAAAGTTCCCTGCGCGGTAATTGGTGAAATTACTGGAGACGGATATATAGTTCTTCACGATGAAACAGATGGTAGCACGCCTGTGAATCTCGATCTTTCAAAAGTTCTTGGTGATATGCCGCAGAAGATCTTTATGTCCGAAAGAATAAAACCAAAACTCGAAGCTTTAAAATTACCAGAAGATTTAACATTTAAAGAAGCCCTTAATCGTGTACTTCGCCTCATTTCAGTTGGTTCAAAAAGATTTCTGACCAATAAAGTCGATAGGTCGGTTACAGGTCTTGTTGCTCAACAACAGTGTACCGGCCCTCTTCAATTGACTCTATCGAATGTTGCCGTAATTAGTCAGAGTCATTTTAGTTTGACAGGTGCAGCTATTTCCATTGGTGAACAACCAATAAAAGGTTTGATAAGCCCCGGGGCGATGGCAAGAATGAGTGTAGGAGAATCGCTCACGAATATAGTATGGGCGAAGGTAAGTTCATTGGAAGACATTAAATGTTCAGGGAACTGGATGTGGGCTGTCAAGCTTGCAGGTGAAGGCGCCAGATTGTATGATGCTGCAATAGCATTGAGAGATATCCTTGTTAAATTCGGAATGGCCATTGACGGGGGTAAGGATAGTCTATCGATGGCTGCAAAGATTGTTGATCCATCAGGCAGGACAGAGATAGTTAAATCACCAGGCACTCTTGTTATCTCTGCATACGTAACATGTCCTGATATTGCAAAGGTTATAACACCCGATTTAAAAAGACCTGGTGAGAGCAGATTGCTTTATATTGATCTCGGAAAAGGTAAATACAGGATGGGAGGAACTGCATTAGCACATGTTTACGGTCAACTCGGTAATGAAGCACCCGACCTCGATGACCAAGACCTTTTCAAGCACGTATTTAATGCTATACAGGAAATTATTTCAGAGGATTTAATCCTGTCGGGCCATGACAGAAGTGACGGAGGATTGATAACAACCCTGCTCGAAATGGCATTTGGAGGTAATTGCGGAATTAAAATTAACATAGAAGTTAAGAAGATAAGAAGCTCGGAAGATAAGAAATCTAAACTTCATAACCTCTCAACTTCTCAACTTCTGTCTATATTATTCTCTGAAGAATTAGGACTGGTAACCGAATATCTTGCTGAAAAAGAAGAACAGATAATATCCAAACTGCAAAAATACAATATCCCTTACCAAATCATTGGCAGTACTACTAAAGAACAGACAATCAAAATAAGTATAAATAATGAATTGATTATGAAAGAAGATATGAGAGTTCTCAGGGCTATATGGGAAGATACGAGCTATCACTTAGACATGCTCCAGGCAAATCCGGAATGTGTTGATGAAGAAAGAGCCGTAAATTTTGACAGGAAGGGACCTCAATATGTACTGACATTTTCCCCTAAAAATCCCCCCACCCCCCCTTTACTAAAGGGGGGCAAGGGGGGATTAACGGATGTTAAGCCGAAAATAGCCATTATCCGTGAAGAAGGAAGCAATGGCGACCGCGAAATGACATCCGCCTTTTATCAGGCAGGGTTTGAAGTCTGGGATGTAATGATGACAGACATGCTTGAAGAAAGAATAAACCTCGATGATTTCAGGGGTATCGCCTTTGTAGGAGGATTCAGTTATGCAGACGTCCTCGATTCTGCAAAAGGCTGGGCCGGAGTGATAAGGTTCAATAAAAAACTTTACGAACAATTCCAGAGTTTTTATGAAAGGCCTGATACTTTCAGTCTTGGTGTATGTAACGGCTGTCAGCTAATGGCGCTCCTTGGATGGGTGCCGTGGAGTGGAATCCCGGACAGATTTCAGCCGAGGTTCATACAGAACATATCCGGCAGGTTTGAATCACGTTTTTCAACAGTAAAAATATTACCTGGTCCTGCCATCATGCTGAAGGGCATGGGAGGCTCTACTTTAGGAGTATGGGTAGCACATGGTGAAGGAAGGCTTAATTTCCCTGACAGTAAAATACAGGAAGAAGTGTTAAGAAAAAATCTTGCTCCTCTGAGGTTTGTTGATGATAATGGAGAATTTACTGAAAAATATCCCTTCAATCCCAACGGCTCTCCTTCAGGCATTACAGCACTCAGTTCGCCGGATGGCAGACATCTCGCCATGATGCCGCATCCCGAAAGAACATTCCTGAAATGGCAATGGGCCTATATTCCGGGGGAATGGAAAAAAACCCTCGAAGCCTCCCCGTGGTTCAAGATGTTCCAGAATGCAAGGGAGTGGTGTAAATCAACACTCTAAATTTTTAAATAACCCTGTCTGCCCGCCCCTTTTCTTCTTTTTTATTCTGTCCTGTATAATTTTTCTCTCAATAAATTTATCAGGAATCTCGCTGATAAAAGAAGACGGCGATTGAATATGTCTCTGTCCATATAAAAACCTGTTGACCGATAATTGTCCTTCAGGGTAATTCTCTGTGCATTCTTAAAATCTTTCTCAAAGTTCAGGAAGTTTGTGATATCGGCTCCTCTGAAAGCATAAATTGACTGGTCTGAATCACCGATTACACAGAGATTAGCCATTTCATGTGCAAGAAGTTTCATCAATTTATACTGTGCCGGGTTTATGTCCTGATATTCGTCTACCATGACGTATTCGAACATATTTTTATATTTTTCCGGGACTTCATTATTCCTGAATATATCTATTGGTTTGAGTATGAGGTCATCAAAATCAATGGCATTGTTTTTTATCATTGCTGATTGATATTTTTTATAAATCTCCTTTACTCCATCATCTGCTTCTTTTATTAAATTCTTTATCTTTGATATTTTTTCAACTAATTGCTGGACTTTAAAATCTGAATTCTTAAAGAGTTTTTTTAAAAGACTCGCCTGTTCATCTCTGTCATAGATTACGAAGCTGCTTGAATATATGTCTTGAATAATCCTCAGGCCAAGATAATGGAACGTACCGATAAAAACTTTTCTGGCTTTATTTCCTAATAACGCCTCCGTTCGCTCCCGCATTTCCTGCGCTGCTCGATTTGTAAAAGTGACTGCTAAAATATTTTCAGGCCTGACACCTTTATGAATTAAGTAAGCGATTCTCCGTGTTAATGTTAAAGTCTTCCCCGTACCCGGTCCTGCAATAATCATCACAGACCCTTCAGTCATCATTACTGCTTTCTTTTGAGATTCATTTAAGCCATGAAGAATCATCTCAAAAGAGCGTTGCCTGGCCATTGATCTCTTTCCTCTCGACAGGCTCGAAAATTCTTATCTTTCCATATTCTCCATCATAACCGGGTGCAATAAAAACATTACCGGCACGCATACGGGAGATGGCTTCTTTGATGAGGGGAGAACTTGCCTTTTCTATCTCTTCAAGAGATACATCCACGAGGATTTTAAATTCACTGCCAAGTTTCTGAACCAGATTATTATATGAGCTTCCCACTGTTTTGCTGTTTACACCTACTTTTAATGCTTCTGCAAGGATTTCTGGCAACGGGATTATGGAATAAAAAGATGGTGCACCCGCGGGTTTAAAGCCATTCTCTCTGTCGGCAAGTTTTTCAACCCTGTGCATTACACCTACGGTAACTCTCTTGCCACATACAGGACATAGATAGTTATGTTTAATTGTTTCTTTTGGGGAGAGGCTGACTCGGCAAAATCTGTGCCCGTCATAATGATATTTCCCTTCTTCAGGGAAAAATTCTATTGTTCCAAGAAAACCTTTTTTCGTTTTAATGGCAGATGTTATGGAATTGTAAGTTAGATCGGTATCTAATATGTTTGCTTCCCTCCCTATCTTTGATGGTGAATGTGCATCGGAATTGGATATAAGTGTAATCCTGTCAAGAGATGAAAGTCTCCAGTTCATTGCCGGGTCTGAAGATAGACCTGTTTCTATAGCATAAATATGCGGGGTCAAATCCTCAAAACATTCTTCAAGTGAATCAAAGCCTGATTCTGCTCCGAAAACAGAAAAATGCGGTGTCCATGCATGTGCAGGTACAAGCAGGGAATTATGTGATAAATCATTTACAATTTTCAAAAGTTCCTTTGCATCGATTCCCAGTATAGGCCTACCGTCAGCATTGAGATTGCCTATCTTTGAAAGGGTAATATTTAACCTTGCGGCGTCATCAAAATCAGGAACGAAAACAATAGAATGTATTTTACGGGTCTTCCCGTTTTTGCTATATATGCAACTTATTTCAGCAGAAAGGAGGAAAAACACTTCAGTCCTACACGATTCAGGAATATCATTGCTTTTAAAATTGCCTTTCAGCCTGAAAAGTCCATTTACTGATGGTTCAAGTTTTTCCTGCAGTTCTTTGAACCATTTTGGATGTGTAAAGTCGCCTGTTCCTATTACTGCAATACCTTTTAACTGCGCCCATCTCCAGATACTTTCAGGAGACATGTCTTTACTTGTTGCCCTGGAATACTTTGAATGAATATGGAGGTCAGCAATAAAACGCATACTGATTATCATACCACGAGATGGATGCTCCATATCTAACCCAAAAATATTTAATAAACATGTTCAACTAATTATCTGTAAATATGTCCCTTAATTTCTCATACTTCAGGCCGAACTTCTCCTTGAGAACCCTGTCAAAGCGTCTCACAATTTTCATAATGTATATATCATGTTTGATATAATCTTCAGCGAGAGTCACAAAGCCTCTGTTCATGCTCCACGCACCTTCTACCCTGTTGAATTTGAAAATATTTCCTGCCAGGACCTTCCGGGAATCTGTAACAATCACAATCCCTCTGCCCACTTTTTCCTGATAAATTGAATGTTCGACAGGATGGGGATACATCTGGCCTATCTTTATACCCGGTTGCCCAAAATGTACAATCGCTACCCTGACCTTTCGCCCTAATGCATCACGAAGTTTCTCCTCGATTTTTTCAAATTCCTCTTTCCAGATAGAAAGAAGTATTGTTCTTGATGCCTCCCCAATCATCCGTCTGATTCTATCCATTAAATACTCATATTCATAAATGGTACATATATGTGAGAAATCTTTCATTCCCCTAACATTCGAAATTTCGGTCCTCAGTGAATCAATAATGCTATCTGTAATGCTCTTTTGTTTGTTAAGAAATTCATCCGGTGCCAGGGGCACATAGTGTTTCTTCTTTCCATCATCGATAATAGAGATAATTCCCTTTTCGATAAGCTTTTTCAAGACCTCATATACCTTTGAAGTAGGAATTCCTGAATCTTTTCCTATCTCATACGCAGTAGATGGATTTTCCCTGAGCAATGAAAGATACGCCTTTGCTTCGTATTCTGAAAGGCCGAGTTGCATAAGTTCAGATATAATTTTTTCCATTATTATCTACTATAGTAGTTAATAATATTTCGCTAGAAGTAACCTGTCAAGGGAAAAATTAAAAAAGAACAATTTTGTCAGATAAATTAGGGATTGTATAAAATTATTCTTATTTTTAGTATTTTCAGATATTTCATGTATAATCTTAATTAATGATAATCCGGATTAAACTTTTTTTAAAACTTTTAACTAACATTAATAAGGTCTTCAAGAAAAATAAGTGAGGGAGAGATGGAGATAAAAAATTTAAAAGCAACTGACATTATGAAAAGAAATGTTACTTCTGCAAAGAAAAATGACCCCGCAAAAGATATTGCCATGCAGTTGGTGTCGGGTCTTTTCAGCGGAATGCCAATTACAGATGATAAAGGAAGGGTCATCGGTGTCGTCACCGAACATGACCTTTTAAATCAAGTTCGGGAGGAAAAAGACCTTTTAAAACTTACAGCAGAAGATGTAATGCAAAAGAATCCGATTACTGTTGATGTTAACACACCACTGATTCATGTTTTAGATATTATGCTTGAGAATGGCATACTTAGAATACCTGTAACGGATGGGCTACATCTTGTGGGGATTATTTCAAGATCCGATATCCTGAAAACTATCTTAAGTTCTAACTAACCCGGATTATTTCTGCTTTATTTAGCCTGATGGCGCAGGCTTCATTCGAATAAGGCTGACAGCCTGTTTGTCTTCTCCTCAATATGTTTTGCCAGTTCTTCCTGCTCATTCCTGAGTCTGAACAATTCATCTGCGATATCGAATGCAGCGAGGATAGACGCCTTGACAGGCGTTATATTAGGTGAGATGTTATAGACTTCCTTTAATTTTTTATCTACATAAGAAGCAAGTTCCATGATATATTCTTCGGGTGCATCGCCTTTTATTGTATATTTCTGGCCTAAAATATAGACTTCAATGCTTCCCATGCCTTTTTAATCTAATTCGAGTCTTTCAATTTCATTGAGGAGCGATTCGAGCTGACTTTTTATAAGATTCTTTTCTGTTCTCAACTGTTCAATCTCCTCATTTTTTTCGTTCAGCAGCTCTTCGAGATCCCTTAGCCTCCTCTCGGTAACTGCCTTTTCTTCCTTAAGGGTCTTGACCTTCTCGATTGCAGTTGCAATTTTATCTTCAAGACTTTTAAGTTTTTCCAATGGCATGACCTCCTTTTTTAAATCTTTTTGTCCATCCATAAGTTGATCATCATCATTAAAGAGGGTCTTCTGCGAAACCATCGTTCATAAAATAACAGAATATCTGATTTAAAGTCTACAATTTTTCAAGGGGGATTTCTATCAGGCCGTCTCCTGTTGCGGAAAGACGTTTATATTCAAAAAAAGTGGTTATGACCCTTTTTACATATTTCCTGGTTTCGTTATAAGGTATGTCTTCAATAAATTCGTCTACGGATTTATAATTTCCACTTTTCAGCCACCTTCTCACTGTCTCTTCGCCGGCATTATATGCAGCAATAGCATAAGTATAAGAACCAAATTCCGTAACCAGATTACTCAGGTAATAGATACCAACATAAAGATTATTTTTAATATCAAGTATGTCATTTGAATTATTTATTCCCAGTTTTAATTTGCGATCAATACGGTGTGCTGTAACGGGCATAAGCTGCATGAGACCGAGAGCCCCGGCAATAGACCTGGCACCGGGATCAAACCTGCTCTCTTCCCTTATAATGGAAATAACCAGAAACGGATCAACACCGTATTTTCCTGCAATATTTACAATGTTATCCTTATATGCTAACGGGTATAAAAATTGGTGTAATCCTTCAATATGCATAGCTCTTGAAGCCAACCTGACGGAATGTTTATATTCCCTCAGTTCTTTAAACTTCGAGCAGATATAGTAAATATCTTCTATTGAATTAGTATGTTTAGAAACATAAATGAGCTCTGATATAGCCTCATTTGAGAAACCAAGATCAAGAAGGACCTCTACCCTGTCTATTTTTCGGGGTGTAATCTGAATAACTTTAACAGGCATAATGTTCTTGAAAAGATCGGGTATTGCGCCTGTATCAGATTGTTCAATGGATGATTTAGCCCTTGCATACGACATAATACTGTAAAAATTGACCTCTTTTTCTAAAATTGCAGGATATATTTTTTTTATATCATCTCCGTTTTCTCCAAGACTACGGATACTCCAGTATAAGTATTTGGTATCGTTGTAATTATTATATAAATCTGTGAAAATCTCGGATGCCTTTTTGTAGTCCCCTGTAAGAAAATATGTCCACCCCATGCCCCAGAGTGCATCTTCTTTTTCTGCAGGATATTTCTCCATCACTTTCTGATAAATATCTATGCTATCCTTGATATTACCCTCTCTTCTTTTATCGGCTGCAATCGCCACAAGTATAGAACTTACTCTTCTGTCTCCCATATTAAAGAGTTCATGAAGTACCGAATTTACTGATTCTTTCTTACCCGCACGATAGAGTGACCTTATCTCCCAGTATCTTTCCTGAGCTTCTTTATATACCTCTGCAGCCTCCATATATCTCTTTTGTCTGAAAAGGGCAAGTCCGAGGTGTTTCAAAATTTCCTTTTTCAAACGTCCGTCATCCTCTCCTATTGCATGCCTTAAAAGGGCCTCTGCACCTTTATAATCCATCTTATTTATGAGGTTAGAGGATCTTCTAACCATGTCTTCCACACTTATGTCAGAACAAACCAACTCGCTGTAAGCAACATCTGAGAAGAGACCTGCCTCTATATAAATATCCTTAAAGATTACCATGGCATTATCTGTTTTACCTTTTTGTTTAAGCCATTTGGCATATATGTATTTAATTTCTGTATCTTTTGGATAATCATTCAAATACGATTTGAATAATTGTTCGATATCCTCTTCCGAAACCTTCACAGCTTCTTCGATCTCTATAGAGCGAGCCTTTCTCAAAAGTGGTGATTGAGGGTAATTATTGAGAAGAGTACGAATTGTCCCGATGGATTCTTTATGATTACCGGTCTCGTGATATGCATATGAAAGCCATAATAAGGCATAGTCGCCAAGGACAGGAAATTCTTTTTCTGCCCTGGATAAACTGGCTATTGCATCTTCGTATTTTCCGTTATCAAGTTGATTTTTACCTTTTTTAAGGAAAGCCCTTCCGTCTGACTCTTGCGCACAAACAGGGGAGCAGAGAGAAATGAAAATAAGTAGGCATAAAACCCGCTTCATAAAAATATAATAGCCAAAATAATTTTTTTCAGCAACATACTAATTCTATTTTCTCTCTGTCATGATACTGAAATTTTTAACTCCTGAAAGCCTCACTTCATCGATTACACTTATCAAAAGGCCAACATTTACATCCTGGTCTGCTTTTATTCGTAAAAATTCATTTTTTGTATTGACAAAATTCTCTTTTATCATTACCCTGAGGTTTTTCAGATCCACCCTTCTGTCCATGAAATAAATCTCGCCTTTTTTTGTTATAAGCACTGTTTTGACAGATTCTTTCATTGCTTCCGCAGTCTGTGATTCAGGAAGTTTGATCCTGATTGCTGGCTCCTGTATTAAATGAGAGGTAAGCATGAAAAAGAGAAGAAGAAGAAATACTACATCCACTAACGGAGCAATGTTAAGATGGGTATGGTCATGTCTTCTTCTCTCAAAGTCCATTCTTTCTCCTCATAAAGAGACCTGTGGTTATTTCTCTCAGGATAAAGGCTATATCATCTGCCTGTTTCTCGAGGTAATGATGTCCTATGTGAATGGGGATTGCAACGAGCAAACCTGCTGCTGTGGTTATAAGCGCTTCCCAGATGCCACCTGCGAGCATTGAGGGGTTTACGCTTGTGCTGTTTGAAATAACCATAAAAGCCTTTATCATACCTGTAACTGTTCCTGTCAGGCCAAGGAGAGGAGCTATAGTTGCAATAAGTCCAAGCCAGCTCAATCCCTTCTCGATTCCTCTTATCTGTTTTGTCCCTATTACAGACAGTTCCTGTTCATTGCATCCATTTTCTACTCCTTCTATTAAAGGTTCTAAAATGGCAGGTTTTTCTTTCAGGACTTCTGTTAGATGCCTTCCGACACTTTTTAATATCTTTTTATACTGAATAAACTTGTTGATTAAAATTGTAAGCCCTATAAGAGAACAAAGCAGAATAGGATACATTAATAAACCGCCTTTTAAGAAAAAATCAAACATGTTACCTCCGTAGTGTGAATCTTACCGGCAAAAGCGCACGTGATGCCACCGGATTACCGTTCTTTTTTGCAGGCCGAAAGGTCGATTTTTTCACTGCTGCTATGGCAGCCTCGGTAAATCCGTAGCCTGCTCTCTCCACTACCTCAACGTCCAATAAGTCTCCTTTTTTATCGATTGTGAGCCGCAGGACAACCCTGCCCTCCTTCCCGATTCTCCGAGCAAATATCGGATATGCTGGCATTTCCCTGTGTAAAAAAGAAGGGGCTATTACAGATCCAAATTCTGTATCAATAGGTTCTGAAGAATCAGGTACAGTCGCTGTTTGGATAGTCGAAGTTGTCCTTGTTTCAAGAGGCCGGGAGATTTCTGATCCGGTTTGCAAAGTTTCTGCCCTTAACCTTTCAACAGGTTCAGCGATATCATCCTCCTGAACCGGGGTTTCTTCAGGCTGTTTAACTTCCTCTATTATCTTGGGTTTAGGATCTGCTTTTTTAACATCACATGGAATATGTGTAATCTTTTCCACAGGTCTAATACTTTTATGTGCGTCTTCGAGTATGAAGAATAATTCAATATCATTAACCTTTTCCTGTACGGCAACCGAAACCGGAATCGTAAAAAATAGTGCGTGTATAAGTATCGAAATTACAAATCCGTATTTACTGTTCATAACCTTAACTATTTAGAGTCTGTCTATAAAGTATGATTTACGTAATCTGTCATTCCCGGATCCCCGATCGCTGTCGAGGGCATGCTTGATCGGGGAATCCGGTATTTTCAATATGTTCTGGATTGTCCGGTCAAGCCGGACAAAGACAAAATGAAAATTTATGGACAGACACTATTTAAAATTATAAACCACAAAAAAAGAAATCACAAAACAGCACCTTCAATATTTTTATGCATAGCGAACTCTGTTTCAATAGTCGTCATTATCGGTCTTGAGTGAATGGAATTCCTGGAGTGTCATGGCGCGCTCTTCCTTGATTTCAACAATGCCCATATGCCGAAAACCGCCAGGATAAAACTGATTCCTATGAAACCCGTTATGTACCTTGCTACAAGAGGCTTTTTAAAAGATTCCATGAAGAGATCTTCATCTACCGTCACTTCAATCTGTGCGCTATGTAACCCATGTTCGGACTCCCCCTGAACCTCTACTATCCATTTTCCCTGCCTGTCCGGTAAAAATGATACGAATCCATTTCTGTCGGTACGCCCTTTCTGATGGGGTATTGTGTCTCCCGGTCCAAATATCTCATAAGAAGAGTAGCTCGCCGGGTCATCTTCGGCATAGAACACCCGCACACTAATGCCTTTGTTTTCTATGTGATAATGGACGGTGTGGGGGATAGCCATGCTGCTTACTCCGGCTATTCCCAAAATAATCACTATTATTGAAAGGAAATGCTTCATTTCAAATCTATCGTAAGAACTGTTGTATAAGATAAGAAGTCAGCATCAGGATTATCTTTTGCCGCAATCCTGTATTTAGCGATAATGATCTGTTTCTCTCCTTTTGAAATCCGAATGTGAGCTATACCGTCTTCGTCCGTCTTTGTAATTTCCTTATGTGCACCCTGTTCAAGAGAAATACCTCCTAACGGTTTCCCTTCAAAGAGAACTTTTACCGCCAAAAGTTCATCAGCTTTCAGAGCAAAAGGGGTTTTTAAAGGAACAATCTCAAACCTCAGCCCCGCGGGTTTTGTTACAGCATCACTCTGAGCAAAGAGCGACTTTACAAATTGCACAGAATAAAAGGAATCTATTACATAGAGACCTGATTTTTGGGCTTCTCTCTTGGCAAGTCTCTTTTTTCCGTCTGGCGTGCTCACAAGATACCCGCCTTCAAAAGAAAGCGTTATCATCGAGATATCTGCCTTTGAAGATAAATAAACTTTATCCTTTTCGTCTTTCCTCTCCAAGGTTACTTTCTTCCCTTTGATGTCGAATGCCTGTGTTTCTTTGATTCTATTGGGTTCATACGGGTCTATCTTTGGAGGATGCCCCCATGCAACCATAAACCTGTCTCCTTCTTTTTCTATCCAGAGATGATGTGCTGATGCTGTCTGTGCCAACAAAAAGATACTGATTACCAAAAAGAAAACAATCTTTTTCATGTTATCCCCTTCTAAATGTTAATAGTTATTTTCCCAAAAACAACTGTCCCTAGCCAATCTTTGTCCGGCTCTCCATAATCGGATTTGAAAATGTTGTCTATATCAAGCGATGCCTTGATATTCTTTGTTATGTCCTTGATGACCTTCAAGTTTGAAATGGAATAGCTCTCTGTTTCTTTTGTATTTAACTCATCCGTATATGCTTCAGAAATAAAATTTGTCGTCCAGTGAAAGGACATCTTCCATGGCTTTAGATCATAGTTCAGGTTAAAACTTGCAGTATGATGGGGGTTATATGGAAGATCTTTCTTAGTTTCTCTGTTTTCAGAATCGAGATATGTATAACCGACATTTAATGTGAGTGAATCCAGCAACCCCGCCACAACATTGATTTCAACACCATGGGTAACGGCTTTTTGTATATTTTCCCATGTCCTTACGGGAACGCCATCAATTGTATCGGCGGTATCTACACGGACAACGATATCTTTTACATCGTTCCTGAATGCACTCAGACTCGCTGATATTTTGTCTGAAAACAGATGCTCGAGAGCCAAAGAATATCCCCATGAAATCTCGGGGTCGAGGTCTGGATTTGGCTCGTTCCACCATTGACCATGCTTAAAAAATACATAGAGCTGCCTGATGTTTGGAGATTTAAAAGCCCTGCCTGCAGAAGCCCTTAACCGTGTCTTATCAGTAATCTCCCATAAAAGGCTCGCTTTTGGATTGAATTCAGTGCCATAACTTGAATGCTTATCAAGTCGCCCGCCGAGGACAATACTGATTGGTTTAAAGAACATCTCATCCTGTAAATAAAAACTTGTAACATCATCTTTTTCATCCGCAAAGCTTGCATCTATAACTCTGTGAAGGTATTCAAATCCCATTGTTGCAAGATGAATTTTCCCCAGGGATTTTGTATATTGTGATTCCAATTGTGTATAGATAATGTCTCCGAAGCGTCGGGTATAGTCAGGCGAGAAAGAGTCAAGATTATATTTCAACCAGTAACCTTTTATTTTCAGTACCGACCCATCAGAAAGAGAGGTTTCAAAAGAGGGGCTGATCCTTAATTTTTCTTCAGTCATGAACTCCCATTTCAAATCATTATGGTTTATGCCAAATTTTATTATTGTTCCGGGAGAGAATTTATAAGCAAAGTTTGAAAGTATATATTCACCTTTAAAATCGTCTTCCCCTGCCCCGTATCTGCTTCTTTTAGCAGTCTCTCTTTGAGCGATTATAAAAAACCCGAATTTTTTAATCCATTGTCCATAACTTATATTTGCAAGAGAAGTATCATAGGACCCGCTTCCGAGTGATGCTGTAAAGGTACGTTTATCCGGTACGGGTTTTGTTATAATATTTACCACTCCTGCCACGGCATCACTGCCATATAAGACAGAGGCAGGGCCTTTTACGATTTCTATCTTCTCTATCATCTCAAGAGGAACCTGATTGAGGCTTATGCCATATTCTCCCATTCCTCCACCCAACACCCTTTCGCCGTTAATGAGAACAAGCCCGTAACCTTTATCAAAATCAAACCCTCTTAATCTTGAAAGATATGCTGATGAGCCAGGTACATTTTCACCTCTTATATGGAATCCGGGGATTTCCTTTAAAAGCTCTGATATATTCTTCGCATTTGATTTTTCTATGTCCTCTTTTGTTATGAGCACAGTCTCAACAGGCACATCTTCAAGCCTATGGGGTGTTTTCGTGGCAGTAACAACTATCTCCTCAAATTTCGAAATATCCTTTTCTTCTGCATATGCAGGTGCGATGAAAACAAATATCAAGAATAGCGATAAGATTCTTATGAACATTTATTGCCTCCCGAGTCTTTCTAATTGCATCTTCCCTTTCTGGTAAAATTAAAAGGGGCGTTGGTTTATTCCGCAGCAGCCCTGAAAGGTCACCTTCAGGTGATAGTCCTTCAAGGCTTTTCCTTCTGAGAAGTTTTAAATATTAAGAAAATAAAAAGCCGTGAATCCTCCACCTTCATGGTGCCGGGCCTTCACGGCTTGTTATATTTAAAAATTTATTAAAAGTGTAAATCCTTAACTTCGAGTCAAGGATATTTTATAAAATAGAAAATTTCCTCATTATTTGTCAAGCAAATTGATGAAAAACCCCTGTAACAATAGATATTTTATAGTTGCTGTGCTATATTTTTCTTATGATCCATGATCTCAGGCTTCATGGAAGCATTGGCCCTGCAGAGTATTTCGCCTTTGTTGGCGGCGCCAGTTCTTACAACACGTATTTCTATGAAGAAAGGCCATCAAGCATCCGGTTCTTTTCGAGAGGAAACGAATTCACAATTACTGATGAAGGTGTTTATTACAAAGGCACAGGAGGAAGCTTCTGTGAATACATGTTCGGTGTCGACAAACCTCTTAAGGATCTTACAAAAAGGAAGGTGGCAAACAGGCTTATTATGTTCGGAGCCTTTTTTGGTGAAAATGAACAGGTCATTTTCACCAATAATACAGAAGGTAAAGAGTCCTTTTACCGCCTTTTTCTTCATGGACATGCTGTCAAGAATTATTATTTCTTCGTTTCTTCAGATTTTAAAGTAGATTACAAGAACAGGCAGAAACAGATCCTCTGTGCTGTGGGAAAATTTTTAAAGAGGACAGATTTCATAACCGGGGATCTGGATACAGAACTCCTCGAGGGATTTATATCCGAGCTCAAAGACCAAAATTCTACAGTCTTTATATTCAAACTTATCCATAAGGGTAATCAGGAATTCTACAGGGTATTTAAAGATTTCTATTTTAAGGAAAGATCACTCTCGGCCACTGAAGAACTCTATCTGGAGGACATTTCTTCAAGATATGATATAGACCGTTATCAGCGGGAAAGAATAAAGATAGATATAATGTACAAGCATCCAGATAATAAAAGGGTTGTCGATGAATACAGAGACATTCTTCTTAATGCGATTTCAGCTGATACTTTTCAGTATTCTGAGTTCGCAAGACTTAAAAGACTGCGCACAATGGGAATAAGAAACAATATACCCAGTGTTCTCTTTGACACACTCGATGACCTGCTCCTCAGGGGTAAAAAGATGCAGGAGATAGAAGAACACGAATATCTCAGGGAGACACGGTCAATACTCCAGAGTCTCTTCTTCAAGGATTCGTCCCTCAAACAACACATAATAGATGAAGATATAGTGAGATTGATAAAAGCCAAACAGCTAGCATTTTTACGGGGGGATAAAA
Organism: Nitrospirota bacterium; assembly: GCA_014859105.1. GTDB lineage: Bacteria > Nitrospirota > Thermodesulfovibrionia > Thermodesulfovibrionales > SM23-35 > Kmv42. The sequence goes on from JACUUX010000003.1 coordinate 106,379, forward strand.
GTTTTGAGCAGATTTTACTTGATACTGTGAGGGCATGTGATGAGATTTCACGCGAAAACAATGATTACAAACTTCTCGAAGAGCTTACATCCATAGTTACATATTTTGACAGGTACGACAATGTCTATAACTTACTCAGCCAGACAGCCTTTATGAAAAATATTGTTTTCACAGAAGACTCCCTTAGAAGTCTGATGGGAAATAAAAAGGAATTTGACAGATTAGACAACAGACTTTTTGATGATATATTCATAAAAGAACTTCTTGACAACAGATACATTACATGGTATGGAAGAAAAAAGATCAGCGAAATAGCAAGAGGGATCAAGAAGATTTCTGCTGGAGACGCATCATTGAAAGATGTTGTGGGAGAATTAAAGACGATTGATGATGAGGAGCGGCTCTATCATCAGGTACATACTGCCCTCAAAGAAAGAATGCGGAGCTTTTTCCCCGGAGTTGATTCTAAAAAAGCAAGGGATAAAATAAGAGAAGATATTTCAGAGGAACTTTCTGAAAAAGGCGTTTCTGAAGAAATACCTGAAAGGTTATTTGATAAGGTATTCCTTGACCTGAAAAAGGAGTCGTTTTATCTGAATCATCTTCTACCACTCATAATACAGAACAACGATATTACATTGAGGGAAGACTTTATTAAAAATAGTGGCCTTGACAGATTTTATATCGAGACACTTGAAAAAGAATATTTTGAAAAAAGGGAGATTGATCAGACGCTGCTTGAATCACTTCTTGATGGAGGCGGCGAGCGGATTCGAACCGCTGCATAAAGGTTTTGCAGACCTCTCCCTTAGCCACTTGGGTACGCCGCCATTTTGGCAATGAGCTATGAGCAAAGAGCAAGAGTCCAGAGTAATTAAAGGGAATTTGGCTTATAACTCTTCGCTACAAACTCTATGCTAAATGCTAATTATGGAGCGGGAAACGGGGATCGAACCCGCGACCCCAACCTTGGCAAGGTTGTGCTCTACCAGCTGAGCTATTCCCGCACACTCTTAACTTACAATCGGATAATAAGCTATAATGAACGGTATTACTTAAAAAATACTAATAAGAAAGGGTAGACTTTGTCAATATGCTGTATCCTGATCTGGAAACGTTTAAGTCTCTTTCTTCAGCCGGGAACCTCATTCCTGTGTACAGGGAAATACTTGCTGACACAGAAACCCCCGTATCAGCAACCCTGAAACTCGGCGGCTCACCTTCTTTTCTCCTTGAAAGTATGATCGGGGGCGAAAAATGGGCGAGGTATTCTTTTCTTGGCTCAAGACCTTCCAGGGTCATAAGAAGCTGGGGGAAGGAGATAGAGGTAAAAGACAATGAATCAGGTACTCAAATACTCGAAACCGAAAATCCTTTTGAAATTATAAAGAAAGAGATTAAAGCTTACAGTCCGGTTGAAGTTGCAGGGTTACCAAGGTTTTTTGGCGGGCTTGTAGGTTATATAGGTTATGATATGGTCAGATTTTTTGAAAATATTCCCGACGAGAAAAGACCCGGGCTTGGACTTCCGGACATCTTTCTTATGGTTACTGATACAGTGGTTATATTCGACAATTTCAAAGGGAAGATTAAAGTTGTATCGAATGCGCATATTAATAACAAATCTCCTGAAGATGCATACAAAGAGGCGGAGGAGAAGATAGAGAATATTGTTGGGAAACTGCAAAAGTCAAAACCCGGTAGACGCTCCAGGAAAAGCAAAAAATCAGAAACCAGCTTACCCACCCATCCCCCTTTTATTCATCCTGCCATTGCTGGTTATGTATCATCTTATGCTTCAAGAGAGGCGTTTGAGAATGCAGTTCTTCAAGCTAAAGAGTACATTTTGTCCGGTGATATCGTTCAGGTTGTACTCTCCCAGAGATTTGAGAATAAGTCTGATATTGATCCATTCAACATATACAGGGCACTGCGTGTTATTAATCCTTCACCGTATATGTATTACATTGATACAGGTGATGCACAACTTGTCGGCTCTTCACCAGAGATACTGGTAAGGCTTGAAGGCAGAAAAATAATCCTGAGACCTATAGCAGGTACACGCAGAAGAGGTGATACAGAAGAAGAGGACAAAGCCCTCGAAACAGAACTCAAGAATGACCCTAAAGAGATAGCAGAACATATAATGCTCGTTGACCTTGGAAGAAACGATGTCGGAAGGGTTGCAGAAACAGGCTCGGCAAAGGTTACAGAATTGATGAGCATTGAAAGATATAGCCATGTGATGCATCTTGTTTCGAATGTAGAAGGTATCCTTAAAAAAGGTTTTGATGCCTTCAATGTTCTGGAAGCATGTTTTCCTGCAGGCACAGTAACCGGAGCACCTAAAATAAGGGCAATGGAGATAATAGAGGAACTAGAACCAATGAGGAGAGGACCTTATGCAGGTGCTGTTGGATATATTAGTTATTCAGGTAATATGGATACATGCATAACTATAAGGACACTTATAATAAAAGGAAAGAAGATCTATGTTCAGGCAGGAGCAGGCATAGTTGCTGACTCGGTACCCGAAAAAGAGTATGAGGAAACGATTAATAAGGCAATCGGGATGATGAAGGCAGTTGATATGGCAAAAAGGGAATTGAGTTAAAGGTGAATGATTAAATGCTATTAATGATTGACAATTACGATTCTTTCACTTATAACCTCGTCCAATATCTCGGTGAGCTTGGTGAAGATATAAAGGTTTTCAGAAATAATAAGATTACAATCCCCGGTATAGAATATCTAAAACCTGAAAGGATTGTAATCTCACCCGGGCCCTGCACTCCAAGAGAAGCCGGTATTTCTATTAAAGTGATAAAACATTTTGCAGGAAAAATCCCGATTCTTGGAGTATGCCTTGGTCATCAATCCATAGGCGCTGCCTTCGGAGGAGATATAATCAGGGCACCGAGGCTTATGCACGGCAAGACATCAATGATACATCATGATGGGAAAACAATATTCCAGGGGCTCCCAAATCCATTTGAGGCTACCAGATATCATTCTCTTGTCATAAAGAAGGAAACCCTTCCAGGCTGTCTTGAGATAACGGCATGGACGGATATGGACGAGATAATGGGTGTAAGGCACAAAGACTTTGTAGTTGAAGGTGTACAATTCCATCCTGAATCAATACTTACAGAGGTGGGAAAGGATTTATTATCCAATTTTTTAAAATTGAGATGCCCGATACTGGATGCCTGATGCAGGATGTTGGCTATAGATATAAGAAATTCAAAATTATTTTATTAATCATCAAGGACCTTAAAAAACATTTAAGATCTTTTATTCTGTCCTTGCCCGACTTGATCGGGCAATCCAGCGAAAGGTTCTGGATTATCCGGTCAAGCCGGATAATGACTACAATTGAACAAAGTTGACTATGTATTAAAGGTTCGCAGGGAAAAGCCGTTAGTGTCACCCTGAATTTATTTCAGGGTCTTGTAAGTTAGAGATGCTGAAACGAGTCTTCGACGTGAGCTCAGCGGAACGTTCAGCATTACAAAAGAAAATATTTTAGAAATAAAAACTATGATTAAAGAAGCGATAAACATGCTTGTAAATAATATCAGTCTCTCAGAGCTTGAGATGGCTGAATGTATGAAAGAGATAATGGAAGGCAGGGCAACGGAAGCCCAGATGGGTGGATTTCTCACTGCACTCAGGGTAAAAGGTGAGACAGTGGATGAAATAACAGGTGCAGCAAAGATTATGAGGGAAAAGGCAACCACTATAAAAGCTCCTGAAGGGGTTCTTGATACATGCGGTACGGGTGGTGATATGTCACATACCTTCAATATATCAACAACAACTGCGATCGTAGTGGCTGCAGCCGGAGTCCCTGTGGCAAAACATGGCAACCGTTCTGTTTCGAGTCAGTCAGGGAGTGCGGATGTACTGGAGGCACTGGGAGTAAAAATAGATATGTCTCCAGAGAAAGTAGAAAAGTGTCTCTCCGAAACAGGATTCGGCTTCCTTTTTGCACCAATATTTCACCCTGCTATGAAATTTGCTGTTGGACCACGCAGGGAGATAGGAATAAGAACCATATTTAACATACTCGGACCTATAACAAATCCTGCTGGAGCAAGGAGACAAATCCTCGGTGTTTTTGCAGACAAACTTACCGAAATACTTGCTATGGTTCTTGGAAATCTCGGTGCAATAGAAGCAATGGTTGTGCATGGAGAAGACGGACTGGACGAGATCAGTATCTCCAGCAGGACAAAAGTGGCAAGACTTAAAAACGCTAAAGTAGAAAGCTTTTTAATACAACCGGAAGATTTCGGAATATGGAGAAATGAAATTGAACAAATTCGAGGTGGTGATAAAGAAAAGAATGCTGCTATTACTCTGTCAATCCTGAAGGGAGAAAAAGGACCAAAAAGAGATATCATTCTTATGAATTCGGCTGTTGCTCTCATCGTCGCGGGAAAGGCAGAGGATTTTAAGGTAGCATTTGGTATGGCGGAAGATTCCATAGATTCCGGGAGGGCATTTAAAAAACTTGAAGAGGTAAAGAGAGTTAGCAATATTCTATGAGGAGGATATTTGGCTGTTAAAGTAGGAGTTATAGGAGTTGGATATTTAGGCCAGCACCATGCAAGAATTTTTTCTGAACTCCGGGAAGCAGAGCTTGTTGCTGTTGTTGATATTGATAAAATTAGGGCTGATACATTTGCTGAAAAATATTGTTGTGAATCTTATACTGACTTCAAAGACATCCTCCATAAAGTCGATGCCCTCAGTATTGTAACACCAACGCCTTCTCACTTCGATATAGCCTTTGATTGCTTAAGAGCTGGCAAAGACCTCTTAATAGAAAAGCCTATAACAGTAAGCATTGATGAAGCTGACGAGCTCATCAGAGGGTTAAAAGACACGGACTGTATTATCCAGGTAGGCCATCTTGAAAGATATAACCCTGCTATACTTGCTGTTTCAGATATGATAAATGAACCGGTATTTATAGAGTCGGAGAGATTTTCACCATTCCTCGGCAGGGGAACGGATGTTGATGTGACCCTCGATCTTATGATTCATGATATAGACATCATACTTAGTCTCATTTCTTCACCTATCAAAGAGATCAAAGCAGTTGGTTCTAAAGTTCTCACTGACAAGATTGATGTTGCAAAGGCATGGCTTGAGTTCGAAAACGGATGTACTGCACTTGCCACCGTAAGCCGCCTCTCCCCTGTAAAACAGAGAAAATTAAAGATATTCCAGAAAGACGCCTATATCTCAATTGATTATCAAACCTCGGAAATAAAGCGATACTTCAGGAACGAGAGTGGCATTGCATCTGAAATCAAAATACCTGAACATAAAGAGCCTTTAAAAGAAGAACTCAGGGATTTTATTCGTTGCGTAAAGGAAAGGAAAAGACCAATAGTCTCTGCTATTGAAGGAAGAGATGCCCTTAAAGTGGTTCTGGAGATAAGTAATATTATTAAAAACGGACTGTAGAAACTTACTGTATAAATATCAAATATTGTTCTGTAAAAAATAAATACATAACGAGACCCTGAATCAAGTTCAGGGTGACAGTGAATAGAGTCAAGGAGACAATCGAATGATTCCGATGGTCGATTTAAAGAGAGAGTTTCAGAAGATCAAAGAAGACATATTCGAAGTTCTCAGGGAAATACTCGAAAGCAGTCAGTACATACTCGGAGACAGAGTCTCTGAGGTAGAAAAAAAAATTGCAGAATATCATGATGTCAAGGATGGTATAGGAGTTGCGTCAGGTACTGATGCACTACATTTATCAATTGATGCCTTAGGAATCGGACAGGGTGACGAGGTTATCACAACACCCTTTACCTTCTTTGCAACAGTCGAGGCAATATTATATACAGGTGCCACACCCGTCTTTGTAGACATCGAACCCGACACATTAAACATAGATGTCAGTAAGATCGAGGAAAATATAACAGAAAGGACAAAGGCAATTCTTCCTGTTCATCTATTCGGGCATCCATCTGATATGGCAGAAATATCAAAGATAGCAAAGAATCACAGACTAAAAATAATAGAAGATTGTGCCCAGTCCTTTGGTGCTGAAATAAACGGCAAAAAGGTTGGATGTTTCGGGGATGCGGGGTGCTTCAGTTTTTACCCGAGTAAAAACCTCGGAGCATATGGAGACGGAGGCATGATAATCCTTAACAATATGCGGTTAGCCGGCATCATAAGGCAATTGAGAAACCATGGCTCAAAGGGATCGTACATCCATAAGAGAGTCGGGTTTAACAGCAGGCTTGATGAGATACAGGCTGGTGTTCTTCTTATTAAATTGAAATATATTGATGAATATAACACTAAGAGGAGAAGAAACGCAGCAATTTACACAACCCTTCTTTCAAACAATATAAAGTGTCCTGTAGAAAAAAACGTTTCATATCATGTCTACCACCAGTATACGATCATGAGTAAGAAAAGAGACCGGATACAACATAAGCTCAGGGAAAATGGCATTTCATCAGTCATATACTATCCCGTCCCGCTTCATCTCCAGGAAGCACTTAGATTTTTAGGCTATCGAAAAGGAGATTTCCCCACCGCTGAGAAAGCATCAAGGGAAGTCCTCTCGCTACCGATGTATCCTGACCTCGAAGAGTCAAAAATAATAAAGATAGCAAATATAGTTATGAAATCCCTTTGACTCGAATAATGCATTTTGGAGCTAAACTATACCTAATGAATACTGTTATGATAATTTCCGGCGAAAGCTCGGGTGAATTATACGGCTCACTCCTTGCTAAAGCACTAAAAAACAAATGGCCTGATATGCATATCATCGGGGTTGGTGGCGAAAGGATGCGCGAAGCAGGAGTTGAGCTTGTATCAAGCATATCAGATGCTTTCGGTTTAATTGAAGCAATCTCGGCATACAGTAAAATTAAAGCTGCCTTCAAAAAAACGGCCGAAGCTCTTAAAAAGTTCAAGCCCGATGTCCTCGTCCTTATAGATTATCCTGATTTCAATATTAAATTAGCAAAGGTAGCTAAATCTTATGGTGTAAAGATTTTGTACTATGTCAGTCCGCAGGTATGGGCATGGCGTAAAGGAAGGGTAAAGAAGATTGCAAATATAGTGGATAGAATGGCTGTTCTTTTTCCATTTGAAGAGAAGATTTACAGGGAAGCGGGTATTAAGTGTGAATTTGTAGGGCATCCGATTGTTGAGGAGATTGAATCTGTGATACAGTCATCAGTCATCGGTCATCAGTCATTAGTGAAAAACAGCTACCAACGTCCAATAATCAATGACCCGAAAGACTTTGAACTTCGAACTTACTTCAAATCTGCCCTCGGTCTTGATCCAAAAAAACCCGTTCTTTCACTTCTCCCTGGAAGCAGGCCTCATGAATTAAAAAGACTGTTACCACTAATGATAGATGTTGTCAGGCAATTCAGAAATGAGTTCGCTGATTATCAATTCTGTATACCACTCGCCCCGAACACCGAAGAAGAAAGATATAGTCTTTATCTTGAGTCACTCCGAGAGGAAGGAGTTAACATTAAAAAGGGCGAATCTGTCAGGGTACTCGCTGCTTCTGATATGGCAGTAGTTGCATCAGGCACGGCAACTCTCCAGACAGCTTTTCTTGAAGTTCCAATGATTGTTCTGTATAAACTTTCGCCTTTTACATTCTTTTTAGGAAAACTCATTGTGGATATAAAACATATATCACTTGTCAATATTCTTGCAGGCAGGGAAGTCGTCCAGGAACTTCTTCAGAAAAAAGCTAATCCGGACGACATAATAAAAGAGCTTAAAAAGATAATACTCGATAAAAAATACAGAGAAGAGATGCTTCAAGCTTACCGAGCAATAAAGGAACCATTTTTTGAAAAAAGGGCATCTGAAAGAGTTGCAGAGATGGTAATCGAGATGGCTGGGCAAATATAAGTTTGTCATTCCGCACTTGATGCGGAATCAAGGATGTATCACTATTTTCTGGATTCCTGCTTTCGCAGGAATGACAGGAAATCAAACTTATTGTCTTTTTGGTATTTTCAGGTCAATACCAATAAATGAGCAGAACCTTGATGAATTTTTAGAAAAGTTATAGAAATGTATTTACTTTATAGTCTCATATATATAATTGCTCTGACCTTCTTATTCCCTTTTGAATATTTCAAAAGGGAAAAAGATCTCAGAAAAAGATGGCTTAGAGAAAAGTTTGGATTCTTTACTTCATTATTCATCCTTCATCCCCCGTCGTTCATCTGGATTCACGCAGTATCTGTGGGAGAGGTAATTGCTGCTACGCCGTTGCTTAAAAGCCTGAGGAAAAGATATCCATCAAAAGAAATTATCCTGTCAACAATCACTGATACCGGCCAGAAGGTAGCAAAAGAAAGAGCACCCGGGGGGACAGTGGTCGTTTATTTGCCTTTTGATATTGCTTTTATTTTTAAATCATTGTTAAAAAAAATAAAACCAGAGATCTTAATTGTAATCGAGACAGAATTATGGCCAAATCTGCTAAGGGTCTTTAAGGAAAACAATGTTCCGGTTATTCTCCTCAATGGCAGAATCTCTGAAAAATCATTTAAAGGATATCGCAGGATTTCATTCTTTATGAGACGGGTGCTTTCGTATGTTGATTTCTTCGGAATGCAGAATGAAGTATATGCTGATAGGATAAAAAGCCTCGTTGCTAACAATAGCAGCAGGATTGCAAATTTAGGAAATTTTAAATTCGACACGACACCCTCATCACATATCCCTGACTGGGCAGGTGAGATAAAACACCCTGTGATCATAGCGGGCAGTACTCACGAGGGAGAGGAGGAGTTCATATCATCTGTTTATCTCGAACTTAAAAAGGATTTTCCTGATCTAAATCTCATCATTGCTCCACGGCATCCAGAAAGGTTTAAGTTAGTTGGAGATATGCTCAAATCAAAAGGAATCTCATTTATTAAGCGTTCAGAGTTCAGAACTTCTAATCCCCCCGTCCCCCCTTTAGCAAAGGGGGGTGAGGGGGGATTTTCCGAACTCCAAACTTTTGCTGGCACTATTATCCTTCTTGACACAGTAGGAGAACTATCGGCTGTCTATGGTGTATCCGATATCACAATCATCGGCAAGAGTTTCAAAGGCTACGGAGGACAGAATCCATTTGAACCCGCTTTCTGGGGTAAGCCCATATTATGTGGCCCGCATATGGAGAATTTCCCTGTTATCCAGGATTTCTACAAAGCAGGGGCCGCCACTGAAGTAAAAGAAGAGGAGCTTTATTTAAAATTGAGGGAACTGCTTACAATGCCTGAAAAAGCAAAGGATATTGGTTTAAAAGCACAGGAACTTTACAGAAAAAATTCAGGCGCTGTCGAGGAGGCAATGAAGGTTATTGAAAGGTATATTTCTTAACCCGAAAACTGCAGAGGGAATAGGCTTGTTTGTTTTTAAATATTTATTTGAGAAGACGAAAAGCGAAAATTCAAAAGTAAAGATGCAACCCCTTTTACTCTTTCTTTCAACGAAAGTCGCTGTGCTTAATTTATTACTCTTCATATAGTTTACAATTGCAAATCTTAGTGATCTTATCGAATAATGTTGTGTGAAAACATCTCTTTTTAGCAATTTAATATGATGAAAGTAAACATAGAAGAAAAGAAACAGAAACTCTATGCTATATACGATCAATATGAGAAAGATGTGGTTGAATTCAAAAAGGCTTCAGCCTGTGTGATAGGTTGTGCTGACTGCTGTATAGATGTCGGGAAAATCGACATTACCACACTTGAAGGCATTATCATACGTGATAAGATAGTAAAGTTTGAAGAACCACTCAGGTCAGAAATAAAGGAAAGGTTAGAGAAAAACAGGGTTGAAATTGAACAAAAAAAGCTGGTCCGCTGTGCTTTTCTCAAAGAAGACAAATCCTGCCTGATATATCATATCCGTCCTTTCAGTTGTCGCCAGCTTTATTCAGTTAAAAAATGCAACGGCGCAGCTCCAACCATACACCGCCAGGCAATAGAACTTGCCAGGCAGACAGTGAGAGAGATTCAGAGACTTGATTCAAATGGATATTCCGGACATATCAGCTATATACTTTACCTGCTGGACAACAGAAACTTCAGAAGGTCCTATCTCCGTGGAAATTTCGAACCGGAAAAAATAGCATTATTCGGGCGAAGTCATAAGATAATGATCAATCGCTTCAGTTCACCGTAAAATTTGTCTTTAGTTCTTGTGATGATTAACAGTGCCATCAAATCCAGGTCTTAAAAATTCCTTGCTCTTTCTTAAATCTTTTTGTAACGTCCCTACGGAGGAGGGGTGTAGGGATTTTAAGAAGTTTTCGGGAAATATCAGAGCCTGCTCTTTTAAAGGGAATGGGCTTTTTTATTTTATAGTATAAATACACGAACTCAGGGGGAAAGAAAATATGTCAATACGCAAGTCTGTCCCTGACCTAACAGTTTTACTTTCTCACAGTTATGCGCAAAAGTATCACTTCCTGATATCTGTTCAATTCCCATTCAAGCAAATAGAGCAAGATAGGACATGGGCATTTCTTTCGATTTGAATGACACGGTTGTCAAAATCGGCACAGCGCTCAATACGAGGAGAAATACGCGTTTCTTGGAGAAATGTTGTGATACGGCCAAAGTCTGACCGCAGAACGTTTGTGTCACCTACAGAGAGAGAGGATGCCCACATATCAAAATTTAATGATTTCTGTTCGAAAGAGTGTATAACGGTTCGGGGCTAAAAGAAGTTGCCGAAGACAATTTGGGGAAATCTTTGATTTCCCCTTTATCCGCTGTTATACGCCGTTGCCCTAATAAGATTTTTGTTCTTGTAATTTTTCCTGTATCCAGAGATTTATAAGGGTATCAGCGGAGATGCCTCTCTCTCGTGCAATGGCCTGAATTCGTTCAGATAATGTCTTATCCAAGGCATAATAGGTTAATTCAGATTCAATATCTACTTCAAACTTTGCCTCTTTCGTTTTATCCCAAAAATCTGACAGATTATGTGTGTCCCAGAAATCACCGATTTCCTTATAAGACCTTGCCTTGGACAACGAACTCCTACCTTTGTTCATATTTTCTCCTTTCAGCATGTGTCATATCTCTTGCCGATAAAATAAGGGCGCTACCATCCTTTTTATACACAAAAAAGACAATAAGATATCGCCCGCTATTAGTTTGCCCCATTGCAGCATAAACATTTTCTCCTTCACGATGTCCTTTTTCAACAAATCTAAAATAAGGTTTTCTATCCAAGACTTCCTTGACTTCATTTTGTGAGACATTATGTTTTTGTATAAGTTTTTCAATAATTTCATCAAGCCAGATTATCCTCTTAATTTTCAATTACCCATGCCTCTTTCATATTCTATCAAATGAAATAACTTTTTGAGTAAGGGCAATGGCATATAACGTGTTAACAATAGCACCGAGTGCTTATATACTCCCATTTTGGGGGTTATAGTTGCACCTGTCGCTGATATCCTACCTGTAGATTTCCTGTTCTAATCTACATCATTTTTACTTTTTTATAAAGTGTGAAGTACAGGAAGAACGTGACGGAGGTCAGTACCTCTCTCCTTTCATTGTTTAAACCATAATTTTTTTATCATGAACAAACTTATAGAGATTTCGGATAGGGAATTTCTTGCTGGCATCCAAGAGGTTACTATTAGTCAAGCCGGGGAGAGGTAATCCAGAAAAACCTGGATGCCTGCTAATCCAGAAGGCTTTCGGGACGGGCATGACGAACAGGAAATGTTTATGAACGAAAAGGGGCTATGGCTTTTTCAGGACATAATCGTGTGGGCCGATACGACGGAGAAGGTAATGGTCAGAATGTATTTCAAAGGTAAACCGATAAAACATATCTATGCTTGCCTCCCAGGCATTGTTTTTTAAGTCAATTTATCTAAACACTCTTTTTTCCGATGGACAGGCCCATTAAATTGAAGGAGGATGCGGGCAAGTGATAATAAGGTGATACAATGGGATTTTGCTTGACAGGAAGGATTTCTTCCGGATACTGTTAACGGGTTTTAAAATTGATTATATTGAGTACAAAGACCATGAAAAAGCCGCTAAGTATTTCGAGATGTCAGCTCGGTTTAAGCAAGAGTTTTATTTCCAAGTATTTCCGGATTCTTCTTAAGAAACAGATACTAAAAAAGGAGAAAGGCAAATTAGTTGTAGCTGATAACGCGTCTGTTAAAGCAGTCAAGATACTGCTTAACGTGAGAAGAATAGATACGCGAATATTCGGTAAATATCCCTTTGTTACCGCGGTCGGGTTGTACGGAAGTTGTGCCAGAGACGAAAACACAGAGGATTCGGATGTGGATTTATGGGTGAGGGTCAAGGATGTTGAAGAATCAAAAATTGCCTCTTTGACATCTGAAGTAAATAAAAAAATAAAGAATACAAAACTGTTTTTTTTGAATGACAAAAAAATAGAGAAACTCAGAAAAGAAGACACAATGTTTTATCACTCACTATCTTTCGGGTCAATAATTTTATACGGAGATAAGGATGCAGTTTCGGTTTAAGAACTGCATAGGGAAAGGACTATGTTTGCAGCTCACCTATCTTTTCTTCCTCAAGATGGCTGATGAACGGTTGAAGCCTCCATACAATCAAAAAAGTCAGATCCCTTCAGGCTTTGACTGGAAAAGTCTTGTAAACGAAGAGAGATATGACCCTTTATTTCAAACCCTTTTTTACTGGGTGAGGTGAAAAGAGATATGAAAGAGCTTAGAAATGCCTTCAGTTTTTCCTCAGAGCTTACCTGATGGAATATCTCTTCAGTATAGTTTCTGATGTTTTCATGCCATTTTTGCCCTTCTCCATGCTTTGTGCAAAACTCACACATGTTTAAATATTAAATACTTTTTTAATAAAATCAACAATCATCTGTGGTAGCGAATGTTTTATTTTAACCTCCAGGTAGAGGTCACCAGGCTCTCCCCCATATTTTCCATTACCACCCTGGCCTTTCAGCCTTATCTTCTGACCATTCTTGATCCTCTCTGGAATCCTTATCAGTATATCTTTTGATCTTCCCCATCTCTTTCCTGCAGGATATTCTATTTTTCTACCAATATCTTCCGGACTGATAGAGATTGTATCACGCAAATCTTTTCCTCTCTCAGGAATTTCCAGCTCTTCTAAAAGTCTCTTCTGGAAATGGCCAAAAAGCTTAGTCAATATTTTTAAAGGTAAAGGCACCCGATGGCCTGGCTGGTATATAGTCTCCTTTCTGGACTGCCAGTCTTTCTGAAAAGCCCTGTCCATAGGATCAAATCCAAAGTTAAAGAATACTCCCCTAGCAGAAAAACCCGGCCTTCTGAATCCAAAAGTCCGGTACCGGGGGCCATAGAAATCGGTCTGGCTGAAAAACTCTCCCGGTTTTCGAAAACCAGAGAACATCCTGGCAAACTCTTCAAATATCTGATTAATATCAGAGCCCCTGAATATATCCTCCTCTGAATAGGTCTTTCTGAAATGAGTATAGGCATTTGAGCCATGGCTTTGCCTTAAAGTGTCAAATTCTTTTCTTTTCACGGGATCGCTCAATGTAGCATAGGCCTCGTTGATCTGTTTCATCCTTTGTGTGGCTTCCGGGTCACCACCAGTTCTGTCAGGGTGGTATCTAAAGGCCAATTTTCTATATACCCTCTTTATCTCCTCCGGGCTGGCCTCTTCATTTACGCCTAATATCCTGTAATAATCAATTTGATTCATGTTAATACCCTATCTTAATAAATTCTCTTTTAAGGATGCTACTGATAAGATGGGCCATAGGTGGTTTTGAGTATGGATAAGAGTAGCAGATTCCATATTTTCTGGAAACTCACCTCAGGGGCCTGGCTGTTGATAAAGCTGTTAAGACCTTTGGAAAGATAGATATTCTCATAAATAACGCTGGTGTCGCGGTCTGGAAACCGTTAAAAAATCAAAATCTTGCTGATATTGAAGATCAGATCAGGACAAACCTTGAAGGGCTTATCAAGATGACCTGGACATATCTTCCCCATATAAGTGATATTAATGTCTGGGACTATTATATCATTTGGATATGCTTCTCCCCGAAAGCTGACTTCTGATGTGTTACAAAGCCCCTGTATTTTGAGCTATATTTTGCCATCATCCCGGGGGAGGGGTGTGGGGATTTTAAGAAGTTTTCGGGAAATATCAGAGCCTGCTCTTCTAAAGAGAACGGGCTTTTTTCTTTTTTGTTACTGACTGATTATTAAGACTCAAGGTATTCTTTAAGACTTATGATCCTCACATTTTTATACACCCCCAGTTTTAGCATATCTTTGTCGTCAGTAACAATAACATCAGCATGACCACTCAGGGCACATTCGAGTATCCTGTTATCAGACTCATCTCTTAATATTCCTATCCTTTTCATTGGGGTAATAAGTTCTCCGAGCTCTGATAGCGTAACAGCAACATGGCTGAGAGCTTCACGGTCACGGCTGAATTTTGATGAAAGCACAGATAACACTTCATTGATAATTTCCTTTGAGATAAGGAGAATGTCATCTCCTTCGATAATCTTTGAGATAGCTTTTTTAGCCTGACTTCGGGGAATAACAAGTGCAGATATAAAAATATTTGTGTCAAATACGACCCTCATTTTTTGAGATAGCTCTCAAGGTCTTTTTCCGTAAGAATGCCTTTTTCTTTTGCCTTTCGGCTCCAATATTCTTCTATTTGGTAAAATTCCTTTTTGAGCCTCTCTTTTCTGGCAAGGCGAAGCGCATCCTGAATAACAGCACTCAGGGTTTTGCCTTCTTCTCGGGCTTTTTCCTCCGCCTCTTTGGCAAGCTCGGGAGGAAGAGAAATTGTCTTCTTTACAGCGGTTGCCACTATATCACCTCCTTTCCGGTATGAATAAATACTACCATAATATTCTTGAAATATTCCACATTTCAGCTCATAGCTAATAAGCTCAAGAATCAAGACTTGACCCTACTTACCATGGAGAGACAGTTTCATTCTCGAACTTTAAGACTGACCCGGCTCACAGATACTTGACCTGAAAAGATAAAATGGTGATAATTCACAATATCATCTCATCGTGAGGGAAAGATTCCTATGGCGGATGAACATTCGTTCGATATTGTCAGCAGAGTCGATATACAGGAAGTATCCAATGCTGTGCAGCAGGCTGCGAAAGAAATAAGTCAGCGGTTTGACTTCAGGGGAAGCAAGAGCAGCATTGATCTTGATAAAGACAAGGCGGAGCTCACGCTCATCTCGGACGATAATTACAAACTGAACAGTCTGACGGATATCCTCAAGGGTAAGCTCGTGAAGAGAAATGTCTCTTTGAAATCTTTAAACTTCGGGAAGATCGAAAAAGCGGCAGGTGATACAGTAAGGCAGGTTGTAGGTCTCCAACAGGGTATACCTGCTGAAAAGGCCAGGGATATTGTGAAGCTTATCAAGGATATGAAACTTAAGGTCCAGTCTGAAATTCAGAAAGACCAGGTGCGTGTCAGGGCGAAGAAGATAGACGATCTCCAGTCAGTCATAAATATGCTGAAGGAAAAAGATTTCGATTTTCATATCGAATTTGTTAATTACAGATGAGAGACCCTATCGTGGCCGTTCCTGCCGACCAGCCCATGCGCTAACCGACGTTAGCAGTAAAACCGACATGGAAAATATGGGACGTGGAGCCTGTCTAATTTTGTTTATGTTAGACCTTATCCCACTGAGGCTTCTCAGCCGCCGGAGCGTTTTGCTGTGTAGCCCATCTTCCCCAACTCTGCCATGAGTGCGTCTCGGTGGTCGCCCTGGATTTCGAGAGAAGTATCCTTAACAGTGCCACCCGTACCGAGCTTTGTCTTCAATAGCTTGAGGATCGCCTCCTTTTCCTTCTGCCGCATCTGGAGGCCGTCTATGACCGTGACAGACTTCCCGCCCCTGCCTTTCCGTTCAAGCCGGACAGTCACCTTCTGCTGCATAGGATGCACGCTTGCCTGAAGATCATTTTCAACAGGCTTTTTCTTCAGTTGGATCACTCTGTCTGTGGAGTAGACTAATTTCGATTTTTCGTCGGGCATGGATCAATTTTAGCACGAGTGTTGCGCAGTGTGAATATTTAAGTTATCTTGCAGAAACTTAGTTCGTTCTTTTAAATTGATAATTGGGATGCGGAATTATTTGCCACAATACAGAAGTAATCAGTTAGCTTTACTCGACATTCCCATTTTTGATAAGCTATACAGGTTGCGAAGACGAAAACCCATCTCAGGCATTCATTTCAATAAGCCGTATACCTGCTCCGGTTTTGAAAGAATTATTTTTATGCCTTCAACGGGCAGACCATATCATAAAAGATCAAAGACGTGAAACCAGCCCTGAAGGCCATGACAAAACGTGATAAGGATAAGGACGATAATAAAACGAAGCGGTTCGTAAATAACCCCTTTTACGAGGCCTTTAGAAAAAAGTGATCTGGTGAACAGTATTGCTCTTTTCACTGATGTGAGCCTGAATCCCAGGCTCAAGCTCGGCGTGGGCGCCTACCTTGTTGTTCCCGCTTCATTTCTGGAGGTGTCACCCCACAGCGTTGAAAGCTCCGAATTAGCCAAACGGTTAGTGGTACGAAGATTTGAAGGCACTTCTTCGACAACACTTGAAGTCCAAACAGTTTTGTGGGCACTTGAAGATTATCGAAATACATTAAAGGTTTCCGGATTAAGGCAACTGCATGTATATTCTGATTCCCAGTGCATTGCGGGTCTCCTGAGAAGAAGACCTGAATTAGAGGTTAATGGCTTCCATGGTAAGAAGACAAATCGACTGTTAAAAAACGCCTTCCTTTATCGCAAATATTACAAACTCTACGACGAACTACGGTTTGAGGTCATAAAAGTGGCAGGGCACACTCGCTCTTGCTCCCGCGACACCGTTCACCGTATTTTCTCATTGGTAGACAAGCAAGTACGGAAAGCATTAAATTTTTGGATGGATGAGTCCTTCGGGGGTAATATATGGTGAGACAACTGTTTTATTAAGTAAAGGCCTTGTCATAGTTCCTTAACCAGAACTGTTTTTACAAAAGGAATATCGTATCAACGACCTGACCCCCTTGATCGACTCCTTAAAGGTGAGTATTAACAAAATGAAAATCTGTTTATCAATCTCAAAATAGAGAAGTTTCCCCAAATGAGGGGAAACTTCTCTCGTCAATTAAAGCCTAACTACATTAATTGCCTTGAGACCTTTGGGGCCTGTTTCAGTATCAAAACTGACTGCGTCACCCTCAATTAGGGTCTTAAATCCGCTGCCCTGTATTGAAGAATGATGGACGAAAACATCGCTATTGTCTTCACTTGTGATAAAGCCAAAACCCTTGGATTCGTTAAACCACTTTACTGTTCCATTCGCCATCTCTTTTACCTCCTTACATATAAATTAAAATTTCAGAATGACCACAATAAAAAAGGCCACAAAGCTAAAAGTCTTTGTGGCCCTATAAATACAAAAACTCTGAAACTTCACATGTACGGTGACACATATCAGAACAGAAGTCAACAACTATAAACACAACCTATAAATCTGACGGATTTTGAACTGCTTTTTGAGAATTGAGGAATAAGTACGCAGCCTCAACCTTAACCTCAGCCTGTTGTTTTTGTTTGCAAAGATTGAGGGGAATTCTTAAAAGAAATCATTGGAAAGGGGATTATGGCAAGAAACAAGACCTGACCCTACGCCGCTACGCCCATGAGTAGGGGTCAGGGATCTTATGCCTGATGATTACGGTGCAAATGTGCCCTTACAAGTCGGGCCTCTTCATAGCTTACCGTGCCATTGAAATGTTCTACGACAGGATTAAGGTTCCATCCCTCGATGGACAGGAAAAATTTCTCGATCTCCTGCCGCTTTTCAGGATCTACAAGACGGTCCATATCAATATCACGACCGTCCAGGATCAAACGTTCCATATGGGATGCTATGGTGGAGGGCGCGAGACTACGCAGTTTGGCGATGTCTTCAAGAGACATCCCTCCCTTGAAAAACTCATAGGTCTCTTCGACTGTTTCACCCTTTTTCTTCTTTTGTGCAAGAACCGGACGGCCGGGATCCCCTGATTCCCCTTCCGGAATCGATATCCTGTTTTCATTAAGATAGAGTTTTATCTCCCGGATGAAATCTTCACCATACCGTTCAAGCTTGGCGTCACCAACGCCGCTGATCTTTCTCATACCGGATAATGTCGAAGGAAAGCGCCTGCACATCTCATGCAGGGTCCTGTCTGACAATATGATATAGGGATAGGCTTTCTGCCCTTCCGCAATCCTTTTTCTAACATTACGAAGCCTCTCGAAAAGTGTCCTGTCATATTCCTCAAATTCATCTGTTTTCCTTGGGGTCTTCGCCTTTACCCCCTCTTTCCTCAACGCCATGATCCTTTCCCCGCCGAACAGAATATCAGAACCCTTTTGTGTAATCTTCAGCACAGGATAAGGATCACCTTCCTGCATTACCGCCTTCTGTGCAATTAGTTCATCAACAACAGACCGCCAGTATTTTTTATCCCTTCCTTTGCCCGTGCCGTAAGTCTTGATCTCGTTATGTCCAAGCTCGCGGATTCGCTTTGTATCCGCACCGGTCACGATATCAATAATATAGCCTGTCCCGAAGCGCTGCCCCGTTCTTGATATGGCCGACATTATTATCTGCGCGTCGGTGGTGATGTCGATCTGTTCGACTGATCCGGAACAGATATCGCAGGCGCCGCAATTATCACGGGGGTAGTTCTCTCCGAAAAATGCGAGGAGTTGTCTTCTTCTGCATACGTTGTGCGACGCGAAGCCCACGGTCTGATTCAGCTTCTGGATCGCAATGAAACGTTCTTTGTCGTCCGTTATCTCGTTGATGAAATAACGGATCTTGGGGATATCGCCCCTTCCGAAAAAGAGGAGGCAGTGTGCTGGCTCTCCGTCACGGCCGGCTCGCCCTGTCTCCTGGTAATAGGCTTCGATATTCTTCGGGAGGTCGGCATGGATAACAAATCGCAAATTTGATTTATCGATGCCCATACCGAAAGCGATGGTTGCCACTATCACCTGCGCTTCATCCCTGTTGAACGCCTCCTGGTTTTTGTTCCGTTCATCAGCGGATAAGCCGGCATGATAGGGTAGAGCGGCGATTCCCTTTGATTTCAGGAAATCGGCTGTCTCCATTACCGAATCGCGGGTTGTCCGGTAGATAATCCCTGATTCGCCCGGACGATCCCTGAGAAACTCAAGTATTTGCGATTCTACCCTCGATTTTGTCTTAACCTCATAGAAGAGGTTTGGACGGTTAAAAGATGCGCGTACTATATGCGGTTTTCTGAGGCCGATCTTATTAATAATATCCTCCTGAACCCTTTGGGTCGCGGTGGCTGTAAAGGCCGCAACCGGCACATCGGGAAACATCTCCGGAATAAGAGAAAGACCGAGATAATCCGGACGGAAATCATGTCCCCATTCAGAGATGCAATGGGCCTCGTCTATGGCAAAGAGTGAGATGGCAGCAGTCTTCAGCCTTTCGAGGAAATGCGGCATCGCAAATCTCTCGGGGGCAATATAGAGCAGCCTTATCTTGTTGTATTTCAACATGCGATAGACATCGGACACCTCATCGGCATCCATCGAACTGTTCATAAACGCGGCATGTATCCCGTTTTCAACCGCCGCGTCTACCTGATCTTTCATCAGCGAGATGAGCGGACTGATGACAACCGCCGTGCCGTGCATCACCGTTGCAGGCAACTGGTAGCATAAGGATTTCCCGCCGCCTGTGGGCATCACGGCAAAGATGTCCCTGCCGTCAAGGATGTTCTTGATGATGGATTCCTGGTTAGGCCGGAATGTCTGAAAACCGAAGACTGTCTTTAGGGTGTCGTGTATCGTGGATTCATGGTCTCTGCTGGTCTGGATCATTGGCAGTTATTTTAACATAAGGATCAAAAGCGCAAAAGCGCGGAAGTACATTAGCTACGTTTGTTATAATTGTGCGAATAAACTAAAAATTCATAAACAAGCGAGATGACATCCCTCTCAAGGAATAACAAATAGGGGATCAATGTATGGATGGAACTAAACGGTGCAATATACGGCCAGGATTACGTGTTTCAATCGTATTGAAGGAGGACCAACAGATCGGGAAACGAACAGAGGGGATTGTAAGAGATATTTTAACGAATTCACCTGCACATCCACATGGAATCAAAGTTCGTCTGGAAAGTGGAGAAGTAGGACGTGTAAAAGAGATATTTGATTAATCTAGAGAATTCAAAAAGAGTCAGACAGGGTCAAACGTTCAAAATTCGCGTACCCAGAAAAGGGTAGCGCATTCTAACTGGTAGAAGTCCAGTCATGGTAAGAGTCAGAGCCATGTAGCTTGGATGGCAGGGGGTGATGGAAACGTTATCTTCTGAAGCCCGTCGGCGGCGACACGACAATATCCCTGTCCAGAGAATCATCGATATGATCAAATTACCTCTCTATGCCTCTCTTTTACTTTTATCAAGCCTCCTCTTGCATCGTCTCCAATCCAGTAGCCAGCATCACCTTCGATTACTATCTCGCCTCCCGTCATCTTTTTCCCCACAATATTCCCGGCATCACCTTTGATCAAAATAAAACCGGCTTTCATGCTCTCTCCTACCCAGTTCCTGGCATTGCTTTCGACCACTATGCGCCCGCCTTTCATTGATTTTCCGAGATAGTTCCCGACACTTCCTCTTACAAGGATCTCGCCTCCTTCCATCTTCATTCCAAGGTAATATGCCTTATCACCAACAAGCTCGAGCCTTCCGCAGTTATGTCGATACCCGATGCCAGAGATACTTGCAGGATATCTTCCAAGATGCAGCCTCAGAAAGTCGCTTTCCCTGATGATGTCTCTGTAAAGACCGGAGATAAAAAATCCCACTAATCCGCCCCTCATGTACCCGGGAAGAACCTCATTAAAAAGTCTCTCAATCTCCGTAAGGTTTATGGAATATTCTCTTGCTCTGGTTTTTCCAAAGTTGAAGATTTTTTCAATGACAAAATATTCTATCTCCCAGCTCGGAATGCCAGAACCCCAGCGCATATATTCTTTTGCCAGTTCGTCGACCTTATCATAATGTAATACCTCCTCATACCTCTGCCTTTTCACCCTTCTCTCCAGGTCAAGGTCTCCAACTCTCAACAGGTCTGGATTTCTTTCTAATAGCCTCTTAATGCCCTGCATAAAACCCGAAGCTTTTCCCTACTGCTATGCGAGGGATATCCCTCTCGTCTTCAATCTCTACAAAGGTCACAGAAACAGGAAGACTTTCTTTCAGAAGCCTGTAGCCTTCCTCGAATCTCTCTTGATCCTTTGCTTCGCTTTTTATCCATATAATTGTTACCCTGCCCCTCAGCTGAGAAAGATATTCGGCAACATCGGTTATGTTATCGATCCCGGCATCTGTGATCAAAATATAATCCATCTCTTCCCCGCCATTTCTGCTCGTAATCTCAGCTATATATCGCTTGAGGTGATTTAGACAGAGTGTTGTTCCACCGCCTTGAAATACCCCAAGAATTTCATAAACTTTATTCCTCTCCCTTGTGGGCTTCAATTCAATGTTTCCAACAGAGAAGTTGATAACCCCTACTTTTGAGCCATGCTCTAAATAATTTCTGGCAATAGAAAAGGCACCGAGGAGTGCATAAGATATCTCGTTGCCCGGATGGCGCATACTCCCTGAAGAATCCATCATTATTAATACATTCGGGAGGCAGGTCTCCTTGTGCCCTTCAAATTCCTTGAGTTCATATCTCTTTGCCAATCCCGGGAGAACCTTTCCGTAACTCTCAACAGGACTGAAGGTATCGATGCTTTCACCAAGCTCAAAGTCTTTTAACTCATACGGATAGAGGGAGTCTTTTTTTGAAAGTGATTCGATGTAGACGGCGTACCTTTGAGCCCTTATTCTGTACCAGCCAATATCCGGCCTCTCTACGTCGGAGAGTAAATGTTTTTCACCAGGGTTTATACCTGATTCGCCTGAGAACTCATTCAGGACCTCTCCAGCGATATCTGTATACTCCAGAGGATCGATCTCCTCTGCAATATATCTCATTGCCCTTTTGATCTCATCATGCCCAAAATCTCTGAGAGAGAAAACACTGAAAGGGAGACAGATCTCTTCATCCGCGAGATCTCCAATTGTTTCAGAGAATTTTCTTATGTTGGCCCTGATCCTGACTTTGCTCGTATTCAGGAAGTCTATCCCGATCAGCCTCGTAAGCCTTTCTTCGAGTTCATCCTCAAGCCGTATTTCACCAAAATCCAAGCTGGTAAGAGTTCGATAGAATTTCCTCAAAAGCCTATCGATTCTACTCAAGGCAGGAAGCTCACGATAGACCTCAGCAACCTCCCGTAGCCCTTTATTGATTATCAGGTCCAGGTTTACAACTACATCATCATAAAGGTTTCTTATAGCATTTTTGTTTGGTACCCCTTCAAGATAGTGGTCTTCCAAAATAACCATCTTCGCATCGTAGGGATGTTTTGCCCAGTGATTCAGTTCGTGGTGGAAGATTCCGAGTAAGGCATTTTCACTCAATTTTGTGATCATATCCTTTCCAACCAATATCGTATACCTCCGACTTGAAAAGTCTATACCGCAGGTCTGCATATCCGCGAGTTCTACCCTGACGATGGGTGGATAATAGAGATCTTTCCTTGCCTGTTTGAAAACACTCTGGATTGTCTTCCAATCCTTTTCCATGTATCTCGCTATCCTCTCACAAGACTCTTGAAGAATGGATGTTCTGTCTTTTCTGCTATCTCCCCGATCCTTTCTTGATCCCCTTCTCTCAGGGCATGGTAGGCCTCTACCTGATAGTTCCTGTGTTCCTCCCACCTTCTCTTTACCGCCCTCAGGAGATCACATACAGCGTAGAATTCGTCAGAGGAATCCTTTTTCAACTCTCTGACCTCACCGAGTTTTTCGTCACTGACAGAACTTCTATGCCAGAGGGCATAAGGCATAACTGACATAATATGCTCCAGCGTTACCTCTTCTTCGCGAGTAAACCAGGCAAGGGCCTTAGCATACTTGAACAGACTCTGTTCAGCCCTGTTTGAAAAACTGTATAAATCGGCACAGAGGTAGTTGGTGTAATGGCAGCCATGGCATCTCGAAAAATCTTTTTTTAAACTCTGCTGACAATAGATTTCCTGCCCGATATAATCTAAGAACAGTTCAGCATCCTCTGAGATTCCTGATTCTGTTATCTTTCTTTTTATATCCTTTATTTCTCCTTCTCTTGGGATCTGCAGATCGAATCCTCTCTTTTTGAGCCTTCTTTCCAGTTCCCCCTTAAATTCCTCAGACCTCTCATGGATATAGTGAATCACCTTTTCAGCCTGACCGGTCTCATTGTTTTTTAAGATATACTCAACCATTTCTTCTGAAAGCTTCTTGTCCCGCAAGGCTTCTTCGTCAATTCCTCTTCTGATGAGCCTCTTTCTTATGGGATGTAATATCCCTGTCTCTGTGGCTATGTCGAAGCGGTCACAGAGAGGTGCAATTAATCTTGTTGTGCCGGCATCTTGATAATTTATTGTTGCAAAGAAGGATTTGGCTTGTTTCAGTATGAGCGTTTCACCCCTGTAGCTCCAGATGTTTCTATCTACCTCATTCAGTAGCATATTTTGTTTCCCGATGGGCAGGCGGTTTATCTCGTCAATGATGACAACAGGCGAGTAGGGAATTATCTTCCATTTGACAACTTCTCTTCCTTCCTTTTCAAGGGCACCAAGATCCAAAGTGGCCTTAATCTTTTCCTCGGTCTGCTCAGGATGGCCGTGAATGGTGGCGGACTGAACAAATTCCAGAGGAAGGCCTTTAACAAAAGAAGAGATTCTTTCACTTGAACTCGTCTTGCCACTGCCATATCCTCCAAAGATGATCTCTTTTCCGTCGAGAATGAGGTTGAGAATCCCGAAGAGAGATACGGGTTCATATCTCTTATCACCAATCTCAAATGTTTCGTTGCCCAGGTAAAAAAATGAACTCACTGCCTCGTAAAGGCCCTGAATTTTCTGGATGCTATCTTTCATTTAGTTTCCTTATATATTGAAGCATATATTTTATTATAACAATATCTCGCCTAGTATCTCTTCCATATGGCTGAAAACCAGGGAATAATAACCTTCTCCAGGATGGAACTTTACCTGACTGTAAATCGTAAAATACAACACCTATAGGCCGCATGTGGCGCTGGGGTATAATTTAACTGGATATCCTGCAGTCAGAGTCTGCAAATATAATAAAGAGATAAACATAAGGAGGCATTAGCAATGAACGAAGGCAATAAAGTGATTGTTATTTCTGCAGACACGATTCCAAAGAAATTCGTGCAAGCAGGATCAGGCACCTCGATGCAGGTTCTTATCGGTTCGGGTGATGCCCCAAACTTTGCGATGAGACGCTTCATTATGGAACCCGGTGGCGGTATGCCAAACCATACAAATAGTGTAGAGCACGAGCAGTTTGTACTGAGGGGACATGCCAAGGTTGGAATCGGAGAGGTCGTCTACGAGGTGAAAAGGGGTGACGTCGTATTCATCCCTAAGGGCATTCCCCACTGGTATAGAGCAGAAGGGGATGAACCTTTTGAATTTCTCTGTGTCGTTCCTAATACACCTGACCATATCGAAATCCTTGAAAAGCCGAATCACAGGGAATGATAAAAAATGCTCAGAATCGAAGTTCCGGCAGATTTGCAGCATCTCCCTGTAAGCCATCTCTTCAGTCAGATGGAACACTGCTCGGGGTAGTTTCAGACTTTTTTCCCAGCTTCACATAGTACTCAATATCAAGCAGCCTTCTTTTAATATCGACTCCTGCCGAATAACCGCCGATTGAGCCATCAGATTCAATAATACGATGGCATGGCAGAATTATTGGAATAGGGTTTCTGCTGAGTGACTGCCCCACTGCCCTTGAGGCATTGGGATTTCCCACCTTTTCAGCAAGCCACTTGTATGTCCTTGTCTCACCATAGGTTATCTCTCTCAAGGCAAGCCAGACCTTTTTATCGAATTCGGTGCCTTTTGTAAAAGCTATTTTCTGCGTAAATTCATCTATCTCCTTCTCAAAATATTCCTGAAGTTCCCTTTTAATCAAATGAGGAGCTTTATCTTTCCGAAGTATTTCGCCTGGTTTTTTAAAATTGATACCTGTAAGATTTTTTCCGGTAAATACAAGATACAAAGTGCCTACAGGGCTTTCGAAAGTATCATAGAAAGACTCAGGGGTTCCCGACCTTTTCAATTTCATCCTGTTCACTGGAATATACCTCAACCCTGTCGCCTCCCTTATGGAAAGCACGGTTTAGTGCCTTTTTGGCGCATAAGATCAGTTCTTCTGTTGTTTGACGGTCAAGAAAGGTGAGACCGATGCTGCCTGTTAAATGTCCTTTAGGTTGAGAATCTTCATAAATAAAGGGATAATTTCTGATAATTGCATTGAACCTGTTGCCCATTGAAAGAGCAGCTGAGACAACGGTGTTAGGGAGTATTATCGCGAAAGAATCCCCTCCGTATCTTACAAGGACATCAGACCCCCTTATATTCTTTTTCAGTAATTCAGCTACTTTCTTAATGGTTAAATTACCGTAATGTTCTCCATGCTTTTTCACATACTGGTCGAAGTAATCCAGATCGAGGATGAGGAGGTTTAGTGGCAGTTTGTATCTCGTGGCCCTCTCAACTTCCTGTGCAAGCCTGATTTGAAAATATCTATGGCTGAATATCCCCGTAAGTTCGTCTATAAGCCCGGCCCTGCGGGGGTATAGCAGCTCGAGTTCCTTTATGTGCCCTATTAATTCCTTAGTATCAAATGCATGTTTTTGCACGATTCTTTCTATGTTTCCTACAAGGGACATCCTGTCGTCAACAGAGAGGTCTCTTTCAGTGATTATGAATATGGGGATGTCCTTGGTTGAGGGGTTGTCTTTTATCTCTTTGATTACATCAAAGCCGAGCATGTCTGACAGTGAAAAGTCAAGTAAAATAACAGCCGGCCTTAGTGCAGTTGCAAGCTCTATTCCCCTTTTACCCGACGGTGCAGTATAAATGAGAAATCCGTGTGGCTCGAATATATCCTTAAAATTTTTTGTTGCCTCATCCTCTGATTCGATAATTAAAACAGACAGAGGAAGTACCTTTTTGCCTTTGGCTATATTAAGCTCCTCAAGTTTAGAAAAGAGTGCTTCTTTGTCAAGTGGTTTGAGGAGGTAGTCGGTTGCCCCAAGTGCGAAGGCCAGGTCTTTATTATCGACTATAGAATGTATTATCACAGGGATATCTGATGTCTTAGGGTCGCTCTTGAGCTCCTGCAAGACTTCCCATCCATCTTTTTTGGGGAGAAGGACATCAAGGGTGATGGCAAATGGTTGCAGGGTTTTTGCTTTTTCTATTGCCTCATGGCCATCGAATGCATGGGCTACTTTGTATCCGGACTGTGTAAGATGCAGGGTCAGAAGCTCTGCAGTTGAAAGGTCATCCTCTACCACAAGTATTAAAGGTGCTTCTTCTTTCATCCATGGGAAATTCAAACTGACTGCCTCCACAGGCTCCGGGGCAGCGGTCTCTACTGGTGAGGTAACCGGTATGAGAAAGGTGAATGTACTGCCCTCGCCAAGTTTACTTTCGACCGTTATATTGCCTCCATGCAGTTCAACAAGTTTTTTTGTAAGCGCCAGGCCAAGGCCTGCGCCTCCATATTTTCTCGAAAATTCCGAACTCACCTGCCCGAATTCATCAAATATCATTTCCTTGTCTTCAGGACTTATGCCAACGCCTGTATCATGGACAGAAAAACTTATAAACTCCATGCCGGAAACTGCCCATGGATAACGTCCTTCAAGGTTATCCTGTTTTGCTACGGTTACTTTAATCATACCGCCTTCGGGTGTGAATTTTATAGCATTGGAAAGAAGATTATACAGTATCTGTTTGAGTTTTACCCTGTCTGCAGTAATGGTACTTACACCTTCACCTATGGATATAACGATCTCTATGAACTTATTCTCGGCAAGAGGGTTCATTATATTTATGATTTCGCTCAATACATCATCAACAGAGAATGTTTCATACACCATTTCGTATTTGCCGGCTTCTATCTTGGCAATATCCAGCACATTATTTATAAGTTCAAGGAGGTGTTTACCCGACGTATATATATTTTTTATATAACGCTCCTGATTTTCCGTAAGGTCACCGAATGTCCTGTCAAGGAGCACGTCAGAGAAGCCGATTATGGAATTGAGAGGTGTTCTGAGTTCATGGCTCATATTTGCTATGAACCTTCCCTTGAGCTGATTTGCATATTCAAGCTCCCTGTTTATCTTCTCGAGCTCCTCTGTTCTTTCCATTACCTTCTTTTCGAGATTCCCTCTCAGATCTTCAAGTTCTCTTGTCTTATCTTCGATAGCCTTCTTTAATATCTGCTCTTCTTTAAGACTTGCCAGCACGAAAATAAGACCTGAAATTGTGCCTTCTGTATCTTTAAGAGCTATAGCATTCAAATTAACATTGACTTCTATGTCTCCGGAACCTATAACAACGGTTTTATAGCCTGTTAATATGGAGCTGCTGTAAACTTCCCCCTGTATAAACTCCCATGTATCGTCTTTTATAAAAGACTTCATGCTTCTGTTTGATAAATTTTGACCAGAGTAACCTAAGATCTCAGTTGCCCGCTCATTGGATAAGAGTATCTGGCCAGCCGGATCCGTTATAAAGACAGCATCATTCGAGATTTCCATCAGGTGAGAGGTTTCAAGCCTGAGGTCATCGATTTTTTTGGTTAACTCAAATTTATCAAAAGCAATTCCGGTAAGAACGGCTAAAATGCTTAAAGACGCCTTCTGCCTTCCAGAGAACTGTCTTGGTTTAAAATCGTCTAAATAAAGTATCCCTACAACTTCATCTCTCAGGACGATAGGACAGGCAAGCACCGCTCTAATTTTCTCGTTTAATAAGGCGGGATTGTTTCTGGTATAATCAACCTTAAGTGTATCGTTAATAGTTAGAATTTCTTTATTCTGAATAATAATTTCTGTAAGTCCACCCTGTATTGCTCCCCACGATTTGTTCTCGGTAAATCTCTTGCTTAATCCTTTGGATGCAACGAACCTCATTGTGTCATCTTCGTGCATGGCTATACTTCCCGCAGGGGCATCAGCTATTTCAAGGGCTTTATCAAGGAGGTAATCAAAGAAATTGTTATTTCTCTCAGTTTCTCCGATTTCCGATATTAAGCTGAAAATGGTTTTCTGGTCATCTATAGTTTTCAGAACTTCTATTTTAGCTCTTTTTTGCTTTTCGATAATCTCCCACAGTAACCTTGCTCCAACACCCTCTATGACTTCTATCTTATTTTCAGAGACTGTTCTTATTTCGTTACTGAGTTTGATATCTCCTGTTACATTAATGACTATTTCCGGACGGGCATCGCATAGTGATTTTATGTCTTCATAAACAGATATGCTCCATTTTTTGGCGAGTATAACCCCGGGAGAATCCAGTTTCTTTTCGTAAATCCCGACAAGTTCTGTGCTGGGTTCTCCCTTGAGCAGGGAGAGCAGTGCACTTGCTCCTATGTTGCCACCTATGATTCCAAGTTTAACCATCTGATTTATAACCCTTTTCTACTAAAGGTTCCATCATCTCAAGAAAATATCCAAGCAATTCAGCATCCCATTGCCCATTGAACCGCTCTGCTCTCATGGTTTCAAGTGTAACCTTTGCTGACCTTCTATCGCGGTATGGACGTACTGATACCATTGCATCAAATGAATCTATGATGGAAAGTATTCTCGCCATAAGAGGTATGTCATCTTTGCCAAGCCTGTCCGGGAATCCTTTTCCATCCCATCTCTCGTGATGGTGTCTAATAGCAGGAAGTATCCTCCTCATGGAAACAAGAGGCTTACATATCTCCTCACCGAGGATGGTATGCCTTTTAATCATATCAATTTCTTCTTTTGTAAGAGGGCCTGGTTTGCGGAGTAAAGATTCATTAAGGCATATTTTCCCTATATCATGAAGTATTCCTGCCTTTTTCATTTCTTCTCTGTCTTTTCCGGGCAGGTCAAGGAAAGTTACAAAATCCACTGCAAGCTTACTGACCCGCGTTGAATGACCCTTTGTATAAGGATCCCTTGCCTCCATTGCCACCGCAAGTGTAAGAATAATATTTTCCGAATGGTCAAGCTCTTCCTGCAGTGTTTTAAGTTTTAACAGGGATTTTATCTTAATTAAAAGTTCTGAAGTATCAAAAGGTTTGCTGATAAAGTCATCTGCTCCTGATTCAATGCCTTTTATTCTGCTTTTTCTATCATTCAGGGCAGTAAGAAGTATAACAGGGAAAAACCTTTTTCCTGTTATATCCTTGAGTTTACTGCACAGATCAAACCCATCCACGCCTGGCATCATTACATCAAGTACAGCTATATCAACTGGATATTTGTTGAACATCCGGATAGCAGCATTTGCCCCTAATGCGGAATAAACCCTGAACCCCTCTTTTACAAAAATTGCCTCCATAAGCTCAAGGTTGGATTGAAGATCGTCCACAACCAGGATTGAAGGCATTTCTTTCTCAAAAAGACACGTAAAAGGACCCATTAAAAAAATTTAAGCATTGAAGGACTATTTTGTCAAGAAAATTCTTTTATAATAGAGTGTTACAATAAAAACTTAACTTTATTCTTAAAACCTGGTTAATCTTACCCCCGCATAGTAACAACAACATTGATGATCAAGATCGTTTATAAATGACCTCTCTACTCCATCCTGAAAAAGTATCCTTACAATACACATCCCCCCTGGAAGATATGAATGTCTTTCTTCTATAACCTCGCCGTCACCCCATATACTATAATTTATGTGCGTGACTACGTCACCAACTTTAAGATAAAGCCTCGGTCTCATTAAACTTCCTATCTGATATAGTAACCATGAATAGTATATACGAAATGACCAACAATTGTATAGGTTTCCATACCCCATTCATCAGGAAGTGGCCAGTAAGGTTCGCTGTCTTTAAGTGCCTTGATTGCAGCATCATCGAGGGATTTATAACCCGAGGTCCTTATCAGCTGAATGTCACCAAGCCTTCCGTTTTTCTTAATGCTGAATTTAATAACCAGGTCTCCATATATTCCTTTTGCAGCTGCACCGGGAGGATAAATCCAGATACGCTCTATTCTCTCTTTCAGCAGCCTGTTATATATAAGGAATTTATATTCTTTCACATCGAATGTAAAAGTTTTATCTTTTTTTTCTTCTTTTTTGATATCCCTTTTAGCAAGATCACCGATAATAGCCTCGTCAAACAATCTCTCCCTTGGAGATGGAATTGGCATGGAAAGAGAAGGAGGCAAATGAGGCTCGGAAGTCGAATCTCCTTTTTCAACAACGTCCATGTCGAAATCCTTCCGCGGGATAATTTCTTCAGCTGCAGCCCCTTTATCTGTAATATCTTTTTCCACGGGTATATCTTTTTCAGGCAAAACTTCCTTCCTTTCCTCCGCCTCAGGTGCAGCAGCTTTGCTATGCGGTTTTATAATGGGCACGGGTTTCTCTTCAGGAATAGAAGGAAGAAAAGTTTCTCTGTCATGAAGCTCTTCAGGAGCAACAAGCCTCGTGAAAAATTCACCGGCTGCTTTTTTCTTCACGGAGACGGGCATTGACAATAAGATAAATAGCAAGAAAAAAGCATGGAGTGCAAAGGAGTAGGCAAAAAATCTTTTTAAACTCAATGTAAAAATTTTCCAAAAAGTTTTATATAGTTTAATAGACTCTGTTTACTGGTTTCTTTACTGAGCCAGAGTCTTTCAGATGCCTCCTGAATATCGGGGCTTTTATGAAGGGAAACAAGCTTTTCTATTGAGGCATCATCTTTTAAGAAATAATTCCCGAGTTTATCCATAAGAATGAATCTTTTCTGAAATCTGGCCTTCCATAACTTTTTATAATTATCTGCTTTCCCTTCCAATATGGCCCTCGCTGCAAACTCTCCTGCCTTCATTGCGTTATATATACCTTCATATGCGAGTGGTAATACCTGGCCTGCCGAGTCTCCTGCAAACAGAATGTTACCTTTATTATATAAATTACCTTGCCATATGGGTATCCTGTAAACCCTTTTTTGTCCTTCTTGGTTTATTGATTTTCTCTTCTTGAAAATCTCAAATAAATCATTAACCTTTCTTGGGTCCGGACAGCCTGTGCCTGTTGAAATACCGTCTAATGAAGGGAATACCCATGAATAAAAGTTAGGGGCGTGAGATGAAGCGAACCAGAACTCGCATATTTCTGTTTGAATTTCTTTAATATGTTCTGAAACTGTGAAAATAGTCCGGGATGGCTTTATTTTGAGGGCATTTCTTACCCTTGAATTTATACCATCAGCTGCAATAATATACCCTGTGACAATCTCAGACTTCCTGTCGTCAATGTTTGCCTGAATTTTATAGTATCTCTTATCATTTATAATTTTTGTAAATTCTCCCTGTATTACTTTTGCTCCTTTCTGTTCTGCCTGCCTTCGCAGGGCTGCGTCAAAATCACCCCTCTGTATAATAGCAAGACTTCCGCTTTTCAGGTTTATATCAACCCTTTCACCTGTTGGGGAGACTATTCTTATGCTTTTAACTTCTTTTTTTATTGTAAGCTTTGGAATGGTTAGCTCGTCAAAGGCACTGTAAGGGATTCCTCCACCACATGGTTTTATAAAGGAAAGATTTTTTTCAAGAAGAACGACATCTACTCCATTTTCTGCAAGAGTTCTTGCAGCTATGGAACCTGAAGGCCCTCCTCCGACTACAAGAACTTTAGCACTTAGCCTCATTTATAATGAATATGAATCCAGGCTTTTCTTAACGCAAAAATTGCATTTAAAATCAGGCATATGCTTAGAAAAACCTTCGAAAATCGCAATCCTGCAACTGCATTTTCTTGATTGAATAAAATTGGAAATAAAAAATTGAAAAAACAAAGACACATTGCTTCCGTTTCCACCTCTTTCCAAAAAAATCTTTTTGCCTAAATCTTATTTAAAATCCTGGCGGAAATGGACAGTGTATTTTTGCTCTTTTTACTGCGCTATCTCCATTGAGAAAATGCGCAGATATCTTGAAGAAAAAATTACTAACAGAACCTGATACCATACCGTCTCTGTTTTCGCACCACGGCATTGTTTTTTCATTGTTATTTATGGCTACTATAAGGTATATACGACCGGGGGCCATCTCTTTAATATCCTCGGAACTCGGGATAGGAAGACCTTTAGTCGGACCAAATTGTGTATGAGAGTGAAAGTCTCCTATCTTCTGCAATTTATTAAACCTTGTTAGAATAGGTTCTATCTTCTTATGGTTTTTCTTATTAAAAACCACTCCTTTATGCTTTCTGTTTGCCGTTTGAACGCTGAATGCATGCTCAATTATAAAACGGTCTTCGAGCTTATAACCCAGAAGAAAGCCAAGGCATTCCCGTTTATATACCTCAGCTGAACTGAGGAGGAGATCAAGAAATGCGTTCTCCGACAAATATACACGCATAACTCACTATGTCTTGTATGATGGAATCCTCACGGTGAGGACAGGACATGGTGCAAATCTTACGATTTGTGCTGCGGTGCTGCCGAAAAGTATCCTGTCTATCCCTTTTCTGCCGTGAGTGCCAATGACTATAAGGTCTATTCTGTTTTTTTCAGCGAAATTAATTATTTCTTCATAGGGCACACCCTTAACAATGTTTTTCTCTAAGTCTTTAAATCCACCGAGTTCCTCAACCCCGAAACTTTCTAGTTGTTTTTTTGCACCCTGTTCGATGTCCTTGTACAGTTGATCCATCGATACATGTGGCACATGCGATCCAGACGCTTTTGCAATATCGTAGATAACATGGAATAAATATAATTTGGCTCTGTATCGTCCGGCTAAATCAACAGCATAGTTCAGCGCCTGAGACGAACCCTCTGAAAAATCAGTCGGGAAAAGAATACTTTTAATTTCCATTATCCAACCTCCCTTAGATATTTTGCTGCGTTCTCCGGTGATGTAGGCAGGATATAAAATCCTGACCCCCATTCAAACCCGCTTGTCCTTATAAGTCTCGGCATTATTTCAAGATGCCAGTGAAAATCCTCACCGAGAGTATGCCAATGGTTTCTCCGCGGTACCATGTTCGGTGCTGTGTGAATAAAATAATTAAATGGCAGATCATTGAAAATTTTTCTTAACTTCTTCAACACCGTCATAAGCACAAGCCCCAGATCCTCGATCTCCTCGTATGTGATTTCATGAAATGCGCAATAATGTCTTGTGGGAATAAGCCACGATACGAATGGAAACTGCGCTGCATAAGGACAAAAAGCAATAAAGTTTCTTGTTTCAAGAATTATCCTTTCGCCTACCCTTAATTCTTCCCTGATAATGTCACAGAATATGCACCTTTCCTTGTAAGAATAATATTGTTTTGCATTATCAAGTTCATCCTTTACCATTTTCGGAATTACGGGGGTTGCCATAAGATATGATACTGGATGCGAAAATAATTCTCCAGCCTCTTTACCAGAATTTTTATATATTAGAATATATCTTATTCTTGAATCCTTTTCAAGGTCAGCAATGCGATGCCTGTAGAGTGTTATAACCCTGATCATATGTTCGAGTCCCATGTCTTCCGGCCTGACATTATGTTCAGGGGATTCAACAATGATTTCATTTGCACCGATGCTGTTCATTTTGTCATAAATGCCAACACCTCTTCTTCCGAGATCTCCCTCTATCTGAAAAACCGGTTTAAAACTCGGCAGGACCCTTACCCACCATCCAGGGCTATTTGGATAGGTTCCATGATTTCTTATAGAAGTTATTTCGGGCGGTGTTTCATTCTCTCTGCCAGGGCATAAAATACAACTGCTTTCTTCATTTTTATGAAAAGGTAATCTATAATCCGTAGGGGACTTAGAGTCTGAAAGCACTGCAACCCATCTGCCGAGGAGGATGTCTTTTCTCAGTTCATGCATCTTTATTTCTCATGTATAGTATCTTCAATCCTTCTAATGTAAGATGAGGGACTAATTCAACATCCCTTTTGAAATATTTTACTATCAGACCTCCGTAGCCGCCTGTAGACACTAATTTAAGATCATATCCAATCTCTTTTTCTATTTCATTCAAGATTCCTTCTACAGCACCAGCTGTCCCGTAGAATAAACCTGACTGGATGCAGCTTTTTGTATCTTTGCCTAAAGCTGATAGAGGAGGGGCTATAGACACTTCAGATAATTGTGCAGTGCCCCTTGCGAGCGATTCATTCATCAACCTGATCCCGGGCAAAATCGCACCCCCCATAAAAGTAGCATCTCGGCCAACAACACTTATTGTTGAAGCTGTACCGAAATCCAAAGCTGCTACAGGACACTTGTAAAGTTCATGGGCAGCTACAGCATTTGCAATTCTATCTGATCCGAGCTCTTCAGGATTTTGAATATTAAACTTGAGACCCGTGTTAATTTTATGAGTAACAAATAAAGGCTCAACTTCTACTATATCTTTGAGGATTTCACCCAAGATAATTGCATGACCTGGTATGACAGAAGATATTATAACTCCAATGGCAGTTTTTTCTTCAAGTTTTTTTAAAAACCCCCTGAATATAATTTCATATTCTTCAGGAGTTCTTATGGGCAAAGTATCGATATTAAAAACAGAGAGATTTTTTTCTTTAATAAAACCTATATTTATTAAGGAGTTACCTATGTCTATCGCAATAAGTCTCAAACTTGTAACCCTTTTTATTTTAAGACCTTTAAATCGCCTGTACTGATTCTCTTCAATTCACCTGAAGGAAGTCTTAACATTAACATTCCTTGATTATCTATAGATTCTGCCAAACCTCTGTAGCTTTCTTTACCCGTAACAACCATAACTTCCCTTCCGAGTGTAGAAGCAAATCTTTGCCATTCGGAAAGAAGTATATTTTTATCCTTTTCATTAAGAAATTTGTGCCAATAATCTATCTCATTCAAGATTTCAGCAACTATTTCGTTTCTCGAATATACTCTTCCTGTCTCTCTCCTGAGAGATGTTGCTATCTTTCTGACATCCTCTGGAAAAACATCAATACCAACATTGACATTTATACCTATTCCAATTATTGCAAAAATGATTTTTTTATCATATATCTTCAGCTCCGTGAGAATTCCGCCTAATTTTTTATTGTTCAATACAATGTCATTGGGCCATTTTATACTGATATCCAGACCTGTTAGCCTTCTAAGTGCAATTGCACAGGATACAGCAGCCATTATTGTTATGAGTGTGATATTCTCATTACCTAAAGTCGGTTTGATAATAACACTCATATAAATGTTTGTGCCCGGAGGCGATATCCAGGCTCTGCCAAGCCTGCCCCTTCCTCTTTCCTGGCTGTCAGCAAGCACAACTGTACCTTCATCACTTTTTTCAGCAATATCAACTGCGATTGTATTCGTCGAATCAACTTTTTCGAAAAATAAGACATTCTTACCAATAAAACCCCTTGTTTTACTCTTTATTGCTTCTAAGGAAAGGTCAGATGATTTCAGCAGAATAACCATAAATGTCTGCTATTCCTCTTGAAGGATTACTACCTCTACTTTCCCCCTGAGTCCGTCGGCAAATTTCTTCGCGTCACTATCAGTCCCCACTATTGAACCATAATGCATTGGAATCGCAATTTTGGGTTTAATGTCAAGTGCTGCCCTTACGGCTTCTTCTGCTGTCATTACATATGTACCTGATACCGGAAGAAGTGCAATATCTGCCTTGAGGTTCTTCATCTCCGGGATATAATCTGTGTCTCCTGCTATGTAAATCCGCTGTCCTTTCATAGTAAAAACAAATCCTACCCATCCCCTGTCTTTTGTATGAAATTGTTTATTTGTATTATAGGCAGGAACAGCTTCTATATCGATGCCCTCGACAGTAATTTTATCGCCTGGCTTGACAATTTTTATATTTCCCGACAGCTTTTTTGAACAATCTGCGGTTGTTACAATAATGGTTTTTTGGCCCTGGACCTGTTTAACGTCCTCAGGCGAACAGTGATCAAAATGTTCGTGAGTGATTAAAATAATATCTGCTATGTCTTTCTTTTTAATCTTAAACGGGTCAGTGTATATGACTTTCTCTCCTGTAATCTTGAATGTATCATGCCCGAGCCAGTGTATATCCTTTACCATTTCTTTTACCTCCTTCCCCCCTGCCACGTTACCAACAGGCAGGAGAATTATTATAATTGTAAAAATAACGTATAACAGGAATCTGCCCTCCTCTTTTCTTAGAAATTATATCATAATCTTTAAAATGCTACTAAATAACAATCTTCTGAAAAAGATGAAATTCCATATGTATATTAAAAATTTAAATTTTAAACGACCTTAAAATGGATTCCTGTTATAATAATTCAAATTATTCCCCTAAAAAGCATGGGAAACATTATAACAATAGTCAATCAGAAAGGCGGGGTTGGGAAGACCACAACAGCTATTAATCTTGCTGCATCTCTTGCCCTTGCAGAAAAGGATATACTTGTTGTAGATACAGATCCACAGGGGAATTTAACATCCGGGTTGGGAATA
The DNA here is from genome assembly GCA_014859105.1 of Nitrospirota bacterium. Taxonomy (GTDB): domain Bacteria; phylum Nitrospirota; class Thermodesulfovibrionia; order Thermodesulfovibrionales; family SM23-35; genus Kmv42. The sequence continues at coordinate 143,087 of JACUUX010000003.1, forward strand.
TTAAGGGACAATATTGAAAAAAGTCTTTATGATGTATACACTGGCAGATGTGATGCTCAGGATGCCTTAGAAAAGACCTCTGTAGACCATCTGGATATATTGCCCTCTACTATAGATCTTTTGGGAGTGGAGGTTGAACTCGTTGGAATGGATGGCCGGGAAAAAATTCTATACAGGGCAACAAAATCTATAAAAGAGCAATATCGTTATATATTCATTGACTGTCCTCCGTCACTGGGTTTACTTACATTGAATGCACTTGTTGCTGCCGACTCTGTAATAATTCCTGTTCAATGTGAATATTATGCCCTCGAAGGGCTTGGGCTTTTGACAAGGACTTTGCGACGTGTAAGAAGTGCTTTTAATCCCAACTTGGAGATCGAGGGGATACTTCTTACCATGTTTGATTCAAGAAATAACCTTTCTCAGGAGGTTGCTACAGAAGTCAGGAAACATTTCGGCGAAAAGGTTTACAATACAGTGATTCCAAGGAACGTTACCCTTGGGGAGGCACCGAGTTATGGAAAACCCGCAATTCTCTACGATATTCGCTCAAGAGGTGCACAGAGTTATCTGTCACTCGCAAAGGAGCTGCTGAATGAAAACAGCGTTAGGCAAAGGGCTTGAAGCATTAATACCCGAAAGAGGGGAAGAGGTTGTCCATCTGGATGTCGCTCTCATATTGCCAGGGGAACAACAACCAAGAAAGACGTTCAAGGATGACTCTCTTAAGGAGCTTGCTGCGTCCATAAAGGAAAAAGGTGTTATACAACCTATTATAGTGTCACGTGTCGGGGATGGCACCTTCAGTATTATCACAGGCGAACGCAGATGGAGGGCTGCAGCACTTGCGGGATTGAAAAAAATACCTGCCCTGATAAAAAATATGGCTTCAAAGGATGCGCTTGAAGTAGCCCTTATAGAGAATATTCAGAGAGAAGATCTAAATCCTATCGAGACTGCCGAGGCATTCAACAGGTTAATTTCAGATTTTAAGCTGACACAGGAAGAACTTTCCGGCAAAGTTGGGAAAGACAGGGCAACGATTGCAAACTATCTGAGGCTCTTAAAACTGCCTGAGGAGGTGAAATCCTTCATTTACAATGGCTCTCTGAGCGTAGGCCATGCAAAGGCAATACTGGCAATTGAAGGTAAGGCAAACCAGATAGAGACAGCGAGAAAGATTATAAAAAAAGGCCTCAGCGTGAGGGAGGCAGAACTATTATCACGGAAAGTTTCGAAACCTCAAAAGACGAAGCCAGAGAAAGACCCCCAGATATCTTCCCTGGAAGAAAAATTAATCAGAAGTCTTGGTACAAGAGTGAGAATAGTGCATAAAGGCAAGGGTGGAAAAATTGAGATCGAGTATTATTCACTCGAAGAACTTGACAGACTTTTAGAGGTTTTGATGGGATGATATCATGCCGGAGGTAATCACATAGTGGAAGACCTCAGAACAATGCAGAGAGATGCTTCGTGGTGCCTTGGGAGATTTAAATATTATTCAATAACGAAGCGAGGAGATTATGGAACTGGATGAAGTCATCATAACGAAGGCAATTGTGGAACAATTCTTCAGGAAGTTTGCAGATCATGTTGAAACCGATATCGCCATTGCAGGTGGGGGGCCTTCTGGACTTGTTGCAGGCTATTTCTTAGCGAAGGCAGGGAAAAAAGTCGTTCTTTTCGAGCGCAAGCTGAGTGTTGGCGGCGGCATGTGGGGTGGCGGCATGCTGTTTAACGAGATTGTTGTTCAAAAAGCAGCCCTTCCGATTTTGGACGAATTTGGAATTTCGTATCGAGAGTTTCAAAAGAACTACTATACCGCTGATTCTGTTGAGTCAATTTCGACTCTCATTTCCAAATCTATGCAGGCTGGCTTAACGATCTTTAACTGTGTCAGTGCTGAGGATGTTTTGATGCGCAAGTCGAGGGTTACAGGCCTGGTTCTGAATTGGTCAGCAGTAGAGATGACACGCCTTCATGTTGACCCCCTTGCCGTTCGTTCGCAATTCATTGTGGACGCTACAGGCCACGAAACCTCAGTGGTCAGGCTGGTTCAGGAAAAAGTACCAGGAAAGCTGAAAACGCCCAGCGGAAAGATCGAGGGTGAGAAATCGATGTGGTCTGATAAGGCCGAAAGCCTGACCCTCAAGAATACGAGGGAGGTATTTCCGGGATTATACGTAGCTGGAATGGCAGCAAATGCAACTTTCGGAGGTCCCCGCATGGGGCCGATTTTTGGGGGGATGCTGCTTTCAGGGGAAAAAGTGGCTCATATGCTCTTGCGTGGGCTTTCACCTAAAGCCAAATAATCTAAAGCATATCATACTCCCAAGAAAAATCTTAATACATCCCTCTATCCAGTGTCCTGTACTGAATAGCCTCTGAGATGTGGTGGGACTGGATATCTTCTGACGCATAGAGGTCGGCAATGGTGTGGATACCCGTTGCGGATAGGATAGAATAGCCCGCTTCTTCACGTACCCAAGCAAGCATCTGTTGATTTACAAGCGCAGGAATGGAACGAGACATGCTTTAATTATACGATTGTCGTCACCTAATGAATCACCTGTGATACAATTGTCCTATGGAAATACAAAAGAGAAAACTTGGGAAGACCGGGGTTGACGTGACATTACTCGGCCTCGGCGGCGAAGGTGTTCTGAGAACATTCGGATACGATGATGAAGCATACGCGCTGATCAACAGGGCGCTTGATCTCGGCATAAATTATTTCGAGTCTGCACGTGCATATTCCGGAAGCGAGTCATATTATGGCAAGGCTCTTCGTGATAGGAGAAAAGAGATTTTTCTTACCAGCAAATCCCATGCGCGAGACAGAAAGGGAGCGCTCGAACATCTTCAGGAAACCCTGAAGAATATGAAGACCGATCACCTTGATCTATGGCAGGTGCATGATGTAAGGACAGGTGATGATGTCAAAGAGATTTTTGGAATGAGAGGAGCGATTGAGGCATTTGCAGAGGCGAAGCAAAAGGGATTGACACGGTTCATCGGAGTAACAGGACACCACGACCCGGAGATACTGAAAAAGTGCATCAGCCTTTTCGATTTCGACACAGTTCTGCTGCCAGTCAATCCTGCCGAGCCACACTATAAGAGCTTTCTTGATGAAGTTGTACCATTTGCCAGACAAAAGAGTATGGGAATAATCGGCATGAAGGTCTATTTCAGGGGATTTGCTGCCAGGATTCCGTGGTTTCAGTCTATGGAGCCCTTTCTTCATTTTGCCCTTTCACAGCCGCTCTCAACCGTTGTTATTGGATGCGACAGCATCCTGCAACTTGAAGAAAATGTGGTGTTTGCTATGAAGTTCAGACCGATGCCGGGTGCAAAGATGAGGGATCTTATCGAGAAAGTCAAAACATTTTCACGCGAGCTTATGTACTACAAACCCTGAAACTCAAAACAACTCGGGTACCCTACTTGTGATTGCGGCATAAAAAGGAAGCGTGTAACCCTATGTTATCTATCCGTCTACCGGAAATTATAATGCTTCCTGACAGGGGCCTTAATATCCCAGATACAGGATAAACCGGCAGGAAACGTTACGAAATCTCCGGCTCCGAATTCAACCGAGCCCTCCTTTGTCTCCACAACCACCCTGCCTTCCAATAGGTAGCATTCCTCTGTCTCATCATAATGCCAATCAAAACGAGATACTCCCTTTTCCCATATTGCCCATGACTTTACCTTACGTTCATCAAGGTATTGCGGTGTCGGTTTTTCCACTTTTATTTTCATGTTTCACCTCGCTTTTCTAACCATTTATTTGACTCCATTAATAATATAAACCAAAAACATTATAACGGATTAAATCTCTTACAATACAGAGGGATAAATAATAGACTTTCAGCACAGCGGTTTTTGTTCCACCTGCAAAGGTGCAGAATCAGCATATGATGAAAAATGACGAATACCAATTGAGGCATGCATCTGGAGGTTTTGCAGCGAATTACATCTAATAAAATATGAACGGTAGTTCGGAACCATCAAAATACTTATTCCATAATTCAAGAAATCGTTCTTTCAAATCCATATCCATAATAGATTATCCTCCTTCATCTGTAGCTTCACCAATGCAGGTTTATTTGAATTCCTTATCCTGTTTCTATTTTGCTCTAACCAGAATGATCACGTCAGTCATTTACAGTTTTTTATAAATAAAAAAACTTATTTAATTACTGCATGCGATTGACATTCTTGTCAAGGTGCAAGTGACACCTGCTTATAAGCACCGCGCAAAAATTGAAACCAATGAATAGTTCATTCTGTATTAAATACTGCCGGGATTTGCGCATAGGGAATCTTTTAAATCAAAATAAATAGCAGCTAAATGAAGACCCGTGCTTGTTTCGAATAAGCGTCATTCCGCTGCGAAGTTGAGGAATGACGCTTATTCGAACTATTGCGTCTCTCTCGGATGTATATACCGGACAGACAGATAGATGATTATAATGTTAATATTGCTTTACAGCTGTCCCCTTGGCGTTCAAATTTTAGTCCAACCTTAAACTGTTCAGCAACCCACATTGGATAAGCACCCTGGCAATCTACAATACATGATTCCTCCATATCTGGAAAACTTAATATCTTACATCGTGGTATGTTAACCACCGCTGTATTTCGTGTTAGCTCCACCGGAGAGAATGGGGTTATCCACTGAAGATGATATGCCATCTTCTTCGCTGTCACAATCAATGCGAAACCTGGGGCTACCGCTCTCAGTATCCACAACACTAACAGACCTGGACTTACGTTTTTTCGCTTTAATTCTTCAACCAGTGCAAGTTTGTATTGCTCAATACCATCTTCACCCAAGTGCATACGAATAAATTTCAAATTACTCTTTGCCAGCCACATAAGATTGCCGTAAGCTATCTCGTATTTCTCCTCAACTGAAGCGTCTTCAGGAATTGGCTTAACTCCTTCTTTCCAAATCTTTTGGAGTTCAACTAATGCTTGTGTGCTATCGTGCCTTGGCGAGGTGTTTGTAAGAGGGAGAAACAAATTAAGCTGTGCGCT
>JACUUX010000064.1 GCA_014859105.1 Nitrospirota bacterium
TAATGGCTAATAATATTACTGATTTTTTCATACTTCACCTCCTCTCATTATTGTTTTTATTTTAATGCAGAAGCAAAAATGGTGCCATAACATAACATATTGTTTTGTTGAGTATTTAAAGATTAAGATTTTTTCCATGTATGGAATTATGCCTTAATGTCATGGCAAAATTCCGGATTGGATTAACCTTATAATTATTAAAATCCTTAATCTCTTCAGCTAAGGCATTTTATAAACTTAAAGGAATAATTTAGGAAAGGGCTACAATCCCTGTCATGATTTCGTCATTCCCGCAGGTCTTAAGCGGGAATCTATTGATTCCTGTGGATTCCTGCTGGAGTTTATCCAGTACTTGATACGGGGCAGGAATGACAGAATGTGTAAACTTATTTACGAAACAGCACACTAGCCCTTCAATTATCATTTCTTAAAATTAATTTTCTCTTTGAAAAGTAGCCCTGTATATCCCGTCCCTTGATAAAAAATAAAGATATCCATCAGGGAAAAATTTAACATCTGTTATTCCGCTTTTGTGGCGGTATAAAACCCTTTCCTCTATGACCTTTTTGTCCTTTATCTTTAAACCAATTATCTCACCTGTATTCCAGGCCCCAAAGACGAACCAGTCATCAAAAAAAGTGGCATTTGTTGGAGCTATGTTAGGGGTGAAGGTCTTGATTGGATTTTCAAATTTTTTGTCATCACTAAAACCAAGCACCAGAGGCCATCCATAATTTTTCCCCTTTTTTATAAGGTTTATCTCATCATCTCTATCTGTTCCGTTTTCTGTAATATATAAATCACCCTTCTCGTCAAAAGCCGTTCCAAAGACATTTCTATGTCCAATGCTCCAGACAGGGCTCCCTTTATAAGGATTGTCATCAGGTACAGTTCCATCTAAGTTAATCCTCAATACCTTACCCGATGGACTGTGTATGTCCTGTGCACGTTCTTTATCTCTTGCATCTCCTGTAGATATATACAGCTTTCCGTCAGGTCCGATTGTTAGAATCCCTCCATTATGGATTACTGCCCCTGGAATTTTATCAAGTAATATCTTCTCGGGATGGAAACTTACTACACGGTTATAGGTCCTAAAAATATCTCTATAGGTATAATACACATAAACCTTTTTATCTTTGCATGCAATGCCCAGCAGTCCTCTTTCAAAGCCTGTGGTCACATCGAATCTATTTAATGGTTCTGCCTGAAGTTTGCCATTCTTTACTACCTTTACAGAGCCGCTTTTTTCTGTAAAAAGGATCGTATCCTTGTCGTAGTAGCATAACGCTACAGGAAAATCCACACCATCAACAAACTTTTCAATTCTCAAAAGTTTAATCTCTTCTGCATAAACAGGAGTACAGATAAGCAGCACTGTAAAAAAGTTTAAAAAGAATGAGCAATAATGTTTCATTTTTTTATCAATTACACTTTTTTTTAATTTTTGATAGGTTATTGTTTTTTTGTTTAAAGCAAATAAAATACCATAAGGTAACATATTGATTTTATTAATTATTAAATAGCAGATAATTGTTCTTCAAAAGGAATTATGCCTTAATGTCATGGCAAAATTCCAAATAGAATTATCAATTAATTCTTTAAATTTGAATAAAAACAGCAAGTTATATTACTGGCACTCTTCTTGCCTTTTTTATAAGAAAAATAGCCGGGGAGGAGATAATGCAAAAAATTAAACAGGCATTTGTACTCTTTCTATCTGTTTTTTCCCTTTCAATATCTGTAATGAATACATATGCAATGTCAGATATTCTTATTGCTCAACAAAAGGATGGAAAAAAAACAACAGAGATACAAAAGGAAGTTCGGGTAGAGAAAGACGGAAGCTTTTTAAAAATCGATGCCAGCGCTCTTGCGGAAATGCTCAAGAAAAAAGACTTCATCTTCATTAACGTTCATATACCATATGAAGGGGAAATCGAACAGACCGACCTTTTTATCCCCTACAATGAAATCGAGCAAAACCTTGACAAGCTGTCCCGCAATAAAGACACAAAGATTGTTCTCTATTGCCGTACGGACTGGATGAGCGACATAGCTGCCCTGACACTTGTTAAGCTGGGATATAAAAATGTATGGAGACTGAAGGGCGGTATGATAGAATGGGAAAAGGCTGGGTATGAAAGACTATACAAGGATCGTTAAATGTCTTATTCTAAACTAAATATAGATGAAGAACTGCAGAGACATAAATGAAAGTTACTGATCCAGTATGCAAAATGAGTATAGAGGACAGTGATGCTGCCGGGACATCAATATATAAAGGTGAAACATACTATTTCTGTTCCGAAATGTGCAAGGAGGAATTCGATAAAGACCCTCAGGCTTATATAGTTTCCGAGACAACGGAAACTAAAGAGACTAAAGAAACTGTGGAGGACCCTGTCTGCGGGATGAAATTCGATCCCAAAAAGACAGAGCTTAAATATAAATACAAGGAAAAGACATATTATTTCTGCAGCGAACATTGTCTCAATAAATTCAGCGAAAATCCCGAAAAATATTCATTTAAAGAAAGTCCCGCAGCGCCTGAAAAGCGCAGAGGAGTTGCTGAAGAAGCCTTTGCTTATACCTGCCCAATGCATCCCGAAGTCCAGGAAGCAAAACCTGTCTCCTGTCCAAAGTGTGGTATGGCACTCGAACCAATTAAACCCCCGGTATCTTTGAAAACAGAATGGACTTGTCCAATGCATCCCGAAATAGTCAGCGATAAACCGGGTTCCTGTCCAATATGCGGCATGGCACTCGAACCCAGAACCGCGATGCTCGAAGAAGAGGAGAACCCCGAACTTATTGATATGACGCGCCGGTTCAAGGTTAGCGTTGTTCTGACAATACCTGTTGTGTTTATAGCGATGCACCATATGATACCGGGTTTTTCGCTTAAGGATTACATCGCTCCCCAGATACTTAAATGGACTGAACTTTTTTTTGCTACGCCAGTTGTCCTCTGGGGGGGGTGGCCATTTTTTGTGCGTGGCTGGCAGTCGATTATAAACAGAAGTCCAAATATGTTCACATTAATCGGACTCGGTGTCAGTGTTGCGTACTTCTACAGCTTTATTGCCGTACTATTGCCCGGAATATTTCCGGAATCGTTCAGAGGAGAACATGGTGAGGTAGGGGTTTACTTTGAGGCCGCTGCAGTTATTGTAACACTTGTTCTTCTCGGACAGGTGCTTGAACTGAAAGCACGAGGCCAGACAGGTGCGGCTATCAGGGCACTTCTCGGCCTTGCACCGAAAACCGCGAGAATTATCAAAGAAGGCGGAACTGAAGAAGATGTGCCTCTGGAAAGCATCAAGCCTGGAGATAGACTGAGAGTCCGCCCGGGTGAGAAAATACCTGTAGACGGGATGGTCATTGAAGGGTCGAGTTCTGTTGATGAATCAATGATCACCGGCGAGCCCATCCCTGTTGAGAAACAAAGCGGCGAACGTGTAATAGGAGCTACAGTTAATGGTACAGGTTCGCTGATTATTAAAGCGGAGAAAGTTGGATCCGATACAGTATTAGCGCAAATAGTACAGATGGTAGCCGAAGCACAGCGAAGCCGTGCTCCGATACAGAAGCTGGTTGACATCGTGGCAGCATATTTCGTACAGATAGTCGTTCTGATTGCAATCATAACATTTATTTTGTGGGCTTTATGGGGACCGGAGCCACGTTTTGCATACGCGATTATAAACGCAGTTGCTGTACTTATTATTGCATGCCCGTGTGCGCTTGGTTTAGCAACTCCTATGTCTATAATGGTCGCCACAGGGAAAGGAGCCACTCTTGGTGTACTGTTCAAGAATGCAGAAGCTATAGAAGTTATGAAGAAGGTGAATACACTTGTAGTTGATAAGACCGGCACTTTAACCATAGGTAAGCCAAAAGTTGTTGAAATCTTCCCTGTACAGGGGTGGGATGAAAAGTTCATTTTATTTTATGCAGCAAGCATAGAGAGGGGAAGCGAACATCCCCTTGCTAATGCAATCGTTTCAGAAGCAGAAGCAAGGAAAATTGATCTTAAAGAGGCGGAATCTTTCCAGTCGATAACCGGAAAGGGTGTGACAGGTAATTTAGAGAGTCATTCGGTTACCCTCGGTAATCTTAAACTGATTAACGACTTTGGCCTTGATCCCGGAGAACTTTCTAAAAGGGCAGAAAAAATGCGGTCTGAAGGACAGACAGTTATGTTTCTTGTCGTGGACGGTAAAATTACAGGATTGCTTGGAGTGGCTGATCCGATTAAGAACACAACACCTGAGGCAATTGAAAAACTCAACGAGGAGGGAATAAGGATTGTTATGCTTACGGGTGACAGCCGCACGACAGCAGAAGCAGTTGCAAAGAAATTACGAATTGACAAAGTTATTGCGGAAGTATTGCCGGATCAGAAAGCTGAAGAAGTGAAGAGACTGCAGAACGAAGGGCGTATTGTAGCAATGGCAGGCGACGGTATCAACGATGCACCAGCCCTCGCACAGGCACATGTAGGGATTGCAATGGGGACAGGTACTGATGTTGCAATGGAGAGTGCCGGGATAACTCTAATAAAAGGGGACCTCGGAGTGATTGTCCGGGCAAGACTTCTGAGCAAGCTGACGATGCGTAATATCAAACAAAACCTTTTCTTTGCTTTTGTGTATAACTCAATCGGAGTACCCATAGCCGCAGGTTTACTTTATCCTTTTTGGGGAATACTCTTAAGTCCTATCATCGCAGCGGCTGCAATGAGTTTTAGTTCGGTATCCGTCGTCGGTAATGCCTTGAGGTTACGGAAGGTAAAGCTCTGATAATAATATTCATTGAAAAATCTTCAAAGGAGATAGAGGAAATCAGTTTTCTTTTTTATCCTACTTTTTTCTTCAGTTGATGATGCATGTTCCAATTTTTATCTTTTTTTAATAAATCCCTTAACTCATCATATATCTGTGTTATACCAGCCTTGCATAAGGCACAAATGCCGTTTCTGCAAGAGGTTTTTGTACCACATTTTTTACATTTGGTAATTCTTATGGCCTTTTTCATTTCTTCCAAATTATAGATTTACCTGTTTCTTAAATTGGCCCTCTTAAGTCTTAGAGCCCTCATCTTTTTTTTGCTTGCTTCTCTGCGTTTGCGTTTCTGCTTTTCAGAAGGCTTTTCATAAGAACTCCTCTGCTTTATTTCTTTAAAAAGACCTTCTTTATTTAATTTATTTTTAAGGATTTTCAGTGCTCCCTCGATATTATTTTCATTGACTTTGATCTCCAAATTAGCTATCACCAGCCTTTCCTTGGCACTATGCCTCTATCACCATAGCCACCAGTTCTATCTTTTAAGCCATGTCGTTTCTGTTGAGGTCTTGCCTCAGCTACAGTAAGTGTTCTTCCCATAAATGTTTTACCATTAAGTTCCGAGATAGCTTTTTTGGCATCATTCTCAGTTCCCATTTCAATAAAGGCAAACCCCCTGGACTGTCCTGTATACTTATCGGTTATCATTTTTACTGATTCAATTTCTCCACATTCTGAGAAGAGGTCTCTGATGTCTTGTTCCGTAACATTAAATGAAATGTTTGCAACATAGATTTTTTTCATTATTTGAACCTCCTGATTACTTGATAAAAAACTCTGATGGGGTTATGTCTCAAAGCCTATATTCATTTTTATCTCTCCTTATTTCTGGTTCTACACCACCACAATATCTTTCTAAAAACTCCTTCCTGCTCATCTTATGTCCCAGACAGAAGCCAGAGATATCCATCCTGTCACACCCTAATGTCTTATACTGTCCGTTAACCCTTATAAGTTGGCTATGAAACATCATATTAATACCCCCTCCGTGATTCACATAACGGACATGAGCCAATACGATTGAATTACCTATGTTATGTGCTTTCAAATACTTTAGACCCCTGTGTAAACCAACTTATACAAGGAATTAGAAAAGGAAAAAATAACAAAAAGGAATCTCTTTTAGTAGGCTTCTCTCTTTGGCTTCTTTTTTTTCTTTTCTACTATCTTTCTTACAAATATAATAACATATTTAACTATCCGTTGTGTTGCTGGTAAAGATTATGGCTTCAAATTAAATAGTGCTTAAGCAGAAGAATACGAGCCTTGTCATTACTTATTCTCAAAAAGTGTTTTCACTTCGTTCATTAGTTCATTGATATCCTTGAACTGTCTGTATACAGAAGCAAATCTCACATAGGCAACCTTATCGAGTTCTCTCAAGGATGACATTACCTCCTCACCAATCCATGTGCTCTGAATCTCTTTGACACTGAGGCCAATCAATTTCTTTTCAATAGCATCGGTAATACCTTCAAGTGTTTCGATACCTATAGGCCTCTTTTCGCATGCTTTCTTGAGCCCTGTCAGTATTTTTAGCCTCTCAAAAGGTTCACGCCTCCCGTCTTTTTTGACCACCATCGGGATGATGTCTTCTACACGTTCATATGATGTAAAGCGTTTATTACATTTGAGGCATTCCCGCCTACGGCGTATTGCACTGCCTTCCCTGCTAGTCCTCGAGTCAATGACCTTGTCTTCTAAGTTTCCACAGAAAGGGCACTTCATGGCAGAAAACCTCTCTAATTTCTAAATCCTAAATTTAAATTATATACAAATTCAACCAGAAGTGATAAATCGAGTTAAATAAATTTTTGAGTAATATCTGCATTATTTGGGTTAAGAATTTTAAATTGTTGAGAATTTGTTTAGTGCTTAGAATTTCAAATTTAAGATTTTAAATCATTTATATATCGGAAATCTCTCGCAAAGAACCTTCACTATCTTTGAAAGCTCATCAATAGCCTTCTGGTCCTTGTTGTTTTGTATCAGGGAAGAAATTATGTCAGCAATCTCCACCATTTCGGGTTCTCCCATGCCCCTCGTTGTTACACAGGGGGTACCGAGCCTTATGCCGCTTGTTATAGCTGGTGGCCTTTCGTCATAAGGTACTACATTTTTATTCACTGTTATCCTTGCTTTTTCAAGCGTCTCTTCTGCATCTTTACCTGTTATGTTCTTATTGGTCAGGTCAACAAGCATCATGTGGTTGTCGGTGCCACCTGAGATAATTCTGAAGCCTCGGTTTATTAATTCTATTGCGAGTCTTTTTGCGTTTTTAACGGCCCTGGCCTGATAATCCTTAAACCCCTGACTCAATGCTTCTTTGAATGCAACAGCTTTTGCTGCTATGACATGAACAAGTGGACCACCCTGTGTGCCGGGGAATATCATCTTATCAATTGCCTTTGCGTATTCAGCCTTGCACATTATAATTCCACCCCTGGGTCCTCTCAGGGTTTTATGAGTTGTTGTTGTAACAAAATCTGCATAAGGGATTGCTGAAGGATGCAGGCCTGCAGCAATAAGACCTGCTATGTGGGCGACATCTGCCATAAGATATGCGCCAACTTCCTTTGCTATATCTGAGAAAGCCTTAAAGTCAATTATTCTTGAGTAAGCACTCGCACCTGCAAGTATAATCTTTGGCTTATTTTCGATTGCAAGCCTTCTTACTTCGTTGAGATCGATATAACCTGTATCCCTGTCAACACCGTATGAAACACACTTATAGAAAATTCCTGAAAAGTTTACCGACGCCCCGTGTGACAGGTGGCCACCGTGGCTTAAACTCATGCTGAGTATTGTGTCACCGGGTTTGAGAATAGAGAAAAAAACAGCCATGTTCGCCTGCGAACCTGAGTGTGGCTGGACATTCACATGTTCTGCACCGAAAAGCTGCTTTGCCCTCTCTATTGCAAGGTTTTCCACAATGTCAGCGTATTCGCAACCACCGTAATATCTTTTTCCGGGATAGCCTTCTGCGTATTTGTTTGTAAATACAGAACCCTGAACCTCGAGAACAGCAGGACTTGCATAGTTTTCGGATGCAATAAGGACTATATTGTTTCTTTCTCTCTGTATTTCTTTTTGTATTGCTTCGAAAACTTCAGGGTCGGCGTTTTTAAGATTTTCAAAAGTCATGGCTTTGCTATACGGTCCTCTATCTGTTTTATTTTACTGAGTCGCATGCAATGTCTTTCTCCTTCAAAAGAGGTGCTTATCCATGTCTTTACAATCTCTTTTGCCAGATCTTTTCCTACAATCCTTCCCCCGATGACGAGGATGTTCGCATCATTATGAAGCCTGCTCATTTTTGCGGTAAAGAGGTCGTTACATAAAGACGCCCGTATGCCAGGAAACTTATTGGCTACGATGGACATGCCGATTCCCGTGCCACAGATGAGTATCCCCCTCTCGATTTTTCCTGCGGAGATCACTTCGGAGACTTTTTCAGCGTAATCAGGATAATCTACTGATTCGGAGCCTTCGGTTCCGTAGTCAATACACTTGATCTGAAGATCGTGTAATAGTGATATAATGTCTCGCTTGAGTTCAACACCAGCATGGTCAGAGCCGACCGCAATTGTCATATGATTTTTCAATTATTCTCTATTTTAAATATGTTAATCTTATCCGAGAAATTTATGAGAAGTCAAGAATGATTCCTGCTCTTTTACTCCAGGCTTTTCTGTATTCTTGGAAACAAAGCGGGGCCTTTGCTTATTTTTGTCCCCGGTTTCAATCCCCCCCATTTTGCCCCGATATCAAGATTTACTTTCGATATTTCTCCTTCGAGATTAAGCTGTTTCCATATCTTTTCTGCAGTGGATGGCATAAAAGGAGATAAAAAAACAGCAATAAGGCGTAAGGCTTCGCATACAGTATAAAGTATATTCGAAAGAGTATCAGGGTCTTTCTCTTTCCATGGGGTTGTATGCTGAATATATTCGTTTAAAAAATTTATAGTAGCCCATAAATGCTCAAGTGCCTTATGAAATTCAAGCTTTTCGAAAAAAACATCAAAAGCATAAAAAACATTACCTGAAGGAACACCCACTGCCGGTTTCTCCAATAATCCTTGAATTCTCTTCTCCCGTTCATCTCTATCTTTACTATTAACAGGCTGTGGGATTCTGCCGTTTCGATATTTTTCTACCATTGTTAAGGAGCGGCTTACTAAGTTTCCAAGGTCATTTGCAAGATCAGTGTTAAATCGTTGTATCAATGCCTGTTCGGAGAAGTCTCCATCAAGGCCAAAAGGGACCTCCCTGAAAAGAAAATATCGGAACGGATCCACACCGAAATCATCAACCACCTTTCCCGGGTCAACCACATTGCCGAGTGATTTGGAAATTTTCTTCCCTTCAACAGTCCACCATCCGTGAGCAAAAATATTTCCGGGGAGTGGTAACTCAACCGCCATTAGCATGATTGACCAGTATATGGCATGAGTTGTAAGTATATCTTTCCCGATCAGATGGTGTTCCGGCGGCCACCAGTTATCAGAGTTAAGAGCTAAGAGTTGAGAGTTAAGAGTTTCTCTTTGACCACTAACTGCTGACTGCTGACCACTGATTGCTTTTAAGGGGGCGAGATATTTTGTTGCTGAATAATAATTCAAAAGTGCATCGAACCATACATATGTTACAAAGTTATCATCGAAAGGCAGGGGTATGCCCCAGGAGAGTCTGTGCTTCGGCCTTGAAATGCACAAGTCGCCGAGGGGGTTATTTTTTAAAAAACCGATTACTTCGTTCTTCCGGGTTTCAGGAAGTATGTAAGAAGGATTACCCTCGATGTAGTTTATAAGCCTTTTTTTATACCTGGACATAAGGAAAAAAAAATTCTCTTCTGATATTTGCTCAACCGGCCTCATGCAGTCCGGACATTTACCATCTATCACCTCTTTCTCTGTCCAGAAGCGTTCGTCAGGCACACAGTACCAGCCTGAATATTTTTTCTTTACAATCTCGCCTTTTTCAAATAACTTTGATAATACATCCTGCACGGTTATTATGTGTTCTGTATCAGTGGTGCGTATGAATGCGTCGTATTTGATATTAAGTTTTGCCCAGAGTGCTTTATAATTTTCCACCATGATATCCGCATGTTCTTTTGGTGTCCTGCCTTTCTCACTCGCTGCTTTTTCAACCTTCTGCCCATGTTCATCGGTGCCTGTTAAGAAAAAAACTTCTCTTCCCTTCAGCCTGTTGTACCTCGCGAGTATATCTGCTGCCAAGGTGGTATATGCATGGCCGATATGAGGCACGTCATTTACATAATAAATTGGCGTGGTAATATAAAATTTTTCATTCATTGATTTTTAGCCTTTTTTTTGATAAGACCTTTTCCTCCGTTTTCTTACCGGCCACTTCTTGTGTTTTTCTTTATTTTCCCTTCTGTCAGGTTTCTGAGAAGGTTGAGACCCGGTTACCGGTTGAGCTGGCGATTCTTCAACTTCCACAGACTCACTTGACGCCACGACCATCTCTGTTTCCTCGGTTTCTTCCAGTATTAAAGCATCATTCTCTGTCTGGGTAATATACTCTGCAGGTGCATCTGAATACTCAAACCCCAGACAGCACATCAATCTTCCACATATTCCTGATAATTTACCGGTATTGAGAACGAGTTCCTGTTTTTTAGCCATTTTGATGGAAATAGGTTCAAATGACGTGAGAAATTTTTTACAACATATTTCCCTGCCGCATATGCCAATACTACCTATAGTTTTTGCTCCGTCCCTGACACCTATCTGCCTCATTTCTATCCTGGTCTTGAATTTTGCAGCCAGATCTTTAACAAGTTCCCTGAAGTCAATCCTTTTTTCAGCAGTGAAATAAAATATAATACGTTTTCTGTCCAGCGTTACCTCTGTGCTTATAAGTTTCATTGGAAGTCCCCGCGCCATAATCCTTTCAAGGCAAATTTTTTTGGCTTCCTCTTCGAGGTTCGCATTATCCAGTCTCTGTTGAAGGTCTTCTTCTGTTGCCTTGCGGATTATTTTCTTCAGGTTTTTCCCTAACTCTTCGATTATCCGGTGATCTTTAACAACACTGCCTATGGTAAGTCCCAGTTCGGACTCCACTATTACGTTATCACCTATTTTTACGTCTATTCCATCAACTTCAAAATCGTATACCCTTCCAGTAGATCTAAATCGGACTCCTACAACTTCAGACATATACTGTATCCATCGCTTTCCTCAACATGGAACCGGTATAGTTCCATGTTAGAGATTTATTAAGGTTAAAATTGAAATATCTTTTAAGGTTACTCAGCTTGAGATAATTTTCTATTATAATTTTTAATTCCATAGACCTGCCTAATTTATTCAGGTACCCTTTCAGGTCGGAGTTAATAAGACTGTTTTCATCCTGTGTTATCTTTGAAACAGCTATATCCCTCAGTAATAATAAGATTTGATCAAACCACTTCTCCATTTCATCCCTTGATACCCAACTGTCTTTCCCTGCCTTCAACATGCTTTTCAGTATATTTACAGCCCGGTCTCTCTCTTCGATCAGATCTCCTGAGATCGCACTACCCGGTCTACCCATAGAGAGCCTTGCAAGAGTCGATAATATAGAGTCGTCAGTCTCCGGTTTTTTTATATTTGTTTTTCGACTAATGACTGGTGGCTGATGACCAAGGGATCTTTCTATGACTTTCTCACATTCCTCTCCGGGCAGGGGTGTAAAATTTATCCGCGCACAGCGGGATCTTATAGTATCAGGCAGCCGATCAGGATTGGACGATATGATTATTATAAGACTGTCTTCAGGAGGTTCTTCAAGGGTTTTAAGAAAAGCATTTGCTGCATTTTGGTTCATAAGTTCGGCATCATCAACTATAACAATCTTTTTCCTGCCTTCAAATGGTTTTAAAAAAAGAATTTCATTAATTGCCCGTATCTCCTCAATTCTGATCTGACCACTCTCAGGCAGGATTAAAGAAAAATCGGGATGAATACCTGCATCGATCTTCCTGCAGGAAGAACATACATCACAACAGTCTGTTAGTCTATAGTCGACAGTCAAGAGTCTTTCAGGTTCTTCTTTATTGTTTTTATGACCAATGAATGATGACTGGTGACTATTGACTATCTTCGTACAGTTCACTGCCTTTGCAAGATTAATGGCAGCAAATTTTTTGCCTATGCCCGGTTCTCCGGCAAAGAGATATGATGAAGGAATTCTGTCTCTTTGAATAGTTCTGAAAAGTATGTTTACTGCTTTATTCTGTCCTATTACATCTTTTAAAGCCATTTATTTAAAAAATCCTTCGCGATCAAGGCTATTTTATTTTGCATCTCCTCGACACCCTTTGATGCATCTATTAATTTTATTCGTTCGGGTTCTTTTGTTGCAAGTTTAATATACCCCTTCCTTACTCTTTTATGAAATTCTAAATCCTCAAGCTCGAGTCTGTCTGTCTTGTTCACTCCTATGTTTCTCTTTAACCCCGTTTCTGCATCAAGATCAAGGAGAAATGTAATATCCGGACGCAGACCGGCTGTTATTAATCTGTCAATGGAAAATATAAGCTTCAAATCTATACCTCTGCCATAACCCTGATAGGCGACGGTCGAATCAGTGAACCTGTCTGTTATGACTATTGCCCCTCTTTTTATTGCCGGTAAAATAACCTCATTTATATGCTGGGCTCGTGAAGCATAATAAAGGAGTAATTCTGTATGGGGTATCATACCTTTATTTTCTGAATCTAAGAGAAGCTCTCTGATTTTTAGCCCTATTTTAGTACCGCCCGGCTCTTCTGTTAAAATAACATCAAATCCGTTGTCAATTACATGTTTAAACAATAATCTCGCCTGTGTTGATTTGCCGGATCCTTCGATTCCTTCAAAGGATATAAAAACGCCATTCATGCGACCTCTTTCCCGTCATCCCGACTTGTTCGGAATCTTTTATGATTCTTCAGTGAACATCTTTGAGTAAATTCTGCAACTCTACTAAAATGTGGAATATCTTTACAGTCTCTTCAACACTCCTTGAGCCTGCACCGCATGACGGTGTCA
>JACUUX010000065.1 GCA_014859105.1 Nitrospirota bacterium
AGTTGTTCAATAGAATCATGGATGATTGAAAGTGAATTCTTCCTGGGTTTGTCAATAGATAATGACCCGCAGGTAATATTTGAGATACTTGGAAATAGTCGTTTCAGGGGATATCCTCCTGAACTTTCAGTGTATAAGGATAGTGACGATTTTTATCAGATAACCCTTCGTGCTGGTAATGGAGCAGGCTGGGGTATGTACGATGAAAACGCCGTGGAAAAGAGAATAAAGAGTGTCATCGATACCAATATTGAAATGCATGATTTTGTGAATGAAGGATTTCTATCTCCCCAGGCGTTGGGCGAATTTCTCACCATGGCTTATCAGGTCTATGAAGCCTATTGAAGGGGAAAATCGTGCAATTTTGCTCTTGCTCTTGACAAGTTCCCTTATTGCTTGTTGGATACATAGCTAAGCCTAACATTTACCCTCCTTGATGTTTATTCAAGAAAAATATTGTTCAGTTTTCTGCTGTTTTTTACCTATAGAATTTGTGACGCCCTATACTATGGATTTTATTGTATTGTGAAGACTGTAATGGCATTGAATAAACGGTGAAACGGACGCTCACAGGTGGTATGCGTTAGGGTGGAGCAATACGGTATAAGGTTTGATCACATATAATTACATTTGAATTGCTCTATGGGGAAGGATTTATGCTTTTCCTGGACTTATTAAGATTCTATTGGCGGCTATGCTTTTAAGAAAATTTGCATAAAAATTTTAATAGAATCAGATGATATTTTCGTGACAAATGAGGTAATCAGGTTGACAAATTATTAGCATAAATGTAAAGTTTTAAAGGCTATCACAGCCTTCCCATTTATTGAAATTGCATTTGGGGTAACCGTAATGCATAACTGAGTAAATATGGCGAGAGAGGGTATCCGTTACTATACAAACCGATCTGTCAGAAAAAGGGGGAAACAGGATGGTAGAGACTGGGTATGGGGACCTTTCTGTCTGTCTCGAAAACCCAAGCAATCTGACCCTCCCAATGATCAAGAAGAACCCACCGAGTTTGAAAAAGAACTTCTACGAGGAGCAAATGAAAACCTAAGCCGTATCTCCCAGAAATGGTCTGATATTGATAAAAAACTTTATAAGAACTGCAGGGATGCTGAGGATAAATACAAGAGAGCAAAGAGTGCTGTTGATAGAGAAAGTGGTGAACATAAAGTGGCGTTGGAGAACTATGAGACCACTAAGGCTGATTTTTATAAACAACCAATGACTCACATGTCCAAAACTTTATTCTGGCTACTCTTTGTGATTATAACAGGTGCGGAGTTCGCTTTTAATGCATTGGTATTTAATGTCTTTGGACAGAGTCAGATACATACTTATCTAATGGCTGCAGGTGTGATAGTAGGTATACCAGTTTTTTCGGATTTTATTGGCAGAAAATTAAGGATGGAGAATAAATCTAAAACAACCTTAGGAATGATGATAGGTGTTGCATTAATTACCGTTATTGGTCTTGCTGTAATTGCAATTTTGAGGGAAAAGTTTTTTGAGGCTTATAAAATAGTAGACGCCTTGGGTATAAGATGGAGTGCTAACAATATCGTCTTTACTTTTTTTATTGTAAACATTTGCCTATTTGGAGCTATAGTTGTTATAGCATATGAAGCTGGGAATAAAAATCCATCTGAATACAAACGAGCCAAAAGGGAATTGGAAGAAGCAGAAAGAAAACTTGAGGAGGAGGCTGGTGATCTCAAAGAAGCTGCAGAGGAATTAGCTAATGCCAGGATTGAATTTAACAAAGCACACTCCGAAAGGATACATGAATTTGAGAAGATTAAATATAAAGCCGAAGAAGAAAGAGATATATGGATAGGATTAGTTCAATTGTACAGATCATCAAACATGGCTGCCCGTAAAGAAAAAACCAAGCCGCTATCATTTTATAGGGATCTCGAAGGGTTAATATTGATACCCGAATCTTTGCAGAAGCTTGATTGTAATAGCTGCTGCTATGAGGAGGAAAGAAGATGAGACTCCTGTGGACCTTAGCGATATTTTTGATTGCTATAAATCTCATCTCTTGCGATAAATCAAGACCAGAAAAGAAAAGACACCCAAACAAGACAGTAGTTGTTTTATGCGATCTTTCGGAAAGCACAAGAAACTTAAGAGCCAATTATATTCATAGTTTTAAAACGATTTTATCTTCAATAGGTCATGGTGACGTTATTGTAGTAGCTAAGATCACAGATGCATCAGTTGTAGAACCGGAAATTCCCATAAATGAGGCATTTCCGGAATTCGTTCCACGGGATCAAATGGGTAACCGAACAGATAATCCCATTTTAGTACAGTCCGCTAAAGAAGATGCGAATAAGAAGCTTGAGCAAAAAAAAGAAGAACTCATCAAAATTATACAATACATACTCTTCGCTAAAGGAGACCATAAAAGGATAATGCATACAGATATCATGAGTTCTCTTCATGTGGCAGAAAGGATTTTCAGGAATTACAAACGTGATAAATTTATACTTGTAATGTTATCGGACATGATTGAGGACTCCTCTGAATATAATTTTGAGAAAGAAAACTTAAATGATAGACGAATAGAGGAAATAATAAAGAGTGAAAAAGCAAAAAATAAGATACCTGCTCTTAAAGATGTAAAAGTTTATGTTGTTGCCGCTGGTGCAGGAGGTAGCACAAGATTTTTTGCCATCCAGAACTTTTGGCTCAGGTATTTCAAAGAATGTGGAGCGAATCTCTCAAAAGAAAATTATGGAAGTGCGTTGTTGAGCTTTGATGAATGAGAATGATGAAACAATCATTTATCGAGGACGACCTTCGTGTTTACATTATTATTTGTTGTATGTCATAGGCATTGTCCTTTTTGCTGTTTTTACTGATGCTGGATATATATAAAACGGAGTTTTATATATATTATTTGTAGGAGGTATAGCAGCAATATTCAGGTTTAGATATTTGTTTACAGTTATCAAGGAAAGGGTTATTACAAGGGATATGTTCAAAGGTATCAGGGGTCCCCATGGGGTGAAGGAGAGGATAAGGGGTTTGCAGGGGTAATTTATGCATTGGGAATATCTTGTATCACTTGATATTGGTACTATCCATGATTATATATTTGGTACCAATAAGTTACGCGAGATCCGTGGTGCGAGCATACTTCTTGATAAGCTAAACCGAGAACTCCCTTTAGATGAAATTGAAAATAGCAAATATGGTAAGAAAAATACTGACTGGAGATGTATTGTTGCTGGTGGAGGAAACATAAAGATACTTTTTAATGATAAATCAAAGGCTAAGGAATATAAAAGATATTTAGCGAGCATCTTCAGAGAAAATGCTCCTGATGCTAAATTCACAGTCATTATTAGTGAAAGAAAAGGAGATTCCGAAGGACAGTGGCTTAAAAGGACAGAACGAGAATTACAGATTGCAAAATCCATGCATGAAGAAAGAAAGCAGATCACTGCAAGTGGTTTATTGAAAGCCTGTCAGGTCTGTGGAATTAATCCTGCCGAAGATGAAGATCCTCGACCAGAGGGAACCATTTATATATGTAAATCCTGTTGTTTAAAAGTAGAAGAAGCAAAAAATTATAAAAGTACAGAGATTTATAAGAGACTTATTGATGGGATGGGGTTTCAGCCAGAATTCCCAACAGAATTTAGTGAAATAGGAGAGAAGTCAGAACCAGAGGGCTACATGGGTTTTATCTATGCAGATGCAAACAGGATGGGTGAACATTTAGCAGGAAAAGACTCCTTTGATAAACTTGAAAATTTCAGCAGAGATGTGCACGAGAAAAATTTTGAGGCTATAGTTTCAGTATTAAAAAGCCATTTCACAGGTAGCTTTTTACCGATACAGATGATCCTGGCAGGAGGCGATGATCTTATCCTTACCCTGCCAGCTCATAAGGCAATGGATATCACAATTGAATTTTGCGAGAGTTTTAATTATAAACTCTCCTCACATAATAATCTCACCACATCAGCCGCTGTAGTGATATGTCATGACAGCCTTCCTATAAGAAATATCTTGAGTGCTGCAGAGTCTCTCCTTAAGAATGCGAAGGCAGAGAGCAGAAAAAATGGTGGCGGCAGTTATATAGACTTTACTGTTGTAACAGGTTCTGCACTGGAGGAACCAATATCAAAGAGAAAGCAGGAGTTAGAATATTTAGACATTGGTTCCTACAGTATCACAAAAAGACCGTATTCCCTTGAAGAAATGAAAAAACTGGTTAGTGCCATAAAAGAACTTAAAAAAGTCGATTTTCCAAACAATAAGTTAAAGGCATTATATACATACCTTTTCAAAGGTCGTTACCAGTCCATTCTTGATGCCCTTTATTTAAAGACAAGACTTGAGGATGCACATAAAGACACGATGGATAAACTGATAAAAGAATTTAATCTTACAAAGATATTTCCATGGGAAGAAATTGACACAAATAGATATACAACCCCATTCGGAGATATTGTTGAACTTTACGAATTTATACACTGAGGAAGGGTTCATGATAAATAAGCGGGATATTAACCTTGAACTATCAATAAGATTTACTACACCCTTTATTGTGGGGAGCGGTTTTGGTAAAGGAGGATTAGTAGACTCTACAACAGTAAAAGGCAATAATAACATTGTTTATCTGCCCGGGAGCTCTATTAAAGGCAGGATAAAAAGTGAATTTAAAAAGAACATGGAAATGCTATATCCTGGTTCCATATGTAATAGCCTTATCAGTAGAAGAACAGAGATATGCAAGCAGCAGGATATAAAGAATGCGTGTGCAATCTGTCGCATATTTGGTTCTGAATTTTGTGAAGGAAGCCTCATTTTTGAGGATGCAGTAATAGAGGAAAGAATAAGGGATATCTTGCATAAAATTGAAGGGAATAAAGTTATCCCCCTATTTCAGTCCTCTATCAGAACAGGAATAAGGTTAAACAGGTTTTTAAAAACTGCTGAGGAAGGTGCATTGTTTACATTAGAGGGAGTAAACCCTGCTATTGTTCTTACATCTCGTATCTATGGTTCATGCTATATTAGCGATGATGAGTGCTCGTATCTAAAGGAAGTAATTAAAACGATTACCCATCTTGGCGGCAACAAAGCAAGGGGGATGGGCAGGTGTTCAGTAGATGTCAGGGAGGTTACACCATGAAAAGGCTTAGGATTTCGATGGTTAATAAATCCTCCTTTTCTATAGCATCATCAAGGGTTGTTGGCAATGTGCAGGAAAGCCTCGATTTTGTGCCAGGTACTACTGTTAGAGGTGCACTTGCAGAGACATGGCTTAAAGCCAATAAGCCCGATAGTGATTTTAAAGAGATCTTTACAACAGATAAAGTAACCTTTGGAAATCTTTATATTCGTGGTGCTAAACCAGTTCCGTTAGCAGCATTTTCCTGCAAATATTATAGTGGATTTAAAGGAGATGCAGAGAAACACGGAGCAGTAGATATTTTACTTTCACTTACAAGAGAGAAGGAATCTGCTATTCATATACCAGCAAAGTATCAGAATTGCGAGTATATTGAAAATGGGAGGCAATGCTCTGCCCCGATGAAAAAGTATAGAGGCTATTACTTAAAAGATATCTCTGATGGTTCATTAAAATCGGTTACGGTGGGGAAACGACTTATTTATCACACTGCTGTATCCCATACGTCCGAAGCCGCTTTAGAAGGCGCCCTCTACAGCCAAGAGATTATTGAAACGGGACAGATATTTCAGGGAGAAATCTGGGTTCATGACGACGCCCTCTTAACAAAGATAGAAAATTTTATTAGAAGTCAAGAGGTCTTCTTTTTAGGGTCTGATAAAAGTACGGGTCTTGGAAGGTTTGAAATGCTATCAGATCCAGAAATTGTAAATGGTTTTGATAAAGAAAGCCTAAGAGAACGTATTATCCAGTTTAATGAGAGATTGAGGCTAAACAATGGAAAGACTTATTTTTCAATAACATTCCAATCTGATGCAGTAATCACAGACAAATTCATGCGATATAAGAGCTTCCTTGAACCAGAAGATTTAGGCATTAAGGTTGCTGATCTCATCTGCGGTGTGACTGACAGCAGGCTTCGGCAGGGCTGGAATGCTATGGCAAGATTGCCAAAGGAAGATGTGATTGCCATAGAGAAGGGTTCTGTATTCGTCTTTTGCGCGGACAATCTTGATAATGTTCTGGATAGATTGTATGAAGCAGAAGTGGCTGGCATAGGAAAGAGAAAGGGAGAGGGCTTTGGAAGACTGACTGTGTGTGATTTGCTTCATTTGGAGGAGGGCATGAAATGAATAGAGAGGATGTAATCAGGGGTGCTTTCTCTTATATGTTAGAAGGACCTATCCTTTTTGGAAAAGTAAAAGAAGAGATAGATACTTTTCTTGAAAAATACCGTGTTGGGGAATGGCTTTCGTTAAATCAGGTGGGAATGATACATGAGATCCTCCTGTCAGGAGAAAGGAATACGGTAATTAAACGGCTTGATGAATATAGAAAACTTCAATTAAAGAGGACATCAGAAAAGGATAAATGGCAGAGAGAGGTTAATGGCAAAAGGGCAATTGATTACTTTTATGAATTGGTAGATGGACTCCTTGATAGGCATATTAGATTGATAAACAGAGAGTTAGAGAAAGAATTTGGATTTACAATTGATAACACTTATTATCCGATAATTTATCAAGCCCTTATAAGAAGCTTTGACCATATCTTTAATACCTGTCTACGAATATTGAAAAAAGGGGAGGCATGCTATGTTTGAAAGATTAGAAAATAGATATTTCTTTAGGGGTGAATTGGTCCTTGAAAACGAGATGCATATAGGAAGTGGAAAAGGTGATGGCACAACAGATGCCCTTGTGGTAAAAGACTTCAGTGATAAACCTATTATCCCCGGTTCATCATTAAGAGGGATATTAAGGTCAACGATTGAGAGGATTGCGTCATCCCTTGGCAAAAATCCATGTATGCTTACAAGCATTAATTGTGTAACTAATTCAAGAGTTCTTCAAGATGAATTTAAAAAGCTTTTAGAAGAAAAGGATAGCTCTAAAATCATGGCCTTTTTAAATAATAACTCAAAGATATGCCCCGTTTGTCGACTTTTTGGCTCTACTGTCGTGGCTTCAAAAATAAGAGTTACTGACTTATTATTAAGAAATGAGAGGTCTAATACTTCCATAAGACACGGTGTGGGAATAAACAGGGATACAGAAACATCTCAGGATAAGGCAAAGTTTGACTTCGAGGTTGTGCCAAGGGGAAGCCGTTTCAGTCTAGAACTTATTGGAGAAAATCTCACGAATGACGACCTTGCACTCCTTGCTGTTGGTATTCAGGAGATGAGTAATGGCAATTTCTGGATTGGTGGGAACACAGCAAGAGGACTTGGCAAATGCAGATTAGAAAAACTTGAGATTAAATATTTTAGTGATGCGGATAGATTAAAAAAATATCTGAGAGATGGAGAAAAAGGATTAGATTCATTACCTCTTAACGAATTCTATGCATGTATTAACACTTTGGTTTAGGAGGTATATATGCTGAAAATGATATTGAATGAGATCAGGCTAATATTTCACATAGAGGCAATAGGCCCCATACTCATCAAGGATGGAGAGACTGATGAGGAAAGAAAGATAAGAAAAGAAAGAGAAGAAGGTCAGAGTTCACCAGACATGAGGTTTGTAGTGGATACCAATAACAGGATATTTATCCCGGGGAGTTCCATAAGAGGTGTATGGCGAAGCTGGTGTGAAAAGATAGCGAGAACCATAAGTGAGGGTGTACCTCTTGCCTGCGACCCTTTCAGTGATAGCGAGTCCTGCTCAAAAAGACTTGAGAAGCAATCCCCTGATAAAGTCTATGCCCTCTCATGCCCCATCTGTAAACTCTTTGGCAATACCTCACAGGGTAGTAGGATAAGGATTTCTGATGCCTATATTATTGGGGCAGATATTAATAGACGCAACCTGCCAATAAGGGATGGTATCGGAATAGATCGTTTTACAGGAGGTGCCAGCAGTGGCGCAAAGTTCAGGTATCAATATTTAACCGGTAAGATATTTAAAACAGAGGTTTACATAAGAAATTTTGAACTCTGGCAACTTGGGTTATTGGGCTATCTTTTCAGGGATTTTGAGGAAGAGTTAGTGCCTATAGGGTTTGGTAAAACAAGGGGATTGGGTAAGATTAAGGGGACTGTAGAAGATACTAATATAGCCTTTTATGGTTTGAATCAACCAAAAGTGAACGAAACAAATAAAAAGGCTCAAATTTTAGGGATTGGTCATCTTTACAAAGATGCTGATAAGGATAATTACTCTTTTGCCACGGAACCACCTCTCGAAGATATTGAATTCAGTTCGGCTATAAAAACCGCTATCAACACAACTATAACATTAACTGGAAAGCAGGTAAAGGATGTCCTTACGAAAGTAGCAAATTACTGGGCGGCTGGAAAAGACGCTGGATACTATATAGTTGCACAAGGGAGTAGGAATAAGATTTTAGGGGTAAAAAGAGATGCCTGAGATTGGCACAAAAAGAGATGTTAGTCCTGATGAGCTTGATAAAATCATAAAAGATAGCCTTATCGCACCCATTGCAATCCTTGAAAAATGGTTCTGTGGTGAAAATGAGGCTCCTGATTTTTTTAATTATTTAACTCATCTTAATGGGAGAGTGTCAGATTGGGATAAGGGCAGGATTTTTGATGACAGGGCAGAGATAAGATGGGAAAGAGAGGGAAACGGTTTTCATCTGGTATGGATAAAGGATGCTGGTAATATTCCTGATAGGTGGGACAAGGAATCACTCTCACAAGTTAATGTAAGGCAGATATTGTTGTGGGGGGAGAGAATAGGCGGTGGAAGAGAATGGTATGAAAAACAGGTTCCAAGGATTTTTGAGTATCCTGCAAAGGGCAATGGTAGTAAGGTATATGTGGTTTTAAATGAGTATACCTTTGAAGATGGTTCAACAGTTTACCGTTTTAAGGAGGTGATAGCTAAATGAGCTTTGGGAATCCATATAATTTTGTTTTTATAGATGAAAAAAATATTAGACGGGAAAGAGATTTCCTTTCTCCAAAATCTGATGTCTATAGTGGGCAGATCAAGTGCGCCATTAGATTTTTAAGCAATTTTATAACAGCGGGTGAAAATACTCTAGAACAAAAGAAACAGCAAAAGATTAATAATAGGATAGGCATTCAGGCTTCATCTTTAAAAGGTATGCTTAGGGCAACTGCCGAGGCAATCTCTAATTCGTGTATATCAATGATGTCAAACCAATACAAATATCGATTTATGCGAAGAATGCCCATAGGTACTTCATCTTCTTCGGGAGTTGAATACAGAAAGGTATCTGAAGAAGGTAGAGATTGGCTCGTTTTTGATCATAAAAGTCTCATCTATAAAGATGGCTTGATAGATTCTTGCGATAACAAAAAGGGGCTATGCATATGTTGTAGACTTTTTGGAACAAGCGCGAAAGAGGATAAAGAAACTGAAGAGTCTTTTTCATATAAAGGTAAAATCAGATTGTCGGATGCCTTATATTTAGGCATCTACGATAAAAATGGTAACATTAATGAGAAAGCTAATAATCCTATTGTAACGAAATATCTAAAAAAGCATTCATTAAGCAACCCTAAAAATCATCATGAAGGATTCTATTTAAATGGAAATAAAATAAAAGGTAGAAAATTCTACTATCATCATAAAGACGATAAGCTTTTAGATTCAGGGCAGGCTGATACAGTTTTAGTAGAATTAATAAAGAAGGATGCTGTTTTTGAATTCACCATCTCTTTTGAAAACCTCATAAAAGAAGAATATGGTCTCCTCCTTACAACTCTTGAACTTGAACCAGGGCTTGGGCACAAGATTGGAATGGGAAAACCTCTTGGGCTGGGGAGTTGTGCAATTGATGTAACAGAAATAAAGGAGTTTACAAAAGAACGTTATCTATCGATGGGGGAAGGAACTGGTAAAGTCTATAAAAGTGACGAACTACAAAAAAGAAAAGATGAAATAGAGAGTTGGTGGAAAGATGGGATACCACAGGACTTAAAATGTATCCTTAAATTAGACCCCGGTTTTACCGAGATTAGATATCCAATAAAGGATATCCATAATCCAGCAAATGACGAATTTTCTACGTATAAAAAACTTCATCCTCCGTGTCGTGAATTCTCAGATGATGATAAAAAAGGCAATGCCCCAACTTTTGATGTTAAACCCACAGAGTCAAAGGAAGATAAATCTTCATTGAAAGGAATAATAGCAGATGCTTTTAAGAAGGCAAAGAAGATGAAAAAGTAGGATTGCAATATGTCAAAACTTATTATCACAACAGTTGGCACATCTATAAGAAGCAATAAACTTTATCCATCCGAGTTTAATACTTATATGGATGCTCTGGTTAATGGCACGCCTTTAACTTCTGTCAGAAACATCAAAAACATTATAAATAGGACTGCAGATAAAGTGATAGAGAATTTCAACAATAACAGACCCAACAAATTCCTTTCTGCCGAGATAGCATCTCTCAGAGCCTTTAAGAACAACGATAAACTTGGATTTAGCAATGACGATGTAATTGCCCTACTATCCACAGATACAGAGGATGGGAAATTCTGCGCAGAAGTAAACAAGAGGGTCTTGAAAGAATTAAATTGGTGCACTGTTCTTGAACCTATGGTAATAAAGGGTCTTAAAACGAAGAAGATCAGAGAAGATGAAGATATATCAAAGAGTTTTAAAGAAGCAGGATTGAATAGCCTTAAAGAAAAAGTGGAGAGTTTATTAAATCGACAAGAATATACAGAAAAATATTTCAATATTACCGGTGGCTTTAAGGCTACTATCCCATTTATAACAATCCTTTCCTTTGAAAAAGGAATGTCTTTGATATACCTGTATGAGGAAAGCAATGATTTGATAATCATTTCCCCACCAGAGACAGGTACTGTCTCCACATATGATGAATTAATAGCACTTACTTCTCAATTAGGTGGATAAAAGGCGTGGATAACCTTTTAGAAAAGATAGAAAAGGTTGTTAAAGAAGATCATAGAATAGCATATAAAGATTTAGAAGGTTATCAGGAACAAATAAAGGGAGAATTTGAAAAATTATTTAAATACAAAGCCTTTATTGAGAAAACAAATCTTACTACATACTGGTGGGAATCATGCACAAAAACAAAATATTATCTTAAAGAACTTGCCTTAATCGATTCAAACATTCCTGAAGCATTCAGAGAAGCAACTTTTTACGATTGGCTTAAGATATGTATAAATCCACAAAAGGAAATAAATTACGACTTTTATTTTGAAAAAAATGAGTTAGACAAAGAAGACCAGGTAAAGCAAATATTATTTGAAAATGATAGAAAAGGAAAACAATTACGGGAAATTTTTAAAAAACCCGACTGGCAGATTCGTTTGAAAACAATATCAGATTGGTTTTTGAAACGATATGATATCGATACAGCCCGTAAAATATTAAAGAATATTCAATCACCTTATAAAAGTATCTTTGATAAAGTTAGGTTATTTATTCCGCGTCTTTGGGGGGCAATATTTATTGGTTTTCTTCCTTTACTCGTCGGGCAAGAAACCTGGAACTTGCCATTACAGTTAGGGTGGGGTTGGATAATCTTTCTAAGCTTACTTTTTCTTGTTTTTTCTTACCTTTATCTAACAATTGAGTGCTACAACATTATCCATAATATAAAAAAGGCATTTACCAGGGCTCAAGGAGTATTTTTGAGAGGATTTCTTATCAGTCTCATATTTTCACTTATAATTGTCTTTATTATGGGAAAAGAACTTGTCGGAGTGGAATATAAGGAAAGCGGATGGCACTGTTTATATAACGGACTCTGTACAGGTAGACTGATGTTTTCTGAAAATGTCCTCTTTTTCGCCTCTGCCGCCCTCCTCATCGGCATTTTCATACAGGTCTTCTGGGAAGAGAAGACGATTACGGAGCCATTGTGAGGCGATGAAATGGGTATATTTCACTTATCTGGCTTGGGCTTGAATCCAGGAGCAGTAACTGTTCCGCTGACCTATGTCTATTTTCTTCAGAAGTTATAAGCGGAGAACTCGAGAGGGATATAAACGACACCCTATTTAGAACAGGAAAACAAAAGTCAGCATGTCTGACCGTCAGTGATTATATTTCCAACATGATAAAATATCTCGGTTTAGAGGATAACCTATTTGGAAAACGCGGAGTAAAGTATCTTTACGCAGTAGAAGTTAATATTAACGATTTTGAAGACTGTTATAGAAAAGTTTATCTCACTATGAAAGGACTGCAAGACAAAGAAGTTCAATGTAACCTTATTGGAGGCACTAATCAAATTAACCTTTCTCTTATGTTAGCAGGCTCAATGACAGGTGTAGCATCAAGATTGTACTATGTATTTGAAACTGATGTTAAAAGGATATGCCCTACTTCTATCACAAGTATAAATCAGGAGATCCCTGTACCGCCTCCGAGCTGGTATGAAATCCCACCACTTTTTATCTCCATAGGGGATCTGATTAAAAGGTTAGAAAGTCCTGGAATCACACATAACCCTGTTAATACTGCCCAGATAAAAGGTCTTCTCAAGAATCTTAATCTACCTGAGCAATTCCTTGCAAAATTAAGAGGAAGATGGCTAATGCTTGTTATTTTTCGGATTAGGCCAGCCTATTTTTTCTGATTATTCTGACCCTTTCG
>JACUUX010000141.1 GCA_014859105.1 Nitrospirota bacterium
CAAACATAAGAGTCAATTAAAAGCTGAATGTTAATCTGCTATTTCTTTCCGTATATAATCCTCAATGGTGAGATATAATTTAAAAATCAACATAACAGGAAGGACTCAATGAGAATCACTGCGTTGAATTTTAAGAATCGCCAAGCTTGATGTCTTCAATCAATTGTTTAATCTGTCTCGTCTGATCAAAGTTTAAATCAATAAACTCGATACCCATTCCAATTCCCGGGTATGAATTACTGACTTCTGCCTTCACCGTCAAATTAGAATGAATAGTTACATGAATCACACTTCCTTTTTTAAGTGGGTGTAGTGTACTAACAAACATGCCATCTTCACATATATTTTGACTATACGCTTGCTTTGTGCTATCTATCAAGATATCTTCCCTGAAGGGATATCGTTCATATTGTCTTCGTTCTTTTTGCTCTTGGTTATCCATTGTTATTATTTATTCCTATTAGTACTACACATAATTATATCAGGTTCAAAGGAGGAGTGTTTCAGGAAGTTAATTTTGATTGAGATAGTTCTGTTGGAAAGAGTTACCTTCTCCGCCTCTTGGATGCAGGTTTGAACCGGAATGGTGACTGATGAATAGTTCTTTGCTAAATTTCTTTGAATAAGAATTGACGATGATATTTTAAAAGTATTAATGTCTAACAGTAGCGATATTATGATTTCATATCAGAAATAGAATATGCCATCAGGTGACGCTCAGAGACAGTGGTTTCCGGAAATGATAGAGATACTGCGGCAACAGTGGAAACCTGAACTTTCATGGGATGAACTTACCCGTCTTACGGCTCATCTGGACGCCACGCTGCAGCAAATAAGAAAAGACCGTAATATCATTCCTCCCATGTGTACTTGCAGTAAGTGCGGTGTATATGGACTCGCAAGCTTTGGAAGGATTTCGATAAATGGCACGATTTTGGCGGCAGGACGTTTCGGAATTGCATCACAATCTGACGTTAAGGAACTGTCCAAGAGCTGGAAGAAATATCGTAAGAAAAGCGGTCTCGATATCTATGGAGGGAAGCAGGGTAAAACAACAGCCCGTTAGACGTCTGCATATTGGCGTTTGCTTTGTTTGGATTCACAAAATATCGATGGCAACTATTATCTTAGAATCATCCTATTTACGAAGTTTTTTCAATGAAAAAAATTGACATTCTCAAGGTCTTCATCACAAACAGAGACTCTACATGCGACGAGTGTGGCGAAAATCTCGGTCGTAAGGCATGGATTACCCTAAACCCAGATAAAGGGGCACTATGTTTGGCATGTGCCGATATGGATCATCTTGTTTTTCTGCCATCGGGGAATACAGCTCTGACCAGACGGGCCCACAAGCACTCAACTTTGGCAGCAGTGGTCCTGAAATGGAGTCAGAGTAGAAAGAGGTATGAACGGCAAGGCCTTCTCTTGGAGGAGACAGCATTGGAAAAAGC
The DNA here is from genome assembly GCA_014859105.1 of Nitrospirota bacterium. Lineage (GTDB taxonomy): Bacteria > Nitrospirota > Thermodesulfovibrionia > Thermodesulfovibrionales > SM23-35 > Kmv42. The sequence continues at coordinate 1,455 of JACUUX010000141.1, forward strand.
CGAAAAAGAATGCTTGGCTGACGATGAAGTTAGAGCACGGCGACGAGAACGTGAAGCAAAACGGAGGGCTGAGTTAGACTATAAATACATAGAGCGCTTTGCCAAGCGAGTACAGGAACTTTTCCCGTTGTGTCCTTCTGGACGAGAAATTGTTATAGCAGAACATGCATGCTTGAAATATAGTGGGCGAATAGGCCGCACTGCGACAGCAAAGAGTCTCGAAGAGAATGCTATTCGCTTAGCCGTTATTGCACATATCTGCCATACAGAGACACCCTATGACAGACTGTTAGCTAAGGGGTTTGATAGACGGGAAGCGCGATCCCAGGTTGAAGAAAGGGTTGATGAAATATTGAGCAAGTGGGCACTCGGTAACTTAGACAACAAAACCGCCTAATAAAAACTTTTCGGTTATTTGTTCCGGTTAAGCTTCAATCTTCAATTGCGCTATACACAAAATCCCACGATCAGTTTTTCTCTTTCACAACAGAAGATTGAAGCTTAACCGGAACAAATGCCTGTCAACAACGGACAGTTATTTATTTTGATTTGCAAGACTCTCTAAACACAAATCCCAGAGGTATTTTATCCGAAATGAACTCTTCAAT
>JACUUX010000066.1 GCA_014859105.1 Nitrospirota bacterium
GGCAATTTGCCATAAAAGAAGGACATTTTTCACGAGATTTGCGTCCTCTTTTTTTTCTTTCATCGGATCGCTATGTCGCAAAGAAGAACGTGATTTTAGGCTGACGTGCCATGTTCAGTACAATAACTCTTCCAAAACAATACCCTACGGCTGCAGTCTTCTCTGAATCTACCACGGGTTGCATTTTCAGAAATTCCATAGCGGCAATGAATCGATCTTTTGCAGTACCAAAATTCTTTATGATCCTTGTCCTCTGATGCCCCTGAAATAATCTTCTTTGTTTTTTCGCGAAAAAGATCGCTATCATCATCCAGAAAGTTGTTTAAAAATCTCTCTGTTAAAGCACAAATAAACACCGGACACTTAACCAATACTGAAACAAGTTCAGCATAAGATTCAGGGTAACAAACATAAAGAAGAGAATACAGGAGAAAATATAAAAAAGTCATGTTTATACAGCCACTTGACACCTTCCATTGTCTCTGTTACCCTTTTATTCATGAACCAAGATCAGTCAAATCTGTGCAGGCTTTGCGGTGAATTGGCTCGGGCATATGATCTTGAGGCAACCCTGAACATCCTGGCGCGAAATATAAGGAAGATTATGAGGGTAAAAGGGTCAACAATAAGAATTCTCGATGAAAAAAATCAGACCCTTGAGATAGCGGCCCAGGATGGCTTGAGTAAATCATATTTGAAGAAAGGTCCTGTAATTCTGAAAAGACACCCCATAGACCAAAAGGTTCTTAAAGGACACATTGTCAGTACAAGGGATATAACAAGAGAACCCCATGTCCTATATGTCGAAGAAGCAAAAAAAGAAGGGATAAAATCTGTCCTCAGTGTGCCCCTTATCTTAGAGAAAAGAACCATTGGTGTCGTAAGGGTCTATACGTCACACCCGCATGATTTCTCCGAAGAAGAGATTGAACGATTAAAAGTGCTGGCATCCTTTGGAGGTATAATTGTTGACAGGGCGAGAATATGGAATGAAATGCGTGCCCTCATCAAGATATCACAATCAATAAGTTCCACACTTTCTCTTAATTCCGTATTACAAATGATCGTGGAAAATGCTATCAAAATACTTAAAATCAGAGCAGCATCGATATTACTTCTCGATGAAAACAGGAAGATACTTAAGGTTAAGGCTGCACATGGAGTAAGTACATCATATGGAGAGGAGGGGTCAGTACAAATAGAAAAAAGCAGGTTAGACAGAGAATGTCTTACCTGCAAGATAATTTTTGTGAAGGATGTCGGGAAAGATAGGAGACTGCCCTATCGAGATGATCTCATTCAGCAAAGTATAAAGTCCATGCTTTCACTGCCTCTTACAGTAAGAGGGTCATCAATAGGGATACTGAAAGTTTTTACATCAGTTCCATATACGTTCAATGAGGCAGAGATAGATTTCCTTTCAGCACTTGCTTGTCAGGGTGCTATTGCGATAGATAACGCACGTCTGTTCGAACATATAAAAAATGAATACAAAGAACTGACAGAGGATGTCTGGAAATGGTATGACTGGGGAAGACATTTTCCGAAAATTTAAGAAGCTCATTCCCAAAGAATCTTTCTTCTCACGGCTTGATTCTCTGGCAAAAAAATACAGACTTTTTGGTCCTGTAAACATCAAGAACCAAACTGCTTTCAGAGAGATACATACTTCAAAGGAACTGTTCATGGAATATAAAAGCACCATGCTCTCTCCCGGAAAGCTTTTTATTTTCAGACCAAAAGAAGAGTTGTTCAGATTCCATAAGAATGAAGGGATAAAGATCGAAGAGCTTCCCCCTGTATCTGAACAGCAAATAATTATCGGTGTTCACCCCTGTGATACAAATGCAATACTGTATCTCGACAGAACATTCATGGGCATTTATAAAGACCCGTATTATGAAGCGAGACGAAAAAATACCATGATTATTTCCCTCAATTGCACAAATGTCTCTCCAAACTGCTTTTGTTCTTCAGTCGGATCCGGTCCTTTTCTGAAAGCGGAAAAAGGATACGACATGCTCCTGACGGATTTCGGGGACAGATATCTCATGGAGATAAAAAGCAAAAGAGCAGAAGAACTCTTCAATATGAAAGGAAAGAAGGCTGGTAAAGAAGAAATGGAAATAAAAAGAGACATTGAAAACTCCGTACTGGAAGCATTTACAAAAACAATAGCTGTTGAAGGACTCGACGAGCTTTTTCTGCGGAATATGGATCATCCTGTCTGGCAGCATACCGCAGAAGAGAGGTGTCTTTCCTGTTCTAACTGTGTTCTCGTATGTCCGACATGCTTCTGTTATGACCTGATTGATGAGAGTTCCATGGACATGAAGATGACAAGACGTATCCGGCAATTGGATGCATGCCAGGATATGAGGTTTGCCGAGGTGTATGGAGGAAATTTCAGGCAGAGACGTGCAGCACGTTTAAGACAATTTGTTACCCATAAACTAAACCAGACAGTTCAGTATGGTGTTTATGGGACGGTTGGCTGCGGAAGATGTATTACATGGTGTCCGACAGGAATAGATCTTACGGAGATGGCGATAGAGATACGCCGGAGCGAAAAAGATATGTAGGGAGAGGGGATACCAAAACTTTTTTGTATAAATTATTGGCAGAGGACATGAACAGGCTGAAGCCGGTAAAAGCACGCATACAAGCCTTAAAAAAACAAGCCCATGAAGTGAAGACATATACACTGACGACGGAAAATCTGCCGTTTTCTGCGCTTCCCGGTCAGTTCAATATGGTAGGTTTCCCGGGAGTTGGTGAAGCTCCGATATCATTCAGTGCTCTTGTACGGGAAAACTGTTTTGAACATACAATCCGGTCAGCAGGACGTGTAACAGCATATCTCGATGGATTGAAAGAAGGAGATGAACTTTTTATCAGAGGTCCCTACGGAAAGGGGTGGCCTCTACGTCAGGCTGAAGGGAAAACAGTTCTCTTAATTGCCGGGGGGTTAGGGATCGCTCCTTTAAGGCCGGTAATTCAGGGAATACTGGAAAAGAGGGGACTCTTTGATAAAGTGTACCTTATCTATGGCGCAAAGAATGAAAAACATATGCTTTTTACTGACGAGTTTCAGACATGGGAGGAAGAGTTTCCACTTTTTCTTGCTTTGGATGAAATATCAAACCCTGATTCCGGGTCACCACGGATGAAAGTAAGAGATAAGCGGGGGTGGGAATATCATATCGGACTTGTAACCGATATGCTCGATAAAGTGAAAATATACCCTCAACGTACCATTGCTTTTGTCTGTGGTCCCGAAATAATGATGCGATTTGTCTGCAGAGGGCTCCTGTTAATGGGTATTGAATCATCAAGCCTCTATGTTTCCCTTGAAAGAAGGATGAAATGTGGTATAGCGCATTGCGGTCACTGCCAGCATTATGGTTTGTTTGTCTGTAAAGACGGTCCGGTATTTTCTTATAAACAAGTGCGAGGGTTGCCGGATGGACTATTATAGGCACCAACAGAATAATCCCGCTCTCCGGAACGGATGTCTACATTCAGGATCATAAATGAAAAAACCGAGACTGGGTTTCTTTAAATACTCCTGTTGTGCAGGCTGTGAATTCCAGGTGATGTATTTCCAGAAACACGTTCTGGAAACACTGAAAAACTTCGAGTTTATATTTGCACGGATGCTATTACGGGGAGGGAATCCTCATGGACCATTTGACATTGCGCTTGTTGAAGGAACTATAACAGAGGCCTGGCAGGCTGATGAGCTTAAGAAAATACGCGAGAAGAGCACCCTTCTTTTTGCCATAGGTTCATGTGCTGTAGATGGGGGTATTCCGGCTATAAAGTCTACGATGCCGGAACTCGATGTTGAAAGCAAGGTTTATGCAGACATCACAACAATACATTCGATACGGCCTCATGCAATAGATGCATATATAAAAGTTGATGGATATATCAGGGGATGTCCGCCGGGTGAAAGAGATCTGGCCGAGGCATTATCATCAGTCCTTTCGGATAAGAAGCCTGATTTTATCAACTACAGTGTGTGTGTTGAATGCAAGTTAAAAGGGAATGTCTGCGTTTTAGTGGCTTACGGTATGCCTTGTATGGGTCCTGTAACGAATGCTGGGTGTGGTGCACTCTGTCCATCTATGAACAGGGCGTGCTATGCCTGTTTTGGTCCCATGAAGCAGGCGAACGGACCCGCACTGGCAAGGAAGTTTAAAATGATGGGCTTGTCCAAGGAAGATATAAAAAGAAGATTCACCGAATTCGGAGCAGACACCCTTGAGTTCAGGAGGGCATTAGATATCCTTGAAGATTAACATTGATTATATTGCACGCGTTGAGGGAGAGGGTTCAGTAAAGTTTGAAATAAAGGACGGAGGTCTCAGGAATCTCAAACTGAACATCTGGGAGCCGCCGCGGTTCTTTGAAGGGTTTCTCGTGGGAAGGAAATACGACGAGGTGCCGGACATCGTATCGAGGATATGCGGCATATGTCCTGTATCTCACATGACGACTTCAATTAATTCACTCGAAAACGCAATGGGCTTTAACCCGTCTCAAGAGATAAAGAAAATACGCAAGATTATGGCCTTGAGCCAGATCGCCGCCAGCCACATAGTACACCTCTATGTCCTCGCTCTCCCTGATTACCGTGAAAAAGACATGGTTGTTGGTCTCAATAGAGAGATAACAAGACTCGTCAAGTTAAAGGAAGCAGTGAATAACGTTACCGGTCGCATCGGAGGCCGTCCGCTCCACCCCGTTTCAATGATTGCAGGGGGATTTACCAAAGTACCTTCAAGAGACGAGGTGGGCAGAGTTGTAAAACAACTTAAGAGAGTCAGAGCGGATGCTCTCCAAACTGTAAAAATGATAGCTAAACTGGATTATCCTGATCTTAAGACAAATGTAGAATTTTTAGCGCTTAAAAGTGAAAACAATTATGCAATAAACGAAGGAACTATTATTACGGGTTCCGGACTGAAAGCGGGATTAGAAGAATATCACAGGTACTTCTCTGAAAAGGAAGTCCCCTATGCAAACGCAAAAAGAACTGTATTGAAAGGTAAGAACCCAGTTATGGTTGGTGCGCTCGCCCGGCTTCATATCAAGTTTGATGAACTCCACCCTGAAGCCCGGAAAGCGGCAGATATGATCGGATTCAAAACAGGAGACGTCAACCCATACCATAACAATATCGCACAGGCTATCGAAATCGTTCATTGCATATGGGAATGCATTGAACTTCTTGAAACGATTTCTCACAAGGATACATTCATGACAATAGACGTAAAGGAAGGATATGGTTCTGCAATAACTGAGGCACCGCGCGGTTTGCTCCTCCATGAGTATGAACTGAACAGGATGGGAGTTGTTAAGAAGGCAAATATCGTTACGCCAACAGCATATAATTTTCTCAGCATTGAAGAGTCCCTAAAAAAGCTGGTTCAGGAAAACATAGATAAACCGGAAAATAAACTGAAACTTTTATGTGAAATGCTTGTAAGAGCATATGACCCGTGCTTTTCCTGCTCTGTGCATTAACAAGGATTACATATATTGAGAGAACCGAAAGACCTACTGGGGTCAGATGACGCTTATCTCACATAATCAACTGGAATTAAGAGAGTTTGTTTTTTTTCATTATCCGGAAGGACTACAATGTGGACACGTGTCGATTCATTTACGCCATTCTCAGAAGAAAAGAATGTGCAGAAAGACCTGCACCAAATGCGATCATGATGCACCAATCTCCTTTTTCAATCCCTTCATTCAAAATCTTATTCATTACAAACCAGACAGTCGGTGAAGACATATTCCCATATTCAGAAAGAACCTTGCGGGTAGCCCGCAACTGTGCTTCTGATAAGCCTATCTCGCTTTTGATGGTATTTATTATCTTCTCCCCGCCTGTATGAAGTGCCCAGTGCTTTATATCTTCAATTTTTAATGACTGCTCTTCTAGTACACTCTGTACTACCTCTGTAACTGCATGTTTAACAAGATGTGGCAAATTAGTCGCCAGATGGTTATAGAGTTGTCCGTTTTTATAGACATATCGAATCGCATCACGGTCTTCGGGAACATAGTAACTGGATGATGCAATCAATTCAAGTCCCTCTGCACGGTTCCAGATAACTGCTGCTGATGCACCATCGCCAAAAAGGGCATTAGAAACAAGAAGACTCAGATCATCATCCATCTGAAATGTGGCACTGCATATTTCTACAGAAACGCTCACAATAACCCGATCAGAAGAACTATCTAATAATGACTCAGCTACCTCTAAATTAGGAATTGCTCCTCCACAACCGCTGCCTACAAGATCATACACCCTGATATTGCGTTCGAGTCCTAAATTTTCTATTAAGTAGGTTGCAATACCCGGGCAGATATAGCCGGTACAGGTATTTACCACTAATCCGGATATTGCGTCTTTTGACAGGCCAACATTTTCCAGTACCTGAATGGTTGCCTGCGATGAAAGTTCTATCGACCATCTGGTAAATCGTGCAATACGGCTGTCTGGATCTTCATTAAGGAAAGAGTCTGGATCTTCAATAGCAAAATGTCTCTTCATGATACTGGGATGGAGAAAAAGCTTGCGCGTCAACGTAAGACTTCTTTTGCTCAGCTTGTCAGCATAATGTTTGAGAAGATATTCTCCCGATTCTGCCTGATCTATCGAAAAAGGTGGAACCGCTGTAGATATTGATGCAATAAAAGCCCTTCTCATTTTACCACCCTCCAAAAAATTGAATTCTTGGCCTCAATCATATTTATACATCCATTCCAAAAAATCTTAGACTACGCCTGATAAACCGGGTGTGTTTCCAGAGCGGAGGCCTTAGCCCCAATCTATATCCAACACGATGAATTGGAGACAGAATCGGAAATCCTATCGAGTCGGTATTAATAAAATTCATATGCTTGTTCATAGAATCTTTTATTCGTTTCTGCATCCAGCCGTATTCGACTCTTGGTGATAGATAAAATACTGGCTCAAGCATATTTTCCGGAGTTAGTGAGAGAACTCCTTCTTGTCTTGCAAGTGATTCCAGTTCTGTCCATGGATAGATTCGAATGCCTAATCCAAAGAAAACTATATCCTGCGGACGAATTGAATTCTCTGCAAAATGCAATGTCTCAGCTATAGTTTCTCTTGTCTCATTCGGACCTCCCATCATGAATATCCAAACACAGGGTATTTTGTGTCTTTTTATGACTTCAGCCGCTTTGTAGACATGTTCGGCAGTAAATCCTTTCCCGAGTCCTGAGAGCACACTATCCGATACACTTTCCACTGTGATACCAATACCTGAAAAACCAGATCGTTCCATAGCCGTTATAAGGTTATCATCTATCAACAGTGGGTTCAGTTCCAGGCTCTGTAAAGATGCACTATGATTGATCTTTGCAAGTGACTCACATATGGATAAAGCATGATAATAGGGTGAGTTAAATACATTATCAACAAACTCAATATGACGGTAACCCCTTGAGGCAAGACCAATAACCATATTTACAGCTTCTTCGGGATTGCAAAGGCGATATTTGCTACCTTCGATTTTGCGGTATGTGCAGTATATACATTTGAAATGACATCCGAGTTTAGTCTGCAGAGGGATTGTTGTCAGTCTTTCACTGTAAGCCTTGACATTGATCCACCGATGAAAATCAGGAGACCAGCAGTGGTAGCTGTTTGTCGATAGAGGTTGAGCATTGCTTTTAAAAAAACCTTCTTCTATCCAGGATACCCCCGGAAGGTCTTTCGGTGAGCGACCTTCCGATAGTCTTTCAAGAAGTTTAATGAATACGGTTTCTCCATCCCCTGTTACAGCAAAAGATGCTCCGGTATAACGAAGTAATGCTTCAGGCATTACAGAAACGGCAGCACCTCCAAGGATAATGTTCGCTGGATTCTTATACTTAACAGTATCTATGAGAGGAAGAAGTTCTTTTATGTAAAATGAGGGAGATTGCATATCATTATTATCGATATTCCTTATCGAGAATCCTACAACATCAGGCTTAAATCTTTTTAATTCCTCCTGAACGGCATTCAAGGGGTCTCGCTCAAACATGAGATCCAACAATCTCACTTTGTACCCCGCATTTTGAGCTGTCTCTGCAATCATACACGCACCAACAGGAATGACGGGCGTAGCCTTCGCCGGAAGCCCGCTTTTTCCACTGTCTGTTTTTATTAAAATTTAAAGAATTAATTGATAATTCTGTTTAGAATTTTGCCATGACATTGAGGCATTATTCCATATATTGAAAATGTCTTAATTCTTTAATATTCAACAAAATCAACATGTCATGGTATGGCACAATCCTTGCTTTGCTATATAAAGGAGGTAATCTTATATGACAAAAAACATGGGAATTTCCGACCGTATTATACGAACGATTATTGCTGTCATTCTTGGAATACTGGTTATTACAGGGAACATATACGGCACATGGGGTATTATTTTAGGGGCTTTTGCAATAATTCTGCTTTTGACGAGTGCAATCGGGTGGTGTCCTCTCTATAAACCGTTTGGTATTTCAACAAGAAAAACAAAATAGACTTCTATTTATTTGATAAGCAATTAACCAATGCAAGAAGAACAAAAAAATACAGACAACCATATAAAACATCATAAGCATATGTCCCATAAAACACATGAAGAACATCCTGCACACCACCAGGGGAAAAGTCAACATGGAGATCATCACGCCCATATGGTTGCGGATTTCCGGAAACGCTTCTGGATATCATTCATCGCTTCCATACCCATCCTTCTGCTATCTCCGATGATCCAGCATTTCATCGGCATACGCGAGACCATAAGATTTGCCGGTGACATGTACGTACTGTTTGCTCTTTCATCCTTTGTATTTTTCTATGGCGGCTATCCTTTTCTAAAGGGCATTTTCGATGAACTGAAAAAAGTTCAGCCAGGCATGATGACACTAATTGCGATCGCCATCACAACCGCCTATATATATAGCGGTGCGGTAGTGTTCGGCCTGAGCGGGAAAATCTTTTTCTGGGAACTTGCAACACTTATCGATGTAATGCTTCTCGGCCACTGGATAGAAATGAAATCAGTAATGGGGGCTTCCCGTGCACTTGAAGAACTGGCAAAACTTATGCCATCCGACGCCCATAAAGTTCAGCCTGACGGAAGCGTGAAAGACGTGCCCATCGATGCACTTGAGGTGGGCGACCGGTTTCTCGTTAAGCCGGGCGAGAAAATTCCTGCTGATGGAGAAATCATCGAAGGTGAGACTTCCGTTAATGAGGCAATGCTTACTGGTGAATCGAAACCCGTATCAAAAAAATCAGGTGAAAAGGTTATCGGTGGCTCGATCAATGGCGAGGGGTCTATTACTGTCGAAGTCAAGAAAATGGGGAAGGATTCGTTTCTGTCTCAGGTTATCGATTTGGTGAAGCAGGCGCAGGAAAGCAAGTCAAAGACTCAGGATCTCGCAAACCGTGCCGCTCTCTGGCTCACAATTATAGCGTTGAGCGGTGGTGCAATTACCTTATTCATCTGGTTGACAATCATGCAGAGGGACTTTGCCTTTTCACTGGAGCGGACGGTGACGGTTATGGTGATTACCTGTCCTCATGCACTTGGTCTTGCAGTACCGCTGGTAGTAGCTGTCTCAACATCACTCGCTGCGGCCAGCGGTCTCCTTATACGAAACCGCGCAGCCTTTGAAAGAGCAAGGAATATCCAGGCAATTATCTTTGATAAGACAGGCACACTCACACAGGGGAAATTCGGCGTTACCGACACCCTGATATTCTCTGATAATATCGAGGAAAAGGAACTGCTCAAATATGCTGCCTCGCTTGAGACACATTCAGAACATCCAATAGCACGCGCTATTTCTGCATCGACAGAAGAAAAATTTCATGTTGAGGGCTTCAAGGCTATAACAGGAAAGGGAGCTGAAGGCAGGGTAAACGGAAAAAATGTGAAGGTCGTCAGCCCCGGATATTTGCGGGAAAAAAATATTCGAGTTGATAATGAAAGAATCGAGAAATTATCTTCTCAAGGGAAAACGGTTGTATTTGTCCTGATCGATGATGAGATCAAAGTTGCAATAGCACTTGCCGACATCATTCGTGAAGAGTCAAAAAGAGCGATAGCAAAACTCAGGGAAATGGGCATTAAACCAATGATGCTCACAGGAGATAACAAACAGGTTGCGAAATGGGTTTCAGACGAAATCGGATTGGAAGAATATTTCGCTGAAGTGTTGCCGGATGAAAAGGCCAGGAAGGTAAAAGAGGTTCAGGCAAGGGGGCTTCTCGTTGCCATGACCGGCGACGGAGTGAATGATGCACCTGCTCTCGCTCAAGCTGACGTGGGGATCGCCATCGGTGCAGGAACAGATGTTGCCGTGGAGACAGCGGATATAGTGCTGGTACGGAGTAATCCTCTCGATGCAGTCTCAATACTCGGTCTTTCACGTGCAACATACAGAAAGATGATCCAGAATCTCGGGTGGGCCACAGGGTACAATTCTTTTGCGATTCCTCTTGCAGCTGGCGTTCTTTACCAATACGGCATACTCTTAAGCCCTGCGATGGGAGCCGCTCTCATGTCGATCAGTACAGTTATTGTGGCAATAAATGCAAAATTATTAAGGGTCAAAACCGAATAATTTTTCCGTAAATTATTTTATTTGCATTTTTCGGATACGGCAGATTTTGCAGAAATCTCGAAGTGTGCTGTTTTAACAATACTGAATGGTCGTACCGCTTCCCGATCTTTTCCGGTAAGTATTACTTACTATCCCTTATAATTACTTCCGCAGATTTTGCACAATCTGCAATTGCAACACTGAACTTTACCTGAAAAAGCAGAAAAAGCCACTGCCTTTAAATTTCTTATATGTGCCGTTAAATCTTCCCAAAATAAATATCACAATTGTCGAAAACAAGCGATATTGCTCGATTTATGAAACAAAATCGCGGGTAACCTGGATGAGACCGAAGTCGAAGCGGAGGTCTCAGCTTTGAATTCTGCGATAACATTCAAGTCAGACCATGCTTTAACATGAACAGAGGTAGTTTATTTTGATTCGGAAATCGAGCAATATCGATGTGATAAAATATTTTGGGCGGCGTGATGTACCGTTAAGATTTAGAAACAATCGTCCCCAATTGTATCAGCCATACAAAGAATAAACAGATTCCCCAGAGAAGACCCCATGATGTCCATCCTTTTCTGAATGTTCTTACTGTTATTATTTTACCCGCATACATAGCAGCTATGAGAATGCTATTAATCGGATGAATGAGAAACCATCCGTAATCGAGTGCTTTCAGCGGCTGTTCAAGTGGGAAGTGGAAGAAGAGGCAGAGTATGACGTTTCCCATGAAGATCGAAAAAGTTGTCCATGCTGAGAACCTGTGAAACGTTAACACCTTCTTCTTGGTCAACTGAAGAGAGGCCAGAAGATAATTCTTAAGATTAAGCCCTGTCAGAAGTGCAAGGAAAGCGAAAAGAAACCCCGAGTAAGTAAGCATTCTCTGAAGACTCATAATCTTTGTGTCGGTCGTTATCGATATTGTGTGTGCAAACATGCCGAATCTCACAGCCCAGGCGCGGTCGCGAGTCGGATAATGACAAGGCATGCACGAATAATCGACACTTAGATATCCGGTGTTAATTTTTCTGCCGTCTTTTTCTAATGCCGGAAAATCTTTACGATGGCCTATCCTGAACAAATGACTTCTAAAATCTCCCTTGTATATAGCTGGATTTCCTTCGGCAATAACCGTCGCCAATGGCATGTGGCAGTCGATACAGCCGACACCGCGTAATTCCATAAAGCTGCCTTTGTATTCAATGGCCGTCTCCTGATGGCAGCTTTCGCACTTTTTCAGTATTGATCGAAGGCTCGATTGATGCGGGTTGTGACAGACTGTGCATGAGAAAACGCCCATAGAGCTCTTGAGCAGTTGATTCGCTTCTGTGTATTCCTGAAGAAACACCCCCTTGAGCGGTATTTCATCGAGAGGTTTTTTCCCATGGCAGTTGATGCATACACCTGCATTTATCACGATGTCGGCTTTCAGCCCGCTACCGACATGCTTTCTACCCGGACCATGGCACGCTTCACACTGCACGCCTTCAAATTTCCATCTGCCAATTATCCCTTCAAGTCCGTTTTGATGCCCTTCGGCAGAAAAGCCAGTAGTATGGCATCTCCCGCAGTCATAAAAAACTTTTTGCCCCGGCAGGTAATCTCCCCATTGTTTGCTCCGAAGGTTAAATTGATTTTTGCCATCACCTTCCTGAGTAGATGTAATCAAATAACCATTTCTGTCAAGGAACAACGCCTTCCAC
>JACUUX010000017.1 GCA_014859105.1 Nitrospirota bacterium
GTCAAAATTCTTTTTTATTCTCTGCCACATAATTACCTCTCTAAGTCATTAGTCAATAGTCATTGGTCATTGAGTTTTTTACTAATGACCAATGACTATTGACTAATGACTATTATTAGCCTGTTTTAAATAACTCCATCTTTCCCTTCCAGAAAGTTTCAAGAGATTTTCTCAACACAGGTAATCCTTTTAGCTCAGGATCTTTATCAATAAGTGCAAATGCTTCCTTCCTCGCTACATTAAGCAGTTTTGCATCTCTTGCAATATTTGCTATTTTCAGATCCGGCATACCCGATTGACGCGTGCCAAAAAATTCTCCCGGCCCTCTGATATTCAAATCTTCCTCGGCTATTTGAAAACCGTCGTTGCTCTTTACCATTATATCAAGTCTGCTTCTTGCTTCTTCACCATAAGGTTCATATGCTATCAGGATACAATATGATTCATATGTGCCTCTGCCAATCCTTCCCCTCAGTTGATGTAGCTGTGATAGTCCGAATCTTTCAGCATGTATTATAATCATAAGTGTTGCATTTGGGACATCTACGCCCACTTCTATAACAGTTGTACTGACCAGTATATCTATCTCTCCCTGTTTAAAGGAAGCCATTATCTGCTCCCTTTCCTGTGCTTTCATCCTGCCATGGAGCAGCCCGATCCGGAATTCGGGGAAAACCTTTTCAAATGCATTTTTGCCAACTATTGCAGACCTGAGATCGGTCTTCTCTGACTCCTCTATTATCGGATAAACAACATATGCCTGCCGTCCTTTTTTTATTTCTTCTTTTATAATGCTGTATATGTGTTCTTTCCGGGTTGATTTAAATAAAAGAGTTTTTATCGGTCTTCTGTCCGGAGGCATTTCATCAATGATTGAATAATCCAGATCACCGTAGAGTGTGAGGGAAAGTGTTCTCGGTATCGGTGTTGCTGTCATAACAAGAACATCGGGGTTTAATGCCTTTTTCCTGAGCAGTGCCCTCTGCATAACACCGAATCTGTGTTGTTCATCTATAACAACGAGCCCGAGGTTTTTGAAAATTACGCCTTCCTGTATTAGTGCATGTGTGCCTGCAATAATGTCAAACTCTCCTGAAGCAATCCTGTCTATAGGTCTGTCTTTTTTGCTTCCTGTAAGAAGACATATTTTCAGGCCAAGGTCTTCTATTAATCTGTATATATTTATATAGTGCTGCTCCGCAAGTATTTCTGTCGGTGCCATCAGGGCTGACTGATATCCGCATTCAACCGCAACAAGCATGGCCATTAAGGCAATAACGGTCTTTCCGCACCCAACATCTCCCTGTATAAGTCTGTTCATGGGATGGGGTTTTTTCATATCATTGATTATCTCATTGAAAACCCTTTCCTGTGCCGCTGTCAGCCTGAACGGGAGCAAATCAGGAAGTCTTCTTAGAAGTCTGCCTTCAGGTTTGAAAGCTGTTCCCTTTTCAAGTACTGAACCTTTTTTTATGACAGCAAGACCAAGTTCGAACATGAAGAGTTCATCAAAAGACAATCTTCTGTGAAAATCGCTCGCTCCCCTGTTAAGCAGGTTTATATTTGCAGAAGTATCAGGGAAGTGAACATTATAAAGACTTTCAGTCAGAGCCGGTAATGCATTCCTTTTAAAAATTTCTTCCGGTACAGGGTCAATTATATCCTTGATGCAGGTGTTTGTGATATTAAATATTACTGATCTTACCTGCCGCACACTGAGGCCGCTTGTAACCCTGTATACAGGGACAATCCTGTTCATGTGGACTGATGAAATATCATCATCGATTATTTCATATTCAGGATTATCCATCTCAAAGCCGATTCCCCAATATGAATTCCTCTTTACTGTACCGTACAAAAGGACTTCGTCTCCGGCCCTCAAATTCTTCTTCATAAAAGGCTGGTTGAACCATCTGGCTTTTAAAAGGCCGCTGCCATCGTTGATAACAAGTTCGAATATTTTCAGATTTCTGCCCGGAAGATTTATTACTTCAGCAGAGGTTACCTTCCCGGAAACGGTCTCAGAACTTCCGTAGCTGATATTGCTTATCTTTCTGATACTACTTCTGTCTTCATATCTGTAGGGTAGATAATATAGTGCGTCTTTAACTGATTTTATTCCGAGGCGATTAAAAAGTTTGGCCCTTTTAGGGCCTACACCCTTTATATACTGGATCTGAAAATCATGAAGGTCTTTACCCCGTTGTTGCAAAACCATCTCAATAGTTTAAATAATACAAACGCATTATATAAATAGTGACTGTCCATAAACTGCTGTTTGCCGAAAAAGACGTCATTCCCGCGAAGGCGGGAATCCAGTGTCTTCAATCCCGAAAGTTTTCGGGACTGGATCCCCCCGGTCAAGCCGGAGGATGACAAAAATAGGACTTTATGGACAGACTCTAAATAGATGCTGAAACGAGTTCAGCATGACAAAATAGGGTGTCATTCCGAACTTGTTTCGGAATCTCATGGTTCCAATGTAAAGACATAAATTGCATTTGTATCAGTAGTATCTAAAATGCATAGTTAAATTATATTTTAATACAAATTTAATGCGACTACGGGGTTTATCCATCAGAAGGAGGGGAGAATGTCCTGTTTGCTTCTTCCAATCGTATCTTGGAATACTCGCTTTCACTCAGAATATCAATATCCCAGCCTGTAAGTTTCATAGCCAGTCTGACATTTTGACCTCTTTTGCCGATAGCGAGCGAGAGTTGCTGGTCACCCACAACAACCATGGCTGTTTTGGTTTCCTCATTGATTCCTATCCTGTCAACAACTGCCGGGCTCAATGCCCTTGCAACAAGCTCTCTCGGATCATCTGTCCATGGGATTATGTCGATTCTCTCACCCCTTAACTCCCGAACTATTGATTGTACCCTTGTTCCTTTCATACCTACACAGGCACCTACAGGATCAATAGAAGGATTTTTTGAATAGACTGTTAACTTTGTTCTTTCGCCGGGTTCCCTTACGACGTCTTTGATGATAACAAGTCCTTCATTAATTTCCGGGACTTCCATTTTGAATAAAGCGCCAACGAATTGAGGACTTGTCCTTGTAACCATAATTACAGGACCTTTTGATGTAATTCTCACATCTTCAATGTAAGCCCTGATGGTATCTCCTCTTTTCAGGTTTTCATTCGGGAGGGTTTCCTTAAAAGGAAGCACTGCTTCCGTTTTCCCGATGTTAAGGAAATATATTCCTTTCTCTTTCCTCATTATCGTTCCGCTGACCACCTGTCCAATTTTATCCTTGAACTCATTATAGATAACATCCCTTTCAGCTTCCCTCACTCTCTGGAAAATAACCTGTTTTGCTGTCTGTGCAGCAATCCTGCTGAAGTCATGTAAATCAAGAGGCATATTGACCGTATCACCTTCTTTTGCATCAGGATATATCTTAATGGCCTCTTCAATGGAAATTTCTTCGTCCATGTTTGATACTTTTGATACGATTTTTTTTGTTTCAAATGCGGATATATTGCATGTCTTGGGATCTATTGTCAGGTCTATATTGGGGCCGCCACCAAACTTTTTTCTTGCGGCTGAAAGCAGGGCAGAGCGTAAGGTTTCGATCAAAACATCTCTCGGAATACCCTTTTCTCTGCTTATCTGATCTATTACATAGCAAAGTTCTTTTGACATTAAAGTTCTATCTCCAGCCTTGCCCTGGATATTTTATTAAAAGGTATATTTATTTCACGCCTGTTTACTAATAATTTTAGAAAATTGTCTTCTATCTCCAAAATACGGCCAATGAAAAAATTCTGGTTTTCTATTTTTTCTGACGTAACTACCCGGACAAGTTTCCCCTTGTTCTTCTCGTAGTCCTCTAAACTTTTCAGTGGTCTGTCAAGTCCCGGCGAAGAAACTTCAAGAGTGTATGAACCGGGTACAGGATCTTCAACATCAAAGACAGCACCGAGGCTTTTGCTGAACCTTTCGCAGTCGTCGAGTGTAACCCCGCCTTCTTTGTCAATAGTAACCCTTATTAATAATTTGCCCGTTCCTATTAACTCAACATCAAACAACTCGACTCCCTGCACATCAGCAATCTGTCCTGCTAACTGTGAAACCTTCTGTTTTATATCATTCATAGCGAACTCTGTTCCATATAAAACAAAAGAGTGGGTTAACCCACTCTCTTGTTAGAAAATAGAATAAATTAAAATAACAATTTTCGGGATAAAAATGCAACTTCAGAGACGGGCAGTTAACTGCCCGTCTCTGAAAATCTACTATTTTGCTGGCTCTTCAACTGGCTTTTCAGGAACTATGGGCTCCTCAGGAACTGGCGTCGGGGCAGGAGTTGGTTCCTCCACCGGCATAGGCTCCTCTGGAATCGGGGTTTCAGCTGGCTTACAGCCAACAGTAAAAGCTAGCATTAACAATAATGATAAGAATAATGCTATAAATTTTTTCATTAAGTTCTCACCTCCTTCCAATAATTTATCTTATCAAAGATATAATAAACAGAAATCTATGTCAACATTAATTTATGGGGAGTTAGTAACTCTTCAGTGAGGGGTTACACAGAATTTATTAATTTTTATTGACTTATGCTTTATAAATACTTAGAATAGACATCCGGCAGATGCTTGCCGTGTATTGAGCAGAACTTTTTGAAATTATTCGCAGAAATAAAAAGCAAAACAACAAGAGGATGATATGCAATACGCGATACTGAGGAAGGAAAGATTTAACGATTTTATCGCAAGACTCTCTGAGATTCAAAAGCTTGTCGCGCCTGTGTCTAAAGGTTACAATAATTTTGCATTTGAGGAAGTCACCACAGGCGATGAAATTGCACTTAAATATATACCCACCATACTACCTGCCAAGAAATTCTTTCTGCCCAGGCGCGAAACCCTTCTGGAATTTAACGATGCTAAGGGTGCAAATGCCGAAGCCTCAGTTGAATATGAACCTGTAACACTCTTCGGGCTTCATACCTGCGACCTATCAGGAATCCAGTGCCTGAACATGGTATTTTCGGAACGCCCGAAAGATTACAATTATATCACGCGTAAAAACAAGATCATTCTCATTGGTCTTGAGTGCAATGAATACTGTGATGAATATGCAAGCTGTCACCTCGTAAACGCAAGCTTTCCGAGCGGCGGTTATGACCTTTTTTTTACAGATTTGGGGGACTATTATGTTGTCCATGTAAATACACCGGCAGGTGATGAAATTATCGATAAAACCGAATCCTTTGAAAAAGCTGAAGTATATCAAATGAATGAACTCAAAAACCTGCGAGATCATAAGAGAAAGATATTTATCAATGAAGTCCCCATAGATCGCAGTCGTATACCCGAACTGTTCGACTTGTCTTTCAGTGCGCGGGTATGGAAAGAACTTGAAGAACGGTGTCTGGCTTGCGGAAACTGCACGAATGTATGCCCTACCTGTTACTGTTTCGATATAATAGACGAGATCGGCCTGAACATGAAGCAGGGGGTAAGATACCGCGTCTGGGACTCATGCCAGCTTGAGCCGTTCGCCAAAGTCGCCGGTGGTATAAACTTCAGAAAGGAGCGATCCGCAAGACAGCGGCATAGGTATTACAGGAAGTTCAGCTATCCCGTTGAGAGATTTTCTCGCTTCTTCTGCACAGGGTGTGGCAGGTGTACCCGTACCTGTATGGCCGGTATAAGCCTGAAAGAGACCCTCAATGAACTGATAAAAGAGAGTGAGGACAGGGTATGGAGAAGGTGGTTATAATAAATTCGAGCTATAGATTAAAAAAGGCGAAAATACTCAGCACCAAGAAGCTGACAGAGAAAGAAAAATTTTTTGAGATCGCGCTTTCAGACGGGGAGAGAATTGATCATGAACCAGGACAGTTTGTAATGATTTCCCTCCTTGGCATCGGAGAAGTCCCTATTTCGGTTTGTTCCTCACCGTTAATTCGTGACTCTTTCGATATCTGCGTTAGGGCAGTCGGTAAGGTGACTAACTCACTGCACAAATTAAAACGGGGAAGTGAAATAGGAATAAGGGGTCCCTATGGAAAAGGTTTCCCAATAAGGATGCTTGAAGGAAATGATCTGTTGATAATAGCAGGCGGGTTGGGTCTGGCTCCATTAAGGTCTCTGATTACCTATGTCCTTGACAGCCGCCGGGACTTCGGAAGGGTGCATATTTTATTCGGCTGCAAAGAGCCAAAAGAACTGCTCTTCAGGGACGAACTCGAACAATGGAGCGAACGCACAGACCTCCATTATGCCTGTACTGTTGACAGGGCTGACGCTGACTGGGCCGGTAATGTCGGGGTAATAACCACCCTCATCCCCGGCGTTGATATCGAGCCGGCAAGGACGTTCGCCGCAATAGTTGGCCCTCCTGTTATGTATAACTTTGTGATAAAGGAACTCCTTAACAAAGGAATTCCGGAGAATCAGATTTATTTGTCCTTCGAACGTCATATGAAATGCGGCAACGGTAAATGTGGCCGCTGCCAGATTCAGAATCTCTATTGCTGTCAGGATGGCCCGGTTTTCAATTATGAAAAAATCAAAAATATGAGCGAGGCTTTCTAATATGAAAAAACCCAGGGTTGCTTTTTTTGATTTCGCATGTTGCGAAGGATGCCAGCTGCAGGTTGCAAACATGGGAGAAGCCGTACTGGATATTATCGGCTTGATAGATGTAGTTGAATGGAGAGAGGTTATGTCCGAAAAATGGAACGGAAAGCTCGACGTTGCAATTGTTGAAGGCAGCATTACTGATCCACATGCAGTTGAAAGGATAAAGCAAATCCGCAAAAGGTCGAAAATCGTGGTCGCTCTCGGTTCCTGTGCAACTATCGGCGGAGTGAACGGTATGAAGAACAATTATGTTCTTGACGAAATCAGGCAGTATGTATACGGCAACAGTTATCAATTCTTCCCGACGGAAGCCACTAAGGCAGTTCACCAGGTGGTGAAGGTCGACTATTTTGTAAATGGCTGCCCGGTTTATATCCCTGAATTAGTAGCCGTGCTGAAAGCGGTTCTCCATGGTATACCTTACGATGTACCGGATTATCCGGTCTGTGTGGAATGCAAGCTGAACGAAAACGTATGCATGTATGACAGAAAAGTTGCCTGCCTTGGCCCTGTGACAAGAGCCGGATGTAATTCATGGTGTATTAATAATGGCAATATCTGTTACGGATGCCGCGGCATGGTGAGTAACCCGAATGAGAAGGGTGCTCAGGACGTGATTGCAAAATATAACATTTCAATGGATCTGATTGTAAATAAAATGAACATGTACAACAAATGCAGGGAGATTGGCTAAGATGAGCAAGAAGAATATCAATATAAATGTTGAATACTTAACGCGGGTCGAAGGACATGGAAATATTGTTGTCAATGTACATGATGGCAGATTGGATACATGCAGGCTGGAGATTGTTGAGGCAGCGCGCTTTTTTGAAGGGATGCTGCGAGGCCGGTCAATATTTGAGGCACAGCATATTACAAGCAGGATCTGCGGTATCTGTGCATGCGTCCATACACTCGCCTCGATACAGGCTGCTGAAGATGCCCTCGGTATCAAACCAACGGAACAGACAATAAAACTCAGAAAACTCCTTCTTGACCTTGAAATGCTTGACAGTCATATTTTACATATATATTTGCTGGTAGCTCCCGATCTTTTAGGTGTCAGGAGTTTCGTCCCACTTATCCGGAGCCATCAAGATGTCGTAAGAAGGGCTTTGCGGATGAAGAAGACCTGCAATGATGTCTGTGATATTCTCGTGGGACGCCACGTCCATCCAATATCAGCAATTGTCGGAGGTTTCACAAAACTGCCGCGGGCAAAAGATATGGACGCCATGCTTGACCTGTTGAAAGGGATGAGGCCGGATATGGATGCATCGGTTGAACTGGCGACTAATCTAAAATTTCCTGAATTTGAAAGAGATACCGAATATGTTGGGCTGGTGAGTGATGAAGATGAATATCCATTGTTAACGGGAGATATAGGTTCGACTGACGGAATCAGGATGAATAAAAAAGATTACATGCACATCTCAAATGAGTTCATAGTACCTCACTCTACAGCCAAACGTACAAAGCTCAACAGAGAATCATACGCAGTGGGAGCGCTTGCACGATTCAACCTTAATTCCGAAAAGCTTTTTCCTAAGGCAAAAGAAGCAGCGTCTGTATTGGGATTGAAACCCAAGTGCATCAATCCCTATCTGAATACGGTCGCACAGTTGGTCGAATGTGTTCATTGTCTTGAACATGCCATATCAGCCGTGGAAGACCTGAAGAATACCCGGCTGAATTATGAAGAAGAAATTGTAGTTGGTTTAAACGAGCAGAGAAGGATTCCGGTAAGGGCAGGCAACGGTGTCGCGGCTGTCGAGGCTCCGAGGGGAATCCTTTTCCATAACTATCAGACCGATGAGAACGGCATTATAATAAACGCCAATTGTGTGATTCCCACAAACCAGAATACCGGCAACATAGAATATGATATGATGAAACTGGTCCCCGAGGTCCTAAACAGAAATGAAGAAGAGATAACACTTGCCCTCGAAATGCTGGTACGTTCTTATGACCCCTGTATTTCCTGTTCAGCACATCTTCTGGATATCAGATTCATAAATAAATAAAAATCGGTTCATTCGTAAAACAGTTGAAAATCATAAACGACTGGATTCCTGCCTTCGCGGGAATGACAAAACCCAATTGTGACACAGTCTCTTGACCGGATAATGACGACCATTGGAACAGAGTTCGCTATGGATTAAAAGGGTTAAATTTAATATTCCTTGGTGATATACTTCTTTTTTTTTGGACAATGTAAATAAATTATTCTAATATTATTCATATGCCGGATACCGAGTTAGAAAGTCTTTTAAATAGGGGACTGGAAGCTCTGAATAGTGGAGATACACTGTCAGCACTTGTATTTTTTGAAAAGGCGTTGAAAATGGAAAACAGCCCGGCAATCTGTTCTTATTTTGCCCTCTGCATATCAAAAGAAAGAGGACAGTTCAGTAAGGCAATTTCATTATGCGAAGAGGAAATAAAAAGGGAGCCGGAAAATACTGATGTTTATCTGAATCTCGGGAGGATATATCTTTTTCAAAATAAAAGAGAGGAAGCCGTAAAAGTTTTCAGAGATGGCCTGAGCCATGGAATAAATCAGCAGATTATCGACGAATTGAATAAGCTCGGAACAAGAAAGCCTCCTGTTATCTCTTTTTTGAAGAGGAGCAACCCCATAAATAAATATCTTGGAATTATATTGAAACGCCTGGGACTCAGATAACCTGGACAGGCATATGACATGAAGTTATATTTTCAATCACATAGCATCCTCAAAGGCAGGCAGGCTTTCACAGACATGAATGCCCGCTATGAAACCTGTTACACTGTGCAATGTTTTATTTTATTTTTTTTAATTGTCTGTTTTTCTGTGTTTCCCGCATGTGCCTATGCCAGAGTTTTTAAGGCTGAAATCGTACCTGATGAAGTAACTCAGGGAGGAGTTTTTATAATCAGAGTGACGGATTTAAAGACTGAAAAATTATTGACAGCCTCTCTGGCAGAAAAATCTTTTCAGTTCACCGGATGCGGGGAAGGATGTTTTCTTGCAATCGGAGCAGTCGACATCAATACAAAACCGGGCATTTACGATGTGGGGCTGAAGGTCGAAGAAAAAAAGATAGCATTGAAGCTTACGGTGAAAGATACTATTTTCCCAACACAGAAACTCACTCTTCCCGACGAGAAGGTCTTTTTGAGCGAAGATAACCTGAAGAGGGTGGAACGTGAAAACCTTACCCTTAAGAGTATATTTCAGCAGGTATCTGAAAGGTTATGGGAAGGGGACTTTGTCATGCCGCTGGAAAACGAAATCTCCACAGTATTCGGGGTAAAAAGGATAATCAACAGGGAAAAGATCAGTGTGCACAAAGGGCTGGATATAAGGGGAAAAGAAGGCGAAAAGATAAGGGCGTCAAACAGCGGGAAGGTTGTTTTTGCAGGAGAGCTCTTTTTTGGCGGCAATACACTGATTCTCGATCACGGGCAGGGAATCTACACATTATATATGCATTTATCTGATTTCAAGGTGAACAATGAGGAAGTTGTATCTAAAGGTGAGGTCATTGGCTCTGTCGGATCGACTGGAAGGGCGACCGGTCCGCATCTTCATTTCGGAGTGAAAGTGATGGATATCAGCGTAAGCCCCCTGTCCCTGATCGAACTGAAACTTTTAACGGAAAGCATCTGACATCAAAAATTAGCCCGATTTATTCGTAGCCGGCTCTGGTCCCGAAAGGTTTTTCTGTGCACAGCCTGATATCAAGCCAGATAATGCAGATATTACTTAAAAATTTATTTACCCCCGTTAGAAAGCCACGCTGCTTGTTGCTCAGATGAAGATTTTCTAACGGGGGTAGCCCGATGAGATTATTAAATTCTCTCTCTTTGTTTTATGCATAAAAATATTCGCAGAACCGTCAGTAATTGACGTATATTCCATCCAAATTTTATTATAAAGTCCATGCTCGAACAGGATAAACAACTTGAGATAATAAAGAGAGGCACTGTAGAGGTCATAACAGAGAAAGAGCTTCTTCAGAAGCTTGAAAAATCCTGTACGGCAAACAGGCCGCTTAAGATTAAGGCCGGCTTTGACCCTACAGCTCCTGACATACATCTTGGACACACGGTTCTGCTCGAAAAAATGAGGCAATTTCAGGAACTCGGGCATGAAGTGATATTTCTTATTGGCGACTTTACTGGAATGATAGGTGACCCGAGTGGTAAGAGCGAGATGCGAAAACCCCTTACAAAAAAAGAAGTGTTGAAGAATTCTGAAACTTATAAAAAACAGGTGTTCAAAATATTGGATCCTGAAAGGACACAAATCAGGTTTAACAGTGAATGGCTTTCGGATATGAATGTAATGGAACTGATAAGACTTGGTTCAATGCAAACGGTTGCAAGAATGCTCGAAAGAGAAGATTTCAAGAAACGGTTCAAAAGTCAGCAGGACATAACCATCCTTGAGTTTTATTATCCATTATTTCAGGCATACGACTCTGTTCATCTCAAAGCAGACGTGGAACTCGGAGGTACAGACCAGAAATTCAATATACTTATGGGAAGAACCATGCAGAGGAAGATGGGTTTAGATGAGCAGGTCGTTCTGTTAATGCCTTTGTTAGAAGGTCTTGACGGCGTAAATAAAATGAGCAAAAGTCTTGGTAATTATATTGGAATAACCGAATCTCCTTTTGAATATACCAAAGGAGAAGTGACAGGCATGTTCCCGAAAATCATGAGATTACCGGATAGATTGATAATCCGTTATTATGAACTCCTCAGCCATATTTCCAATGAAGAACTTAATATACTTAAGAAAAAAGAAGAGGAAGGCACGCTTGATTACTTAAAGGCGAAAGAAGATTTTGCAATAGAGATTGTAGAAAGATATCACGGTCGGGAATCTGCACAAGAGGCAAGGGATAAATACATGAGTGTGCAGACGAAGAGTACTGGTGCATTGACTTTGCCTTCTTTAAAGGTAAAAGCTACCGGTGAAGCAAATGTTAACTGGCTCCCGCAGATTATGAAAGACACCGGACTCGCCAAAAGCACCAGCGAGGCTATAAGACTTATAAAACAAGGGGGGGTTAAAGTAAATGACAGTACAGTAAGTGATCCCAATACAATGTTGCAGAAAGGTGAACATATCATCAAAGTTGGCAAGAGGAGATTCTATAAGGTAATAGTGGAATAAACCTTTAGGATGCCTTAAACAACTCTCCCCCTTTTTTACCTTGAGGTGCATGAAAAACGCAGAATTTATTTTCTTCCACGGCCTTATAATCAACAACGGGAAGGTTGCTACACCATACATATTTTTCAGCCATGCAGCAGGGCAATCAAATACCTCCAGGACTGCACATCTTCATCAGGTTTTGCTAGTACCAAATTCAATTATTTCTTTCTCAATGTCTGGATATATTCTATCTATTTCCTCTTGAACTTCTATAGTTTTTTTCAAAGCAGTAACAACCATACAGTAATGTTTTATCTCATCAAGCGATAAAACTCGTTCTTTTCTGTCCTTGAGCCATTTTTCACAGACCTGATAACCCCCGATTTGGTATTCCCGGATTTCAGGAGCTATGCCCTCGAAATACTGTGCAATATTTATGAACACTTTGTCTTTTTCATATCCAACTTTTTCGACCTTATAATCTCCTTTACCCTGAAATTTTGCAATTGGATACTCAGAGACAGATGATTTAAACAGATGCAAATCAACAAGTCTTTCGCCGTATTCACCCAGCTTTTTAAAGAGCTTGTAATCTTTACTAAAAGGAATCCTTGGAAAATCTATTTTGAGGAACTCTGCATATTTTGTTCGATAAATGTTTGAATAGATGATTGAGTAAATATAAAAGAAGATTTGCTCAGGTGTCGGTGTTTTCTTATATTCCTTTGTTAATTTCTCGACTAATGCTTGAGATAAGTTTGACCTTTTTACACCATAATCTGCCTGTGGTTCAAAAAGCATCATAAGACTATTTAACGACCGCTTTTTAGGGTTACTTTTTTCTTGTTGTTGCCAATCCAAGATTTTCCTTGAAAAAGTTTTTCATAAGATCCCATCTGTCACACGCTATTTTTATTTTCCAGTCTCTCGTATCTTTCAAATGCAATCCATCTCGTTCAAGGAGGTTGTAAAACTCCTGTTCTTTTTCGATGGGTGGGATTGTGCCGAGCTTATGTATTACATATGGCCTCGCAATCTGGACTTTATCTATCAAATGCCCATCACGGTAAAGGCGAAATTCAAAGAAGTTTGTGAGGATAAGGATTTCAAGATAGACGTGGATTTAAAAATAGGAGGGTTTTTCGGTTAGCTTGGTTTTCTTCATTCAAACACTATTTTGTTCATGCAAGAGAGAGTTCAAGGGGATGGCCTTTGATTGAGCTTACTTTCAGTATCGAAAATCCTATGACTTTACCTTCCATATCAACCTTTTCCATTATCTGGTCTGATTCTGTTTCTCTGAAATACCCTTCTTTTTTCTCAAACATAACCTCAAGGTAGTCACCTTCAGGATCATACCAGACTCTTACTTTTTCCATATTAATTCTCCTTTTTTGATGCTATCGGTAAAATATGTTGTTATAACAAAAGCATCTTTCTCCTTAAATTTTACCACAATACCTGGCGAACTCTGTTCCAATGGTTGTATGTCATTCCCTGGCTTGACCAGGGAATCCAGAAGTACGACTTATACGAAAGATTCTGGATTGCCCGATCGGAGTCGGGCAATGACAGAATTGAAAAACTTAAACAACTTTTAAGATCTTTGAGCATTAATAGCATAGATATTTATTCCCTATAGAAAGACCCTCATAAAACCTGTAATAAAGTCTTACTTCCTCATCAATTTTTGATTTAATAACAATGTCCGGATTTATAAGAGTCTCGTTGATCTTCTCACTATTATTACTCATTTCAGGGTGCTCTTTTATATGGTTTAGCCTTTCATCAGTAAGTCGAATCGAATTCCCTGCATAATCAACGAGGTTCATTCCTCTTTTTCCTTCACTTCAACACCTGATTCACAATCCTTCTTTGCAAGCTCAATGAGTCCGTAAATCTTGAGATCAACATAATTCCCATTTGTCCGCAGTTCATATAGTTTCGAATCAAGCTCGTTCAATGGAATTCTAAGGACTTCAATGTCTTCTGTCTCATCCCTTTCACCAATGCCTTTAAAATTCAGCCCCTTTGCAAGAAAGGCTGTAAGTATTTCACCAGAAGCCCCTGACGACATAGGCCCTTCTGTTAAGTAAATCATCTCCTCTGCTGAATATCCTGTTTCCTCAAGAAGTTCTCTTCTTGCAGCTTTTTCGAGAGAATCACCCCTGTCATTAAGTCCTGCAGGAAATTCTATAACATATCCGTTTACAGGCGGTCTGAACTGCCTTATCAGAAGTGTTTCTCCCTTATCTGTCAAAGGCACTATGACAACGATCCCTTTACAATTAACCCTTTCAAAAGATTCCCATTCCCTGGTTATACCTGATGAGTCAATGTAAGTAGTGAGGATAAACCGGAGGAAATTACCTTCCAGTAAAGTTTTTTTCCCGGTTATCTTAACAGTATTTCTGTCCATTTGAATTTAAATGAAATCAGCCTATTGGGAGTGGAGGGGGAGCATAGCACGGAAGGTTGTAGAATTATCATCTGTGAAGACCTCGAGTTTACCGCGAATGGCCTGTATAAAACGGTATATAATATTTAAACCACGGCCTTTGACCTCACCCTTTCTGATCTGCTCAATGTTTTCCTCAAGGATTCTCCCGGTATTGCGAATTTCAAAACATGCCATATCTCCTTTTCGATAACTCTTTATTGATAACTCACCTCCGTCTTCAGGTATAGCCTTTGTAGCATTATCAAGGAGATTGTCTAAAACCCTTTCCAATCCAAAAGGTGAGCAATATATATATAAACAGGGTTCAAGATATTCCTGTACTAACTTAATTTTAGTTTTTTTCATTTCCTTCATAGCTTCTTTGTTGATCCTGAAGCGGTTTTTAAGAACTTCGGTAAGGTCTACGACACGTTCACGGCCTTCGATATCAGGATAAATTGCAAGTTCCTGCATCCGTATTGTTTCTTTAACGATGATGTCAAGATATTCAATTATTTTATTTTTAAAGCTCTCGATATCCTCTTTTTCGAGGAGTTTTCTTGCCCTCCTGGCAAAGCCGGCGATAGCGATACCAGGATTTTTAAAGTCATGCAGGACGTCATCAAGTTTTTCGATCCTTAAAGCCTTCATGATTTCTTTTCCAAAGAAGCTCAGCAATTCAATCTCGTGTTCTGTGAAAGAATCTCGACGGTCAATTGCATAAAAAACTAAGAAGTAATTGATTTCATCATTTGCCTTGAGAGGGATCAAAAGCACTGAATTTACATTATGCCTGGAAGCGTATTTTTTTAATTCACCGTTTGACAGCGTGCTCTTAAGGGGGTCCTTAACAAGGATATAGGATGAGTTAATCATCTCATGTTCGTAATCACCGGGTTTTTCTGTGGCATTGATTAATGCGTCAATGTAAGGGTGATCTTTGATTGTAAACATGCAACTAATTTCGTGGCTTTCCTGTCCAACAGGATATTCGAGTTCAGTTTTGAAATACTTCCTGTCAAATGAAACCGAAAAAAGTGAACAACTCTGAATCTGCAAAATATCAACCAGTTCAGGAATCATTATCCTGAAAACATCCTTCATCTTGATTCCTTCCCGGTGGCTTAGTTTTATAAATATCTTCTCTACAATTTTTTCCTTCTGTTGATTAAGTTTTTGAAGATCCAGTATTCGCTTTCTTGCTAAAACATAACTGATCCTTCTGGCCAGCATTTCTGCATTTGATACTTCAATAGGATTGAATTCCTTGTTTATTTCTCTGTAGTAGATCTGAATAGTACCCTGTATGTCCGGATAACTCTTAATGAAGCTGGGAATATTTATAGGGATAGCCATGAGGGAATTGAAACCATATATTTTTACTATATCTTTGTGGACATAATCAGGTTCTAACATGATATTGGGTACGAGATAACTTTTGCCGCTTTTTATGACCTTTCCGGCAACAGACTTCTCTAAAGGTATGCTTTGTAATCTATTGCTTTCTGAATACAGATAGGAACCGAATGCTGCAAGTTTGTCTGTTTCGGGGTCAAAAATCCTTATAGATGCAGCATCTGCATGAAGAAATTCAACGATCTTTTTTGTAGCAGTTTCAAGTATTTCCTTCCACTCAAGGGTTGGATCGATACTTATCACATTTTCAACTGTCCTTATTATCTCTTCTACATGCTCTGATATGTTTTTTCTAAGATAATCTGCAAGCTCGATAATCTCTTGTTCGGACAGGTTATATTTAACGAGAGATTGACTGGATTTGAGGTATTGTATTAATTTGTCTTTCATTTTATGATTTTTGTGTTAAAAAACTATTTTCAGTTAAACTATATCAAAAAAAGAGGTTTTCTTCAATATTAAGGAATCGAAGCTTTTTTATTTAAAGTTTAAAAAAACTCTTTACCTGATAAATACTTTTATGTTATTGTTGTAATCCATAAAAAAGATAAAACTAAATTGATTTCGAGTTTTTCATAAGATAAATTTTTAGGGGCGATATAGGAATCGCCCCTAATAGTCAGAAAGGAGTACTCATAGGATGTTAATTATAGGTGAAAAACTCAGCATAATGTCCAAAAGAGTGAGAGAGGCTATGACGAAAAAAGACAAAGGCCCCATTCAAGATATCGCTGTTTCACAGTGGAATGACGGTGCAGGAATGATAGACGCAAATATAGGGCCGGCAGAAGACGGCGGAGAGGATTTAATGGAATGGATGGTCACTACAATACAGGAAGCAGTTCAGCTTCCTGTATGTCTTGACACAACAAACTATAGTGCAATCGAAGCTGGCCTCAAGATTCATAACAACCGGTGGGGAAAACCTCTGATAAACTCCACATCAAATGATCCCGATAGGTTCTCGATGCTCGAACTTGCTTCAAAGTACAATGCCCGGATAATTGGTCTAACAGTGGGCAAGGGCGGATTACCAGCAGATGCCGAGGAGAGGGCCGGTATAGCAGCAGAGATTATGGCAAGGGCTTCCGAGTACGGGGTTCAGCTTGATGACCTGTATCTGGACCCGCTTGTATTGCAGATATCAACTTCACAGGACCATGCTATAAAGGTAATACAGGCAATAAAAATGTTTCAGGAATTGAATGACCCACCTATGAAAACAGTAGTGGGACTCAGCAATGTATCGAATGGGTGCCCAAAACTTTTAAGGCCGGTTATCAATAATCATTTTCTCTCTTTGCTGATGTATGAGGGACTGACTGCTGCTATAGCTGATCCGGTTGAAGTAATTCCAACAGTGAAGACAATAAATGTTATTTTAGGCAAAACACTCTATGCCCATTCTTATTTAGAGATATCTTAAAGAATATTTTTAGTTTATATTTTTTATAAATTAGTTAATAAAATATATATAATATATATTATAATATAAAAAAGTGAAAGAAACCTCGAAGCTCAGCTTCAAGGTGTGATGTTTCTGTGACCTGCTACGATGCAGTTCGTTAATTTAATTGACTTATTAAACATCGGAGGTGAAGATGGCTTTTACTCCACCCAAAGAGACTTACACAGGAAAAGTTTATACTTTAGAAATCGGCGTGCCACCTGATACAGTTAGATTTGGAGGAGAGAATGTGCTGCCATTGCACGGTTTTGAAGGAATAGTGCCAAGTCGACCTGTTATAGCTTACGAAATACAGGATATCCCGCCGGATGATTGGCCGGATACTGTAAAAAAGCCTTTCAAAGATGTTTCAGATGACCCTGTGTCATGGGCAAAATTCTGCAGGGATGCTTTAAAGGCAAGGGCTATCGCACTGAGGCTTATAGGTACCCATCCTGACAGGGAAAATCGTTCGCCCGAGGATGCAGCAAAGACAGTAAGGGATATTCTCTCTGCTATAGACGTTCCTCTGATTATCCTTGGTAGTAATCATACTGAAAAGGATGCGTCTGTTTTGATTGCTGCGGCAGAGGCTGCAAAAGACAAAAATTGCATTATTGGTAAAGCACAGGAGGCTAATTATAAGACGGTTGCTGCTGCTGCAATGGCGAACAACCATAAATTAATTGCTATGTCAGAGCTCGATATTAATCTATCGAAACAATTGAATATACTCATCACACAGATGGGCTTTGATAAGGAAAGAATCATTACAGACCCGATGTGTTCAGCCCTCGGTTATGGTATTGAATATACCTATTCGGTCATGGAAAGGATAAGACTTGCCGCCCTTCTGCAGAATGATGCAACCATGCAGCAGCCTATGCTGGGTGACATAGGGATGTATGTCTGGAAGGCAAAAGAAACGCAGGCAAGACCAGAAGATGTGCCGCCATGGGGTTCTCTGGAAGAAAGAGGTATCGCATGGGAGGCAGTTACAGCAATAGCCTTGATAATAGCAGGCGCTGAGCTTCTTGTAATGAGGCACCCTAAGGCTATAGAAGCTGTGGAAAAAGTTGTTGATGAATTGATATAGTCAGTATTTTCGGTTACGGTGACGAAACCCGTATCGCAAAAGAGCGGTTAAAGGTAACGGCAACGAGGCTTGTATCGGTCACGTCAAACGGTAACGTGAAAATACGAAAGACGTAGCCGTCAGACGAAACGAGCATCGTAACCATAACCGATTCACGAGATTGTTATAAACGAAACGGGCGTCATAGCCGTAACCGTTAAACGAATAATGGAGGTATAAAGGATGGCGCTAACCGGTGTTGAAATATTTAAACTCCTTCCAAAAACAAACTGTAAGAAATGCGGGTTTCCCACATGTCTTGCCTTTGCAATGAAACTTGCCCAGAGGCAGGCATCTTTAGATTTATGCCCGGATGTCTCGGAAGAGGCAAAACAGAAACTGGGGGAGGCATCTGCTCCTCCTGTAAGACCCATTACATTCGGTGTCGGGAACAAGGCGATAAAGATGGGGGAGGAAACAGTGCTTTTCAGGCATGATAAAAAGTTTGTTAATCCGTGTGCCTTTGCACTGGAAATAAAAGATAGTCTTTCTGATGATGAAATAATCACCAGGGTTGAGGAAATTCTCAATTCTGAAATAGAGAGAGTGGGACAGAAACTGAGGGTGGATGCAATTGCCCTTATAAACGATTCAAATGATGCAGCGAGACTGGAGGCTGCTGCCAAACTTATAGTAGCAAAGGCCCATGAGATGCCTTTAATTATATGTGCATCAAGCCCTCAGGCCGCAGAGGCATCTCTCAGACTGTATGCTGACAAAAAACCGATTATATGCGGAGCAAATTCAGAAAATGCAGAGTTGATGGCAGATATTGCCAAGACATATAATGCGATACTTGGCATCACAGCAACTGCTTCAGGTGGGCTTGATGAAATTTCTAATATTACGGAGAAAGTTAAAGCACTTGGCGTTACAGACATGGTAATTGATCCGGGTGCAAGAAAGGCAAAAGAAATTCTGGAGCAGAATACATTAATAAGAAGGGCTGCAATAAAGAAGAATTTCAAACCACTCGGTTATCCAATTATAACCTTTGCACAGAGAGAAGACGGCCTTAAAGAAGCACTTATAGCAGCTATCGGGATTGCGAAATATTCTTCAATAATTGTTCTCAGCAGCATCGAGAAATGGAAGAACCTTGCTCTCTTTACATTAAGACAGAATATCTATACAGACCCGCAGGTTCCGATGCAGGTAGAGCAAAAGATTTATAAGCTTGGTGAGCCAACATCAGAATCACCACTGTTAATTACAACGAACTTCTCTCTTACGTATTTCATTGTCTCTGGAGAGATTGAAAACAGCAAGGTTCCTGGTTATCTCGCTGTTATGGATTGCGAAGGACTTTCGGTGCTTACGGCATGGGCAGCAGGGAAATTTACAGCATCAAAGATTGCTCAATTTATTAAAGAAAGCGGAGTAGAGAACGAGATTAAACACAGAGAGCTTATAATCCCTGGTTATGTAGCAATACTGAGTGGCGCAATAGAGGATAAACTTGAAGGCTGGAAGATAACCGTTGGCCCGAGGGAGGCAAACGGGATACCGGCATTTTTGAAGTCAAGGGCAGCATAAAATAGTCAATGGTCATTCGTCAACAGTCAATAAAACAAAATGACCAATGACTGATGACAATTGAAACAAAGTAGAGGAGGATAGAATGTCCAGGTTAATCGCCTCGGCTGCAATAAGAGGAGCACACATACTTGTTCAAAAAGCAGAAGAAATGCTTGAAAAGACCATCACTGAAAAAGGTGAAAAATTCGACTTTGAGTTCCCTGACACCGCATATTATCTTCCAATGATATATGCAATGACAGGGTTCCCTGTAAAGACACTGGCAGATATGAGAGTAGCACTCGGAATGGCAAAAGAAATGCTGCATGAAGAACCTTATGAAAATTTATGGAAGCCCTATCTCGGAGAAGCCCTTGATTCAGGCATGGCAACATTATTCTGTGAGGAAATAATAATGGCGCTCCGTTACATCAGCGGCCTTGAGCCTGCAAAAGATCCTGAAACAGGTTATGTTTATAATGGATTCATTACAGATACTATCCAGAGGAATTTAGGCATCCAGCTTGTTGATGGGACAATGCCAGGTTTTGCTGCTGTCATTGGCGCGGCCCCGGACGATGATACGGCAGTAAAGATAATAAGGGAGCTTCAGGAGAAAAATATCCTTACCTTCCTCTCAGGCCATGTAAATGGAAACAGTGTTACTAAACAGCTTCTCAGAAAGGATGTTGAGCTTGGATGGGAAACAAGAATAGTTCCGGTAGGTCCGGATACAGAACATACGATCTATCCTCTCGACTGGTCAGTAAGGGCATCATTGATCTTTGGGGGTAAAAAGCCGGGCGATTTTAAAGGTCATCTCAAATATACAAAAGACAGGGTATTTGCATTTGCTTTAGTATTAGGTGAACTTGATGATATAAAGTGGACAACCGGTGCTGGAGCCATAAATATGGGCTATCCGGCAGTATGTGATACAGATGTCCCGGTTATACATCCAACAGGTGTGTGTATATATGAAGAGGTTGATAGAGAGTTTGATCATGATAGGATTGTGCAGAAGGCGATTGAAGTAAGGGGATTAAAAATCGTTGTTGAAAAGCCCCCCATACCTGTCGCATACGGGCCTGCATTTGAGGGTGAAAGGATAAGGAAAGAGGATATGTTTATAGAATTCGGCGGTGCCCGTACTCCTTCTTTCGAATGGGTCAGGATGAGAGAGATGGAGGAGATAGAAGACGGTAAGGTTACCGTTGTTGGCAATAACTGGCAGGAAAGATATGAGAAGGGTGGTCAGATGCCACTTGGTATTGTCATAGATGTATCAGGAAGAAAGATGCAGAAAGATTTCGAATCCGTTATAGAGAGAAAGGTGCATCACAACATCAATGAGGCTCAGGGTGTCTGGCATATGGGCCAGCGGGATATCAACTGGATAAGAATAAACCACAATGCAAAGAAAGAAGGCTTTACACTTGAACATCTTGGAATACTCAATGCTACCATGACACACAGCAGGTTCAGGGCTATTGTGGATAAGGTTCAGGTGACGATTTATACCGAAGAGGACGATGTATTAAAACTTCAGGAAGAGGCGACAAAGGTATACAGGGAACGTGACCAGAGACTCGGTGGACTCGTTGATGAGGCAGTTGATATATTCTATTCATGTCTCCTCTGTCAGTCATTTGCACCCAGTCATGTATGCGTAATCAGCCCGGAAAGGCTTGGTCTATGTGGTGCTTACAACTGGCTTGATTGTAGGGCTGCATACGAAATAGACCCTACAGGAGGAAATCAGCCTATACAAAAGGGTGAACTTATAGATGCGAGATATGGTAGATATACAGGTATTGATGAATATTTAAAGAAGGCATCGGGTGGATCGGTACAGACACTCAACCTGTATACGATAATGGAAAATCCAATGACGTCCTGCGGATGTTTCGAATGTATTGTTGCCATTATTCCTGAAGCAAACGGCGTAATGATTGTCCAAAGGGGTCATACCGGCATGACACCTGTTGGGATGAAATTTTCAACATTAGCAGGTACTGTAGGTGGAGGAACTCAAAACCCCGGATTTATGGGAGTTGGCAGGAATTTCATCGTCAGTAAAAAGTTTCTTGCGGGTGACGGTGGAATCAAGCGAATTGTCTGGATGACGAAGAACCTTAAGGAAAGTATTAAGGAAGCGTTTGAAAAAAGGGCAGCAGAGGAAGGAGCACCTGATCTTCTCGATAAAATAGCTGACGAAACTGTTTGTGAGGATTCTGAAAAATTACTCGAGTTCCTTACAAGTGTTGGACATCCGGCACTTGTGATGGAACCAATATTATAAATATTAGATAACCCTCCCCATACCCTTCCCGTTGATGGAGGGGATATTTCCATCTCCCCCGGCGGGAGAGGGTTAGGGTGAGGGGGATTACAGATTTGGAGGATATATGGATAAAATTGTAAAAAGTGCAAACGAGGCTGCAGAGCAGATTATAGAGTGGAGTGAATCTCACGAGATAGATACATGCTTTGACAGGGCCAAAAAAATGAAACCTTGCCCTATCGGCTCCAGTGGGGCATGTTGCAGGATATGCCATGTTGGACCATGCAGGTTTGTTGGGCCGAATGCAGAGGAGGAGGCAAGGGGGGTATGTGGAGCCACGCTCCCGACAGTTGCTTCAAGAAATCTACTGAGAATGGCTATAGGAGGTGCAGCTGCCCATTCAGACCATGCCCGGGACATGGCCTTTACATTACTTGCAGTTGCAAATGGAGAAACAAGTGACTTCAGCATAACCGATGTAAAAAAGCTATACAGGATCGCCGGAATCCTTGAAATAGAGTTCGAAGGTCGTACAGTGAATGATGTTGCAAGAGATGTAGCAACGAAACTCATAGAGGATTTCGGACGCCAGAAAGGTGAACTTAATTTTATAAAGAGAGCACCAAAAAAGACACAGGAGAGATGGAAAAAATGGGGCATTATACCAAGAGGAGTTGATCGAGAAATAACAGAGTCGATGCACCGTACACATATAGGTGTTGACCATGATCCGGACAACATTCTTTTGAGCACCCTGAAGGTTTCTCTTGCAGATGGCTGGGGTGGTTCCATGATCTCAACAGATATAACCGACATCCTTTTTGGTACGCCGAAGCCGGTAAAGGCAGAAGCAGGCTTCGGAATATTCAAAGAAGACGAAGTCAACCTTATTGTTCACGGACATGAACCTTCACTCGCTGAGATTATCATCGATGTTGTCAATGAGAAGGAAATGAAAGAGTATGCAAAATCAAAGGGTGCTAACGGCATTAATCTCGGAGGAATGTGTTGTACTGCAAATGAGGTTTTGATGAGGCACGGCATTCCAACAGCAGGTGGGTTTACAAATCAGGAACTGGCAATTTTGACGGGACTTGTTGATGCAATGACCGTAGATGTACAGTGTATAATGCCTGCATTGGCCGAGCTTTCGAAGAAGTTCCATACTAAATTAATCACCACTTCTTATAAAGCAAAAATTCCGGGTGCAATTCATATTCAATATGATGAGCATAGAGCAAAAGAAATAGCCCGGGAGATTGTCAATCTCGCTATCGAAAACTATGCCAATAGAAAAGCAGAAGGTAGCCATGTTTCAGATAAGTTTCCGGTAATAGCAGGGTTTTCGCATGAGTATATCGAATACATGCAGGGTGGTTCCTGGAGGGCATCTTTCAGGCCGCTCAATGATGCGATTATGGCCGGAAGGATCCGCGGCGTTGTTGGCCTTGTAGGTTGTGATAATCCAAGGGTACCATCGCAGGGACTTCACCGTTTTCTTGCACTCGAATTGATCAAGCATGATGTACTGGTCGTTTCTACCGGCTGTGGCTCTGCTGCGTGCGGTACTGCCGGGTATCTGACACCTGAGATGGCTCTTGAGAATGCAGGGCCAGGATTAAGAGAAGTTTGTGAGGCAATAGGTATTCCTCCAATCCTTCATCTTGGCTCGTGTGTGGATAATTCAAGGATACTTACAATAGCTACAGCTATGGCTGAAGAAGGGGGGCTTTCTGACGAGATAGGAGGGATGCCGGCTGTTGGAATCGCTCCTGAATGGATGAGTGAAAAAGCTATTGCTATCGGTTGCTATTTTGTAGCCTCAGGTGTTCCTGTCATATTCGGCGGTGAGTCCCCGGTTGGAGCAAGTGAACAAGTAACGAGGATCATAACAGAGGTATGGTTTGAAAGGTTCAAGGGAGCACTTCACTTTGAGCCGGATCCTGAAAAAATCCTCGATCTGACTCTTAAATATATAGATATGGCGAGGGAGGCACTGAAACTGAGAAAGTATGAACCCGGCAAATTCGGCGCCGAAAGGGTTCTCATGGATATGGCGGCAAGGCGTGAACTTGAAAGAGCTGCAAAGCCACATATCGGGATATATTAGAAAAAATTCAAAATGCAAAAAACAAAATTCAAAAAGCTTTGCTTCGGGGTATAATTACCGTGTGTTTTGCTTGTC
The DNA here is from genome assembly GCA_014859105.1 of Nitrospirota bacterium. GTDB lineage: Bacteria > Nitrospirota > Thermodesulfovibrionia > Thermodesulfovibrionales > SM23-35 > Kmv42. Next base: position 24,179 of record JACUUX010000017.1, read on the forward strand.
ATTCCTGCGGAAGCAGGAATCCAGAACAAAAGACAACCTGGATTCCGCATCAAGTGCGGAATGACAGGCTTGTTACCATGTTTTCAATATTTGATCCCTCGCAGCTTGCTGCTGGATAGTTCATTTTTAAATTTTGCATTGTATTTGGGAGGAGTCAATGAAGGTAGAAGAGATCGACGTTGATGAACAGATAGGTGAGGTGGGACAAATCCTTAGTGAAGCCGAAAAGAAAAAGGGGATTCTGATACATGTCCTTCAGAAAATTCAGGAGGACAATGGGTATTTACCCGGGGATGTCTTAAGCAATCTTTCGAAGAAACTCTATTTCCCGCTCTCGGAAATTTACAGCGTAGCGAGTTTTTACAAACAGTTTCATTTCAAACCAAGGGGAAAAAAGATTGTTAAAATTTGTATGGGGACGGCATGTTATGTAAGGGGTGCTAAAGAGATATTGAACACGGTCGAGGAAAGGTTCAACGTAAAAGCAGGTGAAACAACCGAAGATCTTGCTGTGACCCTGGAAACAGTCGGCTGTATCGGGTGTTGTGGTCTTGCACCTGTTGCAACAGTGAATGATGAAGTGAAAGGTGAAATAAGTTCAAAGAAGCTGGACAGGTTAATAAAATTTATAAAAGAGGAATAAAAATGGAGAGGCTTCAAAGTATAGACAGTCTCAAAAACCTGAGATCAAGGTTGAGCAAAGAAGTATTCAACCCGAAAAAAGACAGATTGAGGGTCTGTTGCGGTCTTCCCTGTAGTGCCTTAGGTTCTCAAAAAATTATTAAAGCCTTAGAACAAGACATCTCCAAAAGTGGACTGGATATTGAAGTAGTAAAGACAGGGTGTCAGGGCCTCTGTCAAAGTGGCCCTGTTATGAGGGTTGAACCGCATGGTTATTTTTATCAGAGAGTCAGACAAAAATATGTAAAGGATATTGTTCCGACCACGTATAAGGCAGGCTATCCTGTAAGAGAGCTTCTCTATAAAGGCACTTTTCTTGAAAAACCTGTTGAGGTGATGGAAGAAGTCCCTTTTTATAAAAAGCAGTTGAAGATTGCACTTAGAAATACCGGCAACATAGATCCCTTTAATATCAATCATTATATTGCTGTAGGAGGTTATGGCGCTGTTGAGAAGATATTTTCCTCCATGGGTCCTGAACAGGTGCTTGAAGAGGTAAAAAAGGCAAATCTCAGGGGACGGGGCGGTGCAGGCTTTCCTGCAGGAGTCAAGTGGGCGCATACGAGAAAGGCTCAAGGTACGGTCAAGATGGTCATTGCCAATGGTGATGAGGGTGACCCTGGTGCTTTTATGGACAGATCGATCATGGAAGGTGACCCTCACAGTTTGCTTGAAGGCATGCTGATCTGCGCATATGCAATTGACGCACATTATGGTTTTATCTATGTCCGTCACGAATATCCTTTAGCCATTAAAACTCTGAACACAGCTATTAAACAAGCAGAGGAAATCGGTCTTTTAGGAAAAAATATCCTTGGAACAGGATTTGATTTTACCGTTGGTATCAGAGAAGGAGCTGGTGCGTTTGTCTGCGGTGAATCTACCGCACTGGTTGCATCTGTAGAGGGCGGCCGGGGATTCCCTAATCCAAGACCCCCGCGACTTTCTGAAAGAGGCGGTGGAGCCTGGGGATACCCTTCGAATCTGAACAATATCGAAACGTATGCCTGTATCGCGCCCATTATAAAGAATGGCGCTGACTGGTTCCTGAGTATCGGGACAGAGGGTTCACCCGGTACAAAGGTATTTTCACTCGCCGGCAAGGTTAAGAATACCGGACTTGTCGAGGTTCCCATGGGGATAACCCTGAGAGAGATTATTTTTGATATCGGCGGAGGTATCATTAACTATAAAAAATTCAAGGCAGTGCAAACAGGTGGTCCTTCGGGAGGGTGTATCCCGGCGCAATATCTCGATCTGCCGGTAGATTTCGATTCACTCAGGAAGGTTGGTTCCATTATGGGTTCAGGCGGTATGGTTGTCATGGATGAAGATAACTGTATGGTTGATGTTGCCAAATTCTTCCTTTCTTTCACACAGTCCGAATCCTGCGGGAAGTGTCCTCCCTGCAGAATAGGCACATACCAGATGCTGCAGATACTCGAAAGGATAACAACAGGGAAGGGTGAGGAAGGGGATATAGAAAAACTCGAGAGGCTTGGAGAACTTGTCGTGGAAGGCTCTCTCTGCGGTCTTGGCCAGAGTGCACCGAATCCTGTTCTTACAACGATACGATATTTCCGTGACGAATATGAGGAGCATTTGAAGGATAAATACTGCAGGGCGAAGGTCTGCAGCGGCATGGGCATTTTTGAGATCAATCAGGCTGAGTGTATCCAATGCGGACTCTGCAAGGAGGCATGTGCCTTTGATGCCATTATTGAAACAAAGGATAAATATTTCATCGCCCGAGATTACTGCACCAGATGTAAGGCATGTTACTATGCCTGTCCTGTCAAGGCAATCAAGCTTCTGAGCCCTAAATATATAAGGCTTGAGGAGGAATTTAAATTGCCACTCGAAAGCCTGGATATGATCGATCGAAGAAGCAAGATGACGTTGCAGAATATCATAAAATCGAAACCATTAATGGTAGTAACCGTCCGTGAGGATCAAAAGATTTCCGGTGTGGTAAAGGTTATGGGTGATAAGAATGTTAGTGGTGTATTCGTTGTTGATGAGAATGGTAAATTAGTGGGTATATTTACCGAGAGGGATATTGTGCGTTGTGTAGAGAAAGGCATCTCTTTAGATGGAGAAGTCATACAGAATATCATGAGGACCGATCTTACAATATTTGATCCCTCGATGGTGTTGAGTTCGGCAATAGCTCTTGCATTGAGAAAGAAAATCAGACATCTGCCTGTTGTTGAAAAGGAAACGATTGTGGGTATGATCACTTTTAGAGATTTGATCTTCTATCTATTACCTGAGATTCTCTACATGGCAAAATAAATTTAATGGAGAGAGAGGATATGTCAGAGCACAAAGAGGTAAAGCCGGAAGACATAAAAAATGAGGCGGAAGAGAAGCGTTGCCCCGTTCAGAAGGCAATGTATTATATAGAGCAGTTTCTTGCAGGTCCCATGTGTGGAAAGTGTTTTCCATGCTCGTTTGGCACCTACGAGGTAAAAATAAGGCTCAAAGAGATTCTGTCCGGTAGAGGTACTGAAGCTGATATTTTTGCTCTTAAGAGGATTGCGCATGAGATGATCGTAGCCTCCCGGTGCAAAAAAGGTAAAGACACGGCAAAGTTTATCCTTGAGTGGATGGATACGGGTGCCTTTCATGAGCATACAGAAGGTGTATGTCGTGAAAAGGAATGCCTTGACTTTATAGAGTACAGGATTGTTCCTGAAAAATGTATCATGTGCGGTGAATGTAAGGTTGTCTGTAAATATGATGCGATTATCGGGGAAAACAGAAAACCGTACCTCAGCGGTTATCTGCCTTTTGAAATAAGACTGAAGAGATGTACAAAATGTGGTGAATGTATTAAGGTATGCCCGACCGGGGCAATTGAGATAGCAGATATAAAGGATTATATCAAGGTTAAAGTATAAGTGAGGAATGCATGACAAATAAGGAGAGGCTTAAGAATTTAGATGATCTACAGAAGCTGAGGGCACGGCTAAGCAGCGAAATATTCGATCCGGGAAAAAACAGGGTGAGGATATGTTGCGGGACCGCCTGTACGGCTTCAGGCTCTGGAGATGTTGTTCATGTGCTTGAGGAAGAGATTGGAAAACATGGTCTTGATCTTGAAGTGGTAAAGACAGGTTGCCAGGGGATCTGCCAGAAAGGTCCGGTTATGAAGGTTGAGCCCCATGGTTATTTCTATCAGAGGGTAAACAGGGAAAACGTGAAGGGAGTTATTCCGATTACCTATAATGCAGGTTACCCGGTAAGGAATTTACTCTATCGAGGCACTTTTCTTGAAAAGCCTGTTGAAGTGATGGATGGTATACCTTTTTACAAAAAACAGATGAGAATTGCTCTCAGGAACAATGGAAGAATAGATCCTTGCAATATCCATCATTACATAGCTGTAGGAGGTTATGGCGCTGTTGAGAAGATATTTTCCTCCATGGGTCCTGAACAGGTGCTTGAAGAGGTAAAAAAGGCAAATCTCAGGGGACGGGGCGGTGCAGGCTTTCCTGCAGGAGTCAAGTGGGCGCATACGAGAAAGGCTCAAGGTACGGTCAAGATGGTCATTGCCAATGGTGATGAGGGTGACCCTGGTGCTTTTATGGACAGATCGATCATGGAAGGTGACCCTCACAGTTTGCTTGAAGGCATGCTGATCTGCGCATATGCAATTGACGCACATTATGGTTTTATCTATGTCCGTCACGAATATCCTTTAGCCATTAAAACTCTGAACACAGCTATTAAACAAGCAGAGGAAATCGGTCTTTTAGGAAAAAATATCCTTGGAACAGGATTTGATTTTGTCATACATATCAGGGAAGGGGCAGGTGCGTTTGTCTGCGGTGAGGCTACCGCACTTGTTGCATCTATCGAGGGCAACCGGGGATTTCCTCATGCAAGACCCCCGAGGGTTTCGGAACCTGGTGGCGGGCCATGGGGATATCCGGCAAATCTGAATAATGTGGAGACGTATGCATGTGTGCCACCGATTATAGAGAACGGTGCTGAGTGGTTCAGGGGTATAGGAACTGAAGCCTCGCCTGGAACAAAAGTATTCGCCCTAACAGGCAAGGTTAAGAATACCGGACTTGTCGAGGTTCCCATGGGGATAACCCTGAGAGAGATTATTTTTGATATCGGCGGAGGTATCATTAACTATAAAAAATTCAAGGCAGTGCAAACAGGTGGTCCTTCGGGAGGGTGTATCCCGGCGCAATATCTCGATCTGCCGGTAGATTTCGATTCACTCAGGAAGGTTGGTTCCATTATGGGTTCAGGCGGTATGGTTGTCATGGATGAAGATAACTGTATGGTTGATGTTGCCAAATTCTTCCTTTCTTTCACACAGTCCGAATCCTGCGGGAAGTGTCCTCCCTGCAGAATAGGCACATACCAGATGCTGCAGATACTCGAAAGGATAACAACAGGGAAGGGTGAGGAAGGGGATATAGAAAAACTCGAGAGGCTTGGAGAACTTGTCGTGGAAGGCTCTCTCTGCGGTCTTGGCCAGAGTGCACCGAATCCTGTTCTTACAACGATACGATATTTCCGTGACGAATATGAGGAGCATTTGAAGGATAAATACTGCAGGGCGGAGGTCTGCAGCGGCATGGGCATTTTCGAGATCAATCAGGAAGAATGCATCAAATGCGGACTCTGCAAGGAGGCATGTGCCATTGGTGCTGTTATTGAAACAAAGGATCAATACATCATCGCCAGCGATTACTGCACGAAATGTAAGGCATGCTATCGTGCCTGTCCTGTAGACGCAGTCAAGCTTCTGAGCCCGATGCGGGTAAGGCTTAAAGAAGAACTGAAAATACCTCTTAAAAGCATAGATATGATAGAAAGGAGATTCAAGATGATATTAGGGAATATCATAAAATCGAAACCATTAATTGTAGTCACCGTCCGTAAGGATCAAAAGATTTCTGATGTGGTAAAGGTTATGGGTGAGAAGAATGTTAGTGGCGTATTCGTTGTTGATGAGAATGATAAATTTGTGGGGATATTTACCGAGAGGGATATTGTGCGTTGTGTTGTGAAAGGCATATCTTTAGAGGGAGAAGTCATACAGAATATCATGAGAACCGATCTCACAACCTTTGACCCTTCAACAGAAATAAGTTCGGCAATAGCTCTTGCATCAAGAAAGAATATTAGACATCTGCCTATTGTTGAAGGGGAAAAGATTATCGGGATGGTTACTTTCAGAGATTTAGTCTCATACCTTTTGCCGGAGATCTGCTATATTGCAAAAGAAGTTTATTAAACTAAATGTTACATGAAATTATCCAACAATCGTCATTGCCCGACTTGATCGGGCAATCCAGAGGAAGGAACTGGATTCTCCGGTCAAGCCGGAGAATGACAGAATTAAAAAACGTAACAACTTTTAAGATCTTCGATGATTTTATATATGGAGGGATAAATGGAAAAGACAGTTAAGCTTACAATAGATGGCAAAGAAGTTCAGTCTCCCGAGGGCATGAATCTGATGGATGCAGCAGAACTTGCCGGCATTCATATACCGAATCTCTGTTATTTAAAAGGCATGAAGGGCATCGGCGCATGCAGGCTTTGCCTTATAGAGATAGAGGGGTTGAAAGCACCCATGATAGCATGCAATACAAAAGTCAGGGAGGGTATGGTTGTAAATACGAAAACTGAAAAAGTCCAGGAGATCAGGAAATTCATCATAGACCTTATTCTTTCCATGCACCCGCTCGACTGTATGACCTGTACAAAGGCAGGTATATGCAATTTACAGAAATATGCCTATGAATTCGATCTTAAAGAATCAAGTTTTACAAGGAAAAAGTTTGGTTATCCGGTGGATGAGGCAAATCCTTTTATCAAGAGAGACCCCGACTACTGCATACTGTGTGGCAGGTGTGTCAGGGTTTGTAAGGAACAGGGGACAAATGTGCTTGAATTCATGGGAAGAGGTATTGGATCTAAAATCGTCACCGCAAATGACAAACCACTTCAGGAATCAGAATGTACATTCTGCGGAAGCTGTGTTGATTCATGTCCGGTAAACGCCTTACTTGAGGCAGACAGATGGCGTAAAGGAAGAGAATGGGAGTATGAAAGAATAAATTCTGTATGTCTTTTATGTGGAAATGGCTGTGAAATCACAGTAAGCACGAAAGATGGCAGGGTACAGAAGATTAGTTCAGGAGCGCCTGCTGGTTCTGCTGAAAAATATATCTGTGCCTATGGAAGATTTGGTTTCGATTGTATCGAAGCAGAAACACGGCTTACATCTCCCATGAAAAAAATAGATGGTGAACTCAGAGGAACAACATGGGAAGATGCCCTCAAAATAGTTGCTGATGAACTTAAGAAAGCAGGTAAAGACGCAGGCTTTATAAGTGCAGCAGGTATTCTGAATGAAGATGCATTGACTCTTAAAAAACTTGCCAGAGATGTTGTAAAGACAAGGAACTTTGATACTACAGTAAGCCTGTATGCAGACAGCGATTCTCTGAAGAAATCCCAGCGTGCCGATATTGACAGATCTGACCTTATTTTTCTTCTTGGACTAAATCCTTCACAATGGGAAAGGGTTTTACCGGCTCTCGATGCCGCTGTCAGAAGGAGAATAAACAGAGGAGCAAAACTCGTTGTAATAAATTCTTCTGAAACAAGGATAGCAGATGTTGCCACTGTGAGCCTTAAAGGAGATGAAATATCCAATATAAAAGGCATTATAAAAGTTGCTATAGAGAAAGGGCTCAAGGCAGATAAAAAATTGGAATCTTCGGTAAAAGATATAGAGTCCACAGAAGAAATAGAGAAGGCTTCTGCCCTCTTTATTGAAGCTAAACAACCGATAATATTTTCTTCCCCGGCTCTTTTCGAAGCAGCATCTAATTTATCGCTGCTGAAGGGGAAGAAGGTTATCGCTATCCCACTGGAAAGCAATGCGAGGGGTGTTGTGCTGATGGGATTGACAACTGAAGGGAAGACATACAGGGAAATGTTAACTGATAAAATGAAGGCACTTTATGTTGTAGGTGAAGTTCCACTCAATAAAAGACCGGATACGGATTTCCTGATTGTACAGAATTCACATCTTACCGGGCTTGCCAGAGAAGCGGATGTTGTGCTGCCTTCGGCTACTTTTCTGGAATCAGCCGGCACAATCACAGATTTCATGGGAAGGATGAAATATCTTCCAGAAGTAATTGAGCCTCAGGGTGAATCAAAAAGTCATAGAGATATATTCATTCTATTGGCAAAGATTATGGGGTCGACGATAAAGCGACCTACAGAGGCTGAAGTTAAAAAGGCATCTAATATTAAGGTAAAATTATCACCAGTCCCCTTTGTCAAAAAAGAAGGTCTTGATATATCTCCACAGGAAATGATCGAATCCATTAATGCCTCTGTGATTAACGGTTCAAGGCTTTTGTGGCTGAAAGAAACCGAGAAGACAATAGCCGTTTAAGGTTGCATCGTTTATCGGGTTATACATTTTTTTTGGGTTAAAAAACTCAAGAAACTTAACAAACTCAATAGACTCAATGAACTGTTAACATTGTGGAAGAAATCTATAAAATAAAGATCCCGGTCTTTGAAGGACCGTTCGACCTTCTCCTGCATCTTATCCGGGAAAACAAGATAGATATCTACGACATACCAATAGCCTTAATTACGGGTCAGTATCTTCAATATATCGTGATGATGAAAGAGCTTAACCTTGAAGTAGCAGGGGATTTTCTCGTTACGGCTGCTACCCTTATCCATATAAAATCAAGGATGCTCCTTCCGCCTGATGAAGAAACACTTCCTGAAGAGCAGGGAGACCCGAGAGAAGAGCTTGTGCAGAGGCTACTGGAATATCAAAAATTTAAAGAAGCGGCACACGGACTCAAGCAGAGAGAAGATGAATGGATGAAGGTATTTTACAGGGAACCTCTGTCAGATGACAAAGAAAAGGGAGAACTTTACCTTTTTGATGTAAGCATTTTCGACCTGCTCGACGCTTTTAAAAAGATACTCGATAAAGCTCCCCCTGAGTTAGTTTCGATCACGAGAGAGACGCTCACTGTTAAAGATAAAATCTCACAGATAATGGAGGTGCTTGAAGGGCAGGAAGCAGTGAGGTTTGAGGATTTTTTCAAAAGAGAAATAACAAAGATTCAGCTTATAATAACGTTCATTGCATTACTTGAACTTGTCAGGCTTGGTCTTGCCCGGGCCTACCAGGAAAAGGAATTCGGGAGTATCTGGGTTATAAATCCTGCCAGACAGTCTGAAGAAGTAAAGTCTGGTACGACATCGTACCAATGTTCAAAAAACGTTGTAGATAAAACCTGAATAAGGCTAACGAAAAATAAAAGCGATAAGTGTTAAATGTCAGCGTTCATTCTTTACCTCTTATGTGAACACACCATAAAATTACGAACTACACCTTGACGTTTTCTAAGGTTCTGAGTTCTTATCGATTCCGAATAAGCGCACACCTCCTGTCCAATAATACAAACTGTTCGTTGTGTCCATCAAATCGGGGGAAGGTTGCCTGCAAGCGCACAACTTATGACCACGAGGGGATATGATAATTAACATTAAAAACTTATACCTGTGATGTGTTAAGGCATATTCTTTAAGGTGGCTTTAGAAAAGTATCAATTACGTTTAAAAATACAACAGGATAAGCCACTTTATATTGTTCCTTGACATAAAAAATTATCCCTGTTATTTTTAGCATACAGCTTAAAGGGGGCTCAGATGAGCTGGATGTCTCGAACAGATCCAAAGACTTTTTCAATAAAGGTTAATACGTTCCAATTTACCATAGTCCCGAATGAACCTCTTATCCTTCCTGCCTACAAAGGCTCGACATTCAGAGGAGGGTTCGGCTATGCCTTTAAACGTGTAGTCTGTGCCATAAGAGATAAAGAATGTCCGGACTGCCTTCTTAAAGAAAAATGTATTTATTCTTATGTCTTTGAGACCCCGCCGCCTTCGGATTCGACAATAATGAGGAAATATAAAACAGCCCCTCACCCATTTGTCATCGAACCACCGCCAGAAAAAAAGAGAGGCTTTAAGCCGGGAGATGAGATAACCTTCGGGCTCACCTTAATTGGTAGGGCTATAGACTATCTCCCTTATTTTATTTATACCTTTGATGAACTCGGAAAGATAGGCATAGGAAAAGGCAAGACTGGTTATGAACTAAAAGAGGTCGGTTGCAATGGAAAGAAGATTTATGATTCCTCAACCAAAACCCTCAAGCCGTTTAAAACTGCTTCTTTGGATATTGGAAACCCCACTTTGGAAAACCCACAAAATAACCCCCCTTTGGGAAAGGGGGGTGAGGGGGGATTTATAAGTAACCTATTAACACTTAATTTTATAACCCCCACCCGCATCCTCTACAACAGCCACCTCATCCTCGACCTTGAATTTCATATCTTAATAAGAAACCTTCTGAGAAGGCTTTCCCTTCTCTACTATTTCCACTGCAACGGCGACCCCTCAGAATGGGATTTCAAAGGCATGATAGAAAAGGCTAAAGAAGTTAAGGTCAAAAACAAAGATTTGAGATGGTATGACTGGGAGCGGTATTCAGGGAGGCAGGCGACAAGGTTAAAAATGGGAGGGTTTGTCGGGAGTATAACCTTTGAAGCGGGTATAGACCCATTCATACCATTAATTAAAGCAGGTGAGGTTTTACATGTGGGCAAAGGGACCGGGTTTGGTCTGGGGAAGTACAGGATAACATAAGAAATATTGTCACAATGTTGTTTTTCTTGAAGGGGTAATGCAAAAGGTTTATGCTTGACTTATGAATGAGTCAAAATTCAAGGAAATCCTTATATTCGTAGCGGGAACTACACCACAGATAATCACAGAAACTATCTATGCCTTAATACATCAAGCCCCTCCGGTTTACCCTGATGAAATCCATGTAATCACAACAACACAAGGAAAAAACCTCATTAAGGAAAATCTTATTGATTCGGGAAGGTTCAGAGAGTTTTGCAGGGAGTTTAACATGCAAGAGAATATTTTAGATGAGAATTCTATTTTAGTAGTCAAAGGGAAAAATGCTGATTATCTCGATGATATAAAAGAGGCAAAAGATAATGAATCACTAGGAGATTTTATTACCAATTTTATAAAAGACAAAACATTTGATGGCAAAACAAGACTGCATTGTTCTCTTGCAGGCGGAAGAAAAACTATGAGCTTTTACATAGGATCCGCACTTCAGCTCTTCGGTAGACCATGGGATAAACTTTACCATGTTTTAGTAACACCTGAATTTGAATCCAATCCTGATTTTTACTACAAGCCTAAGAAAAATAAAGTCCTAACCCCTCTTAATCCCCCCTTAAATAAGTCTCACCCCTTAAATCCCCCCTTAAATAAGGGGGGAAATGGGGGGTTAAAACCCCTCAATACTAAGGATGCAGAGATCTTTCTTGCTGAACTACCGTTTATAAGACTCAGGGATAAGATACCCCTTAACGGTAAAAGTTTTAGAAAGCTTGTTGAAGAAGGGCAGAAGGAAATAGACACAGCACTAACCCAGCCTTTCTTAAAAATAAACCTGCGCGAAAGAACAGTTTATATAGGGGATGGTACTGTTGATATGGTACCACTTCAATTAATGATTTATACGGCTTATATCAGACAGAAGATATACCACTGCAAATATCCTGAAAATGTTTATTGTCTTAAATGCACAGATTGTTTTCTACCCATAGTGGATCTTTTAAGCCGGCCAGCCCTTGAAAAGATGTCGAGAGACTACAGGACAATCTACAGTATACAACCTAACCGTGCGGACGACCTGCTTGATAAATGTAAGGAAGGGCTTCGTATGGAGATTCTTAGATCGAACATAAGCAAGATTAACAGGACAATAAAGGAGCAATTGATGAATGATACCTTGCTGCCATATTACTCAATCACGGCTATAAAACAATATGCCGGTAGCCGGTATGGGGTAAGGGTAGAAAAGGGAAAGATAAGGATAGAATGAGATGTCAGGGATAAACCGTCAACCCGAGTGTCTTGAAGTCCCGGTCAAAGGAAAAACAGGGGATATTATCGAGCATATGAGTTATTACAACAAAAGAAACGGCATCACAAAAGGATATTTTTTTATCTCTGGAGAGTTTCTTGAAAACCTCCTCAGCAGATGTTCTAACAGAATCATCAAAATGGACAATATAGAGAACAGGTTTAATTTTATCAAGAAACTCCAAAGCTGTTTTGTAGCTTGCCCGGTATCTGAGAAGGGTTATGGTTTCGCTTACGATATCCCATGTCGTATAGATCGCAAGTTTATGCTTTTTGCAATATTTGAGAAGTTCTATAGCTTTTTCATAGTTGGAATCGTCAGGGTATAAAGATGAAAAAAAGAACGATGTGTCACAAAAGACTTTGTTCTGAGGCAGAATCAATTTTTCTCCTCGGCTACATACAGATGTTCTTTAATATTCTCGGATATCGGTATCTTATACCCTTTCTTACTTTTCCTGACTTTCCTGCTCAGCTCGAGAAGTTTTGCCGCGGCCTCGCCAGGCTTGATTTTAGGAGGCGTCCTGATCTCGGCAACTACCTCGTTATGAACGGTAATCTGATAAACAGTCTCAGGCGAAGCCTTCAGAGATTTTATAATCCCGGGGAGCCTCTTCCTCGCCTCGGAAATAGAGATGACATTTTTCATATAAATAACCTCATAATGACATGTATTATCTGTACAGTATTGTACAATATTCATAAATATTTTTCAGGAATCAGAAAGCAGGTGGGAGAATGATAGAATTTAATGAAAGAGAATATCAGACGGTGATACTGGCAGCATTGTTGCATGAATGAAAGGGGGCTACATGTTAGATGAAACAATTTATAAAGTTGCCATAGCAGCTTTTATGCATGATATAGGAAAATTTGCTAAGAGGGCCGGTTTTAATGTAAGCCCGGAGTTCTTAAATAATAATGCTGACCTTTATCAGCCCTATATTAAAGAGCAAAACAGACATACACATAAACATGTTGTTTATACTGCAGCTTTCATTGATCATATTGAAAAGTTATTACCTAAACAATTTAACAAAGGTGAATGGGGACTTGGGGATTCATTTATGAATCTTGCCGCTGGACACCATAAGCCCCAAACACCTATGCAATGGTTGATTGCTTTAGCTGACAGGGTTAGCAGCGGCTTCGACCGGAATGAATTTGAGAACTATAATCATGAGATTGGGGTTAAGGATTTTAAAAAGACAAGACTTTTCGCCATTTTTGAGAGTCTGTCACCTGATGAAGTGCCGAAAGGCGATAATTCTGAAGAATATTTTTTCAGGTATCCACTCAGGGAGCTATCCCCTGAAAGTATTTTTCCCGTTAAACGTGATGATTATCAACTACTCGACAGTAATGAACAAACTAAGGAATATAGCGATCTTTTCTTTAATTTTGTTGTTTCATTGGAAAAACTGTCACATAAAAATAATATCCCCCTATGGTTTGAACATTTTGACAGTCTCTTTATGATATATGCTTCATACATCCCTTCTGCAACAGTCGGCAGAATTATACCTGACTCATCTCTTTACGACCATTCAAAGATGACGGCAGCTCTCGCATCTGCATTGTATTTATATCATTCCGGAACGGACACCTTGAATACCGAAAAGATAAAGGCTTATCAGGACAAAAAATTCCTGATAGTGAATGGTAATTTCTATGGTATTCAGAACTTTATATTTTCAGAAGGCGGAAGCACAGGAAAAGCGGCAGCAAAGCTTTTAAGGGGCAGATCCTTTGCTGTCTCGCTTTTGAGCGAACTTGCTGCTGATATGCTTTGCAGAGAATTAGGTCTGACTCCTGCTTCGGTTATCTTGAATGCAGCAGGCAAATTTACCATTATTGCCCCTAACCTTCAGGAAACAAAAGATAAAATACTTGCAGTTGAAAAAGAAATCAATGACTGGCTCATTAGAATGTATCATGGGGAAGCATCTTTCGGCTTTTCATCAAACGAGGCATCCTGCGATGATTTCACGATAAACAGATTTGATGAATTGTGGGAAAACCTTTCAAGAATATCAGAAAGAAGAAAATATAGAAAAATAGACATTGGAAAACATGGCGGAGCAGTAGCAGATTATCTGGATCAGTTCAATAATGATATGAATAAGAAATTATGTCCCTTCTGCGGCAGGAGACCATCAAGTCCGGATGCAGAGAATGATAGGCTTCTTGGCGATGAAAAGTCGGCATGCAACATCTGCCGCGACCATATTTACATTGGAACAAATCTTGTAAAAGCAAGAAGGCTGGCTGTTACCACACTAAGTGCAGATATTCACGGTGATAAGCTCAAGGAACCGATATTCGGATCATATCAGGTTTCTCTGGATATTTCCGGCAAATTGACCGAACTCTCCAGAGACGGAACACTTCTAAAATACTGGGATATATCCGGCTCAGTGAATGGCACGATCTCAAAAGAGGTAACGGCAAAATTTATTAATGGCTATGTGCCTAAATATACTGATAAAGATGAAACCGAAGATATGTTGGAGAGGCTGTTACATGGAAGCAAATCAGAGAAAAAGAAAAATGAGTTATTTGATGACATTAAGGATGGTAATCCCAAAACATTACATCATATTGCGAAGATGGCGCTGAACAGAATTCAAAATTCAGAACTTGAAACAAAGCGAAAATATACAGGAATTGAGGCATTGGGAGTAATGAAGTCTGATATTGACAACCTTGGCTTATTATTCGCATGCGGTATAAAACAAAATAATCTATCGAAAATGGCTACTTTAAGCAGGCAAACGAATCACTATTTTTCAATCTATCTTCCATATGTTTTAAGCATAAAAGAGGAATTCAGGGATATTTATACCGTATTTGCGGGTGGAGACGACCTTTTCCTTATAGGGCCATGGAACCGAATTATTGATTTTGCATCAGACATAAACCAATCTTTCAGGGAATATGTGTGTGACAACAGCCATGTTTCCATCTCAACAGGGATATGCATAAACAAACCTGACGAACCTGTTCGTACAGTTTCAGAGAAAGCTGAATATGCTGTAAAAAAATCGAAGGCAAACCGGCGGGATTCGATTACCATTTTCGATGAGGCGATAAAGTGGAAAGAATTCGGGGAACTGCGGGGCATAAAATCTGTTATTGAATCATGGTTATCAAAGAGCTATATAAATAATGCCATGCTTTTCAGAATGAATCATTTTTTAAATATGGCAAAACAGGAAAAAGCACTTCTGGCAGGAAAAAGAGCAATTGATTTTGATGAGATGGAGTGCCTCAAATGGAAGTCAATGTTCAAATATAATTTGGCAAGAAATATCGGTAAGGGTTTAAAGGGAGATGAAAAAGAAAAGGCCATTAGAGAAGTTGAAAAAGCTGCCGATTGGCTGATCAACTATGGTGGGGCAATGAAAATACCGATATGGCAAATAATTTATAACC
Source organism: Nitrospirota bacterium (assembly GCA_014859105.1). Classification (GTDB taxonomy): domain Bacteria; phylum Nitrospirota; class Thermodesulfovibrionia; order Thermodesulfovibrionales; family SM23-35; genus Kmv42. The sequence continues at coordinate 39,332 of JACUUX010000017.1, forward strand.
AAAGATAGGAGGGCCATATGAATGTAAACTTTTGGAAAGATAAGACCAAAAAAATCATCGAACCCGAATTGTTTTCATCGAAGGCAGATGATTTGGCGAAAGAAGTATATCGGGGGCAACAGCAGAGCAGGGGCAAAGCTAATAAACCTACGCAAATAAGAAAATTCTACGATGAGGTGACACGGTTCGGGAGTATCCTTAAAACGAACCCTGATGAGTTTGAAAACGTACTGCCCTACTTGAAAATGCTGAATGCCAAAGCTGCTTATGCTATGGGGAGAGATCTTATATCAAAAGAATTCAAAGACTTTATTTCAAACTCTCTCGATCAGATTAAGGATAGAGATGATTTTGAGGCCTTCTCGGGTTATTTTGAAGCTTTTATGGGATATTACAAATTTTATGATGAAAAAGGTGGGACTTTGCAAGGAGGTGCCAGATGAAACTTACTGAAATTAAAAAAATTGAAGGAAAAATAACCCTGAAAAGTGGTCTGCATATAGGTTCTGGTAATATGGAAATGCATATCGGAGGCACAGATAGCCCGGTAATTAAACATCCACATACTTTAGAACCCTATATCCCCGGGTCTTCCCTTAAAGGAAAAGTTAGATCTCTTCTTGAAATGGAAAGTGGGCTAATCCCTTTTGCTTCTGAAGAGGGCGGTTTAGTGTCGTCGAAAACAATAAGGGATATCCTTGGTAACAATGGTATTTCTCCGGAATTGAAAACTCAATTAGTTAAAAAAGCAGAATCGATATTGAAAATATTCGGAAGTAGCGGAGCGGACAGGGAAGACGAAACAGGCTATGGACCAACAAGGGTATCTTTTAGCGATTGTTATCTCAACGATAACTGGACAAAGAAAGCAAAAGATAATCGCTGGCTTCTAACCGAGGAAAAGTCAGAGAACGTTATCAATAGGATCAAGGGTACCGCTGAACATCCAAGGTTTATAGAGCGAGTGCCTGAAGGAACACAGTTTGATTTTCGTGTTACATTTAAAATATTACAGGATGGCGATGATCAACTTTTTGATACGCTCCTGAAAGGTCTCAAACTTCTGGAACAGGACACACTCGGCGGCAGTGGCAGCAGGGGTTATGGAAGGATTTCTTTTCAATTCAACGATGAAGCAATAGATAGAATGTTTCAAACCTTAAATCCATTTTAGCAGGAGGATTGCCTTGAAACTATATGAAATAACACTTAAACCTTTAAGTGGATTTGGCACTCTTTTGAAAGGAGATACCCTCTTTGGGCACTTTTGCTGGCAAATTGCTGGCGATGATAGACTATGCGGCTGGCCACTTGGAGAACTGATTGATAATTATCAAATAAAGCCATTCATCGTGTTTTCGTCTGCTTTTCCAAAGTTTTATATTGAAAAGATCTATCATTATGCCTTTAAAACTCCAGATATTCCACCTGATATGTTATTCGACCTTCCAAAAGAAAAACGTGAGCGCATTAGAAAACGTAAAGAATATAAAAGTAAAAAGTGGATGATTATACAGGAGAATAGAAAGTTTAGATCTTTTAAAGAACTCGAATTCCTTTCCGATGAAGAGGTGATAGGCAAAGCAAATCGAACTGTCAGCAGAGAAACACAAAAGCGTTTGAGATATGCAGGATCAAAACAGTTTATCAGTATGTTTGATCAGCCTCACAATACTATAAACAGAATTACTGGTACGACAGGGGAGGGCCGTTTTGCCCCGTTTATCGAAGAACAACAAGTATATTATCCGGAAACAGAACTCGCGCTGTTCGTGGGATTTGATGAATCTTTCATTAATATTAAACAGGTACTCTCAGGGCTTGAGAGAATTGGCGAATGCGGTTTCGGTAAGGACGCTTCATCAGGCTTGGGCAAGTTCATGTTAGTCAAGGAAACTGAAAAATATATAAAAGACATGGGATCTGATTCGCCAAATGTCTGCTATACGCTCTCACCCTGCGTGCCGGAAAAGGATACCTATTCAGATATATTTTTTATGCCATTTACAAGGTATGGAAAACACGGTGATGTCCTTGCAAAATCGGGCAACCCAATCAAGAAGCCGGTTATCATGGCTGATGAGGGAGCAGTTTTAATACCGAAAAACAAAGAGGTTTTTGATAAACCATATATAGGACAAGCAGTTACGAATGTATCTAAAGCCGAACCAAAGACTGTTGTGCAGGGATACTCCCTCTATATTCCTGTAAGCGTGGAGGCATAAATGGACAAACCACTAAAAATAAGACTTCATGTGTTGTCACCAATTCATATAGGCTGTGATGATGTTTATGAGCCGACAAGTTTTGTAATAGATACTGACAAGAAAAAGCTGGTTTCTTTTGACCCGCTCGCATTTATTCGTACATTAACGGATAGAGAAAGGCAGGAATTAACAGCGATCGCACAGAAAGGAACCCTTCCATCAATTATTGAAATATACCGTTTCATTTTTAATAAAAGGTCATCAATCAAAGGGAATGAGATAAGTATCTCACAAGGCATAATTGACAGATATATCTCAGTAAAATCGTTAGCTCTGAATGATAGGAACATAAAACAGGAACTGAATAATTTTATTATTCCCAGAACTGCCTATCATCCATATAATAACACTCCGTATATTCCCGGCAGTTCTCTGAAAGGCTCGGTAAGAACCGGTTTTCTTAGTATGTTAGCGCTTGGAGGGGGCACATATAAAGGGCTTGACTATATCCTTGCAGGAAACAAACCGAATAATTCAATTACCAACCGGAGAAATGCACGGGAGCTTGAACTACAGTTACTAGAGGGGTCATTTGCTGAAGACCCTTTCAGGATGTTGAAAGTATCGGACTTACTGCCGCATACTAATGTTAGGACAAGAGTACTTTATGCAATCAACAGGAGAAAACTTGATGGCAGCAAACAGACACGAGGAATTCCCCAGATATTTGAAATAATTGAAGCAGGGTCTTCTTTTGAAGGTGTAATTAACTTACAGTCCCCTCCTAGCAGTGCAGGAATAAAAAAGCCTATCGATTCGTTAGGTATAAGGGCGTTTTTCAGGGCGGTTCATAAGCACTATGCGCGTAACTATGGTGTTGAATCAAAGATAGCTGAACAATTGCACTTTAAGATGCCGAGGCCATTGAAATCACATGGTGATATGAAAGAAACAGCCTTTCTGATACGTGTGGGTAAACATTCAGGAGCTGAGTCAGTAACAATTGAGGGTAACAGACAAATATTAGTAAGAGGACCGAGAGGGAGTAAAGAAATTAAAGATCATGCAACAACCATATGGCTTGCCTCAGAACAAGCAAAGCCAGAGAATAATAATGGTCTTTTCCCCTTCGGCTGGGCGGTGATGGAGGTTTTGAATTGAATATTAATAGTTTTTTTTCAATGATAAAAGAAACAGAAAGTTGCTAAGGTTTTTTCAGGACATAATCGTGTGGACCGATACGTCGGAGAAAATAATGGTTACGATGTATCTCAAAGGTAAACCGATAAAACATATCTATGCTTGCTTGCCAGCGGTTTTTGTGCCCTTTCATCTTTTTAACTCTGAGGGAAGGGTGACGTATGTCATTGATAAAGAGTCTTATCTTGTCATCAAATTTTTTCTGTGCAGTCTTAGGAAGCCTCTTATAATCCTCCTTAAAAGCATCAGTGCGGAGGATTTTCATTTTTTAAGGTCTGAAAGAAAGTCTTCTATGGAGTCAAATGATCTGGTTTTTCCTGCTGCGATTTCTTTGTCAGCTTCAGCCTCAGCCTTTTCCCAGTTAAATTCTCTGAAATATGGTGGGAGAGACAATGCATATTTGATTAATTCAGCAACAGCCGCTTCTGTATTTGGTTTATTTGCGGATTTCCTGTATCGCTCTATTTCATCAAAGACATCATCTGGAATTTTTATTGTTAATTCACGTCTTGCCATCTTTTTGTTCCTTTTACGTCAAGATAACACACCCTTAGTTTTTAAGTCAATTTATAGCATAGATTCTTTAAAGCATGATAAAAATTCATCTCCCTCTTGGCTGGACAGTGATGGAGGTTGTGGATTGAAAAAATTATCCCTTATAAACCCTCACGCCCGGAATCTGCTCGAAGTGGGTGTCGAGGGTGAAGATAGAGAGGTTGTGTTCGATGACGAGGGCTGCGATGGCAATATCAGTTAAAGGAAGATTTATGCCTTTTCTCCTCAAGGACAGGGAGAGTTTGCCTGCTTCTATCCATAAATCTGTAGTTATTTCAAGCACATTTACCGCTGTTATCAATTCAGTAAGATATTGTTCTTCTTTGAAATATTTAAGACCCTGTAAAAGTTCGGCGATTATTATGCCTGTGGAATATACACAATTCTTGTCCAGGAGTCTTGCAATTTTTTCCCCATATTGTTCATTGCCTTTTAGAAATTCAATAAGAACTGAAGTGTCAACGAGAACTCCATCTTCTGTCATTTTCTTCCATCTCCTTTATCTCCAGATTTTCAAGTTCTTCAGTAACATCTTCAATCTTGATCTTCCCTCTCAAGGCAAGAAGTTTCTTAATCTTCTTCTGCCGGACATATTCCTTCATGGCAATGGTAATCGCCTTTGTCTTGGACTTTTCGCCGGTAATCTTCTGCACCTCAGAAAGGAGATCATCAGGTATGTTTAAAGTTGCACGCATAATATGCACCTCCTTTATATGCCTTTATTGTATGCAAATGTTTCGAATAATACAAGCGGCTAACCCCTCCCAACCTCCCCTTAACCTAAGGGTAGGAGAATTCTTTGCCCTTAAGGTACGGGGAGTTATCCTTCATGGAGATGGAAGTAGGATATCTTTCCCCTCTTGGAGTAAGAGGGGGGAGGGGGAGTTATAAAGAGTTATAAATAAGGTGCTAAGGAGAAAACAATGAGCCATATTCATGTATGCCTTGTGGCAGCTTTTAGGAGAACATTATGAAAAAAATCCTTGTCTCTCTTGTCAGTGAACAGACTGTTCCTAATGTTATTGTGACTGAGCATTTTAAGCCAGATATTTACTGGTTCATAAGTACAAAGCGAATGGAAAATGAAGGCAAAACAGGCTGTATCGAAAATACGCTAAGACTGATGAAGCACGAACTAACAGAGAAAAATGTGCGGACACTGATTGTCAATCAGGATTCATTGGTAGACTGCATTGAAAAGATGGAAGATATGACAAATTCTGTAGATGAAGAAGCAGGTTATGTAGTGAATCTCACAGGTGGGAATAAAATAATGGCAATTGCAGCCCTTGAGGTTTTTAGAGACATTGGCCAAAAAGTAATCATTGGATATATGCCTCTTGGCAAAAATGAGTTTATTCAAATTTATCCAAAGAAGAGACCACTGAAGACTTATGAAATCCCGGAGCGGTTGGCCTTAGAAGAGTACTTATCCTGCTATGGCTTTGAAATAAAAAACAAAAAGAAATTATCTTCAGTTGTATCTGCCTCGCTATCAAGAGAGACCCTTACAGAATGGATAATGAATAATTTTAAGGAGCTAAAAGGATTGCTAGGATTTTTATATAAAAACACAGGTAACAAAAGAAAAGAAGCTCAGGTTGAAATGTCAGATAAATTTAATAGGGAACCATCAAGAGTTGAAAAGGAATTTTTAGAGAAATTTGATTTTAAACTTAAAAATAGAGTAGTTGAGAAGAAGCTAAAGAAAGATGAGATTATTTACCTGACAGGTGGCTGGTTTGAGGAATACGTATTTAATGAAGTTTATAAAATGACGCAGGAGAAGTTTGTCAACGATGTAAAGATGGGAATACAGATTAGCAGCGCTTCAGGTGCTGATAATGAATTGGATATAGCTTTTATGAAAGATAACACCTTTTACCACATAGAGTGTAAAACTCTCGGAGAGGAGGAAGAACAGTCCATCATCGGCGATGAAGTTTATAAAAAAGGGGCTATCCTACCATTGCTTGGTAAAGGTGGCAAGGCATTTATATGTACAACACATACCTCGATTAAACCGAGTCTTTCAAACAGGGCACGAGATTACAACATAGAAATTTTTAATCTTGCACAAATAAGGAATTTGCCAAAAGAATTATCTGAGAGGATAAGATGAAGAAATCACTCAATCCTGCCGAAGTCCAAGAACGCCTCAAGGCGTGGGCGGACATTACGATGCTGTCTCTTGAGTTGAAAAAGGCTTTTCTCAGAAAAAGATATCCAGAACTTACTGAAACAGAAATCAGTGAATTGATACGGAAAGAACATGAAATAGCTGAGGGGTTCAGGATACATCATGATGGTATGGAATTAAGCGGAAAGGAGCGGCGATAAAGTTGGAAAACGTTACCATTGATCTCTCAACTTTTTACACATCAAATGCTAAACTTTATGACCTTGATTCTTACATCCAGAAAGCCCAATCCATTGCAGGTGAAGGAAATGATATTGTTCTTACCGGTCAGGCTCCTGTCTGGCTTTATCTGAAAATCGCCCATGCATTACATGGAAAGGCAAGAAAATTGATCTACAAAAGTCCGGTGACAGGGGACATAGTTATTTTTGATCATTCACCAGATTGATTTTATAGAGACATTTCTATATTATAATATAGACAATAATATAGGGAGGATAGATATGGGTAACTCAACAAAACAGGCAAACTTTCTTCTACCTGAAGATTTGCTTGATGAACTTAAGATGACAGTCTCCAGAAGACAACAGAGTAAAGTTGTAGCGGATGCGTTGAGGAAGGAACTTAAACGATTAAAATTGGAAAAAGTTCTTCAGACAAGCTTCGGAGCATGGAAGGATAAGCACCATCCTGAATTAAAAGAAGGCACTGAGGCATTTGTCAGAAAATTAAGAAAATCAACAAGATCGAGCCGCTCTAAATGAAAAGTGTCCTTGTTGATACAGACATCCTTATAAACTTTTTGAGAGGCAGAGAAAAAGCCAAAGACTTCCTATTGTCACTTCTTGAAGAATCAACAATTTATTGTTCTGTAATATCGATTGCAGAGATACACGCCGGCATGAAAGAACATGAAAGGGAAAAGACAATTGAATTCATAGATAGTCTGAATATCGTTGATGTAACACGCGATATTGCTGAAAAGGCCGGAAAATATAAGAGAGAAGAAAAAAAACGAATTCTTGAACTGGATGATTGTTTTGTTGCAGCGACTGCCTTTATCAAAGGAGCTATTCTTGCCACGGGAAATGGAAAACATTATCCAATGGTAGATATAAAAAAAGAAATTTTTACCTTATAATTTTTACCGCTCTTTGACAACTGAATAAAAATATTGTCGCAATATTTCTTTTGCTGACAACTGCCTGCAATCCCGTTTATTCTGTATTCAGGATATGAATTCTAATGTTAAAAAACCGTCATTCCTGCGGAAGCAGGAATCCAGAGAAAAAGGGACTGGATTCCGCATCAAGTGCGGAATGACAAATTCGACAAAAGACTATGGAGAGGACTCTTTATCTTATAGCTTATGACATCACAAACGACCGCAGGCTGAATCGTGTGCGCCACTTTCTCAAAGGGTACAGCACAGGTGGTCAGAAGTCTGTTTATGAGTGCTTCCTGACAGACGGAGAACTCAAATATGTTAAGAGGAAGTTGGAGAGATTAATAGACGAGGATGAAGATAGGGTTCATATCTTAACTATTGACGGTAGAAGCAGAACACATACACTCGGAGTTGCTGTTCAACCAAAGGATCCGGAATATTTCTACATAGGATAAAGGAATATGGGAACACTTTATATTGACAGAAAAGACCTTCATATCAAGCACGATGGCAATGCCCTCGCATTTTACTCAAATGAAAAAAGGGAGGGCATTGTTCCGATGAATCCTCTAAAAAGGGTAATCATGGTAGGGAATATTTCAATTGAGACTTCTGTCCTGCATAGGCTTTCTAATGAAGGTATAAGTGTCCTTTTTCTATCCGGGAAAAGGTTGAGGTTTTGCGGAATGATACATGGAAGACTACATAACAACGGCTTCTTGAGAGTCAAACAATATGAAAAGTCCCTATCTGATTTTTCTGTGAAGATAGCAAAGGATATTATAAAAAGGAAAGTAGAAGGACAAAGAGAGTTTCTTATGGATGTAATAGAGAGTAGACCTGATTTGCGTTTTCCAATGACAAATGCAGCAGGCGTTCTTGGAAAAATACTTAAAAAAATGCTGAGTCAAGAACTTGAGATGGAAACCCTCAGAGGACTTGAAGGCGGCGCATCATCAAGATATTTTCAAGCATTTACCAAAATATTTCCTGAATCTCTCAAATTCAAGAAAAGAAATAGGCGGCCTCCTGAAGACCCGGTAAATGCCATGCTGTCGCTCTGCTATACCCTGCTTCATTATGAGTTAGTAAGGGAGATAGAGGTTATCGGTCTTGATCCCACAATCGGTTTTTATCATCAGTTTGAGTATGGAAGGGAGTCTCTGGCATGTGACCTTGTTGAACTCTACAGGACAGATGTTGACAGATTTGTGCGGGAACTTTTCAGGGATAGGACTTTTGCTGCGCGAGATTTTGCTCAAAAAGATGAGAGACCAGGCTGCTATCTCAAGAAAGGAAGCAGGGGAAGATTTTATCCCATTTACGAAGAATGGGCAAAAAGTATGAGGCCCCAATTTATAAGCGAGGTAAGAACCTTAGCCGTGAGGATAATGGATGGACAGGACATTATACCTGAATGAAAATAAGGGGTTGACAGTCTTCAGAGACGGTCCTTCCATATGGATTAAAGAAGAAGGGAGGGCTGGAAGAAGAATACCTGCAAGACTCATAGGCAGAGTTGTAATTATAGGAAACCTGCGATTCGAGGCTGGAGTTATTACGCTTTTTACAGATAATGATATCCCAGTTACTTTTATCAACCACAGAGGAGATGCTGCCGCCGTTGCTATGCCGTACAATCATCATTTACCAAGGCATTATGAAGAACAGAAGGTGTTCCTCGAGACAGAAGAAAATACTGATAGATTCAAAAGGTGGGTTTATGCAAAGCGAAGAGAAGCTCAGATAAGGGTTGTGAATCGTCTCTCAAAAGGGGTTGCAAGGTCATTTGCATATAAAGGTTTCCGGGAAAAAGATTATCAGAAGTTCATCGAGGAGTTTAAGCCTGCTGGAGCAGTCAGGGGTGAATATTGGCGGGTTGCATCAGGAATAGCAAGTAATCTTTTTAGAGAGATGACGATTGCTTGTATTGTTAAGGCTGACCTTGACCCCCATCCTGGAATTATATACAGGAGACACAATTTTGGTTTTGCACTTGATCTATGCCGTGCGCTCGAAGCAGAGATTGATCTTCAATGTATCCAGTTTTTGAAAAATGCAAGGGGAAAAGATTTTCTTGTAAATAGTTCTGCTGGATGGGTCATATCAAAAGAAGGCATGAGAGACATTATCCACAGGTATGAAAACAGGAGAAAGCAATTACACGAGATGGTAGAAAGGTTGATAGATGATATCTTCGAGCTGATGAGGGAATTAAGAAGATGAAGGCTAATTATCTCGTTTGCTACGACATAAGCGATCCTCGACGTCTGACAAGGGTTTTTAAACTCATGAAGGGTAATGGGATTCATCTTCAGTATTCCGTATTCCATTGTTCTTTCACATGGCCGAGGCTCTTAGAAGTTAAGGATAAATTAAGATTGATTATTGATAAAAGGAAGGATGATGTAAGAATTTATCCTCTGCCTTCAGAGGAGAAGGTAATTATAATGGGTTGTGGAGACAGGGTGCCGGACGGTGTTGATATTTTTATTGAATAAGACCTCTTCCCTGTGTCATTGCGCATCGAGTGCGGAATCCAGGTGTTTTCTATACTAATTCGAAAAAGAAGGTGGATTTAGGTTGCTTAATAAATTCGATGAAAACTGCACAACCAATGACAGAAGATTCTGGATTTACACAAAATATTTAGGGGGTGCAGAAGAAACTAAGACCTGAATAAAAAGGGATTGCGACTCCACGCCGTTATACAGATTCCCTCTCTGCTCATTAGGAAGAAACTAAGACCTGAATAAAAAGGGATTGCGACACATCGCTTGCATCGAATATTTCATCGATGAAAGCTGAAGAAACTAAGACCTGAATAAAAAGGGATTGCGACTAATTTAATTAATTCCTGTTCTGCCTCAATTATCGAAGAAACTAAGACCTGAATAAAAAGGGATTGCGACGTCAATTTTTCAGCACTGATAAGTTTTTTTAGACTGAAGAAACTAAGACCTGAATAAAAAGGGATTGCGACTTCTCCTTATCTTAAAAGGTTTATAATTTTTGACAAAGAAGAAACTAAGACCTGAATAAAAAGGGATTGCGACCCATAAAAAAAACAGTGAGCTTCTCGGCGGTGAGCAAGAAGAAACTAAGACCTGAATAAAAAGGGATTGCGACCAAAAACCCCCTGTCCAGCTTTGATTGCGATGTTTGTGAAGAAACTAAGACCTGAATAAAAAGGGATTGCGACCCAGTCGGTCGGGAGACCGTCCCCGATTTTTATCCCGCGAAGAAACTAAGACCTGAATAAAAAGGGATTGCGACCGCTTTCATCTGAGAATTTTGAGAGCTGCACGGAAAAGAAGAAACTAAGACCTGAATAAAAAGGGATTGCGACACCAGAACTGTCAACAAAATAAGTTTCCATAAGAAGAAGAAACTAAGACCTGAATAAAAAGGGATTGCGACTTTTTCCAGCGGAATCATCGCTGGAAGGCAAGAGAAGAAACTAAGACCTGAATAAAAAGGGATTGCGACTCAAGGTGACCAGGCTGATCTTTCTTCTGTAATTATGAAGAAACTAAGACCTGAATAAAAAGGGATTGCGACCTGATCTTTCTTCTGTAATTATTCCCCCATCGCTGGAAGAAACTAAGACCTGAATAAAAAGGGATTGCGACGATCGTCAGCAGAAACGGT
>JACUUX010000067.1 GCA_014859105.1 Nitrospirota bacterium
CATTTCCCCTGCTTGTTATGTGATATAGGGCACCCGGGTATTCTATTCTGAGCGGCCTTCCCACCACAATAGGATAATAAAATCGTGTGCTGACTACCCCATTTTCGCTATCTTCAATTTCTGGAGATTCCATTTTTTATCCTTCTTAAGAAGGTCAATAAGTTCGGCATGCATTTGTGTAAGTCCTATTTTACATGCAACGCAAATCTGATCTGCCTGATACGTTTCCTTTTCGCATTCTATACATTTCTTAGCCTTCATATATGGTCGCTCCTTTTCCAAAAATTTAGTGATTATATAATCTTTAAAGCAACAGCCTGATAATCTTTTATGTTTTTTATTTAACTATAAAGGAAAATTGTGAAAAACCAATGAATAGATTATGAAAAAAATATGAAGATCATTTACAATACATTGCGGTAGAACTGTAAAACGATGCCATAAAAAATGTCAACGGTAAAATAGAATATACAGAAGAATTTGATGATGTATAAATTTTAAGCAGGAGAAGGAGTGTCGCAATAATTTGATTAAACCGATAACGCGGATATTGCTCAAAAATTTATTTAACTCGATGAGGTTATTGAATTATCTCAATTGTATTTTTTCAGGTTAACTATAAAAAGGTGATTGGTGACAACTCAGACGATTTCCAAAAAAACAAATCATATATTATCGGAACGAGGCTCCTTTTGTGTCAGCATCAGTCCTCCCGGCCGTTGTAGAGAAATCATTCAGACCCTGTCGCTATAATTCCTGCACAGGCAGGTACGATTCAGTTTCAGATGCTTACGGCAGCGATTTCTATTGCGTCGCTTTTCGTAGATGGGTTCATATGAGATACGCAAGACAGAGACCTATAAAAAAAGATCATGAGAAACCTCAAGTCTGTGTCCATTTTTTTCTTTATATCACCGCTTGTAACTTTTTCTTCATTGCAGTATATTTCAGATAGGTGTAAAAACGTATTCAGGGTTAAATTATGAATTCAAAAAAACAAGGCGTTAAAAAACAAGCAAACAAAAGAACCTCAGCAAGGCTCAAATGCTGGGAGGTTTTTCGATGTGAGGAGAAGGAATGTCCTGCCTATAGATCAAGAAATCTCAGATGCTGGCTATTTTCAGGAACTCACTGCCGCCATGAGATTCAGGGGATGTTTTTAGAGAAAATAGAGCTGTGCCTGGGATGTAAGGTTTTTAAAGCAAATAGAGATGTCGCTACAATGAGAGCAACCTTGAAAGTTGTAGATAAGCAATTTAAGGAATACAACAAGATTATCAATAAAAGAGAAAGGGAACTAAGGAGTATGAGTATGGAGTTGGCCATCGGCCTTTCAGAGGTCTTTGAGGCATTAAAAAAGATTGCCTCTGGAGACCCAACAGTAAGGATTTCTGAAAAATCAAGAATTGAGTTAATCAGCAAACTAAAACATATTGTTAATTTAACGGCAGAAGAAATCGGTGAAATCGTTAATCAGTCTCATGAGATTGCTATAGAGCTTGCCGGGCATTTTGATGTTTTGCATAGGGTTTCGAAAGGCGAATTGGATGTCCGAAAAACTACAGGGTCAAAGATGGAACTTATTGAGGCGCTTAATAATGTAACAAATAAAATGATTGACAGCATATCAAGAGAAATCAGTAAGCGCAAGCATACTGAGGAGATACTCCAAGATCGTACATACGATCTCTGGGAGAGGGTTAAGGAAATGAATTGCCTTTACAGCATCTCAGAACTCACTGAAAAAAGAAACGTCCCTGTCGATGAAATACTTCGAGGAACTCTTGATCGTATACCCTTTGGCTGGAGATATCCGGAAATTACCTGTGCGCGTGTCATTTTGGGCAATCAGGAATTCATAGCAAAGAATTTCAAAGAGACTGCATGGAAGCAAGAGAGCATAATATATGTGTATGGGGAAAAAGTTGGTACAGTGGAGGTCTATTATCTGGAAGATAAACCCCAAATGGACGAAGGCCCATTTATAAATGATGAAAGGAATCTCCTTGATGCTATTGCCAAACATATTGGAAGATTCATCGAGCGGATGAAGAGTCGGGAAGCCTTACGTGAATCTGAAGAAAAATACCGGACTGTTTTTGAAAATACTGGAAATGCGACAATAATTGTTGAAGAAGACACCATGATATCTTTAGTCAATACAAAATTTGAAGTGCTTTCGGGATACTCAAAAGAGGAAGTCGAAGGAAAGAAAAGCTGGGCAGAATTTTTTTATAAAGATGATTTGGAAAAGATGAAGGAATATCACCGCACAATAAGAATTAATCCCAATGCTGCACCAATAAATTACGAAGCAAGGTTTATTGACGGGTGGGGCAATATGAAGAACATCCTTATGAGTGTCTCTATGATACCTGGCACAAAGAAGACCGTTGAGTCCCTTATCGATATTACTGAGAGAAAGAAACTGGAAGAACAGATGCTTCATACAGAAAAACTTGCATCTATTGGAACACTTGCTGCTGGCGTAGCGCATGAGATCAATAATCCTCTGGCAATAATACTTGGTTTTACAGACTTGTTGTTGGAAAATTTTTCTGATGACCATGAAACTTATAACATCCTCAAGACCATTCAAAAACAGGGGGATAATGCCAAGAGAATCGTGGAAAATCTTTTAAGCTTTGTGAGGTATAGAGAACACAGAGAAGAAGATGTGGATATAAATAAGAGTATTGATGAAGTGCTTGCTATTAAAGCAAACAGCTTTTTTATTAATAATATTTCTGTAGTAAAAAAAATGGAAGAATCATTGCCTATGGCGAGGGGGGACCTCAATGAGTTGCAACAGGTCTTCTTCAATATTATCAATAATGCCATTCCAGCCATGCAAGGAGGCGGTACACTCACAATCCAAACGAGAGCTATAAACACAAATGCTGGGGAAAATATTGAGATAAGCATTTCGGATACAGGTGTTGGAATTAAATCAGAGCACAGATCGAGAATATTTGATCCGCTTTTTACCACAAAGAAAGTAGGTGAAGGTACAGGTCTCGGTCTGACAGTATCATATGCTATTGCTAAAAAATATGGTGGTGGCATTACCTTTGAGACGAAGGCAAAAGAAGAATCTCACAATTCAGGAACAACTTTTGTTATAACTCTCCCAGCAATAAAAGACGGTGAAGGGCATGTGTGAACTATCTCGATTTTCTTTGAAGAGTAAGTAATGCGCAATTGAATGTTAGAGTAATCCGTGGCTAAAGCTCTGTTCTTACTGCAGGGTATACCGTGGCCCGCCACCGCCCTCCGGCAGGTTCCAGACGATATTTTCAAAAGGACATTTTAAATCACAGGTCTTGCAGTGCAGGCAATTACTGAAGTTCACTTTTATTTTATCATGTTCCAGTTCATAAACGCTGGCAGGGCAGAATACCGTGCAGGGCGCTTCATAATCCGAAATACATTTTTTGCATACAGCTTTATCTTTTAACTGGATATGGCTTTTCTGTTTTTCGTCATGCGCTGTGGCGGAGAAATAAACATCCGTTAATTTGCTGACAATAATTCGGTCATCTGCCTTCGGCAATGATTCGGGTGATTTACTGCCGTAAAAACGCTTCATATTTTCGGTTGTCGAGTAGTCGGGTTTTGGTTTAAGATTACCTATCGGTGTGGCGCCGCCGGTAACAATCTGGAATCCAAGAAGCAGACCGCCCGGAAAAGGAACTCCCATGGCAACCGCAGGAGTGAAATTGCGGCTTTTCTTGAGATCGGAGTATATCCAGCTGTTTTTCAATTTCTCTTCATATTTTGCCAATTGGTCTGCTGAGAAATCATTCATCTTGAACGCTTCAAAGAGAACTTCAGCCGCAAGCATTCCAGATTTTATGGATGTATGCAGTCCTTTGAGCCTTTGCGAATCGACAAGGTTCGCGGAGTCGCCGATTATCATAACGCCGTCGGAGGTAAGTTTAGGTATGGAGAAATACCCCCCGCAGGGAAGCGTCCGGGCGCCATAATGCGTGGGGTTTCCGTCTTTGATGATATTGGTAATCAATGGATGCTGTTTGTATTTTTGAAGTTCCTTGTGCGGATCGAGCTGCGGGTCTTTGGAGCTCAGATGAGCGATAAGACCAATGACAACCCTGGTTTCGGAAATACAATATATAAATCCACCGCCGGAAAGTCCTTTCCGGAACGGATATCCGAGCGTATGGATGCATTCCCCCTTTTTGAGGGGATTACTCTTCAGCTCATATACCTCTTTTACGCCGAGTTCATAGACGGAAGGAGCCTTGCCTTTATCAAGGTGCAGTTTTTCAACAAGGCAGCTGCGCAAAGTACCGTTGCTCCCCTCTCCCAGCACAACGACCTTTGAGTTTAGAATATAACCGGGAGTCTCATATTCGCCGTTCTCTTTAAGACGTTTGTCGTCAGTCCGGACGCCGATTACTTTGGTACCTTCATAGAGAAGTTCGACTGCGGCTGTTTCATCAAGCATCATCACTGTGTTCTTTTCCGCAATTTTAGAAAGCCAGCCGACAAATCTGGAGAGCGAAAGAAGATAATTGCCGTGATTATTCATAAAAGACGGAGTAAAAGGAACTTTGATATTTCCTTTTGTAGTCAGGAAATAAATGGATTCCCTGTTCACCTCTGCATCAACGGGGCAGCCGAGCTGCTTATGGTCGGGCAACAGTTCCGTAAGCACATCCGGGATTAGCACTGCTCCGGAAATATTATGCGCTCCGAAATACGCGCCTTTTTCGAGAACAGCAATTTTGTCTTCGATATCGATTTTTCTGCCTTGCTGTTTACCGTTTTCAATGTCTTTATTATGTTCATGGATGAGGTTCGTCAGATGAATCGCGCTGCTTAGATTGGCAGGACCGCCGCCGACAAAAACAACGTCGAATTCTATTGCTTCGCGTTCCATATTTTTAACCATTCCCTACTATTTGATAACAGAGTCATGCCTTGATGTAATTGTACACCTATCCGCTCTTACATAACAACCGTCACCAAACAATTGCCTCTCCGTTTCTTCCAGAAGTCTACAACTTTAACATTTGCCGAATAATACAATAATACAAATCTGTTTCAACATTTATTATTGGAATTAGTCATTTATTCCTAAGAAGAGACCATCCCCTCCCGAAGATGCAGATATAGTAACACCAAGGACTATGGCGATACCTAAGACAATCAATACGGCGATAAGCCATTCCCTTTCTTCTTTTTCCCATTGAGTTTCCCAGTCAGTCACAGTTTTCTCTGAATAGGCAGTGTTCGTCTGCATCTGGCTTTTGTTTAAAGTGGCACATCCGCTATGAGTGAGCAGAAAGATGAATGCCAAAGTTAAGGCTGATGCTTTTAAGTTCATTTGCTTTCTAACCTTTCCCTCCTCATTACCATCTCCCCATCTTCTATCGTGTTCATAAGGAATATTAGATAGAGCTATTTTTTCTACAGCCTTTTTCAAGTCATTGATAACGCGCAATTCATATTCAATAGTAGTGATACCCCTGTAGAACCAGAGCAGAAAACTGTTACCAGACCATCATGTTTAAAAAACATTGAAAAACAGAGGTTTAGTTGTTAAACGCTTAGAAATGAAATTAATTATTGGTCATTCTCCAATGATTTTTACTAAAACCCTTTTCCTTCTCCTCCCATCAAACTCTCCATAAAAGATCTGCTCCCACGGTCCAAAATCCAGTTTTCCATTGGTAACTGCAACTACAACTTCCCTGCCCATAACCTGGCGTTTAAGGTGGGCATCAGCATTGTCCTCACCATTATTGTGACAGTACTGAGAAACTGGTTCATGAGGTGCAAGCTTTTCAAGCCAGACATCAAAGTCGTGGTGGAGTCCTGACTCATCGTCATTTATAAAAACAGATGCTGTTATGTGCATTGCATTTATAAGTATAATGCCCTCTGTGATGCCACTCTCCCTGAGAGAATTTTCCACCTCAGGAGTAATATTTATAAAGGCCCTACGGTAAGGTACTTCAAACCATAGCTCTTTACGATAGGTCTTCATTATAGCCCCCAAAATAAAAAAGAAGTTTAGTAATTTTCTAATTATAAAACATTTACACCATTCAGCAGGAGTCGAATTGCGATACCAGGGTTAGGAATGCAGAATAGGTTTTTGTAGCCATTTTGTAAGCCCTTGATTTAAATAAATATTCTTTATTATCAAAGGCTTTTCTTTTTTTTCTGAAGTTGGCAGGAGTTGGATAGAATTGGATAGAAATTTTAACTCGCGGGCACAAAATGTGCTCAGAGGGCTTTATTTCTCATGCTAATATGCATAGCAACCATAAGATGAAAAATAATGATTATCCTGTAATCTTTTTAAAAATAAATTGGTATAATTAGGCAGATTACATCCAATAATTTTCATAATTATTGAGCAAAAGAAATCAATGACTACAGATATATTCTTTAAGATACATCAAGATCTCCCAAGAGAAGGACCCGGAAGGGATAAATATACACGCAAAGCATTCAAGATGCTTCCCAAAATAGACAAGCCTCGCATTCTTGACATAGGCTGTGGTCCGGGAGGACAAACCGTGGAACTTGCAAGATTAAGTCAAGGGGAAGTAATTGGAATAGATACTCATCAGCCATATTTAGATAGACTTGCAAAAAGGATAAAAGAAAAAGGACTTTCAGATCGTGTTCAAGCTCTAAACTGCTCAATGTTTGATATGAATTTTCCAAATGAAAGTTTTGATATCATTTGGGCGGAGGGATCCATATATATAATAGGTTTTGAACGGGGTCTCAGGGAATGGCATCAATTAATTAAGCCAAGAGGCTTTTTAGTAGTGCATGAGATGACCTGGCTACGTCCAAACCCGCCAAAGGAGATTTATGCATATTGGAAAGAGTTTTATGCCGGGATAAAAACCGTTCCAGAGAATCTGGAATTGATACCTCATTGTGGATATCAGATTATTGGGCATTTCACATTACCTGAGGATGCATGGTGGATTGAATACTATAACCCTTTAGAAAAAAGAATCAAGAAACTTCGCAAACAGTATATCGATGACTCAGAAGCTCTTACACTATTGGACAATGAACAACAAGAAATAGATATGTACAAAAAATATTACAAATGGTATGGTTCGGTATTCTTTATTATGCAGAAGCATTAAAAGGAAACACATGGTAAAGAGAGTTTGCCCCTTCTGGGTTGGTTATCTTCTAATCAGTCCTTTAAGGACTTTAATGCAGAATCCTGGAAAAATACTAAGCCGCTACATTACAGCGGGCATGAAGATATTAGATATAGGATGTGGAATGGGATTTTTCAGTTTACCAATTGCCTGGATGGTAGGTTCAAAAGGTAAGGTCATATGTATTGATGTTCAGGAAAAAATGATTAGATCACTTCAGAAACGTGCAAAAAAGGCAGGGCTAACTGATAGAATTGAAACACGCATATGTAATCAAAATTCTCTGGGGTTAGATGACTTAAATGAAAAGGTTGATTTTGCACTTGCCTTTGCTGTAGTCCATGAAGTTCCGAATGTAACTCAATTCTTTTCTGAAATACATAAAACGCTTAAGCCATCAGGGATGTTAGCGGAAACTTTCAGTGAGGCTGAGACAAACTGAAAAAACTGAGCCAAATAATTTTAATCAGATATGGATAATTCGTGACCAGATTGCCTATTGGGAAGGAAAGTCTGAGGGGCTAAAGTTTGCTCTTGACGAACTTGAAAGATAACACATTAACTACTTCCGTAGCCCAACCACTGCTGAGTACTCTTAGCGCAAACTATTAGCCCAAGGCAAGGGCGTCACCGTGAGGCGAAGTCTTAAAAGAGCCGGAGCGTAAAATTGTATCCTCACCTCCTGCAAAGATAATTAGGTGTGAAATCCTGGAATGTCGAAGATACCGTATCAATAGATTATGGCGGATCAAGATGCTAATCTTGTAAAATAAATATATGGAAATTATATCAAGGAGACAGTTTATCAAATCATCTTTTTATTTAGCAGTATCCGGACTATGGCCTGCCTTTTTCTTAAACATTGGATGTAAAAAGAGCCAGACGATCAAGGTTAAAGAGACCGAGGCTAATATTGACCCCAATTTCGAACCTGCCTATTTAAGACTTCATATAAGCGGTGAATTGAGAAAAAGGGGGGAAGAACTATGGAACATAATGGAAAGCTGCAGCCTTTGCCCAAGACAGTGCGGAGTTAACCGTCTTGCAGGAGATAGGGGATTCTGCCGGGCATCTTCCCAGCTTGAGATTTCAGCCTATCAGCCGCATTACGGAGAGGAAAAATCCCTTGTTGGAAGAGGAGGGTCAGGGGCGATTTTTTTCACAAATTGCGGGCTCAGATGCGTATTTTGTATAAACTGGGAAGTAAGCCAAGGAGGTGTGGGGGAGCCAATAGAAATTGAATATCTGGCAGAGATGATGCTCAAACTCCAGAAAATGGGATGCCATAATATTAATCTTGTCACGCCCACTCACTATTCTCCTCATATTGTTCTTGCTATTGATATCGCGGCAGGAAGTGGTCTGAGACTTCCTCTTGTGTACAATACCTGTGGATGGGAACGGCTGGATATACTCAAAAGACTTGAAGGCATAGTAGATATTTACCTGCCTGATTTCAAATATTCAGACGGTAAGATGGCTGCAAAATACTCATCAGATGCAGACACATATCCTGAGATTACAAGGGCAGCATTACTCGAAATGCATCGCCAGGTAGGTGTAGCAAAACCTGCCAGAGATGGGCTCATGTACAGAGGGCTTATGATCCGACATCTCGTTATGCCAAACAGGGTCAGCGGGACAAAGGAGGTAATTGAGTGGATAGCGAAAAATCTTCCTGAAGACACTTATCTCAATATTATGTCTCAGTACAGGCCGATGTATAAGGCATTCGAGTATCCTGAGATATCCCGGAGAGTAAGCCGTCAAGAATACAATGAAGCAGTAAGATGGGCAAAGGAGGCAGGTCTCACAAATCTGGATATTCAGGGATACTTTCCATTCTAATTTGAAATGACCGTTAATTGATTGATAAGATACCTATAATTTTGGCAAAAGGAATAACACTTATTTTGCTTATCATAATCCTCACATTAAAGATTAATATATGGTAGGAGGAAGATATGACAGAAACCAATGTTTTTAAATCTGGCACCTCAAGGTCAAATTCGCCCTTTTCTGCAAGAGCCTCAATCTCGGCATAGAGCTCAAGTATCTGCTCATCCTTCAAATGGATCAGACGATATATTCCACTTGCTGTGGAGACTCGTGAACAAAAAGAACTGATTATGGACTGTACCTGAAGAATGGTCATTGATAGCCATATTCACTGCTGGAAGGAATATCGCTTCGAACTCGGGATAAAGCAAATATCCTGGGAGGGAATATCTTGAGACTTTTTGGCTAAAAAGGTAGTTATCAATATACATCTCCGTTTTCTTTAATTTTTTCGTCTTCATAAGGAGCAAGCATTCTTCTCCGAATTTCCGCTACCGCTTCATTAAGTTCCCCGATAAAGTTTTTATAATTGTTATATGACGGCTTTACATGCCTTCTACAATAACCAAATAATACATAATTCAGATCACCGTCTAACTTCAAATGTTCCGCCATGTGAGACACAATACTATCTAACTCAAGTCTTCTTCCGGGTCTAACATAAGGCATAATTTAACCCTCCTTATAAGATTTCTGCTGCATTTAGTGGAAAAGGAGATTCCCTTTAAAAAATATTCATGAAAGTTTATTTGGGAAGAAGAAAATCACATCTGCTATTAAAATTAGATAAGCTATTTATGGACATATTTTCTTATAAAGAGATTCTTCTTCACTCTCAGGACTAATCGAGTAGTAGGTCGACCTTCCTATTTGTCGTGTGATTAATTCGTCTGAGACATCATATGTCAAGATTTCTTTTCGGCTATACCTGACTGTTTCACAGTTCATATATATTAAATCCATAAAATACCCGATTTCTTTCTTGCTCTCTGTCAAATAAACGTTTGGGACAGTTTTTCTCTGCACAGCAATTATGTTTTGATTATCTTCATAAGGATATTTAAGACTTTCCTCATTATAAAAATAGGATGCGAGACTATCTTCATAATACTGTTTCCAAAATATTTTTTCCGCATTAGATTTTGATGAGCATAGAATTGTCCCGAAAACTGATACAGAGATAATAATTTTAATGAATGTTTTTATAGACATAACTTGCTTCATCCTCCATTATGAATACCATTTTATCCCTTCCGGAGTAATAAGGGTTCAAAAGCCTGACACCCCGCCGGATACGATGAATGTCATAACCTTGCCACTTTCAACTTCCAACGGTATAACCTGCTCTTTGGGTACGACTATCAGATTGCCAGCAAAGTTGTAGGATTGCGGGATATATACCGCCATGCTATCCGCCATGCCAATATTCTCAAGGCTCTCCCGCGTTACGAAACCAATGATCCTCACTGTGCTTTCCGGTGAGATGTTTACTAATACGGGTCTGTCAAATCGCTTTTTTTCACCCACGAAGGCGTTCACAAGGTCTTTGATGGCAGAATAGATCATCCTTACGATCGGCATCCGGCAGAATAGTCTATCGATGAACCTCGCAGCACCCCTCGCAAGAAAAGTGGACACAAGGAAACCTATCGCCGTCACGAGCGGTATTGTAATCAGGAAGCCAAGTCCCGGGATATCAACCCCGAAAATCTGATCCACCGTTGAGACAATAAGGTATAAGATGTAAAGGGTCACAATAATAGGTGTGAGGAACAAAAGGCCGTTAAAAAAGTATTTGGTAAGAATGTTCATGAAACCTCCTTTGACCGATTTTTATGCGCTTCTCTTACATTTTACATGGATCAGATAGTTATTAAAATAATAATCATCACGCAATCCTCAGCAAAGCCTTTACGTCAACGTTATGCGGTTGCGGCTCCATTGGGTCCCGGACGAAGTATTATCAATTATATCCCAAATTTGCCGATTGAAATTCTGAATCGACTTCAGAATACAGTTATTGTTACAATAGGCGAGGTCTACAGATAAAAGGAGCAGGTTAGATTTTTTCTGTAAGATACTTCTTGAACCATTCCGCTGCAAGACGAGCCACTGCCTCCAATGTTCCAGGCTCTTCAAAGAGATGAGTAGCGCCCGGTATTATCTTCAGTTGCTTCTCCGCCTTTATCATGTCGAATGCCTTTTTGTTAAGTTCTATAACTACATGGTCTTCGCCCCCTACAATAAGTAATGTAGGAACGATGACTTTTCCGAGGGCATCCCCTGCAAGATCCGGCCTCCCTCCTCTCGATACGATGGCCTTGATCTCTGCGGCGAAGTCTGCGGCAGCAACCAGAGCAACAGCGGTTCCGGTGCTGGCGCCGAAGTATCCTATCTTCAGCTTTGCGGTCTCAGACTGCCCCATGACCCAATGTGTAGCGGCCTTCAGACGACCGGTGATAAGGGGGATGTCGAAGCGGTTGTCATATATCTCATCCTCCTTTGCTGTCAAGAGATCAAAAAGTAGAGTGCCCATGCCTGCCTTTTGCAGAACCCCGGCAACAAACCTGTTTCTCGGACTCAGCCGGCTGCTGCCGCTGCCGTGAGCGAATATTACCAACGATAGTGCATCCTTTGGAATTGTAAGAATGCCTTCAAGCTTTACGGAATCAACTGGAATCTTTACCTGCTTTTCTTCAGTCATTTCATATCCCTCCTTCAAGGCTACTGATTCTTTTAGAATCTTTGCTACTTCCTCATCAGTGACCTGGGTAAAATCCCGATAATAGTTCCCTACGGCCATGAAATCTGATGGCGTGTATAGTCAGAAGAACTCATCCGCCATCGCTTAAAAAAAAGACATCTTAAAGATGATTCTATCACCACTTCTTGATATTTACAAATTCATGCGGGAAGATTTCCTTATGTTTGATTCCGCAGTTAATCGATTAAGATCTTCAATTCATTGCGCCTGTTTGTATGTTTAAGTTTT
>JACUUX010000068.1 GCA_014859105.1 Nitrospirota bacterium
GGGTGCAGGTACTGGATCTGGCTGAGATAGTAAGTGGGGCATTGAAATAACAAAATCGGGGGCTTCCGGAAATAATTTCTATAATAGCATTAAATATTTTAAATAGTTAGATACTGAATTTCATCTATTTCGTTAATCAAATTTTTTTCTTAATAAAGTATATTAATAAGCAGCATCATTATGATGGCACTAATAATATAATGAATACGCACGTTATGAAAAAGTCCTCTTGAGACAAATTTATTGATTAAAGGTAAAAGAACGATGTCCACAGAAGAATCAAAAAATTTAACATTAAAAGTTGCAGAAGCCTTCTTAAAAGACGTGAGCCGGGGTTTGGCAAGGATTGATCCTGAAGATATGAAACTGCTTGAAGCTGAAGTGGGGGATATAGTTGAGATTACGGGTAAAAGAATAACTGTGGCAAAACTAATGCCTACTTTTCCTGAAGAGCGTGGCAAAAACATCATCCAGATCGATGGCATCATCAGGGGAAATGTTCAGGTAGGTGTAGATGAAAAGGTAAAAGTACAAAAAACGACAGCTCAACCTGCCTCAGTCATTGAACTTTCATATAATAAGTCAGCAAGGCGAGATACCAGGTATATCGGTAAATTATTAGGAGGTTTGCCGGTTATAAAAGGCGATATAGTGCGCATTTTCTTTGGATCACGATACCAGGAATATACAATTATGGGTACACGACCCCGGGGCGCAGTAATAGTTCATCCAAAAACCATTATCCAGCTTAAAAAAGAGGAAGATACAGTAAAATCCGGAACTAAAATATCCTACGAGGATGTTGGAGGTCTGGGAAAAGAAATAAAGAAAGTACGTGAGATGATAGAACTGCCCCTGAAACATCCTGAATTGTTTGAACGCCTGGGTATAGATTCACCAAAGGGCATATTACTCTATGGCCCGCCGGGCACGGGAAAAACCCTTATAGCCAGAGCGGTGGCAAATGAAACTTCGGCATTCTTCAAGCACGTAAACGGTCCTGAGATTATGCAAAAGTTCTATGGGGAAAGTGAAGGAAAACTACGTGAGGTTTTTGAAGAGGCAGGCAATAAAGCTCCGAGTATAATTTTTATTGACGAAATAGACGTGATAGCCCCAAAAAGAGAAAAGATCCAGGGAGATGTTGAAAAAAGAGTGGTGGGGCAATTACTGGCATTGATGGACGGTCTCAAATCGAGAGGGCAGGTTGTGGTCATTGGAGCCACAAATATTCCAAATGCCCTTGATCCAGCCCTTCGAAGGCCGGGAAGATTTGACCGCGAGATCAGCATAAATATTCCGGATAAAAACGCACGGTTTGAGATATTAAATATCCATACACGAGGAATGCCATTAAATGAGACAGTGGATATATTAAAGATAGCAGAAATTACTCATGGTTACGTTGGTGCAGACCTTGCGGCACTGTGCAGGGAAGCGGCAATGAGCGCAATTCGTAATATAGGGCCCAGAATAGACATGGAATTGGAGCATATATCACCTGAAATAATTTTAGATATAAAAGTATCTATGGATGATTTTTTGGAAGCCCTTTCTGAGATCATTCCATCCACTACCAGAGAGGTCTTTGTGGAGACACCAAATGTATCATGGGATGATGTCGGTGGACTGAACCAGGTCAAAAAGGAGCTAATAAAAGCAATCGAATGGCCGCTTAAATATGCTTTACTTTTCAAATATGCACATATAAAAGCGCCCAGGGGCATATTGATGCATGGCCCTCCAGGTACCGGTAAAACCCTGGTAGCAAAGGCTGTAGCAAGTGAGAGCAATGCTAATTTTATTTCGATAAAAGGGCCAGAATTGCTATCCAAATGGGTGGGCGAGTCTGAGAGCGGGATCAGGGAGATATTTAAGAAAGCAAGGCAGGCAGCGCCATGTATCATTTTTTTTGATGAAATGGATGCAATAGCGCCAGTGCGCGGAAAAGGGGCGGACACACAGGTAACTGAGCGTACTGTCAGCCAGATCTTAACAGAAATGGACGGCATAGAAGAACTCAAGGGCGTCACGGTCCTTGCTGCTACGAACCGTCTGGATATGATCGATCCTGCACTCCTGCGCCCGGGAAGGTTTGACCTGATAATTGAAGTTTCGCCCCATGGAAAAGAGGAATTACTGGATATTTTCAAAGTCCATATAAGGGATAAACCCATTGTCCATAATATAAATGAAAAGTCCTTGATAATGTTGATGCTGGGTCTAACCGGCGCTGATATATCTTATATATGCAGGGAAGCTGCCATGCTTGCAATTAATGAATATATCGAGAGTGAAGAAGATATTGAAAAACCGAATTTCAAGATACAACAAAAGCATTTTGAACAAGCTATAAGTTCCTATAAGAAAATGCATGAAATTCCAAAGGCAGTGGATTAAATGAGAAAGCTAATTCTTATAAGGATTGTTCATACCGCAGCAGACATGGGCTCAATGAACGAGGGGCTAATTAAAGAGGGCATGGCAAAATTGGGGAAAGAAAAATGGCTTGAGAACCAGAAAAAAATCGAAAAATTCTGGGATGACCTGGAAAAAGAAATAGCAGGTCTTGATCTTGATTACAGCAGGACAAAAATATATCAGGATGGTTTGCCGTGCGGTGGAGAGCTGGGATTAAGGATAGTCAGGGAAACTGCTGATAAAGGAAGCAGGAATTACCAGATTGTGAGGAAGTTGATAGAAAGGGGAGGCACGATAGAAGCAACCGAAAACCCGCAACTCCTCAGGAAAGAATATGAGCACATTAAAGCCATACTGACAGCACAGACAGAAGAAGAAAAAGTAGCTGCTGAGAATCGATACGATATGATAAAAGATGATCTGATACACGAGCGAGACGCTTATATCGCTAAGGCTATAAATATTTCTTTGAAAGACGGTGAAACAGGGCTGCTTTTCATCGGCGCTTTTCACAATT
Source organism: Nitrospirota bacterium (assembly GCA_014859105.1). Lineage (GTDB taxonomy): Bacteria > Nitrospirota > Thermodesulfovibrionia > Thermodesulfovibrionales > SM23-35 > Kmv42. Next base: position 2,939 of record JACUUX010000068.1, read on the forward strand.
TATTGCCAATGCTGGCAAAGGATATCGAGATCATGAGCCTGGATTGACCACTGCGTATTCCTTCATTCCAGTTTTCCCATTATTTTTTTCATTAACATTCTCAACCGCTTCTTTAAATCCCAATATATCGGATACGTAAATACGGGCAGCTCCATCCCTGTGTTTCAGAATAAGCACGTTACGCTCCATATTTAAATGCATTTCTGTCATTACCTTGACATCACTTATTCTATCAATGGCAATCTCAAAAAGCATCTCCTCACGCCACAGGAAAAGCCTCTTATTTGTAAGGTGCCATGTGCCTGGTCTCCATTCATGGATAATTCCATGGCTGTTCCATAAATAGCCAAACATACTCAGGGAAATATTCTCCCCTTCTAAAAGCGGAATTATTCCATTTCTGTTCGCCAGATCATTCTTATACCATTCCCTGGTACTCTCATCCCACGCCTCCATCATCCCGTAGTCAAGCATAGTCTCGATACTTGCCAGGGCAGCCTTGAGGGTTATTCCAATAAGCGGCACGCCTGCAACCGATATGATCACATCAGCATTCAATATGATCCCTTTATTTAGCATACGGTCAAGCAGATCCACAAGAGTGTTATCGCGTTCAGGCTTCATCTTATGTTCCTACTTAACTTTTTATTCTCCATTGGAAATAAAGGGGTGTCAAGCAGTTTCAACCTCTTTTTCAATCATCTTTTACCTCAACAAAACTAAAAGGTGCCCATGGGCCTGTAAAACGAACCGCAAAGCCATCAAGTTTATTTATTACGTCAAGCGCTTCGCCCAGATTTTCAATCTTATCATTATGAACCAGGCAGGAAAACGCCGCTACTGGCTTCATTCCCTTATATTTATCAGGTATTTGTGTTGTATTCTTATCCACTTTCAGGATTTCAACATGTTCTTTTATCTTTGAACAAAGATCATTCGCCAGCATAGATATTTCTACCGTCACAGCATCCTTCATTTTCAGTTCAAACTGCCGCTTTATGAGAAAAGCAGCGCCTTTTGAGGCTTTGTCCATTTTATCTTTCATTTCTTTTAGTTCCAGATCACTATCTGTGACCATCGCATGGAGTCTCTCCTGATCACAAAAAAATTGGATAGAATACTCAGCTTTATTTTCTACCTTTTCAAGTTCCCTTGTCAGCTTCTCATAATTCCGGGTGAGCCAGTTTTTGATAGTTTCATCATTACCCCTTATAATGCAATCAAAGGCAAATGGTAAAACTGTCCCAAATTGTTTAGAGGCATAGTCAATAACATAATTATGAGCTAATATCCATTCCTTTGCCTTATCATTGTCATTTGTTTTGTAAGCCTCTGCCTGACAGGAATGCACTACAGCGGCAATATCTTCATAAGATATTGTAAAGACCTTTTGGTCATTGATGCCTATGTCACCAAAAGATAACTGGGCTCCGCTATTTATGACCGCATACAGATATCTTCCTTCCTGGATCGCTACATTTCCAAAACTTTCATTCATGTCTTTTCAATACCTTGCACCAAACTTCTGGAACCAATTAGATTACAGATCATATCATCCGTCACCTTATCAAGATCTCCCCTGACTGATTCCACAGTCGCATCAAGATCATTATCTTTTTTTATATTTCCAAGTGCCTCTTTCAGGTCTGCTAATGCCAGCCCAAGTCTTTCAATTTCCTGGTCGCTCAACCTCCCGCCTTCCATCCGCCGAACAGCCTGCCGTTCAAGCACCTCCTGTATAATCTCAACCAGAGCCACGACCAGCCCGAGCAAACCCTGTTTAATATTTCCCTCATCAATATTAACTGACATCTTCTTCTCATTTTATCTTTCAATCTTAAACTGCAATATGCCATTTTTATAGGTTCTTTCAATGATGGATTTTGAATGGGCAGGCAAGTTGATCGTTTTGCAATATTTCCCTGCATAAATTTCAAGTGTATCATCTTTTATTTTTATTTCTATGTCTTTTTCATCCACGCCGGGGAGTTCTGCGATTACCGAAATGTAATCCTTTTCTTCAAAAATATCAATAATTGGCTCACCCAGTTCAGTTTCTACTTTTTCCTTCTCAGGCTCCTTTTCCATGGTTTTTTGCACGTAAGTTCTTCGCCCTGAAAGTGGTCTCATAGATATTCCGTGGGTAACCTCGGGTTTCTGGCTCCAGCCAGATTCTAACCTGTGCTTTATCTCTGCATCCGTCTGTGCGATTCTTTTCCTGAATTCCGGGGAGGAGTTTTCAAGGGCTTTGACAATTCCCCCTAAACCGGGGATCAACTGCCCTACAACGCTTTCCACATTGATTGACTCTCCTTCTCTTTCTTTTTCTTGATATTCTAAATCTTTTATCCTTTTTTCAAGACTTCGGATCTTCTCTTGATCACTCATGAAACCCACCTTTCCATTTTCTTAAGTTGCACATCCAGTACGCCATTACTATATGTTTTTTCAATGATATGCTCTACAGGACAACGCAATTGGATAGTCCCGGCAAACTCGCCAGAAGATATCAGGAGTTTATTGCCATTCACATCAAGCATGATATTCTTTTCATCAAGCACTGGCAATTCAGCAGTTATTCTTATATTATCCCCTTCATCAATGAGATCTACTTGCGAAATGCCTTCATTGGCGTTTTTTTGCCTGGATTTCACAAGTGGACTTACCCAGCCGCATATCGGGCAGCACATATCAAATAATATATCCTTTTCAACAAGATAGTAACATGCAGGACAGCGGTACCTGAGTGCTTTTTCCCAGGTAGTTTCATTTCGTATCATGCCATATCTGTCCATGTGATCCTTTTTTAGGATGCTGGTTTTCTATTCTTAGAATGAGTTCTTCTTCCCCGGGCAAAGATGCCTTCGTTACTTGTGCATATTCAGGATAATTTACTTTTTTCCTTTCGATCTCTCTCCATCCTGGCGCATTTAAGTTTGTCCCTGATGGAAAATCAAGACCATACAGTGCTGCGGTCTCAAATGATGCTAAAGCAGCGCGTATCTTGATCCCGAGAAGTTCAGTGCCGGCCACGGAGACACAGATATCTGCGTTAATTATAAGCCCCTTGTCCAGGATTCTCTCTATTGCATCTGCAAGACCACCTCCTTCTGGCGACAATCCTGTCATGTCCTGTCACCTTCAAGCTTTTTCCATATATTTCCGTAAATTCTCCTGGCTGGTTTTACTAAGGAATATTTAGGTTTTAACGGAAGAATGGAATGAGTCGCTCCGTAATACCGCGACTTTGATTTATCTCCCAAAAGAGTCGTAGCGGCAGTCGGATTGAGATTGGGGGCCCTATCTTCCTTTAATGCGCTCATTAAAGCCCGGTTGCTTTTGATCCTGGATTTATATCTCCCTCTTTGCTGAATAATGTTTATTCTGGCTTTATCACGCCACTGCTCCATTTTTACTATCGTGTCTTGTAAAAAGTTCCTTTTTTTTCTACCTTTCACACCGCTTTTTCCAATGGAAAATCTTCCAATTGAATCCACCATTACAAACACCTCTTTTTAAATTTTTCTTTTATTTCAATCATATATCTCACCTTTTTTTATCAGTTTGACCATCAGGATCCCGTTTTTAAAGGATGCTTCTTTAATATCACTTCCATCCGAAACCGAAATGTCTTTCTTGATATCGCCTTGCGGGGTTCTTGCGGTGATAGTCAGTATGTTATCGATTATCTTGAGGTCAATATCTTCTTCTTTGAAGCAGGGCATCTGTGCCACGACTGATATGCCGTCACTTTCATCAAATACATCAATCACCGGCTTTGCGGCAGCATTTTTATATCGAATTGATCGAATGTGAGCCCCGGGGCGCGTGCGAGGGTGAAAACCCCTGCTAAATGGAAAATCATTACCTTCTATTCCGATTTTAACAGTATAACCGTAAGCAGCTTTTGAATCAAAAGGTCCTCCAAGTTCTCCTGATGCCGTTCTTGTTTTTTCTTTTTTATTCTCCATATCCTCAAGAAGTTTCAAAAAGTCCCACAGACGCTGAGCAAATCCCTGAGTTACCCGGACAGGCTGTTCTTCTATTTTCTCTTCTACCGTCATCATCTCGCTCCCAGTATATCTGTTCTTATGCTGAGATTCATCTCTGCTTCCCGTTTAGCAAGTTTAAGCTCTTGCAGCAGCTTCGCATTGGTCTTCTCATATTCGTCGGTGGTCATCTCCCCAAGCTCGAAAAGCATTCTATTTTCTTTGATATTGCTTTTTACCTTTTCAGGATCATACATCTCCCTCAATGCAAAATCCCTTATCTGTTCAAGCGTCCAGATAAGATTCAGTCCAGGTATCCTGATACCAAATTGATCAAGTAAAAGATCATCAATTATGAACATTACCGAAAACCCCCCTTTCGTTTTGAAAGTATCTGGATATCCACAAAATTATACGGTGGCCATGGTCCACTGTACTGGATCTTAAGATTGGCATATTTATTTTCAAGTTTCCCCATTTCATCCGAAAAATCCTCGATTTTATCCCTGTCAACAAGGAATGCAGCATTCATAACAAGGCGATCGCTGAAAAGCTTGAGTTCTTTTGATTGCGCAGATTTATTCTTGAGGGCTTCCATGAAATCCGATTTACATTTTTCTTTTCCATCCCAGGAGGCATCTTCTTTTGGCAATAATACTTTTACTCCAAGTTCCACCTTATTGGTAACTTCAGACATGGCTTTCCTCATGGCTTTATATCCCGCGCTCATAGCGAACAGGAGCAATTTCTTGTTTTTAAACGCCATACCGTAAGCCACCGGAATAACATCATGTTCTTTCATAACATGTTCTACTACTTTCCTGTGTAGTTCAACTTCATCATCGTTCACTTCATAATTTTTCACCGCAGCAGTACTTACCACAGGTGCAAAATCCCTGTATTCTAAAGTATAAACGTCTTCCCCTCCAAATCCCATGTTCCCAAAGCTCTTTTTCTGCGCCGGGGCTTTTATCATGCAATAAACGTATATTCCCCTCTCTTTATTATTTCCGGTATCCTCACTCATGTCGCATTCCCCTCCGAACTTCTTGATTTTATAAAATCGCCCAGGAATTCACTCGCCATACTGTGTTTTTCAATTATTTGCCGGATATTTGCTTCACTACCCCTGGCTGGTCTGTAAACCTTCTTTTTAATTCTGCATTCACATTCCAGTAATCCCTCATTCTTTAGCCTGTGGAGAAGTGGGTATACGGTACCAGGACTTAACAAAACATTGAAATTCCTGTGGACTATATCCAGGATATCAGTACCGCACATGGGTTTATTTGCTATCAATGAAAGAACGACTATATCCAGGTACTCCTTCACGAACCGTTCGACCGTGGCATCTGCAGCATCTAACTTTTTTCCTGACAGTACAGTTATATCTGGAGTATTGAGTATGAGTCTATCATGACATGAGACTAGTTTCTGGATGTTTTCAGGCGCAAGCAAGGAAATATCATACATACATAACGCGATATTATTTTGATTTTCAACAAGCAATTCTTCCAGTTTATCATGACCCTCTTTAATGGAACTCATATCCATGATTATTCTTTTTTTGCCGTTCATGTTTCTCAGGACATCCATATTTTCCGGCATGATCACTGAAATGTCAATGTTTTTTTCAAACATCTTCATTATTAACTCAGGCTGCTCTCCTGTTATATACATAAGTTCCTCGTCATTGCCTGACATGGCGAAGAACGACGACTGTATCGCATATTTGTTGATGCGTGAGGTATACAGGAATAGTATGTGCCTGGAGAGAGCCAGTGACCCGGTTAAAATTGCACCTATTCTCGTGGGTATCGCAAATGTATTTTCAGTCAATTAATATTACACCTCTTCGTCCTGCATCATATCCCCGCGGTGGCGCATCCCGATCCGTTTATATCCTGTAAGCTCTAAATCTGCGGTTAATTTTAGTTCATAAATGTTGAGAATATCCTGTGTATCAGGAATTGCTTTTCTTTCAAGAACTTCGACCACAACTTTCCATTCTTCACCGTCTTTAGTTACACCTGTAATGCCCTCTGCTTTTTTGTTCACAATGCTCTCTATGAGGGGAAGCGCTTTACGGCATATTTCTACTATATTTGTTGTTTTAATATTTTTTACCATATAAAATTCTCCTATGGAATATGGATACTTCCATCTTTTTCAGAGACCAGAGCTGCTATGCTCTTCCCCTTCCATTCACCAATCTTCTCTTTAATGTTGTACCCTTTGATGTTGCCAGTAATTCCATTATTCATGAGAAACGAGACCAGTTGATGACGCCTGGCTCTGCTTCCGTCCCCTGCAATAATTGTTTCATCAATAGTTCCGTCTGGTTTCAAACAGCAATAGAATGTTCTTGTGACATGTCGATTGTCTTCTGTTTTCGCTGTTATAATAATAGCATCGGTTTCGTTGAATTTAAGATTGCCAGGTTTATTTTTGAACAGGTCAAATATTTTTTGAATACTTGCTTCTTCAATCACTGCACCGACATTAGTCATTTTCCCCCCTTATGCAACTACCATAATAGTATCCCGGACAAGATTTTGCTTCTCCAGCATATCCAGTGTTGAAGAGGTTTTTGCTGCCATTACGTCACAGTATAATTGTTCAATATTTATTTTATCTGACCCATTCGAAGCGGCAATGGCTTTGCCGATCATTATGCACGCTCTTGTTCCGGGTTTTTGCGCATCAGGCAATTTATCTCGTATGACCCTGATAATATTCACTATCTTTGTTGCCTCATCCACAGGTAATCCGGTATGCGACTGGACGATATTTACCTCAGTGTCCATGCTGTAGTAATCCATGTATATGCACACCATCCTGTCAAGCAGCGCATCCTGTGGTCTGTGGACTCCTGCATATTCAATGGAATTGCTTGTAAGTATTGCATTGAAATTCGGATGTACCTTGATATACCTCTCCTCTCCGAATTTGGTGGGGAGTTCAAGTATGCCTTCTTCAAAAACAGACAGAAGCGCATTATTTGCAGATGGTTTTGTACGGGAAAACTCATTATATACAAGCGTGTAACCGTATTTACAGGCAATAGCCAGGGGATTGTCGATCCAGTCTGCCCTCATTACATCGGTAGTTTTAAATACATTGTGAATATATTTATCCCGCATACTTTCCTGCTGTATCTGTGAATATCCGCCTACAAGGTCTGAGGTCGTAACCGATTCATCACCATTGATCCACACCACCGGTCTTCCAAGTTCTTCAGCTATATGCATCGCTATACTTGTCTTTCCGCATCCTGTTGGTCCTATCAGGTGTACAGGATAACCCGTATCAAGCCACAGTTTGATCCTCTCATCCAGCTTTATTACATCTGGGGCATCAACAAAGTTTTCAACTTCAGGGACAAGATATTCAGCGTCAACCGTTTCAACCTCTCTTCCTAACAAACCTGTGCTATGAGACCGTTTATTATTATCAGGCTCCATTTCTTTCATGGACATGGTCACCCGGACATGTGTCTCTTCGAAAGACATTTCCTCATTTTCCTCATTTTTGTCCTCTTTTGTTTTGTGAACTGACTCTCCCCTTACTTTTCTTTGATGTGTTTCTATATATTTCATAACAGTCTCCTCTTTTCGTAACGAATCTCGATATATGAAATGAAAAAAAAAATCTACACCGGTTTAACCATAGTAGAAATCATGTTTGTAGTTTGTTGCCTCATCCCTGAAACCCTCGAATTTTTCTCCCATTTCCCGGATTCCGGTCTGGATTACTTTGATACCGCTGTACATCATTTTTATGCCATTTTGAATCTCGTCTGCTTTTCTGTCAATAGATGTTTGCATTTCTTTGATGCCTGTATGTATCTCTTTGACACCCTTTTCCATATTTGCCGCAGCCTTCTTGTTGGCTTTTATCTGTGCATCAATGCCATTGAGCTTCTCTTTTACACCCTTGTTATGCTCTTTGATGCCCTGTTGCAGCATTGAAGTGCCATCCTGGCGCATCTTCACGGCTTTTTTATCCATATCTGATCGAAGACCTTTGATACCATCGTTTATCTCATCGATACCTGCTCCTATCACAGCAACGGCTTCATTGTTCTCACTTATTTGTGCATCTATGGCTGCGCACTTAGCGTACACCCCTTTCTTTCCAATACTGAGTTTGGGTTTCTGTTTACCAGCTTCCACCTTAGGGGCTTCCTTTAATATTGGTTGTGCAGATTTAGGTGTTTCAGCCTTTGGTTTGGATGTTTCAGCCTTTGGTTTGGATGTTTCAGCCTTTGGTTTGGGTGTTTCTTTTGCAGCAGCCTTTTTTCTGGCTTCAACTATAGATTCTGCCATTTTGGTTTTAGCTAAGCCAACAGTGTTTATCCCCAGTTTTACAGCAATTTCGTCCAGTTCATTGCGGGTTTTCTGTAGTAATACTTCTGCTGTTTCGGTCATAATTTATCCTCGTAAAATAAGAAGTCCTGCTTAAGCAGGAACTCCGGGTGCTGCGCCAATAGCAGCCTGTTCAATCTTGGTCATTTCTTCAGCATAGTGCAGGTATGTATCTACAGATGCAACAACTACTCTGGCTTCAACTGTCAGAATCTCGATGCCTACGAGGGATACTCTTGCCCATACATCTACAACTACACCTTTGTCCAGAATCCTGTCAAGCACTTCTGCAAGACTGGATGAATCGGGTCCATGTGCCATAATTTTCACTCCTTTTTATTGGTAATATACGGAATCCTGCTTAAGCAGGAACTCCGGGTGCTGCGCCAATAGCAGCCTGTTCAATCTTGGTCATTTCTTCAGCATAGTGCAGGTATGTATCTACAGATGCAACAACTACTCTGGCTTCAACTGTCAGAATCTCGATGCCTACGAGGGATACTCTTGCCCATACATCTACAACTACACCTTTGTCCAGAATCCTGTCAAGCACTTCTGCAAGACTGGATGAATCGGGTCCATGTGCCATA
>JACUUX010000142.1 GCA_014859105.1 Nitrospirota bacterium
CTTACCTTCTCATCAAGTGTGTCCCAGAGGTTCAAAAGCATCTCAAGTGTATGCACAATTCGGGGAACTGTACCTTTTGTCCCGTTCAGGACCTTAATGTTCTTGTCTGCTGCATGCCTTTTAAAACAGTCCCTGACTTCCCGTTCAGTTATTTCAAAAAGCCTGTCTCTTGAGCTATCCAGCACTTTTATATTTGTTGTATAGAGCTGTGGATATTGCTGTTTGTCTTTAATTTTTTTCATTTGTGTTTCACCCCTTGTACCTTTTATAGTTTTTTCCAGATGATTGTTGAAATATCGCAATTTTCGGTAATACCTTAGACAATTTCCCGTTTCTCCTCCCCTTGCTCAGAGTCAATTACCGGTTTTTCTCTCTGGATAATGATTCTTTCATTTTCAAGTCTCATCCAGAATTTTTCGCCTTTTACAAGCCCCAATTCGTTGATAATCCAATGTGGGATGTGTATGTATGTCGAATTTCCTTTCAGGTTTTTTTGAATACTCATTTGTTGCATACCATGTCACCTCGTGTCGATGTAAGTCACGATGTAATCAACTACTAATTCAAAAGGATAAATAGATTTTCTACATAATTAACTACATAGTCAGCTCATAATACGAAGAGACTTTTATCTTCGGCACATCAGTTAATTATGAATGTCATGGCAGTATGGCTCCCTGAATCTGCACGGTAGGAAAAGGATAAATGTGATATAGCTGAAGTCAATTGGAAGGAAGAGTCATCAAATCTTGAAAATTTATATCGAAGGAAAAAAAAAGAAGTGGACTATTATTTGGATGATACCGATTCCAAAAACATCTTCATGAAATCCACTATCTTAGGGTCGTTCTTTGCAACCTGCATGAAATCCATTGTAACCTCAGAACTCTTCTCTTCCATTTCTAAGGCTGCCTTGATGTCAAGGGCTAAACCGCACTTTGAGCAGAACTTCGTTGTGGGTGCATTCATCGTATTGCACCGGGTACACTGCTTAGGACTCATTTGAACATCTTTTGTCTCGTCTGAGACTATCCCGTGCATCCTGAGAAGAGCGTTATCAACATCCCTGCCTGAAAGGTGAACATAAATGGCGGCCATATCGCTGCCCTGAACCCAGCCAAGATACTGCTTCATCTGGGCTTCCGTCAGATGTTTTGCTAAGTGAGTACTCCTACTGTGCCTGAATAAGTGGGGGTGGATACGTTTATTTATTCCTGCCTTCGCAGCTATCCTCTTAAGATGCATCCTGATAGCGTCATAGCGAAGAGGAACATTTCTGCCAACAGTTCCTATACCCACCCAGACAAATGCCTCTGGATTTTGCCTGAATGGATGGTTATCAAGCCATGTTGCAAGGTATGGAGATGAGAAGATTATCCTTACTCTCCGCATACCCGTCTTTCCATCCACCATAAGTACTGCCCCATACTGGTCGAATTTCACATGCTTTATCTTCATACCCCCAAGCTCACTTATCCTGGTGCCGCTCTCATAAAGACAGGCTACCATTGCCCTGTCTCTGGGATGCTCGCAAGCATTGATCATTTTCTCGATCTCTTCTTCACTGAGCATATCTTCAGGAAGCTTCCTTGAGTCCTTTCTCAAAGGAATTTTTATCCATTCCACTAATTCCTCCCTGCCAAGCCATTTGAAGAATTTCCTGATCAGGCTTTTGTAGTCCTGTTTTGTCCTCTCCGCCCGATCCATACGCTCAATACGCCCGACAAGCGATATCATATCCTGCTTAGGCATGGTCTTGAAATCCTGTCCTATCATTTCAGCAAGCACTTTCAGCTCAGTTAAATGCTTCAATACTCTGGCAATCTTCAGACCTTCGGCAAAGCAATAATTCTCAAACTCAAAAATATACTGTTTGTTTGCCTCACAGATATTTGACCTTTTTATCCTCTCTTCAGTTGCTTTGAGATTTTTTTCATGGTTATACAACATTGTTACTTCACTCTCCGTTATATTTCTTAACCC
>JACUUX010000143.1 GCA_014859105.1 Nitrospirota bacterium
AAGGTTCGAAAATTCTCCAAAGTAGCAGAGCCAAAAAAAATGATTATATTTAAAAGTGAGCATATATGGGTTCTAATGAAAGTGAAGTGTCTCTGGCACAAAATTTAAGCAGTTTTTTGCTTTTTGGTCTCCTTTTCCAAGACATCGACTATGTATTTATTAAGGGTAACCCCTCTTTTTGTTGCTTCTAATGCAATGCGCTGATGCAGTCTTGAACCTACCCGAACATTGAACGAGCCCTTGAAAGGATGTTCCGGCTCCTTACCTTGTTCTTTGCATGTTTGAAGGTAGTCATCCACAGCTTCCTCAAAGGCCGTGCGTAATGATTCAACATCAGTGCCTTCATAGCTGACGAGAGCACGGATAAACTCTACCTTTCCATAAAATACCTTGTCCTCATCACTATAACGGACAGAACCATAATAGTTTTTGTATCTCATCATATCTTTCATATCAATCCCTCTTCTCTTAAGGTTTCTTCGATTTGCTCCAACTGGTACTTTTTCAGTACTTTCATTGGATGCGGCTTATGAAGGATTATCGGAGAAAGATTTTCATGTATAAACTTAACTCTTGAGCCCCCTGTCTTTCCTGACTTTATTAAAGTGTACCCAAATCCTGACAACAAACTAATAAGTTCCTGTCAAGTAAAGTCACTGGGTTTTAGCAGGAATCGATTAATAAGCTTCTTGCGCTTACCCAGGTATATCCTCCTTTAAGAAGCTCTCATAAGCTACGTAATAATTTTAACAGATGCCGTTATTAAATGCAACTATATTTAGTTGCATTTCAAAATGGGAGACGTATTATGAATTATTTAATATTATAAGAAAGGTTGCGTCCTGCGAAGACTCCAAGCCGCGTTTACTTCAGGAAGGAAGAAATGCTCAGACACTCCTTTATGTTCTTTTATCAAGAACTTCTATCTCGGTCTTAAAAAGTATAAAAAGCAAACCAATATCTTCGTCGGTCAGATCGATACTATCTTCCACAGCGTCTTCCATGTGAGTTTCAAGTACATATCTCATCACATATGGCTGATTAGAAACCTGGACGCCCGCAATTCTCTCGATGAATTTTTCATGGGCTCCTTCAAGGCTTTCTATAAGACGTATATTTTCGTCATACCTGGCCATAATCTCCTTGGATGAGATTTTCGGTATCTTACTACTTGAATCAAGAAACATCTTGTAAATAACAAAAGCGATATAGATAGCGAGTTCCTTTACTTCCTGCTGAAGATCATCCGTGTAGGCCATCAGGAAAGCCAAAAGATCTGGCTGGTTTTTACCCATGGCAATCATCTCTTTATTTGCCCTGTCCGGAGTAAACTCGGCAACTTGCTGCCAGGTTTTCTCCACGAATCCTTCAGATAAGGGATCCATTTAACAAATTACCTCCCCTCTAAGTCCTTTATTAGAATAACCGATATTATACCTGATTGCATGGGCACGACTTTCAAGAAGAAAGGTTTCCGGTTAACTGCTTCCTGTAATATTGTATGGACAGCTTCTTCTTGACCGTCCACACTACACATAGAAATCAAAATCTTGAAATTTCTTACTCCCTGTTATTTATTGATTGTAACATTCACGACCTGTGAGTACAACCTCTGTGCAACTTCGACACGCAGGAGAGTTAGCGATCATAAGACACCTTGACCATCTCTATAGGTTGCTCCTTGCCACAGTGTTCGCAAAATTTTGCATCTTCTTTAATGATCTCTGCACAGTAGGGACATTTTTTGGTATATCCTTTAGATACCAGAGATGGAAGTATAATAATAACAGCAATAAGTAACGGAACAATTGCACATAGGATAAACCACAATATCGGGCTGCGCCCTTTTCTTATAGCTATAATGCTGCCCACAATACCTGCAATAATAAGCAGAATAATATATCTAAACAATGGGATTCTCTACCTTTTTATGATTATTCGTTTATCTATTCTGTATCTCACCTAC
>JACUUX010000069.1 GCA_014859105.1 Nitrospirota bacterium
TTCTCCTCCCCATGCCTGAAGGCAGGGGTATCCGAAGCCTGATTTTTCTCGATGAGAATTATCCTCAACTTTGCAGACAGGCCCGACAGAGAAAAACTAATATCTTTTATCTATGATACGATTTCCATTTCAGATGAGCTGTATGCAAAACAACTACATGACAATGGATTAGCACTGAGGATGGAAAAAGCAATCAGACGGTATAAGCCTTTTGTTTTCTCGGTACCGTATAAAAGCGGCAAAAACGGTAACGGATATGCGGTAAAAATATCTCTTGAAGATTCTATACCGGAGCTAATATATCATTTCATAGCGGGCTTATCGCAGAGCTCTCCATCAAAGGTAAGGGTAATTAACAGGCTGGTATCCTTTGATACAAAACACCAATTCTTTCTGATCTCCCCGGTTGTAGTTTCTGACTGTCAGGGCTACAGACCAGTATATCTTACGGACCCCTACGACTCCAGATATAGTGAAATTCTAAAAAGCAATCTAATCAACAAATACATTGCTTTACAAGGCCATCCGCCTGTGAACAATGACATCGAATTTCTCTGGCACGAAACAAGACCTGCGGTGCAGAAATACAAGTGCAAAAGCCTGCCGGCATTATGGGGAAGTATATGCCTTCGGGGGTCTGTCGAGTTGATCAGGATTGCCTATAACATGGGGATAGGTAACAAAAACGGGGCAGGCTTTGGGATGCTGGAGCTTCAAACGAATTTTTCATAGCTTAAATGCATATATAAAGGAGGTTTTTAAAATGAGGTTAGCAATATTTAGAGGGATGATTAAAACCCGGACGCCTTTTTTCCAGAATGCACCGGGCAGAAACGAAAAAGATGTAAGGGCAGTATGCAAGCTTGCAGTTCATAACAACGGCTCCATGCACATGGTACCGATCATCTCCGGCAACACAATAAGGGCAAAGATAAGGACAGGCATAGCGCTTGACATTCTTGAAAAGCTGGGTCCTGGCAGTCTGGACTATGCGACACTCTCTTTTATAACATGTGGTGGCGCTCTGAAAACCCGAAGCAAAAAAGAGGGGGAAAGGGAAAAGAAAATAGCGGAAGTTATAGAAGCTTTAGAGAGACTAACCAGGGGCAATCCGGTAGCGTCTCTATTCGGCGGTTCCACACCGCAAAGGATCATTTCTGGCAAGACAATCACGCCACATGCCGTGCTGGTGTGCAAAGAGGCGGAGCCGCTGCTTCCCCGGGAGTATTACACAGAGGAGAGTGCGAATAAATATATCTCTACGGAAGGATTGCGTCACACACGGTTTGACCGCATAAAGACAAGGGAAGTTTTTCAGTATCTTGATGGTGAAGAAGCCAGAGAGCTTAAGGTTAAGGCAAATAAAGAGGAGGACCAAACCTCTCTGCAGATGGTATGGGGGATAGACGAGTACATAACCAACGGCGCATCTTTCTATCAGCAAATAGAGATAGAAGAACCTACCAGTATAGAAATCGGGGCGATATATAGTGCACTTGAAAGGTTTGCAAAAAATCCTGTGATAGGTAGCTTTGTATCGAAGGGTTTTGGCAGGGTAGCTATGGAATACCATCTTATCCTGGCTGAGGCTGCAGCAAACGAGAAAAAAGATGTGGACATCATATCGGTTACGAAAGACGGAAACTGCAAGTACAAGGACTCGATGGGCTTCTACAAGGAATACAAACAGTGGCTCGGCCATGTAAAGGCACAGGACATAGTTATTCCCGATACGTTGAGGTAACGATGAGCAAGGCAACGAGATACAGGATAGATTTTCATTTAGCTTTCCCTTTTGTAATTCTCGATATAAGGAGTGCTTTCGATGCACTCCTTGCCTGGGCAAGGGTAAGAGAACTCAAACTAGATGGCATAATTGACGAGGATGTATTCAGACGGGAGATAGACAACTTGCCGATAAGGAAAGTGCCTTTTGGGGAGAAGTACTTCTATGCTGCCAGCGGTCCTATCTTTACGCGCCTAAGCCTCGGCACTTTCAATTTCACGCGAAAAAACGACCTTATGAGATATCGGCAGTTAGGGTACGGAAAAGAAGATATTTTGGCGATTGCCAATACGCTTGAGCAATCAAGCGGGCCTTATAAAACATACATGGGAGATTTATCATTAACGCATACTTATACAGTTTCCTATGTGGTTGATGTTACAGATTATAAAGTTTTTGAAAAACTTCTCTACAACATAAGATACATAGGAAAGAAAAGAAATCTTGGATTTGGGAAGGTCAAGTACATCGAAAAAAAGACGACTGACGAACCGATCGTACGGACTGTTCCGGTCGAATCGGGGCTCAAGTACGAAGATCCGATATTTTCAATGCCGATAAAACCGCCATACTGGGAAGGAGAGAAGTACCTATGTGGAATGGGAAAACTATAACAACTCCGGCAGAGCTATATATACATGCAAGCAATGCGAAAGCTCTTGAAGGCAAGCATAGCACAAGCTGCTGTGGCCTTTGCAGCCGACCGGATGAAAAGGGGCATCGCATTCAAGACACATTTGGACCCAAGTACGGGGAATTGTCGCTGTTGGGAAGTAATGCAGACGGAATATGCTCGAGATGCAAAATAATAATTTCTGACCAATTAAGAAAAACAAATGGAACAATGCTCTGGTATGAGTCAGAAAAGAAAAAAGGTCACCTGTATTTCGCGGGGAAAACCCAGCATGGGAAAAATAAGATACATATAAACGAAAAAGCGCTCGAGTTTCTGATCAAACCGCCGAGGGGTTATTTTATGATAGCTTTCAATAGGGATATAACCGGCAAGAACGGAACGCATTTTATACCCTTTGGAGTGGTGAATTACAACGATGGCAGTTGCGATAAATACTTTTTGTCTGTATGGAAAAAGGTCATTTTAATGGATATAGGGTTTGCGAAAAAATACATTTCAGCGGTAAGGGCGACGAACAAGAAGACCTATAATATTTTCTATAGGAATTCAGAAGTTATGAAAGAAATGTTAAGACAGACAAGTATTGAAGATATAGTCGGGAATTTTGGGGTTGTGCAAGTGGTCAATAGATTTGTATCTATAAACAGGGCAAAAAACTTATAAAATAACAATAAGTCATAAAACAAAGCCGTAGCGGTTGTAGTAAGCGGATCCTAAAATGTAGGGTTGAAACCTCCAGAGAGATGGAGGATGCCATTTTTCTGGCAACAGTTGTAGTAAGCGAATCCTAAAATGTAGGGTTAAAACGATGCATAAGTGTGCCTTAATCCGTGAATGGTGAGAGTTGCAATGGTTGTTTCCTAATATGTAGGGTTCAAAACATCCGAATAAGCATTGCATTGTCAACGCATAATATAAATAAAGTCAAAAATTTTGGAGGTTATTAACTGCAAAGCATAAACAAAATTTTGAAGGAACTCGAAAGCCGGGAAGGTTTTCTGTACAGGCCCGAGCAATACAATCTTGCCATGGGCATATACGACACTATTGAGACAGGCGGAGTTTCGATATATGAAAGTCCAACTGGCACAGGAAAAACCCTTGCGTATCTTATTGCCGCTTGTGAATTCGTTTCAAAGGCAAAGGGCAAGGTTACAATTGCGACACCTTCAAAAGCGCTCCAGAAGCAGGCAATCGAAGAATACAACAGATTCATACGAAAATACTATCCCGGCGTAAAGATAGGGATTCTAAAGGGCAGAAACAACTATTTAAACAAAGAAAAGCTGGCAAGAGAAATTTCCCTTACTGACAACGAAGAAGAAAGGGAAATACTTGATAGTCTTCTTATAAATGCAGAGACGGTCAACGGAGACACGGACTTTTTAGGCGAAGCTATCCTGTCAAAACTTAAAGAAAAAGAGATATCTTTGGAATCTTTTCTTGTATCTCCATATGTAGAAAGCGACCCCGAAAGCCTGTACTATTATGAACGGGCAAAGCTGTTTGCCTCCGGCGCCGGCATAGTAATCACCAATCATCACTCATGGATTTCCTTTGCGATGCAGAAAAAAGATGCGCCGTTTTCGACAAATAACGTTATAGTCGATGAGGCTCATCAGCTCGACAGAAATGCCATCAGTATCACACAAGAAGGAGTTGCTTACACAACGGTCAGGCATATACTGAAACGCTTGCTCAGCATTCTTACAAAAGAACGAGAAAAGGGCAACAAAGGCAAAGGTGGTGTTACAACCAGTACCTTAGAGCTTTTTGAAGAAAAGATAGCTTTCATATCGAAAATCATCAAAAAAATTTCCCAGCTTGCTGCCGGTGATGCCAGAAGTACACTGGTTCTTTCTACTACCCGTTACAATGCCGATGACCATCTGTACATAGAGGCATCCAGAAGTATTAAGCAGGTACAAAGTATTATAGAGACAACCTTCAAGGCTGTTGAAAGCATTAAAAACAAAAAAGCATTCGGACACATCTTACCGGATCTGTATTCAGCCAGGGAATCCGTCAATAAAACATTGAAATACGTAAAAGGCATGTTTTTCGACAAAGACAATTGCTGTCTTTTCCCCTTGCTTAGTTTTTCTGATATCGAACGTTTTCCATCCGTGTATATAATCAATGCAAACGCAGCAAGAATTCTCAGCCCGGTCTTTGCAAAATGCAGAAGTCTTGTGGCGGTTTCGGGCACTCTCAGCGATCTCAATGGCAGTTTTAGAAGTTTCAGGATAAAGACGGGACTCAACAATTTGATAGATAGAATCGGCTTGATAGAAGAGCGTCAATTCAGCGGCTTTAGCTTTAAAGACTCCACTGTTTTTTTGTATCCTGACGGTGCTTCTCCCGATTTTAACGGAGAAGGCAGCAACGAACAAAAAACGAGACAGTACGTATGGGATCTCAAGAAGCTTGTCGCTAGGATTATTTCAAGAGCGGAAAAAGGTACGCTCATACTCTGCCCTTCTCATATGGAAACCCGCGCATGGGTGGAAGCTTTAGAAGATACGGTATCAAAGCCCATGTATTCATATCTTCCATGGACAGGCTGGCCCCTATTGTCCATAGCAGAGGAATTCCGGAAAAACGGAGGGGTGCTTGTAACCGCATCGGGTTGGACTGGCATAGACATCCCCGATGTGGTTTCCGACCTTATAATTACGAGACTGCCTTTCAGTTCTCCTAATAATCCCTACGAAGTAGCAGTAAGAAATTACTACTTAACGAAAAACTTAAAAGGCATATATTACACTTTATACCAGTATGAAACCTTTTTACTGGTCAAGCAGGGCATTGGCAGGGCAATCAGAAAAGAGACTGACACAGCCAATATCCACATCCTGGATCCGAGAGTCAGGGAGAAAAAGTACTCTTATTACCTGGACTATTTCGAGCGGAAATATAGAGTCAAGTTTAAGGAAACTACTGCCAGACCTCGTATAGAGTCGGTGGAAAGTCAAAGCGAAATTATCACGTTTGTATAAGTCAGAGTAGTTTTTCTTAATATCTATTAGTAAATCATAGCCCCATGGGTAGTACCATTTGGTATCGCTCATGGGGCTTGTTTTTTTAAGGAGGCATATTAGGTGAAAAATGGCAGAAAAACCAGAAAAGAACCAAAAAATCACAAACCTTTAGAAATCGGCAAGGGCAGGCTTTCAAAAGAAGGCAAGGTTAAGACTTTTAAGCGATCCATATATCCCGACGGAACGATAATGTGGGAATTCGGCGAAGAATAAACAAGCACAGGAGGTAAGTAAAAATGAGCGGCAGGATTATAAGATTCAGGATTATCGGGAGGTATTTTCTTTTTATAACCGAGAGTCATATTGGAGTAAGGACAACTCCCGATGGCAGGTATCCTTACGAATACTGGGCTGAGCACTTACCCTTTTAAAAGCAAAAACAGAAAGGAGCACCAGTGAAAAATGATTTTGGCTGGACACACTACAGTGCAACAGGGTGGGTTTTCGATCAAGGACAGAAGCTGTACATCGGTCATTTCAAGGAGATAGACGGAACGAAGGTCACAAAGATAACCATCCCTTTTATAGCAAGGCGCCCTGTAGTTGCCATGAGAAAAATTACGAAAATGTTGAATGAGGGAGTTTGTCTCTCAAAAATAATAAACAAAGAAATCAACTGAGAAAGGAGTATTTTATAAAATTTTCACTTGGACAAACTGTTGTCACAAGAGGAGTAAATTCGTTGATAACCGAAGACCCTGACCTCGCAAAGTTCGTGTATCTATCACTCAATCGTCACTCACAGGGAGACTGGGGAGATCTCTGCGAAGAAGACAGGAAGGAAAACGAGTTTTCTCTTAAGAATGGATTCAGGCTGCTCTCGTCCTACAAATACGGTGATGTAAAGATATGTATAATTACCGAGGCTGACAGATCTGCAACGACTGTGTTGTTCCCGCATGAGTATTAATTAATATCTAATAACACGGAGGTATTTTATCATGGCTGTTTGCCGGTGGTGTAATCAAGATATGCTGACGAGTGATACATGTACCCATAATCTGACGGTGATATTTCCAGATGGAACCGAACTGCCTTCTTCCAGAGAACATTTTCAAGAAGAATCGGGCCGGTGTCACGACTGCAATATCAAGCACGGCGGACATCATCACCCCGGTTGCGATGTCCAACGGTGTCCGAAATGTGGAGGTCAACTGATAAGCTGCGGATGCCTTTATGAATAGTCATTATCATTTAACGAACATTTAATTAGATTTTTATAGAAAATTACGCATCCTACTCAGGTAGGATTGCCTGTTTATACGTAAAAATCTTGAGATTTAAGGAGGAGATAGATATGGCAAAACAAATTCTAACTATTTTTTTAATGATTATTCTTATCCCATCGCTCATAGGCTGTGCTCAGACCATGCACGCAATAGAGCACGCAAAGATGACCGTGACTGCGAATATGTCTGATACGATTTTTCTTGACGCTGCAACGCTTGCCAAAAACAGAACTGCTTATGTTAGGGTAACAAACACTTCCGATATGCAGGAGATAGCGTTTGAGGAAAGTCTCTGCGAGAGGCTGAGGCAGAAAGGGATAGAACTCGTTAGCGACCCATCCAATGCAGGATACATAATCCAGGCAAACGTCCTTTATATGGATTACGAAAAACAGGGCTTGACAGCCGATGGTATGCTTGCAGGAGGCTTTGGTGGTGCATTAGCCGGTGCAGCTATTAGCGGTGACTGGAAAGGTTCTCTGGCAGGCGGAATAGTCGGCGGTCTTGCTGGAGCGGCTGTGGGCAGCGCCTTTAAAGTCGAGACTTTCTTTGGGACTGTGGATGTACAGATACAGGAAAAAGTCGAAGGCGGAGTGAGAGGTACGATGGTAACCGATGCCACACAGGGTTCAGCTTCGAGGCTTTATACCGAAAGAGAAGTAAAGTCAGACTACCAGACCTATAGGACCAGGATAGTAGCGAAGGCAAAAAAGACAAACATAGACAGGGTAGAAGCTGCGGGGGTTATATCCGAAAAACTTGCACATCAGATAGCCGGAGCTTTTTAAATATTTCAAGAACAGCATCAAAAGGGCTATATGTTTCCGTAATATAGCCCTTTTTTATTTCAGGGAGAAGCAATGGACAGCAGAGAATTTGAGGACGTCTTGGAAAAAAGGATCAACACGATAAGAAAGGTTCTTGGAGCCAAGGAAAAAGAGTATGCGAGAAATAGCGATCGCCTATCCAATTTTAAGAAGGCAGCGATGGCTCAGGGCATCACACCAGAGAAGGCGCTCAGGGGAATATGGTTTAAGCATGTTATTTCTATCGTAGACTTTGTGGACGACTTGGACAACGGTACCAGTTATTCTTATGACCGTTGGAACGAGAAAATAACGGATGCGCTCAACTACCTAATACTTCTGGATGCCCTTATACAGGAAAGACTGGAGCGTCTAAGAAAGAGGGAAGCAATGCAAACAGCAGAGTTTGTGACCTTCAAGAGGTTCGACAGTTACGCAAAGCGAATCGAAAGGAAAAACTTCAAGAGATACGGACATTCTTTATCCTTTTCGGCTATAGCGAGAAGGGCAAACGATTTTATAGTAGAAATACAATCGGACAGGAAAGGAATGCTTATTAGAAAAGGCTGGCGTCAGGCAATGGCTGAAAATTTTCGTTAAAGCCCTTTCCTAAATCCTAATATCTAATAGAAGAACCATAGCCCCACAAGGCGGTACCAGCAAGGTAATTGCCTGTGGGGTATTTTTTTTGAAGGAAAAATATTTTATCGCATACAGAGCTTTAGACAGAAAATAGAGGAGGGATTTATGGACAAGACATTATGTAGTATTTGCGGAGCAGAGCTTGAAATCAGATTTGACCAGAGAAAAGAAGGCAAAAAAGCAGTGCTGTAACCTTATTTAAGTGAATCAGATAGCAAAACCAATACGCTTGTCAAGGCACTTGTTGGCTATTGGAGGTGGGTTGCCGAAGGCAAGCCGCCGTACGGATCTGTACACAAAGATGGAGAGCATGTAGGGCAATATTTTTATGATCCCTACCATTCCTCAATCAGCTACAACAAGAAAAAGGACGTATACGAATTTTATATCCAAATCTCTGACGGTCCCGATGGAGATATATGGTGGACAGGTGAGTTCAAGCTTGACGGGAACGAAATTCGACTCACAGAAGGAAAATACGCTCGAAGATAAAAGGAGGTAGTATGAGTGAATTGCTTTTATCAAAAAAAGCAGTGTCTATGTTAATTAAAGAGTATGGCAAAGCAGCAAATCAATCGGAAGTATTGCCATAGACTGCAGCAGATACTTAAACGATGCAGACTACAGAGAGAGCATACTGGACTGTGTAGTTTCTGATAATGCGGTCGATGGTTTTTATATTGAGGCGGTTCTTAAAGAAGGCATTTCTGATAAAATCGACCTCACAAAACATCAACTTGAGTATTTTCCGTTGGATGTTTTCCTGAATGGCAACTTTGTTAAGAAAGGAGATATAGAAAAGGAATGCCTGAATCACACAATTAAGACCCTGTATAAAGGTAACCCTGTTTATATCAAGCTCGGCACAACACACTTTTGTTCCATTATGAGCGAAGTACCGTCATCGGTTTCTGATCTGGTATCCAAGCTAAAGGTAATCTGGTATGGCATTCCCATAACATGGGGAAATTACAGTAGTGGGCATTATACCCGAAAATGTAGTAGCCATTGAGATAGCTTACCATACTATGGTGGTCAAAACAAACGATGGTTCTGAGAAGATTTTATCACTGAGATAATAATATCTTTATAAGAACCCAAAACCCCACAGGGTTGTACTTTACGGTGCAAAACTGTGGGGTTTTTATTTTTCAGGAGGCATCATGGCAAGAAGATTTTTGAAACGAGCAGATAGGGCTTTAATTCTGATTCGCAGACTTAGAGAAACCACGGGACTACCGGCAAAACCGATAGTCGACTTTGCGAAGCGAAGAGGCTACTGGCCTTTGGTTGTGGGTAAAAATTTCAGAAGGTTTTGTGCTGAACCTGTTGTAAGCAATTTTTTAAAAAAAGGGGGCATATACAATGTTAGAAAAAATTCCTTTTTTTGTTTTGGAAGGAAGAATTCCAGAAGAAGAAAAAAACAAAAATCTCAACTACTACGAGATTAGGCACTGCGATGATGATTGGGGGCTGCCGGCCACGATAGAAAACAAAGTCATAGTAAACTTCTGGGGGACTTTTGTTAGCGAATATAGGCTTGAGCTTGGCCCTGACAGATGCTACTATCTCACTCTTGAAGAACAGGAACTAATCCTTGAAAAAGCATCGTGCATGGAAGATTCACTCGGAGGTGGGCAATGTATAAAGATGCATCCATAGATGTGCGGTGCTTGAATTGCCGGTGGTACGGAGCTGACTGCTCGGGAGCGGACATGCAAGACTCAGCATGGGATGAGTTAACTTGTTTCGAATCTTTAAAAGAAGACATAGACGACTTAGACGAGGACAAAAAAATGGGACTGATATCTGGTTTGCACAACGATATAAACATAAAATCTGTTGTTTCCTATCCTCATAGAGGATTGTACGGCGATGCAAAATGGAGAGGAAACTGCCCAGGAAGACTCATCAAAGATCTTCTTCTGTTTTTTAAACCAAAGTATTTTTGTGATCCTGCGGAAGGCGGAGGGACATCAAGGGATGTTGCAAGAGAGTTTGGCATCCGCTATGTTGGGCTGGATCTGCACACAGGATTCAACATTTTAAGGGATAGCCTTCTTGAAAGACTTGGAGACCCTGCAGACTACGTTTTTTTCCATCCGCCTTATTGGGACATAATAACTTATTCCGGGAATGTATGGGGTACGGCACCTCATCCTGATGACTTAAGCCGTTCGGAGACTTATGAAGAATTCATTAAGAAACTCCAGACTGCTTTTTACAACATTTATGAGGCTCTTGCAAGTAATGGACATTACTCGGTTTTAGTAGGGGATATACGGAAGTCTGGTAGGTTATGGTCGATACAGGCAGATGTGGTCAAAATGGCGCCCGGGGTAGTGGAAAGCATAGTTATTAAGGAACAGCACAATTGTTTCAGCGATAAGATATCCTACTCCGGCAAGTTTATACCAATAGTACACGAATACTGTATTAACCTCAGAAAAGACAGGTTCGTTATCGGCTTTCTCGACGCAGCCGTAAAAACAAGCCTTGATCTCGTCACATTGAGCAACGCAACGTGGAAGGCAGTTGTCGGATGGGCATTAAAAAACTTGGGTGGGAAGGCAAGGCTTCAAGAAATCTAT
>JACUUX010000070.1 GCA_014859105.1 Nitrospirota bacterium
TTCCTTTGGGGCAACTCATATTCCTGAGACTTCTGATGGGCAAGCGTACTTCCTGTTATCAACGCCTCATGGAGTCTGGATAGAGAGCAAGAGTTCACATAGTATCCGCAAATTATTTGATTTCTAATAATTGCTGATTTCCCCTCCTAATGTGTAAAAGCAGATTCGATCCGGGAGCGTTAGGAAGAATAAAACGTTTTCTCTTTATATTTTGAAGATCCGTTAATACCTAAGGAGCCAAAATCAATTTCAATCCGATCACAAAAAGAAATACAGCAATGACCTTGCGAAATTTTTCCTGCGGTATTTTGTGTACAATTTTTTTTGCAATATTCGCTCCCAGAAAAGAAACTGGGATAAAAACCAGCAAGCCCCACCATAATTCCCTTGACAATGTTACGCCCCCCGTGAAATAAGTAATGATACGGGTAGCATCCACCATGAGACCGATTGCTCCTGCGGTTGCGATATATACTGCTTTTTGCAGATCAAACGCCGACAAAAACATGCTGCGTATCGCTCCGCCAATGCCGAACATCCCGGCGAAAAAGCCAGAGAGAGCACCACCAGACAGGGCAGTACCGAGTCCGGCCCGGACTTTAAATTTTGACTGGAATATCAGAAAAATCGAGTAGCAAGCGAGAAACATACCTAATAGGCGAAGTAAAATCTCTTCATTTGCGCCAAGCGATATGGAGGCGCCAATGTAACTCGTGGTTAAACCGACTATGCCGAACAAAGAGATAAGTTTAAAATCAATACCCTTCCGAAACAGAGCGACTTTCCAAATATTGCCGAACCAATGAATAATGGCCACCAAAAATATAGCTTCCACAGGCGACAGGAATATCACGAGTACCGGAATCATAATCGTTGAAGTGCCAAAGCCTGTGATTGTTCCGACAGTTGCGGCGATAAGCGTCAGTAGCGCGATGTAAACAATTTCCATATCTAAACCTTCATCGACATTGCAATGGGTTCATTCCATCACTTCATCCACAAGCTCCCTTATCTTCTCTCTTATCTTTGAAAGCATTCTCTCAGCCTTCGGGGTTATCCTGTAATATTTTCTGATCTTCCCGGCAATATTTTCGGTATGTGACTTAAGGAGTTTCTCCTGTTCGAGTCTGTGAAGGATCGGATAAAGGGTCCCCGGGCTTAACTTGTATCCATGCCGTCCGAGTTCTTCTATAAGCCATAGGCCATAGACAGGTTCTTTCGAGGCATGATATAGAATATGAATCTTTATGAATCCCAGAAAGAAATCTCTCAACATACAAAACTCCTCCCCAATAATTGCTTGCCAATGATGTGATGATTAAATATCTCTTGACAAGGCATATATTTTTAGTATTCTTTTATAACAATCCGATATCGGAAAACAATAATAATATATTTCGAATATCGGCACAATCATTTTAAAACAAATCATAAAATAAAAGGAGGGTAAAGATATGAAAAAGGCAAAAGTATCTCTTAAAGGGTTATTCTCAGCATTCAATATATATATTTACACTTCTATTGTTGTATTTATCACGTTCTTAATTCCGGGGATAACGATGGCACAAGGAGATTCGGCCAGCCCCGACAAAAGATATGAAGAATTGTTGCAGAGGATCGAAGTTCTGGAAAAGCGCCTCCAGGATAGCGAAACCAAACGCGAAGTACTTGCAGAAGAAGTGCACAGGCTCAAAGCTGATAAGCCGGTACCGCCGGCTGTACAAGTGCAGGACCAGAAGTCCGCTGTTGCTCAGGATACAGTACAGCCGAAAACACCTGAATCTGTCAGCGGCGTGACAGCAGGCTGGGATAAGGGACCTTATATAAAGTCACGGGATGGCAAGTTCGAGTTCCGCCCCGTAGGTATCCTTCACCTCGACTACAGGGGACATGAGAAAGAGAGGCAAATAAATACAGACGACACTCTCGCAAGCACCTTTGATATCCGGCGTTTCAGGATTGGGTTTGAAGGGGTTGTCCTTGAAAAGATCGGCTACAACTTCGAAGTAAACATTAATGAAGATGAGTCAGAACTTATTTTTGCATATGTGAATTTTGGATACATTCCATGGGCCAATTTAAGGATTGGCCAGTTTAAGGAACCATTTAGCTATGAGGTACTTTATCCTGAAAAATATCTTGATTTCGTGGAGCGTGCAAACATTACCACAAGCGTAGCACCGGCTGAGGATATTGGGGTCATGCTGCACAATTTAGGTCAACCCTATGCTGGTGTTTTCGAATACGGAGTAGGTGTATTCAATGGTGAGGGGATTCATTTAAACGATGCTGAAAATGCTGACATGGAGTTTGCTGGACGTATTGCGGTATTGCCTTTTGCGCAAGGCCCCGAATGGACAAGAAAGACAAAAATCGCCCTGAATGCCACCTACACCGGTGAACAGAAAAGAGAATCCGGCATCCGGGCAAGAACATCGGAAAAATTTGAATTGTTTCCGCGACTTGCTGTTGAAGGAGAGCGCTTGCGCTGGGGCGGCGATATTCAGTGGTTCTATGGGCCGTTCTCCTTGAAAGCTGCATACACCCGGGCGGAAGAAGGGCGAAGCAATGGTCTGCCGGATCTGGTTACCGACGGATGGCATATTGATGGAACCTGGCTCGTAACCGGCGAAGAAAAGATACTCGCTATGGAAAGCGGTTGGGAACTGGCAGCGCGGTATGAAGAAATCAGGGCAGATGTACAGGAACGGTTCCAAATTCGGGGTTATACAGACACGAACGGCAATCCCCTCACAATATGTGATAACCTTGTACGTTCAGTAACCCTCGGGATCAACAAATATCTCAACTACAATGTTAAGGTACAGCTCAACTATCAGCACGACTGGTATGATAATGAGTACTTCACGCCGAATAGCTGGAGAGGAAAGGGTGTTCTCACATCAGGAGACGCCTCTGTAGATAAGGTATTAGCAAGGATACAGTTAATGTTCTAAATAACAAGTGTCAGCACAAAAAAGAGGACAGGGATGCACCACACTTGAAAAGCAGACTGCCCCTTTCCCTCCCGAAAAACTTATAACCATAAAAAAATGTGCTATCTTCTATAATTTTGTCAAAAATTTCTTGACAAAATATTGAATATATTAATACATTCAATATTAAGAATATATTAAATGGAAGGTATCGATGCTTTCATGTTACGTCCCAGCAATTCGATACCGATTTTAGGGGTGTAATTCCCACCAATCCGATACCGATTTTAGGGGGTCTATTCCCACATAAACGATACCGATTTTAGGGTATCCATTCCCACCAAACCGATACCGGTTTTCGGGAGTCCATTCCCAGGTAAACGAGACCACCTGTAGGAGCAGTTATGATGTCCATATTTTTATTGCAAGGAGGACATCATGACTGGCAAAAACAGGAGGCGGTTAATGGAAAGGAAGATAGTAGAGCAACTGGTATCCGGCAAGGGCTTTAATGCCATTTGCAGAGACCTTAAAGTAGGTAAGAATCGCGTATCGCACATCAAGGAGAAAGCGCGAGAGTACGGGTATCTTGACGGAACCACGCCTATACCTCCTTTTCCTGAAGCCATCTTTCCTGATCCGGTCGATGGCCGGTCATTGAAAACATCAGAAGCTGATCTGCAGTTACAAGAGCAGAGGCAATGGATTGAAGACCGGTTGCGGGCAGGCTGGCAGCCTGTTACCATTTTCGAAGAACTGCCGGTAGGTACAGGGCGTTCAAGCTTTTATCGGTTCCTGCACCGTCACAGACTAATAGACATTGGCGAAAATGTCAGGAGAACACTCATCCAGGAAATCGTCTACGCTCCTGGTGAGGCACTTATACTTGACTGGGGCAAGCTACGCAATGTCATCGACCCTGATAGCGGAAAGAAACGCATCCTATGGATGTTTATAGGAGTACTGGGATACTCACGGTATATGATGGTGTATCTTGTATGGTCATACGATATGCCGACCACACTTTCAACCCTGGAGGAAATGTTCAGGGAGCTGGGTGGCGTGCCAAAGAGAATCGTTTCTGATAATCCGAAATGCTTCGCCCTTGAGGCCTCCAAATATGATCCTCTGCTTAATCCCATTTATGAGCGTTTTGCTGGACACTATGGCACCACAATTGAATTTCCTTTATGTGAAGATTTACATAACGGCAAGACCCATCTTGCCTTGGCTATAGGCGTGCTGGCGGCAAATAGGGGATACAGTGTTTATTGTAACAGCATCAAAAGACTGGTAGAAGATATGCTCCGGGCCAAGGCCGAAAACAATCTTGATACCTTATTTAAAAAAATCCTATCGGCACGGCTATGGATATTCGACGACTGGGGAGTGACTACCATGAGCAGGGAAGTGGCGGAGGAAATATTCGATCTTCTGGACAGAAGGAAACACAGCTCGGCAATGATACTGACATCCAACAGAGACATAGATGAATGGCCGCAGGTATTCCCGGATCCGGTCATCGCCAATGCAACAATTGATCGAATATTCGACCGGGCGGATATCTCCATTTTCAAGGGAACAAGTTACAGGCTGAAAGGCAAAATAGAGGTCAAAAATGTTAATTCAAAAATGAGGCACAAGTGATATTATAAAAATGGTGGTCTCCATTACCTGGGAATGAAGTGGTATCGATTACCTGGGACGTGACACTATTATGTGTATTCTAAATCTTATTAAAAACAACAATATTATATAGATTTATCAGCCTTCTAACGTATTTTCATACAGATTTCATTTCATTGACAAACACGCTTTAAAATTATAATCTCTTAATAAAATATAGAATATGCATAAAAATGAATGTTGGGCCAGAGAGGACAAGAAAGATGAGCGGAAAACTACTCAGGCAATTGGAGAGCTGCTATTTGAAGGCAGCGGCTTTCCATATTGTCAAAGGCCTCGAAGGTGGCGTTTACAAGAAGGAAATGGCTGCTGCTTTGGATTTGTTTACCAAGCTCCCATGCCCTGAGACGGCAGTTATCCTAGTTGCGGTATGCCCCGAGACGCTTCCGGTACTCGCATCAGCCAGCGACTCTTTCGTTCGCATGACGCCAAGTGAATACCGAGGCCCCAGGATTCAGGGGTTCGAGGAGTGGATGGAATCATTTGATTCTAATCTGCGGGCAGCCTCCGCAATCCAACAATTCCTCTTAAGGGAAGCAACGGCTAACCGCGTGACAGTTGGTTTCCATCGAATGAGAGACCAGTCCCCTCTATATCACCGGCTTGCCCAAGTTGGAATCAGGAAGGGCTTTTTTGCAGATCGTCGGCAATTCCTTCGTGACACTATCACAAGAAACCCATCAGCCTTCCGAGCGGTCATAGACATGATCTGTATACACGGTGTTCATGGTGGGCGGGAGAGGTTCTGGAACGGACTTGGTGGAGAAACAGATCCCCAGCTTCACCTGCAATCAGAAGTGATGTTTGAGATTAGCCAAGTGACAGCGGCTTGGTGCGGCTGTCACTTGCGCCTCATGCGTGGCGTTAGATGAAGAACATGGAACTAGGTCATCTTAATATTCCAAAACCTGAATTAGAAAGATTCTCGTTCACTCACGATATTCAAACGCGCTTATATCTACAATATTCTGGATTAATTGAAAGCACAGATATAGGAAAGCGGGTCTTGAGTTTGTTGGAGTCTGATCCTAGGGTTATGAATCTAGAAGGCCATATGATTTCTAAAGGATCAAGTGCATCGAGATTTGAACCTAAAGTTCTTGCCATGTGGTTTTTATGGGCAATAAACGAATTTGGACAAGAAGTTGCAGAGGAGAACCTTAATACTTTCTTAGATTCTGGCGAGATTCCAATCATTAACACCTTGTGGGTATTGGCTGTTGAAGTTGACGAGTCTATCCAGTTAAAAAATGGTCTTTGTATAACGCCTATCTCGGAAATGCCAGATTCACGTGAGAAAGAGCATTACCTAAAACATAGCTTTGATGCTACTGGGCATCAACAACCAAAGCCTAAAGCAGCAATCACATATCTGACAAAAATCACAAGATCTCACAAAGACGAAGACCCTTCATCTACTTTCGAAAGAGACAAGGATTTTTGGGAATCTTCAAAATTACTTTATGATGCATCCCTCTCGTTGAACGCAATTGAAAATACTTCGTGTATTCCATATTTTTCAACCGCGTACACTTTACCACAAATGCCTATAGGGTTATTTTGGGGATCAGGAGGAGGTGCTCCTCTACATGATGTAATTGGGCATAGAGTAACTAAAATCACCATCGATCAGGCGGATGAAATTAACACTGTTTTATCTTCATTATTGACTATGCCTGACAAGGAAAAAGTACGGTATAGTCGTGTGCTTTCACGTCTTTCTCAATCTAAACGAAGAGAACAAATTGAAGATAAAATACTAGATCTAGGTATTGCTCTAGAGATGGCATTACTTGATGATAATATAAATAATCAACAACTTTTACTAACTTTTCGACTTCGTGGAAGCTGGCTGATTTCTGCTGATAAGAATGAGCGCCTATCGATATACCGTGAACTTCGAGATATTTACAAATATCGAAGCCAAGTGGCTCATAGTGGTGTGTTATGTGGAAACGATGCAGAAAAAATTAACGCTGTTAGAGAGTCTTTTCCGAATTTCGCGCTGATTGCAGAACGCATCGTCAGAAAACTAATTTGCGAGGAAAGACCGGACTGGACGAAACTGTTACTAGGAATCATCTAACACTTAATGAGTATCATATTGGTGGACTCGATTTCCGCCGCGAAAAGTGAATGCATTGTTCTTGCGAGTTGACATGTTGCCGAAATTTATTGAGGAGTTATAAGACTATGGTTACAATTATCGATAACATATGGAATAAAGTTATAAGGCACGAATGAATATTTTCAACCTAAGAGACCATGTAATCAAAGACTATCACGAATATGTCGAGAGCTTTCTCAGCTTGCGTATAAGAGCGATGTGCATATACTAATTTACAAATAGCTCTACTTTATGTAAACTGTAGTCATGATTTACCCGCGGGCAATATACACCGATATCGAGAAACATCTCGATACCCCTGAGGCGGTTATCATTACGGGCATGAGAAGGACAGGCAAGACAACCCTCCTCACCCTTATCAGAGACCGTATCAAAACCGAAAACAGGCTCTTTCTCGATCTCGAAAATCCACTGAACAGAAAATACTTCGAGGAAGAGGACTACGAAAAAATTAAGGCAACCCTCGAATTCCTCGGTCTTAGCTTTAGGAAAAGGTCGTGTATCCTTCTTGATGAAATCCAGCATGTGAGGACGCTGCCTTCAGTTATTAAGTATTTCATTGATCATTACAAAGTAAAGTTTTTTGTAACGGGCTCAGCCAGTTATTATCTGAAGAACCTCTTCACCGAATCCCTTGCCGGAAGGAAGGCTATTTTCGAGCTCTTTCCACTTACATTCAGGGAGTTCCTTGTATTCAAAAAGTCTTCTTTTAAAATTCCAAAAAATGAAGCAGCTGTAACTAAGCCGATTTTTAATGCAATAGACCGGCTATATGAGGAATATATGCGCTATGGTGGATTTCCAGAGATTGTGCTGAAGGAGGACACAAAGGAAAAAGCAAAGGCGATTGAGGATGTCTTTACATCGTTTTTCCAGCTCGAAGTTTTGCAACTTGGCGATTTCCGCCGGAACGACGTCATCAGGGACCTCATGCTTCTTCTGATGCAAAGCACGGGTTCAAAGCTTGATATCCAGCGCATCTCAAGAGACCTGAAGGTCTCACGGCCTGCACTTTATGATTATATGGCTTTTCTGGAAGGAACGTACTTTATCAAGACGATCCGTCCGTTCAGCAAAGGAAGATCCACCGAGGTCAGGAAGATGCCGAAGGTCTATATTTGTGACACAGGACTTGCCAATCATTTTGCACGACTGGATGAGGGCCATATTTTTGAGAACAGCATTTTTCAGAACCTGAGAGTAAAAGGTGAACTCAATTACTACCAGAGGAAGAGCGGGGTCGAGATTGATTTTATTCTTAACCATAAGGATGCCTATGAAGTGAAGATCAACCCACGTGCATCTGACTTGAGGAGGATGAAAGAGCTTTCTGATGAACTCGGGCTGAAGAGCTGTCGGATGATATCCAGAAAGTTCTCAGAGCTTGAAGGCGTAACATATGGATTTATGCTTTGAGAAATTTTTTATGAAAATATGAGATGAACAGCGGCATTTCATGTGCTATATTATGTGATGGAAATGTCCCCTGATAGGTTTATCGGGCACCTTCAGAAAGCGCACCGCTGCCAGCCCGAGGTCCGGCAGGTTGCGAAAGATATGGAGTGTCTGACCCCGGGGGCATATGATGAACTCGCAGTCCGTCTGATTGAAAGGGGAGAAGACCATGCTCTCGGCATTCTCCTCAATGTTGCAGCTGTCAATAAGATAGCATTTGATCCCTCTGTTCTTGCTGAAGTGCTTAAGGTGGTTAACGTTATCATCGATATCAGGTATCCGTACAACTATCAGTGCGAAAGTGCTATCGAGCCTTTATTGACGGTCGCATTGTCGGAAGAACTATCATATGAGCGCCAGGCACTTGCTGCAGGGCTTGCCGTCGAACTCGCGCTCAAATTCAGCTATCCCAAACAGCCTGTCAAAAAGGTCTTATGGGAACTGATGGAAAAGATCTCTTACGGAGAAGGAAGACTTCTTCTGGATGCTGCTCTTGATCTACTTGAAAGAGGAGATGAAGGCATCAATAGCCGTTTCAGGCTGATCGGGGGTGATGTTCTTTCAGAACTGCCGGCTGAGCCGCTACCTGTCATTATTGGCGATGGTGGCACGGTAAGGCGCCCAGTGAAAAAGCTGGGAAGGAATGATCCGTGCCGGTGCGGCAGCGGCAAGAAGTACAAGAAATGCTGCTACAACGAAGACCAGCTAAGAATGCGGGACGCGTCAGCTTACAGCGGCATCACAAAATCCCAGCTCCGTGAAAACCCGGGGCTTGTTGACGATGCGTCATATATAGCTGACCTGAGGCCATACGAGTTGAAAAAACTTGCACCCTCGAAGATGAACGATGCGCAGTTGCTGGCAGCCTATCGCCGTGCGGACATCTTCGGGCTCCGGGAGGTTGCGCTGGAAATGCTTTCGGAGTTAAAGAGCCGGCAGGGGAAAGAAGAGCTGGCCGTAGAGCATATGTTCGAACTCTTTGACTCCGCCCTTACAGCGCAAGATACGGAGACGATCCGTAAGCTTTCCCCTCATCTCCCTGAAAAAGATCGCTATTTCTCCGAATCAGACAGGCTGAAGCATCAGCTTTTGGAAAAGCCCGATAAGCTCAGAGACCTTGAAGCTTTGTGTATTAAAGCTTTTGCCGACAATGAAGATCATTGTCTCCTTGAACTGAGTTATGCATTTGAGGATATTCTGCCCGCCTTGAGTATTGTTTTCGGACGGGCGGCTATTGTATCAGAGCCAGAGCGCAAGTTAGACAACCAAATATTGATTGACGCGATACGCAAGCGCCGGATCACATTGGATCTGGAGCCGTGGGGCGACCCGATAGAGGATTATTGGGACTGGATAATGGGAAAAGACTCTGAGAGAATCGCCGAGGAAGATAAAGACGAAAGGATTGAGAAACTGCAGGAACAGTTGTCTGAAGCCAGAGAAAAAAGCTCACTGGCGCTAAAGGACCTTCAAGGAAAAGAGAAGGCACTCGCAGAACTCGAGAAGAAGCTTCAGGGCGTGACCGCCGTCGCACCATTGGAAGATGTCCGGCCAATTGGGAAGCCGACCAAGAATGATACAATGGCCGAAGAGGATGGGGAAGAAAGAAAACAAGCAATCGTTGCGCTTAAAAGCAAGATTGAGGCACTGAAAATGGAAATCAGGAGTCAGCAGGAATCCAAGCTGAGGTTGAGGAAAGAGCTGCATCATGCACATGAAATAATATCCAAGCAGCGTGACCAAAAGGCCCCGTCACAGGAAATGCCGGACAGCGAGGCGGATTTTCTGCCGCCTGTTCCCGAGAAAGTCCGCATACCGGATTTCACCACTTCTTTTCGAAAGAGCTGTGAAAATTTGCCCTCAGCTTTGGTGGTAAAGGCAATGCAGGCTGCTATCGGATTCGCATCGAGAGACAAAGCCATATTGCGGCAGACACTCGGAATAGAGAGAATGCCGGATTATTATCGGGTGAAGGTTGGTATTCACCACAGGCTTATCATTCATCAAACACCGGGTAATGAGTTGCAGGTCGTGGAGTTGATTCCGCGCAAGCAGTTGGAAACCTGGATACGAAAGCATACGTCATAAGAAGTGGATGTTCTAAGAAAGACTGTGTCGCACTTGTATTTAACGAAAACAAGCAATTTGTCCCGTAGTCTAGTCAAAAAAGGTCGGTCAAACAGTCTCAGATAATTTTTTCAGCTTCTTCCTGCTATACGTAACATAACCTGCTTTTTCTTATGTTTTCAATTAGTTAATAATGCTATCCGTTATCCCTATTTTAGCTTTTTCAAAAATATTTTCATGTATTGGCAGAGTTCTCTGCAAAACAGCATTTATGGCTTTATAGTAATCCCTCTGAACTTTCAGATTGGAAACCTTACAGTAGCACTGCGTTGTGGTAATCTTGCTGTGACCCAACAGATCCTGAATGGTGACAAGAGCAGCATCTGCATTTAACAGCTGTGTTGCCATGGTGTGTCTCCTATGCCGAGTTCGGCATAAGAGACACTATTCCGCGT
>JACUUX010000071.1 GCA_014859105.1 Nitrospirota bacterium
GTAAGGGGAGGTCAGGAGGGGTTATCCACTCCCATCCCTCAAGAACCATTAAAAAATTGCCCCGGCAATTGCCGGGGCAATCTAAGGTTTATAAGGTGAATCTTATCTCATGGCTATGTTATCTTCTCTATGTTTACCATGAAGCACTTGGTTTCCGGAATTCTCGTATTAGCGTCTCCAATAAAAGGCGTCAGTATGTTTGCGCTGGGACCGGTGCTAAGACCCATATAGCCCCAATGCCAGATGAAACCCACCTGATGAACAATCGTGCCGTTTACCCTGAATGGCTTGAATCGCTTGGTCACACATGCCTTGATTTCAATACTACCGCGTGCAGATGTGGCGCGAATAAGCTCACCATTTGCGATACTTTTTATCGCTGCAAGCTCCTCGCTCATCTCAACAAATGGCTCGGGCTGAAGCTCATTGCACCTTGGCAGGTTTCTTGTCATAGAGCCGCCATGCCAGTGTTCGGTCAGTCTGTAGCTCGTTGCAAAGATGGGGTACGTGGGAGTGATTTCTCCGTGCTGAGCAAATAGGGCACCTTCGTAAATATGGACAGTCGGGTTCATCCTGTAAGCTCCCAGCCATGCAGGATAGGTTATCGGGCTTTCCGTAGGCTCATAGTGCCATGGGAATGGACCCTCTGCCACAGTCCACCCTCCGAACAGGTGTCCATGACCTTCCTTTGTCATGATAAACGGATAGACAGCTCCCGGTGCGCCTCCGTGGTCGGGCACGTCTCCCTTCCATGCACCATCCCACCTCAGAACATACTTATTAGGAGCGATCGGGTCGCCTGCAAGACCGGCGCCTGAAGATCCACCGTCACTTTGATAAGTTGAGGCGCGGTTGTAAATGATTCTCCTGTTTAGAGGCCAGCACCATGACCAGTAGGAATGGAGACCTATGCCGGTGTATAGAGGATCTGCCGACAGACCACCATTGGGAACATCCGGAGTGTAACGCCTCGCAGTACGGTTTCCGGGTGTTGATGCCCAGATACCCGGATTTGCATTTTCAAAGGCGTCAAAGTTGACAGGATCAACAAACTGGTTGCAGTAGAGCCAGTTCCCCGAACAGGTAGTCCCGGTGTTTGTTAAAGCAGCAAAGCTGGTAACCAGACCACTCGGATTGACAGTCGTCGTATCAATGCTTCCATCCGGGTTCAGCCAGTAGCCGTTGATTTCCATTGCACACTTTTCTGCTTTTGTTAGTTCATCATCATCAGGGTTGTAATTGAAATACGGCCAGTTCAGGTTTGTAATCGGAGCGGGCAATACAGTATGATTTTTGCCTTGAATCTCTAAACCAAGGAGTGTTAGTATCTCAAGGTCAGGCTTGGCCTCTCCAGGGGGGTTTCCACCCTTCCAGTGCCATTGAGCCCATCTTCCACTGTTGCTTCTTGAGCCGTATTTTTCAAGAGCAACGGCGCACGGCAGCAGGTAGACAGTGGTGCCTATGGCTGTTGGATCCACACCCGGCCTCTTCCAGAATGCTGCTGTTTCTGTCTCGAAAGGATCAATGCAGACCATCCAGTCGAGATGCCCTAATGCCTCTCTCACATGATTGCTGTCAGGGTCTGTTACTGCCGGGTTCTCACCGTCGCAGATGAACCCTGCGAGCAGGTCATTATGCATTGCATCGAATATTGACAGCATACTGTAATCTGCTGTTTTCTTGGAGAGATAGCTGTATCCTGTGTCAAGGGTTTGTGTCGGCCACCATGCCTTAAGCAGGCTTGCTATGTACTTGGTTCCATTCTGCCACCAATGTGCGCTTGCAGGATCTACGCCTGAATTTCCCCTCACAGTATAGCTATGGACCGGGTTAGCGGCCTGTGCTGAATTATAATTGGCCTCATTATATAAAGCTAAAGTTGTTTGAGCTGGTGTAGGGACCTTGAGGTAACCGGGAAGTATATGGTTCAGTATGCACATGTCTGTGGAGCCCTGCACATTGCACTGACCTCTCAGGGCATTTATGCCGCCTCCGGCAACTCCGATGTTCCCCAGAAGAAGCTGTAATATGGCATAACCCCTGATGTTCTGGGTCCCGATGGTGTGCTGTGTGGTTCCCATTGCATAAAGAATGGTTGCTGATTTGTCATCGGGATAGGTCGAGCAAAATGCCTCGCAAATCTGTTCATACAGTACCGCGGGTGTTCCTGTAATCGCACAGACATTTTCTATCGTATAGTTCTCAAACTGTTTTTTAAGTTTCTGGAACACACAATCCGGGTCATTGAGATCAGCTGCCACCTCCGGAACAGAGGTATTGCCGTAATTCCATGTTGTCTTATCGTACTTTGCATCAACATCTGCTTGAAGAGTATCATTCCAAGTTGGAGGAGTCTCCCAAGTACCGGAAAAAACTCCAGATGTGCCCTCTGCGCATGTCTCAAAACCAGTATTAACCTTTAAGAGCGCATTCGTACATTCCCTGACGTACTTCTCATTGTAAAGACCATGGTCTATCGCATACTTGATCATCCCGCCGAAGAAGGCGATATCCGTTCCCGAACGCATCGGCGCATAAATATCGGCTTTTGAAGAACTCCTGCAAAATCTGGGGTCGACATTTATAAGCTTTCCACCCTTTTTTCTCGCCTCTTCTATCCACTTGAAGGCCATGGGGTGATTCTCTGCTGCATTGCTGCCCATAAGCAGGATGACATCAGCATTCTTGAAATCTTCCCAGTGCTGCGTCATTGCCCCTCTGCCAAACGACTCTCCCAGAGCCGCTACGGTTGCAGAGTGTCAAACCCGGGCGCAATGCTCAAGGTAGACAATACCAAGAGACCTCATCAGTTTTGTGAACAGATAACACTCCTCATTGGTGTCCTTTGCCGTACCCAGAGCAGCAATCGTTTCAAGTCTGTTAACTCCGTCAGTTGTAATTAAGTGGTTGTTTCTTTCATCTGTTATCAGGTCGGCAATTTCGTCAAGTGCATCCTCCCAGCTTATCTGAATCCAGTCCGATGCTCCCCCAACGCGCTTTAAGGGATAGATTACTCTCTCCGAATCAGCAGCTTTGTACCATGCTGTGCTGGAATATCCTTCGATGTGATTCAACTGGCCGGCGTTTGCACCCTTGGAACACAATGAGCCTAAATTTATGGGGTTGTCCGGGTCGCCCTGAACGTATGTTATCTGGCCTTCTGAGTTGGCGCCTAATATCAAGCCGCATCCGCATCCGCAATAAGGACAGATATTGCATGCTTCCGTCATCCATTCCGGCGGATTGGCCAGGGCATAGGCTTTAATGGGCTCGAGGTCAAATAAACCAAAGAAAATTCCGGCGCTTGTTATACCGGAAATCTTCAAGAAATCTCTTCGCGTAATAGCCATTCATTCCCTCCTTTCTTTTTATAAGAGCTTTTCAACAGTCTTTTACGAAAAGCTGTTTTGTTTAGATTTACTTTCAGGAAAAATTTACAGTCCATTTGCCTCTCCCTCATGTCATGCAGTTGGTACTGGCAGCCCGTAGCTCGCGGGTTCTTCAACAAGGAGAAATATTACATTGGTTCTACCATAGTTACCATTGTAAAGACTGGCATAAGGATAGTCGTACCTTACCTCACCAAATCTGCGATTAGCAATGTCCTTTATGTCTTCAGCAGGCCCGGTAATAATTGCCCCGGGGGGACAGGTAAGTTCACAGGCTGTTGTAGGTTTACCATCCCTGTGAGTTGTATATATTTCATGTCCAGTTCCATAAAACCTGTCGTAGCAAAAGTCACACTTTACAAACTTAGCCTTAGCAACGTCGAATCGGGGGATATTGAACGGGCAGGCAGCGATAAAAGCATCTATTTTCTGTTCCTCAGTGCCATCTACCAATACATTCGCTGGTATACAATTATCGTTAAAAAGGACAAATCCCTCCCTTGTCCTCTCTACACCCTTAGGGCATATCCATTGGCACTTAGGTCTGACGCAGTGCAGACACTGGTCTTTGAAAAAGAGCCAGCTCAGCTTTCCCCATCTTTCAAACTCAGTGAATTTGACATGTGTCAATGTGTTCTCTGATAAATCAGGGGGATTCGTGTAGGAACCTTCAAATACAGTAGTCTCTGCCGGCAGGTTGTGCCACTGCTTGCATGAAACCTGGCAGGCCTTGCAGCCTATGCACTTCGATGTATCAATGAACATCATTATCTCGAATTCTTTTACATCCCAATCTGCCATCTATTCCCTCCTTTCATAGATTATCTCCTTATATAGGATGTCCATTTTTAATTAACATTTTATCCTTACCTGGCTGTATGACAATCACGGCACATCAGTGAGCCAGTATTGTCGTTCCTTAAGAAGTAGACCTGATAGTCACCTTTTCCCGGATAGTTAGCAAGGTCATGCACAGAGTGGCATGTTGCACACTCAAAAGCCTTACCGTCAACTGTGCCGTCGCCCCCATAAAGGAAATATGGTGTCGTACTAAAAGCACCAACTATTTCATATCTGCTTGGGTTTTTAGGATTTGGCGCTGCGGGAGGAAAGAGATTACCATCAACATCTTTTGTATCGTCATAAACAAATGCTATAGGATGGTCATTTGTGAGGTCGGTTCCGAGTTCAGCACAACCTCTAACTATAAGGTCATATGCCGAATCAGCAGGAGAGCAGGGGCCCGGATAATTAACAAGTTGGCTAAATACACCGTTATGGCAGACCAGGCAGAGTGAGGAAGGAGACCAAAGTTCACCAGCAGGCGGCCGCACACCAGTCGGTCCCATATCGAAAGTGTAAGATTCGTATAAAATATAAGTTTGATCCGCTTGAGTTCTGTTCCATAACGGGTATTCACCTGTTGCGTGGTGAGGAGTGTGACACATTGCGCATGGCTCGGGTGCGAGGTCGTGAGGTGTTCCAATGACTGATGCCCAGACAATAGTTGCCATACCTACCACAAGTATTGCACCGAGGATAGGTAGTAAAAACTTCTTCATCTTTTCACCTCCATTTCTTGAATTTTTTGTCCTGAAAATACCCCCTTCAATCTTCCCCTCTTGAGAGGGGTTTAGGGGTGTGTTCCCCCTTGGTAAGGGGGAACCCCTCTTCTGTTCCCCCCTTGCTAAGGGGGAACCCTTCTTTTATTCCCCCCTTGGTAAGGGGGGACATAGGGGGGTAATTTCATGTCCCTTTTCTTTCAAGCTGTGCCAGCTCCCATGCTGGCACACTCCAAATTTTCTTCCCACCCCCTTTCTCTGAAAACCTAAAACCTACACATTTTAATTTTCGTCATTCTCCGGCCTGACCGGAGAATCCAGTTCCTTTTTCTGGATTGCCCGATCAAGTCGGGCAATGACAGAGAAGAAGATGCTGGGCCGGCTCCCATGCCGGCAATACTAAAAAAACCACAAGTTCGATTTATGTCATTCCCGACAGGCGGGAATGACAATTTCTACTTTCGTGTCAATGACTATGGAATGAACAAAGAAATTTAAATATAGATTTGGTTGTTCAGAATACAGGATTGCGGAATTGAATTTTGCTCCCAATTTTATTCCCCCTCCCCTGGGAGAAACCCTGATTCATCCTTATTCTTTATTTTATGATATGAAAGGATGAGTTATTGATGTTTTATGACATATTTAAAAAAACAAGTCAATCGGGTAAAGGTTTGGGATTCATGAATAAAAAGTAAGGGGTCAATATTGCAACTAAAGTTTATATGGAATTAAACCCTGGTACTAACCGGCCATATCCTGCAAGTATAAAGGGCGAGCTGCAGCCTGTCTGATACACCAAGTTTTCTATAAATTCTGTTACAGTGCGATTTTACAGTCTGCTCGCTGATGTTTAATTTCTGGGCAATCTCTTTATTCCTGTAGCCCTGACATATATGCTGTACAATTTCTCTTTCTCTCCTGGCAAGGTTAACATTTTTCTCCTGCTTTTTCATGGATACCAGCAGCTTTTTTAAGGTATTGCGGTCTAACCATAATTCTCCCGAAAGAACTGCTTTTAAGGCTTTTTTCAAAAGGTCAGAGTCAGCACTTGGAGGAAGGATGCCGACGACTCCTTTTGAAATAAGTTCTTTCAGGTGTTTGTCCGCCAGAAATCTTAATGTCCTGTTCCCGATTAGCAGGATTCTCAGCCGATTCTCTTGAAAAAAACTTTCAGGAAGATTAAGGAGTATATTGAAATCAGGAGTGTAGTCAGAAAGTATTATATCAGGATTAAGCTTTAGAATCCCTTTCAGTTCGGATTCTAAATTTTTGCCTCCTTTGAAAACACCGATTATATTTATTCCGCTTTCATCTTTAAGAAGTTTTCTCAACCCTTCAGCAAAGAGATAATTGCAGCACCCTATAACCATTCTTATTGGCATAACTTAAAGACTCAGGATTCGAGGAGTCAAGGGTCAAGGGTTCGAGTTAAATCCATGCTCCCTCGCCCCCTTTGTTTAAAGATATATAATTCATTGCGAACTCTGTTCCAATGGTTGATTCGTTAAGCCGTCATTCCCTGGCTTGACCAGGGAATCCAGAAGTACGACTTATACGAAAGGTTCTGGATTGCCCGATCGTGGTCGGGCAATGACAGAATTGAAAAACTTAA
The DNA here is from genome assembly GCA_014859105.1 of Nitrospirota bacterium. Classification (GTDB taxonomy): domain Bacteria; phylum Nitrospirota; class Thermodesulfovibrionia; order Thermodesulfovibrionales; family SM23-35; genus Kmv42. The sequence continues at coordinate 6,567 of JACUUX010000071.1, forward strand.
ACAACTTTTAATATCTTTGAATATTAATAACATAATTCATTAAATTTTTCACTTGACCACATCTTTTATTTTTATATTAAGCCCTTCTACTAAAGTAAACTCTTCATCAAAATTGTAAAGAGTGATTTCTCTTTTGCCCTTCTGATTAACACTGACAGTTTCAGTCTGTGGGTCTACAAGAACCACTCTTTCCACGCCTATCGATAAATAATCTTTTACTTTCTCTGTAATCTCCCATGCAGCATTACTTTCAGAAATTATTTCTATTATCAAATCAGGCGGCATTTCGAGAATACCTTTAGGTTTTTCATGAGCCTTTTCTCTGCTAATGTAAACTACATCTGCTGCCCTGACTCTTAGAGGGCTTTTTTTTATCAGGATACCAACCTCTCCAACAGCAATGTAGCCCTTGTTTTTGAAGTGCTTTCTTAATATTTCTCCAAGGGATGCTTCAAGATCTCCATGTTCAAAACCTGTTGGTGGCATATCTCTCCTCTCACCGTCTATAATCTCATAGTTCCCCTCTGGAAGATGCTTCAGGGTTTCATATGTAAAAATCTGTTTTTCTATTGTCTGCTTCATGATAGATAAATCTTAACTTGAAAATTACCTGTAAGTCAAACAAAGAGGTTTAATTCTGGAAAGAGTTTACTTGAAACTCTGTTTTTCTGACGGGAAGGTGCCTGTTTCTACTTCTTCCCTGAAGGTTTTGATTGCGGTTAATGCCTGTTCTTTAAGATTCACATAGCGTTTCGCAAACTTTGGAAGGAACCTTTCGAACAGACCTAATACATCATGAAGGACCAGTACCTGGCCGTCACAATAAGGGCCTGCACCTATTCCGATAGTCGGGATGGAAAGCTCCCCTGTAATCCTTTTTGCAAGTCCCATTGGTATGGCTTCGAGCAGCAAAGAAAAAGCCCCGGCATCTTCGGTGATGTGAGCTTCCTCAAGAAGTCTTTTCGCTGATTCTTCGGTCTTACCCTGAACCTTATACCCTCCCATCCTGTGTATTGACTGAGGGGTAAGACCAATATGTGCCATGACAGGAATATCTGATTTTGTCATTCTTCTTATATGCTCTGCTACCTCAGCACCACCCTCTATCTTGACTGCAGATGCACCTGCTTCTTTAATAAACCTGCCGGCATTTCTCACTCCTTCTTCAACACTCGCCTGATAGGACATAAAAGGGAGATCTCCTATTACCATTGCATTTGTAGCTGCTCTCGAGACAAGCTTTGTGTGATATATCATCTCATACATGGTAACAGGAAGCGTATTTTCAAGGCCCTGTACAACCATTGCAACAGAGTCACCGACAATAATACCGTCAATTCCGGCCTCATCCACAATCTTTGCAAAAGGAAAGTCATATGCTGTGAGAAGGGTTATTTTTTTCTTTTCAGTCTTTTTTCTGAGGAAATCCTGTATTGTAATCTTCGGCATTTGAATCCTCAATTTTTAAAGTCATTTTTAACATATGCCCGTTGTGAAATTTTGTCAAGTGCTGTTGCCTGAATATCAGAGTTGCGTCACGCTTTCGTGAATCCGCTCAATAACAAAAATGTTTTTACGAGGAATCGGTTTTCTCGGTCATTCTGGCTTGACCAGAATCTTTCTTTGAACAACCCCCTAACCCCCTTTACTAAGGGGGATTCAGAAGGATTCCCGACGCGCTTCACTTGCGGGAATGACAGATCTATGTGACTTTGACGTTACCCTGGTCTTTATTATCCTAACGGCAGCCTTATATTAAATGCTGTCCCTTTTTCGCTGCTGTCAGCAGAGATACGGCCGCCGTGAGACACGACAATCTTGTGAACTATTGCAAGGCCAAGGCCCGTACCCTTTTCTTTGGTGGTAAAAAACGGAAGGAATATTTTATCTATAACATTCTCCGAGATGCCATGGCCTGTATCTGATATGGATATTTTCAGGAATTGTCCTTCGTGGTCTGATAATGTGGATGCATTGATAGTAAGCTCTCCTCCCTTAGGCATGGCTTCGATGGAATTCTGAAGGAGATTTGTAAATGCCTGCCTTAAAAGCACCTCATCGCCCCTGACAGGAGGCAATTCATCAATATTCAGATTAAGTTTGATGTCATCTCTCTCGCCGACCACTGAAGAGAGACAGTTTCCAAGAATCTTTTTGATGTTGATTTCTGATACATTGAGTTCAGTTACTTTAGCAAATGAGAGGAAATCAGAGATAATCCTGTCCATAACTCTTATTTCTTTTGAGACCGCATCGACTGTTGATTTAAGAGAGTTATCAACTTTTTTTGACAGGAGCTTTGTATAGCCTGCAATCACACCCATTGGATTTCGCAATTCATGTGCGATACCGGCTGAGAGTTCGCCGAGGGTTGATAGTTTGTCCCTCAGCGCCAGTTGAGCCTCAAATGCCTTAAGATGTGTTAGGTCTGTGAATATAAGTATCTGACCAATTGCCCTGCCTTCGCTTTCTTTAAGGGGAGACAGTGTAAGTCCAAGCCAGATCCTTTTTCCGGATGGTGTTATGTAACCTGTCTCTCCTCTCTCTATAAGTTTTTTTTCATTAAGAAGGTCTGTAACAGGTTTATTTAATACTTCATTATGATATTTGCCAACTACTATTTCTCTTTTGATCTCGAGTATCTTTTCAGCTGCCTGATTCACTTTTGTAATTCTCATGTTTTCATCAAAACTTATTACGCCGCTCGGAACGCTCTGAAGTATATTTTCGTTATACCCTTCGATGGCAGTTGCTCTGTCTTCTGCCTTCTTACGGAGGTCTTCGAGTTCCTTCTCTTTATCCTTGAGTTTGGATACAAGCTCATGAAATGTGTCCACAACAAAACCGACTTTTGATAAATCCTTTTGTTCCAATCTTTTCTTTTCGCGAAAGAATTTCATGAGTGTTCTGATGAGAAAAAAAGAAATCAGGGCTAAAGCAAGTATGATAATAGAATTCAGAAATATTACCTCTACGTTCATTTTATTTCCCCATTTGTATTTAAACCTACCGATTATTAAAATACCATTGTAATATTTCCTGCCCGTAAAAAAGTGTAATGATCGTTCCGAGGGCGAGGAAGGGGCCGAAGGGGACCTTTGTCTTCCTGCCTTTTCCTTTAAAAAGCATTAAAAATAATCCGAAGACGGAGCCGGTAAGGCTTCCAAAAAATGTTGTCATGATCGCCGATTTCCAACCCATGAAAGAACCGACCATGGCCATCATCTTTATATCTCCTCCTCCCATACCGCCCCTGCTTATGACTGATATAACGTAAAATAGTCCACCACCGACAAGAAACCCTATGATTGACGACTTAAATCCGAGAATTGAATATCTCATGAACGGGTCGGGGAGAAGAAATGATCCTGCTAAAAGACCTATCGGAATGCCTGGTAGGGTGATCCTGTCGGGGATAATCTGGAAATCCAGATCTATAAATGTTATGACGATAAGGGAAGAGCAAAGAATGAAATACACTGGTGTGAACCATCCCAATCCAAATCTCCACAAAATTAAAACATATAATAAGGCATTAAGTAACTCTACGAGGGGATATCTGAAAGATATTTTTGCCTTGCACTCTCTGCATTTCCCCCTGAGAGATATGTAACTCAGAAGGGGGATATTGTCCCATGGCCTGATGGGAGCATTGCACGAAGGGCACATGGAGGAAGGTACGATAATCGAAAGGTTCCTTGGTATCCTGTATATACAGACATTAAGAAAAGAACCGATTATAGAACCTATAATAAAAGTTATGATGTATATAATCATCAAAGATCTTAAAAGTTGTTTAAGTTTTTCTGGTTTTTTCTTGTCATT
>JACUUX010000144.1 GCA_014859105.1 Nitrospirota bacterium
TGTCACGTCCCAGGTAATCGATACCACTTCATTCCCAGGTATCGGAGACCACTATTTTTATAATATCACTTGTGCCTCATTTTTGAATTAACATTTTTGACCTCTATTTTGCCTTTCAGCCTGTAACTTGTTCCCTTGAAAATGGAGATATCCGCCCGGTCGAATATTCGATCAATTGTTGCATTGGCGATGACCGGATCCGGGAATACCTGCGGCCATTCATCTATGTCTCTGTTGGATGTCAGTATCATTGCCGAGCTGTGTTTTCTTCTGTCCAAGAGATCAAATATCTCCTCCGCCACTTCCCTGCTCATGGTAGTCACTCCCCAATCGTCGAATATCCATAGCCGTGCCGATAGGATTTTTTTGAATAAAGTATCGAGATTGTTCTTGGCCTTGGCCCGGAGCATATCCTCAGCAAGTCTTTTGATGCTGTTACAATAGACACGGTATCCTCTGTTTGCCGCCAGGACACCTATTGCCAGGGCAAGATGCGTTTTTCCAGTGCCTGGCTGACCCAGAAAAAGGCATATCTGGTTGTTTGCAATGAAGTCCATGCCAGCTATCTGCCGGATCCTGTTTTCATCGATCTGAGGATTGAACGACCAGTCAAAGGTCTCCAGGGTGGTGATCTCGGGGAAATTGGCCTTCTTTATCCGGGTCATTAGGGCCCTTTCCCTCCTGGAATCGATTTCCCGTTCGAGCAGATCACTGATCCACGACAGCGATACTGCTTTTTTGTGCTGATCAAGCACCTCCTGAAGCTCTGCTGCCGCTGTGTGAAGCTTGAGTGTCTTTAACTGACTTCTTACTGTTTCTGCATTCATGATTTACCTCCAAAAATTAATAGTTGTTGATACTCCTCTATGGGTCTTACAAATTTGGATGTCTTTGTATCTGCTACAGATAGCTCTTTTTTCTCTTTTTGTTGTCCTGCCGCTTTCAGTTGCAAAAACGTAAGGATGCTGCGGTAGCTGATCGTATCTACAGATAGGGCCTTTTGGCATGCTTCATTAATATCGTCGGCAGAGTATTTTTTATCGAGGGAGAGTATGCCCCATACTTTTCTGGTATCAATGAAGCCGTTGCCCTGGATGAGCAGCCTGACAATAATTTCCTCCACATACGGCCCAAGCTTTGCCGCCCTCTTTCTGTAAAAAGAACCCTCCATGATTAAACGTTGCCAGGGTGATTTGTGGCATTCCTTTGTGCTTTTGGAGATATTAGGGTCGGTGATACGATCATGTACCTCTATCAGTTTGCCTTTATGATATATGCTTACCTGCCTGGAGTCGCCGATTACCACAACCTTCTGACGGCAGTAGTCTTCTTCTACCGAATAGTATTTGTCCCGGAAACGGACATGGCAGTCCTTTCTTACGACACCTTCATGAAACTCTTCAATCTCATAAGCGATCGCAGGCAATGGTTTTAATGCCGCCGCTTCTTCTTCCAAAAAAACATCAATAGGCTTCCTGCGGGTCGTGCCATGAAGACGATCATTGGCGATGCCGACCTTTTTGTTCATGTACTGCTGTGATTCGCCCATCCCGTACCATCCATTTCCATGTGCCTCATATAGCCGCCTGCAGAAAGGAACCATTCGTTCAACGCGACCTTTCAATTCCGGCGCCCCCGGCGGCAGGCATTCAATTGTGGTGCCATAGTGTCCAGCAAAACGCTCATAAATGGGGTTAAGCAGAGGATCATATTTGGAGGCCTCAAGGGCGAAGCATTTCGGATTATCAG
>JACUUX010000072.1 GCA_014859105.1 Nitrospirota bacterium
CACAGGTTACAGGTGGTGGGGCAGTACCATTTATTGGCGTAGGTGAGATACAGAAGAGATAAGAGTAATCATAAAAAAGTAGAGAATCCCATTGTTTAGATATGTTATTCTGCTTATTATTGCATTATTGCAGGTATTGTGGGAAGCATTATAGCTATAAGAAAAGGGCGCAGCCCGATATTGTGGTTCTTCATATGTGCAATTGTTCCATTACTTATTGCTGTTATTATTGCACTTCCAACTCTGGTATCTAAAGGATATACCAAAAAATGTCACTACTGTGCAGAGATTATTAAAGAGGATGCTATTTTTTGTAAACACTGTGGCAAGGAGCAACCTATAGAGATGGTCAAGGTGTCTTCTGATCGCTAACTCTCTATCTCAACAATATATTATTCACAAAAAATATTGTTATATATTATTGATTACTTCCTCGTAGGAGCAGGGATTGTGGACTTGGGCTTCTGAGGAAGAGATTCAGAAAATAGTCAATCCGATTGTAAACATATCAAGGGTAGAGTCACATGGCTCTGTCTTTTTTGTTTCAACATTTATACCAGTAATCATTAATCTTCAAACCTCCTTAAAAGCGAATACTTGCAGGTGTAGTGAAAAATGATTAAACAAAAAAGCCCCTATTAATTTCAAGGGGCTTTTTTGTTTTTATCTACTTCTTACTTATTTACTGCGTCTTTAAAAGCCTTGCCAGCCGAAAACTTCGGGAGTTTCTTTGCGGCAATCTTGATAGTTGCTCCGGTCTGAGGGTTTCTCCCAGCCCTGGCTTTCCTCTTTGTAAGTGAGAATGTGCCGAAACCTACGAGAGCAACTTTGTCTCCCTTTTTAACCGCTTTGGTGATTGCCTCAATAGCCCCATCAAGGGCCTTGCCAGCACAAGCCTTGGTGCAACCAGATGCGTCTGCCATCTTCTCGATCAGATCCGCCTTTGTCATGTCACCCCCCTATAAAGGTATATTTGATGAAAATAATTTTATGAAAAAGAAATCATCCTGTCAATGCAATTTCTGGGCAGAGTCAAATAGCCAGAAATTAGAAACCTTGCTTACCTGTGACTTCCTGAAGTCAACACCATTGAGTCTGCTTTGAGAACTGTGTATTTCTTTTTGTAATTGTGAACCGTGGACGAATTTATAAGGCGCAATTATCAAGTCTAACATCGTAAAATTCATGATATACAGTTAAAACCGCAGATTTTCTGAAAAAAACAGGCAAGTATGATAAGATTTCTGGAAATATGCAGAAACTATATAATCACTGGTTGGCCTCCAGTGCAATCAAGATAGGCAAAGCCAGAACTGACGACACGGCAGCGCGCCTCACGGCGAGAAGTTGACTGACAACAAGAAAGGAGGCACACAATGGGAGACAAAGGTGGCAAGAAGGATAAGAATAAGATTCAGAAACAGAAGATAAAAAAACAGGAACATGAGGCAAAAAAGAAACAGGATAAGCAGCAACCAAAAAACCCCTAACAGGAATCAGGATTCAAACGCGAGAAGACCACAATTCCTGATGAAGTCCGATTCCTGACAATGGAAATTCAGAAAGGCATAGAGGCCAACATTGCATTAAAAAATTGAATATTGTAATACCATTATTTTTTGTTATCTTTTCTTATGTTAATAAAGGAATTTCCTATCAACTAAGAGATGTTTTTTAGAGGGAGAATGGAATGGATAAGAAAAAGGGTATATATGATGAGATTGCAAGGGTTGCGTATGAACTTTATGAAAAAAGAGGAAGGGCTCACGGGCATGAATTAGAAGATTGGTTAGAGGCAGAAAGGATAGTGATGGAGAGACATGAGAGACATGCAAAGGAAATAGAGCACGGAGTTGATATTATCGAGAAAGTAAAGAAGGGGTTTCGGAAGACTGTTAAAAAAGGAGGCCGTGTGTATAGAGACTAAAAAGCGTTGAGGAAAGCCAGTTAGGAGGTCAACCAAAAGCAAGAAAGCATCAGGCAAAACAAAACTGAAAACATTGGAAACATCTCAAAAAACATCAGAAGAAACTACAAAGGCGAAAAAACATCAAGGAAAAAGAAGACATAAGCAGACAGTGTTGCTGCAGCAAATTCTTCGTGAAGTCCACATTTGTGATATAATCATTCAAACTACTGATTAGTACAGTAACCAAATTAGAAATCTTGCATTAATCCCCCTCTTGATATCCTTAATGATAGGCTAAAAAGCTCAATGATTACAGTCTGTGATGCGGTCTATGAGGAGGAACAATGAATGCTATCGAAATGGCAATGGAAATGGAGCAGGAAGCGATCGATTTCTACACAAAGTGCGCCGGGAAAACGAATAATCCTGTCGGAAAGAAGATGTTCCTTAGTATTGTGGAGGATGAAAAATATCATATAGCCTGCGCGACCAAGGTTACGCAGGGGCAGAAATTTAAACCCGCTGAAACGACACCCTTGCAAGACATGAAGATGATCTTTGAGCAGAACAAGGAAGCCATGTTGCAGCGAGTGTCTTCAACGACCGATGAACTGGAGGCCCTCGAAATGGCCATGAAGATGGAGGAAGAAACGATTAAGTTTTACCAAAAAGCTACTACCCAGGCTACCAATCCTGCGGAGAAGGCCTTTTTTGAATGTCTTATCAAGGATGAGGAAGATCACTTTGCCATTTTCCAGAACACTTACTCATTCCTCTCGGACACCGGTAATTGGTTTATGTGGGATGAGCACAGCATCGTAGAAGGATAATTTGTGTATATCTTCTTATGCTCAGCACATAATACTTGAAGCCTAAGGTTCCTGCGGCTTCAGCGATATGCTAAGTCGCAGAAGAGGTGCTGATCTCCGACAGAAAACTTCTACTGACCGAAATATACAGTGCGAACAACTTCCTGTTATCCGCAGTTTTTTGATCAGCTTTATTTTTCAACAGTACCCATCACATTCAACAATCTGTGACCGATCTGTGACTTGCTTTATGATATTTTTAGGGTATCTCTTGACAAAGGCCTGTGCTAAGGAGCATATTTATGCAGCAGTAATTAACTGTTTTCAATAACAAGGAGTGATAAATATGATCAGGAACAAAATAATTATTTTATCGGTGCTATTTTGTCTTTCCACTGTGCTTATAGGGTGTATGAGTGCTGCACAGCACCAACAAAGCCTTTCCTCAACTCAAGAACGAGAGATGACCGTTGGCATTGTTCAAAAAGAAATTCGCAAAGGGATGTCACAAGCCGATGTTGCTGCTGCTCTTGGATCTCCGAATATTGTTACAAGTGACGGAGACGGCAGGGAAACATGGATATATGACAAAATTGCTACTGAGGCATCTTATTCGAGGGATAGTGGGGGAGCAGGCGGTTTAGCTGGGGCAGGGGGCGTTGCTGGATCTACGCTTATTTTAGGGATATTGAGCGGAGGGTACTCAAGAGAAGCAGGCGCTCGCAGTACAACACAGAAAACTCTTACAGTTATTATAAAATTTGATCAAGAACGCAAAGTTGATTCGTTCGCATATCACTCTAGCAAATTTTAAAGAAAGTAAGTGCTTTTGAAAGACAAATCTTTGAATCTAAAGCAGTTCTCTCTAATTTTGTTTTCTCTCTTATTTTTAGTAGCGTGTCATTCTCGTATACCACCGGAGGCACTTAAGCTTGACTCAGAATCTCTTCAAAAGCGCCAATTGCAGACGAGAGTTTTTCAGACCAATGATGAGGCAAAGGTTCTTGCTGCATGTTCGGCACTCTTACAAGATCTTGGTTTCAACATAGAAGAAAGCGAATCTGAATTAGGTGTTATTGTTGGATCAAAGGATCGTAGTGCAGTTAGTGCAGGGAAAGTTGTTGGTTCTTTACTGTTAGGTGTATTGACAGGAGTTTATGTGCCTTGGGATAAAAATCAGAAAATGAGAACATGTGTGGTAACAAAGCCGAGTGGAGAAGAGAAAAAAAACATTGCTGTTCGGGTGACTTTTCAAAGAATTGTGTGGAATACTCAAAATCAAATTACAATTAGGGAGGGGTTAACAGACCCGGAGATGTATAAAGAATTTTTTGACAAACTGTCAAAATCTTTGTTTTTGGAAGCTAATGAAGCATTTTAATATCACAAAATTTAGTGTGGCTATTTTTATTCTATTTCTCATAGTGGGATGTGCTTCTACACAGAAGCAACTTCTCGATTCCGATGCGAGTCAGCTACAGTTGAGAAGTATTCAGAGCAGGGCCTTTGATACAACTGATAAAGAAAAAACCCTCCGTGCTATTATTGCCACTTTACAGGATTTAGGTTTTGTTATTGATAAAGCCGACGCAACTCTCGGCAGTGTGACTGCCACTAAGCTTGACCGTTATGCTTTAAGAATGACCGTTACTGTCCGACCAAGGGGGGATAAACAATTGTTAGTCCGTGCAAACGCACAATATGAATTAACCCCCGTTGATGATCCAGAGCCTTATCAGCATTTTTTTGCTGCCTTACAGAAAGCGATGTTTTTGGCTGCACATAATGTTGATTGACAAAAACGAGCACTCCTTCCTGAATAGCGCATCAAAAAAATGACTCCGAAAGGTATCTAGTTCAACCAAAAATTTACAAAACATTCCAGCATATTTTATTGACAATCACCCAGTAAAATTATAATCTCTTTAACCCGAAAAATGCAGTTAGTCCTATAAAGCCTTACAAATATATGAGATGCTGAAATAAATTCAGCATGACATTTTTATGCATAAAGCCTTCATAATTGTCATTCTGAACTTGTTTCAGAATCTATAACTGCATTTTTCGGGTTAATAAATATAGAATACAAATGAAGAACCCTGCGGCAAGACCGCAGGGTATCTAAATTTGTAAATATCCTAAATTTTGTCATTCCTGCGGAGGCAGGAATCCAGGCGCCGTCTCCCGTATCAAGTACGGGACAGGCTCTGCGGAAGCAGGGAACTATACAAAGGAAATAGATTCCCGTTCCCCGATCATTGTCGAGGACAAGTTTCACGGAAACCCTGGATTCCGCATCAAGTGCGGAATGACAGAAATATGGAGACCCTGTAGCAAGACTACAGGGAATATCAAGTTTAACAATAGATGTTATCTTTAGAAAATTATGAAAAGAAATAAAAAATGGCTTTCATACAACGCCCTTGCCTGGACTGAATCAATAATCAGTTCTCCTAAACAATATCGAGAAGAGTTGGAATTATTTTGCAAGACAATTATAAATAGTTCAAAGACCAAACCAAAAACACTACTTCACCTTGGCTGTGGAGCAGGTATTTATGATTATACTTTCAAGAAGCATTTCAAAGTAACGGGGATAGACATAAGCAAAGGAATGCTTAAACTTGCTAGGCAGATCAATCCAGGAATCAAATATATTGAAGGTGATATGCGAAAAATAAAACTTAAATCGCAATTTGATGCTGTGATAATTCCTGATTCTATAGGATACATGATTACCATTAAAGATCTCCGGAAAGCTATAAATACAGCATATTGGCATCTCAATACCGGTGGTATTTTGATGATTGTCGCTCACATTCGTGATAATTTTAAAGAAAATAATTTCATCTACACTGGCAGCAAAAAAGACATTAAAATTACTATTTTTGAGAACAATTACATTATTAACAAGCAAAACTATGAAGCAACAATTGTATACCTAATACGCCGAAAGAATAAGTTAAAAATATACACCGACAAACACACAATTGGTCTATTTAATTTAGATACATGGAATAAACTTTTAAAAGAGCGCGGGTTTAATACAAAGAAAATCAAAGCAAAAAATACATATGATAGATTTATGTTAAAAAATGGGGATTATCCTCGAGTAGTATTTATTTGTAGAAAAATAAAATAAAGATAACAATTTCATCTAGCGGACCAATTCCGCGGCTTCGCCGCTTCATTGGCTGCTGATGCTGATGTTAAACGATTCTAATGTAAATCATCACTTTTTGTCTCCGATACATTTTGCTGCATTGTAGGGCATGCCGTGTAAAACATATGACTTGTCGGTTCAAGTCCGACTGTGGGAATTTGGTAGTTCACCCACGTAGCTTGAGGGAGGTGCAAAGGGTAACCTGAAGCATCAAGTTCCCTGACAAAGGTTCCAAAAGGGAGCTGAGCAAATCTGCGGGTCGTAGCGGAAGCGAACCCGCATGTAGCCTAGAAATGCACAATGGAGTTGTCGACCCTCTCCTACAAGGGGGAAGACCGAGGCATCTATCCTAACAATAACTACCGTAACCGATAGATGGACTCCCGGGGTAATAGGGGCGACACGTAGGGGAAGCCATATGATAATGAACACGGGAGACCCTTATAGATGTCCTGATACTATTGGGACAACTGGTGGATATAAGGGAATCGAAATTCCACTGGGTCTATAAGGGAGTCGGATTTGCCAATAGTACCGCCGGTATCTCAAAGACAACATAACTTTGAGAGAGGGAAGAGGCAATACTTTCATCGTGTTTTCGAAGGAGGAAAAGAGAGGAGATTGCGGAAACGCTATAAACTCCAGTCTGTTCTGGTAACTTCGGAGGAGAACTATGCCAGAGAGCCAAGCAAGGGGAGACTGTGAATGCCTCTGGAAGAAGATGATCGGAAAGCCGTATTCGGGAAAACCGAACGTACGGTTTGATGTGGCAGGAGATGGAGAAGTGCTACAGGTAATCTCTGTAGTAACTCGCCTTTCCTTGACCCTACTGAAAGAAACGAAACCGACGCGAAAAATTTGGTCTTCTTCTTTTCGTTCTCTATTCGTGAAGGTTTCTCCCGGCATTTCACACGGTCAGAAAATAGCCTCAAAACCTACTCGATAGGCAAGTGTATTCTGAACGCCGGAAAAAATTCGCAAAAAACTACGGGGCGAACTCTTCAGTCCTAAGAAAACGACCTTGGTATCAAGTACTGTGAGAACATCGTACCGACTGGCTGAAAAGCATTTAGGGTCTTTCTATGTCAAAGGGTTAATTATGACATGATCCTACGCGTCTAACATTTCATGTTTTATTAATATTTGCACACGCATTTTCGAGTTCCCTTATAATAAAGTGCAAGCTCCATATTACCTTATTATTCGCTCCTCTGACCTTATTCAAATAGTTCGCAATACTGTCTCAGGTTTTTAATCGGCTCGAACTCCTCAAAAGAAGAGGTCATCCAGTACCATGGTCTGTTTGCCCATCTTGCAAGGATTTTTGCTGTTTTCTGAGAACCTTTATAAAGCTGGACATGAGTATTAATATCCATGCCGTGCAAAGTATTGGCTCTGTGTAGATCTTCTTCGAGGGTAGAGTTATAACCAACAAGCACATAAAAACCTATTCTATGCCTGTCGATGGGAAAACCCTCCTTTTTTAAAATAGATATGCCTTTTCTGACGGCTGCTTCGTCTTTCACATCATCCCATGCAAACCTTAGGTATGGAGGGTTTAATTTTACAATTAATGCGGCCTTTTCTTCATCGATAAGCCTGATATCCAGTCCCTGATTAAAATCTACTATAAGGTTTCTTTCTATCATCTCCAGTAGCTTAAACTTCCAGCGTGTGGATGCCAGAAAGTTGTTATCCAGAAGAATAACCTTTTTATGCCTGACGAATTCCTCAAGAGAACTCCACTCTTTAATATACCCTTCTTTTTCGGGAACGATGCAAAAACTGCATTTACGTATACATCCTCTTGATGTGAACCCTATAGAATAATTTAATTTCGGGTAAAGCATATAATCAGGGCATATGTGTTCGACCTCATGGGGAAGCTGAGACTTAAGGTCTATGCCCGTTCCACCTGCTTCTGCGCAATATGATTCCGCTATTTTCAGGGCTTTTTCTTTATTCTTTGTGAAAACACAGGAAACAAAATTCAAATCCCCTCTTGAACCGTTCAGAGTTACTACAGCGCCCTGACGTTTCCAATATGCTGAAATCTTCATTAAGGCCAGATTTGGAAACTTCAAATCGACGTCAATCAGGTTAACTTTCAACATATCATTGTCTTTATGTTTTCTGTTTGGGTTGTAATGCCTTTCACATTTTCTATGATTTCCAGGTATCTTCTTATCTTTTGTGGAACTGGAAGGTAAATAAATTCTTTTGAGTCATAAAGATGTCCGAAAAGCCCCCATAGGCTTTTATCCGAATAAATAAAACTGTAAAGTCTTGTCAGGGCTGCTCGCTCTATATCTTCTTTTTTCTCACACATTCTAACTCTCTATTAAATATTACGGACAGAGCAACAAAAATCTTAATATATTACAAAGCCATAACCCTACGGGTAGTACTATAAGTTATTACTCGTAGGGTTTTTGTTTTTAAGGGAGGCAATATGTTCAAGAAAAGAAATAATGGAGAGGTTGTTATCAAGATACCGGGAGCTGGGTTTACGGGAGTTCCAATGGTAATACAGCTTGTAGGGGAAAGGGAAGAGCTTTCCCGTGGCTTTTGTGACAATCCCGAATGCAGGGAATGGGAAATGTTTAATGTCTATAATCCTAAGACCAAAAAGTGGGAACCCTGGCACTCTCATATTGAGGAATGTCAGATGCTGGATTTTACACCTGAAAATGTCTCTGAGGCTGTCGAAACAGCGTTCGAATTTGGCAAGCGTTGCGCCAGTATGGAAAATCTAAACAAGACTTAACGGAGGTGAAAAATGTCATTACAGTGCATACATTGCGGCTCGATTTGTTTAAGTAACACATCATGGTCATGCCCCGACTGGCCAACATGCTCAACGTGTGCATCTTACGGCAAGGGCTGCATTTGCATAACAAACAATTCGAACCCGATAGATAAAGAAGGAGGCAAAATGGGTATAAATATAGACGTTATTCCTTTAGGCAATGTGCTTTTCTATCAAATGTATGATCAGGATGGCGAGGTAATGGGACTTCTGGCGACAACACTACAACCTTATGATATTGGAAAATTAGAAGAGCAGTGGAAAGACAACTATCATTCTCTTCTTGAGCAGGATAAAGACCCGGACCCATCTCTCGATGGCTTTGTCGAATTTCTGGTAGTGAAAGGTTATCCCGCAAAGAGAGTCTTCTGTGATGCCGACATAATCACACCTTAAGTCAAAATCTGATCAGGAGGGAACCCCAGTGAAAATATTAATTGAAGTTATGGATGGGGATGTTGCTTCAATCACTGCAACAAACGATGCGGAGATATTTATCGTTAACCATGACAAAGGAATAAATGCCGAAAAGCTGGACTGTTACGCACCTGATGCAGTGGTGAGTGATAGGGAATTTGCCAGTTTTGTAGAAGAAGCAAAAGAAGAGGCCAAAAACAGACCAAAGAAGAATTAATAAAAACGGAAAGGAAAAACTTATGGGAAAAATCTTTAATTGTCCAATATGTAATGATGCTCTTAATAGTGAGCATTATTGCGTGCAATGTGACAGAGACTTTGACACGGAAGTCATAAAAAACGCCGAAGGCAGCCTGACCGATGCCCAAATAGAGCAGCAAGATTATGTAGATGTATCGTGTTTTTATCTCATTAAACAATTCCAGAAGGCGGCATACAATGGTGAACACGTGGCAGTTATCAGGGATGCCCTGATAGATGTTCTTACGGAATTCTATGGTCACTCTGAATATGATATCTATCCCTGGCTTTTGGAACCAGAAATAAAAAATACAAAAACCGGGCAGAAGCCCAAAAAGGAAATTTTTGTACTGGTCAAGATGTTTCAGGGTATGCACGATGGAATAGAACTGTTCTGGGACGAAAAAGAGTCCGAAAAAGCATACAAGAAATACACAGGAGAGGACTACCCTCAAGATGGAGACTTTGAAGAGATCCACGAAGATTTCCGGGACTCGATTATTGCTTTAGTGGAGGTCCCCGAGCAATGACAAGAGAAGAACACAATAAAAAATGGGGTGTTAATAGGCAGCCAGACGAACAAGTGTGCTGTAACACTCTCGGTTATGGAGAGCTCTCGCAGTATGATCCACACTGTACTTGGTGCTGGCTCGGATACTCACACACATGGGAGCAGCACGACAAGTCATTGGAGAGGAAAAGATCGCAAGAAGTTAATGAGAGGTAAAACGTTATGTGCGTTTTCACACCACAAATGGATGAGCTTATCAGAAGAGTTTATAGAATCCATGGTACAGGAAAGGGCCAGAGTAAACAGTTAGCAGAGGCATTAGGAATACCCAAGTGGAAAGTCACCCGGAGAGCAAAAGAGATTGGAGCGTATGAACCAAAACCTTATCCACCTGAGCGCAAGTGGAGCAACAAGGAAATCCGGCTTTTGCAGCGTTTTGCCCGATACAGCCCTGAGACCATAAGACGCAAAATGCTCATGTTTGGATTTAAAAGAAGCACCACGGCAATTTTGC
>JACUUX010000018.1 GCA_014859105.1 Nitrospirota bacterium
ATATCCTTAAAAAGCTTATTTATTCGACATCTTATGGTTCACCGAGAATTGCTGGTCAGAGATAATAAATCGCTTAATTCAGGATTAAGATTCAATGGATAAAATATGTCAAAAAACATACGCAATTTTTCTATCATAGCCCATATAGACCACGGAAAATCTACAATTGCAGACAGACTCTTAGAACATACAGGTGCTCTGAGTGCCAGAGAAATGGTCAAACAGGTACTGGACTCAATGGATCTTGAAAGGGAAAAAGGTATTACCATTAAAGCTCATACTGTAAAACTGAGGTATAAAGCTGAAGATGGCAAAGATTATATACTAAATCTCATCGACACACCCGGACACGTTGACTTCTCATATGAGGTTTCAAGAAGTCTCGCTTCGTGTGAAGGTGCCCTGCTTGTCGTTGATGCCTCTCAGGGGGTTGAGGCACAGACAGTTGCAAATGCCTCTCTGTCTTTAGAGCACAATCTTGAGATTATTCCTGTAATTAATAAGATAGATTTGCCAATTGCTGACCCGGAAATAACAAAGGAACAGATAGAAGATGCAATAGGCATAGATTGCTCAAAAGCAATTCTTGCCAGCGCAAAGGAAGGGATAGGGACGAAAGAAATTCTTGAGGCTATTGTAACGAAAATACCGTCTCCTGATGGAGATGACGACAGACCATTGAAAGCCCTGATATTTGATTCATGGTTCGATAACTACCAGGGTGTAATTGTCCTTGTAAGAGTATTTGATGGAAAAGTTATTCCAGGCAAAAAAATCAGAATGATGGCAACAGGGAAAGTTTTTGAGGTATCACGGGTTGGAATTTTCACTCCCAAAATGGAATCAATTGAAGAATTATCATCAGGGGAAGTCGGGTACATAATAGCAGGAATTAAAAATGTCACTGATACAAAAATAGGCGATACTGTAGCAGATGCTGATAATCCGGTCAAAGAACCATGTCCGGGATACAGGGATATAAAACCGATGGTCTTCTGCGGGCTTTATCCGGCAGGATTACAACAATATGAAAATCTCGTAGATGCCCTTAATAAACTACGTCTCAATGATTCTTCGTTCACTTATGAGCCTGAAACATCCTTAGCTCTCGGCTTTGGTTTCAGATGCGGCTTTTTAGGACTCCTGCATATGGAAATCATAAAGGAAAGGCTTGAAAGGGAATTTGGCCTCTCACTACTGAGTACCGCACCAACAGTTGTTTACAGAGTAACAAAAACAGAAGGTGAAGTTTTTTATATAGATAATCCATCTTTGCTTCCTGATAAATATGAGATTATTGAAGAACCCTTTGTCCTTGCTACAATTTTTGTGCCGAAGAACTTTATAGGCCCTGTACTGGATTTATGTCAGGGGAAAAGAGGTATCCAGAGGAATTTTTCTTTTATCGGAAAAGAAAGAATAAAAATTGAATATGAACTGCCTTTGAATGAGATACTCTGGGATTTTTTCGACAGATTAAAATCTTTATCGAAAGGTTATGCATCAATGGATTACGATTTTATCGGATATAGAGGATCAAACCTTGTAAAGCTCAACATCCTACTTAACGGAGAAATTGTCGATTCTCTTTCTCTCATAGTTCATAAAGACAATGCATACTATAAAGGACGTAATTTGGCTGAAAAGCTGAAAGAAGTCATACCAAGGCAGTTATACGAAGTAATCATACAGGCTTCGGTCGGCAATAATAAGATTATAGCAAGAGAAAGTTTAAAACCTCTCAGAAAAGATGTCACAGCAAAGTGTTATGGCGGTGATATAACCAGAAAGAGGAAACTTCTTGAAAAGCAAAAAGAAGGCAAGAAAAAAATGAAACAAATTGGGAAAGTCGAACTTCCACAGGAGGCATTTCTGGCAGTATTGAAAGTGAAATAAAAGTAATGATTAATTTAATATCTTACCCCTTGTAGACAATCTTCTAAAATGGTTTTATAATTTATAATGTGCAAGTGAATGTACATATTGTAAATAACTTTATTTGTTTGAAAGGAGAATATATGAAATCTCAATTAGTGGTAATCCTTTCGATTCTGTTTTTAGCCGCTAATGTATTTGCAGATGAAAAGCTTGAATTGAAAGATAACAGGGATAAGATCAGTTACAGTATAGGTATAAATATCGGCACAAATATGAAAAACCAATCTATTGATGTGAATCCAGAGGCTCTTGTAAGGGGACTCAGAGATGCGTTATCAGGCGATAAGGCATTAATGACGGAAGAAGAAATAAATGAGGCCCTGACAGGTCTTCAAAAGGAAATGGCATCCAGACAAGCACAGCGTCTAAAAGAAGTTGCAGAAAAGAATAAAAAAGAGGGAGACGCCTTTTTTGAAGAGAACAAGAAAAAAGAAGGCATAATAACCCTGCCAAGCGGTTTACAATACAAGGTACTCAAAGAAGGTAACGGTGAGTTACCTGCAATAACTGATACTGTTACGGTAAATTACCGTGGTACCCTGATTGACGGAACTGAATTTGACAGTTCTTACAAACGGGGACAGCCGGCGGTTTTCAGAGTCAACGGTGTAATACCCGGTTTATCCGAAGCTCTGCAATTAATGAAGGTTGGTTCAAAATGGCAAATATTTATTCCCCCGGCTCTCGCTTATGGAGAGCAAGGTTCTGGCCGACTTATAGAACCAAATGAAACCCTGATTTTTGAAATAGAATTGATATCTTTTGAGAAAGAAAAGAAATTTCATACAGACCCGATGCCTATGCATCCATAGCGAACTCTGTTTTAATGAGTGATGTATTAAACCGTCATTGACCCGAAAATGCTCCCTCACCTTCATCCTGTGGAGTTGTAGAATTTACTCTACAGGACAAGCTTTCTCCCACCAGGGGATGAGAGGAAGGCGATTCCTGTTTTTTGCAGGAATGACGGGAAAATGAAACATTATTAATTTCGTTATTAATTTTGTGTATTAGATAAGCGGTGAAAGACTGGATTATAATTTTAATAATTGTAGTTGTTTGGGTAGTCTTACAGTTTTTCGTATTTCCAAAACTGGGTATCCCGACATGAATTCCAAAAAGAAAGGGGTCGGGTAATCCCGGGAAAAAGTGCTAAGGCCTTTCTTAAAACCATGTGTGTCTTTTCTGTTTTTTCTGTTGTTATGTTCATGCACCCATGAGCCTGAAATAAAAAACCCTAATACAATAACAGTAGGTTCGCTTGCAGATGCGAAAAGATTATTACCACTTCTCGCCTCCGACAGTGCTTCTGGAGATATAAGCGGCCGTATCTATAATGGCCTTACAAAATATGACAAAAATATTAAAGTCACAGGTGACCTTGCAGAATCATGGGATGTTTCCAATAAGGGCCTTGAGATAATCTTTCATCTCAGGAAGGGTGTTTTGTGGCATGATGGTCAAGAGTTTACGGCTGAAGACGTTGTTTTTACATATAACACTGTCATTGACTCAAAGGTTCCTACACCTTACAGCAGTATTTACGGGCCTGTTGAAAGGGTCGATACATTAGCCAAGTATACTGTTAAGGTTATTTACAGAGAGCCTTATGCACCCGCACTTGAGTCCTGGAGCATGGGTATAATACCTAAACATATACTTGAAGGAAAAGATATAACTAATGAGTCTTACAATAGAAATCCCGTAGGAACAGGTCCATATAAACTGAAGGAATGGGTTACAGGCCAGAAAATAGTTCTTGAAGCTTTTGATGAGTACTTTGAAGGCAGGCCAAATATCGATAGATATATTGCGAGGGTTATACCTGATACAGCAACAATGTTTCTGGAGTTAAAGTTTGGAGGCATAGACTTTATGGGACTCACGCCTCCTCAATATAAACTTCAGGCTAATACCGATTTTTTCAATAAATATTTCCAGAAATTCAGATACCCCTCTTTTGGTTATACATACCTTGGATATAATCTTATTGATAAGAGATTTTCAGATAAACGGGCCAGACAGGCTATAACACATGCTATTGATAAAAAGGCCGTCATTGCCGGAGTACTGCTCGGTTACGGTATTCCTTGCACAGGCCCTTTCCCGCCTGAATCCTGGGCCTACAACCCGGAGGTAAAAGATCCCGAATATAATCCTGAGAAGGCTATCAAACTATTGAAAGAGGCAGGATGGAAAACGGGAAAGGGTGGAATAATTGAAAAAGACGGAGAACCTTTTAAATTTACTGTGCTTGTCAATCAGGGTAATGATGCACGACTCAAGACAGCCCAGATAATAAAGCAAAATCTTAAAGACATCGGGATTGATATAAATATAAAGGTTCTTGAATGGCAGGCATTGCTTCATGAGTTTATTGACAAAAAGCGTTTTGAGGCAGTTATTATGGGCTGGTCACTTTCAAGAGACCCTGATATCTATGATATATGGCATTCTTCAAAGACAAAAGAAGGGGAGTTTAATTTCATTTCTTATAAAAATGAAGAGATAGACAGTCTCCTTCTTGAGGGAAGGCAAATTTTTGACACAGGGAAAAGGAAAAAGATATACCACAGAATTCATGAAATCATAGCCGATGAGCAGCCCTGCACATTTCTTTATGTTCCTGATGCCCTTCCGGTGCTTCACAAGAGGTTGAAAGGTGTTGAAAAAGCTCCGATTGGCATATGGTATGACTTTATCCACTGGTATGTGCCGGAGAATAAGATAGACTGGTATCATTAAATGTCCATAATCCGTGTAGAAAACTTAGTAAAAAAATTTGGCAATATCACTGCTGTTAACGACATCTCCTTCAAAGTTGAGGAAGGTACGATATTCGGGTTCCTTGGACCGAATGGTGCCGGAAAGACTACTACGATAAATATCTTATGCACACTTCTTTCACCCACCTCCGGCAGGGCATTAGTCGCAGGATATGACTGCATGAAAGAGCCTGCATCAGTCAGAAAATCTATCGGGATAGTCTTTCAGGACACAACCCTTGATAAGGATCTGACAGCCTATGAGAATCTCGTCTTTCATGCTTATCTATATGATGTCCCTAAAATTGAGATGAAAGACAGAGTCAATGATGTTTTGAATTTTGTTGATTTATATAACAGGAAAGATGACACCGTAAAAAAATTCTCAGGCGGAATGAAAAGGAGGCTTGAGGTAGCCAGGGGCTTGATACACAGGCCAAGGGTTTTGTTTCTTGACGAACCAACTCTTGGACTTGACCCTCAGAGCAGGAATAACCTGTGGGAATTTATAGCAGAACTTCCCAAAAAACATGCTGTTACCATATTCATGACCACTCATTACCTGGAGGAAGCCGAGGTATGCGACAGGATAGCAATTATAGACAACGGAAAGATCATTGCCACCGGGACACCGGATGAATTGAAAAAGATTGTCGGTGGAGATGTAGTCTATATAAGGACTTCTGATAATGTTAACGCAAAAAGAGAAATACAGAGATCGTTCGGGTTTGATGTTTTAGAAAAAGAAGGAGAGCTTTACATGACCTGCAGCATGGGTGATACCTGCATCCCGGAAATGATAAGAACAATCGGGGAAAAGGTTCTTACAGTCAGACTTCAAAGGCCTACACTTAACGATGTTTTCTTAAAGCTTACCGGAAAGGCGATACGAGAAGAAGAGGTGTCCGGCGAAGGTTCTATACTTGAATCTATTCGTGCATACAGGAGAAGACATTAACCCGGAAAATGCATTATTTGGGTTAACTTAAAATGATCAATAACCAGATTCCAATAATAAAATAGTTTGAAATTTGGTATCAGGAATTAAAAAGATATGGAATTCAACGCAATTTACGTAATAGTAGCAAGGGAGCTTAAAAAATTTTTAAGAGAAAAAAGCCGCCTGTTTTCGGCAATAGCAAGGCCTCTCCTCTGGTTGTTTATAGTTGGTGCGGGCATATCCAGGCTGGTACCACGTGATACCGGCATGCCATACACACAGTTTATCTTCCCTGGAATAATAGGGATGACCATACTTTTCAGCTCCATGTTTTCATCTATCTCTATAATCTGGGACAAGGAGTTTGGTTTCATGAAAGAAATTCTTGTGGCTCCGGTGTCAAGGACATCAATAGTTGTAGGAAAAGCACTGAGTGGTACGATAGTTTCCACGATACAGGCATCAGTAATCCTTGCCCTATTTCCCTTTTTAGGGTTTCAACTAAGTCTAATACAAATCATGCTCGTTTTACTGATATGTGTCTCTGTATCGTTTTGCATATCATCTTTTGGCATCGTTCTTGCGACATTCTATGAAAGTTATGAGAGCTTCAGTGTAATTATGAACTTCATCATCATGCCAATGTTTTTTCTCTCGGGAGCAATGTATCCTGTGAAGCTTCTTCCGGATATCCTGAAAATAGTAGCTCAACTTAACCCTTTAACATACGGTATCGATGCCCTTAAACATGCTATCTTTCCAGACGGTATGGGACAGATGAGCCCCGATTTTTCCCTCCTGTCATGTGCATCTGTCATCATCGGAACATCACTGGTTTTTGTTTTTGTGGCCAGCAGGTCATTCGAACGGAAAGGATAAAATATTTTTCAGAGAAATCGGGCTTTAGATATACAGCTTAAGCCCGATCTCTCTGTCTTTTAAAATTCAATTAAGAAATTTCTTCCGATCTATTTTATCTTCTTAAGAAGATGGTTGATTATATCTGTCAGGGTAATGATACCTACAAGCTTGTCATTATCCACAACTGGAACTTGTTTTACCCTTCTCAGGATCATTGTTGAACCGGCCTTTACAATAGGCATATCACTGCTCACCGTAATAGGAGGCGTTCCCATTATTTCAGTTACATTCATCTCATAAAGCTTATGAGCGCGCTCCTCGATGTATTCCATATCTGTCATATGCCTTTCATCTTCAATAATATCAGGATAGCGGGGCAAAACTGCCTTAAAGATATCCGCCTTTGTTATTACTCCTAAAACCTTCCCGCCTTCAACAACTACCATCCCATTTATCTTTTTTGAGTTCATTGTCTCAGCACATACCTTTAGAGTCTGACCCGGGCCAATAGTATGTACCTCCTTAGTCATGATCTCGCCAACTTTCATAGTCTTTCACCTCCTGAGTTTTTAAGAAACTATTCAACAACTTATGATACTCTGAAAATCAAGGCATCATAAGTATCTCAATTTTCTACCTGTCGAAGTTCGTAATTCCGTGTAAGATATTATTATCTCTCTTATCACCTCCCTGTCACCGAATCTTCAATGTACTTAATGTTACAGTTTTAAGTAAATTTTGTAAAGAATTTCTACTCTTTTAATCAAATTAATTTAAATGATAAACTATAAATGAAAGGAGAAAAAAATGCTTCCATTTTTTTTATCAGCTAAAACCATTTCTGATGCGTGGTTTCAATTAATTTATAATTTATTCGATAAAGCTTATTCTCAGAAGATTCAGAAGGGGTCCTTTGAAAATGAGCAGTACCGCTTGCAGTATCCGGCGATAGCAGTATATATTGAACATCCCTATTATGACATGGTACCAATCATGCCACCTAATTCAGTCATACCTGCTCCGACAACCACAGAATATATTGAAGACTATTTTGCTAATTACCTGATGAATCCTGGACTGGCCGAGAACGAGACATACACATATGCCAGCAGGATACACAGTAAGATGCCGAATGGGGGAACTCAATTTGAACGTGTTGTAGAAATGTTAAAAAATACTCCTTTTACAAACCAGGCAGTTATTGAAATAGCTACACCTCAGGACCTCGATATCTGCTACGGCAAGGATGGCAAACTTGACCCCCCCTGCCTTAGATTACTGGACTTTAAGGTTGTACCTTTAGAAGATAATTTAGTATTAACTGTCAGCGCCTATTTCAGGTCGTGGGACCTCTGGGCAGGATTCCCTACAAATCTCGGGGGAATAGAACTTTTAAAACAGTATGTGGCTTCTGAAGCTTCTCTAAAAAACGGACCTATGTATGCATATAGTTCCGGCTCACATATTTATGGCTACCAGGAGGAAATTGCAAGGCTGAGAACTTTGAAACCAGCAAAAAATTGAGCCTGCTAATTTTTACTTTCAAGTTGTTTCGACCGGCAACTTAATTGTAAATGTAGTACCCTTATCAGGTTCACTTTCTACATATATATCACCCCCATGATCCTGAATTATTTTCAGAGCAAAGGTAAGACCAAGTCCCGGGCCATATACCTTTGAAGTAACCAAAGGGTCGAAGATAGTCTTTATTTTATCTCCGGCTATGCCTTTGCCGGTGTCAGATATCTGTAAAAGCAGATTTTTACCTTCTAATTTGCTCACAATCTTTAGTGCTTTTGTTCCAGTCACCATAGCTTCTATGGCATTGTCAATAATATTGCAGAGAGCCCTCCTGAAAAGTTTTCTGTCTGCTTGCAAAAGAGGAATCTCCTCTGCCAATTCAGTTTCTACCTGAATATTTTTCTGTTGTACTTCACGTTCGAACAACCGGAGAGATTCCCTGACAATATCATTTATATTAGAAGGTTCTTTATATGATATTGCCATAGTTTTCAGTTCAATTAACTGTTTTATCATGTTTTCGAGCACTGCTACATTTTCGATAATCATCTCCATGTATTTTCTATTTGGATCAGTTTCTGGAAGCTTTCCATAAACCTTTCGGGCAAAGCCTCCAATGGAAGTTAATGGATTCCTGATCTCATGTGCTACCTGGTCCATCATCTGCTCAAGGGCACCTGATTTTTCTACCTCGACCTTTTTTTCGTGTGCCTCTTTGGATGCAAGTAATGACCTCACACGCGCAGAAAGTTCTTTATAGTCAAAGGGCTTTGCAAGATAATCATCAGCTCCGATGTCCAGCCCCTTTACCTTATGTTCAACCTCCCCTTTTGCAGTAAGCATTAAAACAGGGAGATATTTTGTATTTTCATCTGACTTAAGCCGCTGACAGACCTCATATCCATCTATTTTCGGCATCATGATATCAAGCACAATTAAATCCGGATTATACTCAACAACTTTCTTAAGCCCCTCTTCACCGTTATAAGCTTCTGCTGTATCATATCCTTCAGCCCGGAATCTTTTTTTCAGAAGTTCTACGGTATCCACAGCATCATCCACAATTAATATCTTACTCTTCTTTGACATCTAAAATACTCTCCCATTTACCCCTCAGGTAAGCCCTTATCTGCTCTGGCAGTTCACGGATATTGATCGGTTTTGAAATATAGCCTTCAAACCCCACCGATATAAATTTCTCTCTGTCTCCCTTCATTGCATGAGCAGTTAAAGCTACAATGGGTATTTCTTTCAATTCATCCATACTTTTTAATCTCTTTGTCACTTCATAACCATCTATTTTTGGTATCGAGATATCCATCAAAATGAGACTTGGCCTTTCTGATATCGCCTTTTGCAAAGCTTCTTCTCCATCAGATGCTTCAATCATCTCATAGCCTTTGTTCTTGAGAATCTTTACTACAAGTTCACGGCTGTCCTCGTTGTCTTCAACGACGAGTATCTTTTTTGATATTGCTCTTCTGACTTCTTCCATAGTGTTCCTTCTTTTTAGGTTTCATATTATAAAAAGTTAGCTCAACTTTTTCACAATTTTATTTAAATGTGCTATCCTTGAATTCCTTTCCAACATTAACATCTCCCGGCGTCAAATGTATTCTTTCCTCTAACAACTCTTTCTTCACAGGAAGGGTAAAACAGAATTTACTCCCTTCACCGGATTTACTCGTTGCCCAGATTTGTCCCCTGTGGAGTTCTACTATTCCTTTAGCGATGGTAAGTCCCAGACCCGAACCTTCGTACTGGCGTACAGTTGTGAAATCAACCTGTACAAATTTATCAAAAATCTTTTCCAGATTGTGTTCCTCTATGCCTATTCCTGTATCCGTGACACAAATTTCTATAAAGAGTGGCTGGCCATCTGTCTGAATGCCTTTTTCAGAAATCCTCGAGTTTACAGTAATGACGCCTCTATGTGTAAATTTTACAGCATTGGATAATAGATTGACGAGAACCTGTCTTATTCTATCCTCATCGCCATAGACAAATGGTAATTTTTTAGCAAGCTCGAGGATAAAAATGAGACCTTTTTGTTTTATCAAAGGTTCAAATGATAATGAAGTGGTTTCGATAAGCTTGTTTATATCTATTTCCCTTATGTTTAATCTCAGTTTTCCGGATTCAATTTTTGAAATATTAAGGATATCGTCAATCAATCTCAGGAGATGTTTTGCATTCGCCTCTACTTTCTTAAGGCTTCCTTCCTGTTCCCTTGTCAGAGGACCATCGACTCTATCCAATAAGAGTTCGGTATAGCCAATTACAGAATTCATAGGTGTCCGAAGTTCGTGAGAAACAGTAGCTAAAAAAGCGGATTTCAATTTATCAAGCTCCTTGAGTTCCATTTTGTCTCTCTCTAACTGTTCTATAAATTCCGTCCTTTCCTTTACAAGGTTCTCGAGCTTTCTTTTTTCCTCTGAAATTTCCAGATACGACCTGTATATCCATATGAAAAAGAGACTTACCGAGCCTACCAGAAATATTGCAAGGCTGTTAAAACTTCCAGCGACAGGCTCTAAAGCCACCCAGATATCCTTCTTTCCTGCAGGTATAAGTATGTGTCTCAGGACATGTCCGAAAGATCTTGAAATAGAAAGCATAACCCAGGTGGATGAAAGCCACACCATATAATTCCACAGGGCATTTTCTTTGTCCTTTTTATAAAGTTTAATACTCGTGTTAAGGCTCATAACTGATAGCATTACGAATATAATATTTCCGGCAATATCGGTAATCAAAATCGGCAACAACGGCAAAACAACATATATTGAGACAGAGCCTTTTTTTTCTTTTAAATGTTCTCTGAGTCCCAGATAAAAAAGGAACATGGCTACATTCAGCAGTATAAAATCAAGCCTTCCCATATAATAAAGATATTCAAATTCCTGAATATTTATATTCCTTGCAAAATACTGCCATCCCTCCATGCTTCCTATCGTTTGAGGCATTTCTATAAATTCTGCAACCCTTGCAATAAACACATTTAGGTCCCAGATTGTAAAAAAGATCAGTGAGAAGTAAAGGTACCTCCAGCCTTTCTTTTTATGAAGATGATTACTTATCATCGCTACTAAAACGGATATGAATGCAACGAGAAGAAATATCCTTCCCAGTTGGTGTGTATAAATTGCAGGGTATTCGTGCGGCACATATCCCCATACAGTTGAGGGGGAGAAAAAAAAGAAAAATAGGAGGAGAAATTTTTTCATCAATTAATTATAGTAATTTATTAACTTTACTGATTGTATCCTTCAGCTCATTCAAAAGGTCTTCTTTGGTCAGGATTCCCTTATTCAGTATTCCCTGTATCCTCCCGTTTAATTCGTCTATCTCTTCTTCAGACAGGTCTTTCCGTGTGATAATAATCATGGGTATGTCTTTCAGGTCTTCTCTTTTTTTCATGTATTCGACAACATCAAAACCTACCTCTGGTGCCGTGGGATTTAAAACGATAAGATCAGGTTTGAAATCATGTATTAAAACAATACCATCCTTGCTGTTGTACGCTGTTGTTACCTGATATTCAGCCTCTTTCAAGACGTTTCCCATCAATCTTACTGCCTCGATCTCATCGTCTACTATTAATACCCTTTTGATCTTTCTCATTTTCTCAAGATTCTTCAATTTTCTCAGAAGTATATGCTTTTCGACAGGTTTTATAAGATATTCTGCTGCACCAAGACTGAACCCTAATCTCGGGTCGTCTACGATGGTAAGTATAACGACCGGAATGTCCTGAGTTTCAGGAGTACTCTTTAATTCCCGCAAAACCTGCCATCCATCTTTCCTGGGCATCATGATGTCTAAAGTAATAGCCAGAGGCTTTAACTCTTTTACCTTTTCAACAGCTTGTTCACCGCTCAGAAGACCAACTACACTGTATTCATCTCCCAAATACTTCCGGATAATATCAATCGCCTCCGGATTATCATCTATGGCCAGTATCGTCTTTCTTTCGACTCCCTTTCCGGCAGGTTCAACTTCCAAACCCTCGTATTCTTTTTCAGGACATGTAATAAGAGTTTTTATAAGCGCGCAGCCTTTGCAAAAATCCACTTTCTCAGGATAAGCACCTATTTTCATTCCGGCACAATGTGTCCCGAGTATTAACCAGCATCTGCTTTCCTTACTCCCGTATGCCGGGCAGCTTGGCTGCCCGCAACGAACATATTCCCAGCATCTGATAGGTTTGCCTGCACATACCGGTTCTTTCAGGAGCGTTTCAACAGGTACTCCGAAATAATCGGCCAGTCCTTCGGCCATCCTCGGTTCTATGACAGGTTCAGTAGGTTTTTCGAGTATTTCCTTCCTTATAGGTACGGTGAAACAGAATTTACTTCCTTCTCCATATTTACTCGTTACCCAGATCATGCCTTTATGCAGAGCTACCAACCCCCTTGCTATACTGAGACCAAGGCCGCTACCTTCATATTGACGAATAGCAGTTAAATCTACCTGTACAAACTTATCAAAGACCTTTCCGGTATCTTCTTCTTTTATACCTACACCTGTATCTTCTACGCAGATCTCAGCAAATATCGGCTCTTTCCCGGGTTTGATCCCCCGCTCTGAGACTGTAGCACTTATTGTTATTCGACCTTCATTGGTGAATTTAATAGCATTGGATAAAAGGTTTATAAGTATCTGTCTGATCTTATCTTCATCTCCGTATAACAGAGGCATTCCCTCAGCTATATCAATAGCAAGAGAGAGTTTCTTCTGTTTTATCAATGGCTCAAAAGCAGGAAGTGCAGAATCAATGAGCCATTTAATATCAATTTCTTTTGCAGATAGTTTCATCTTGCCTGACTCAATCTTGGATATATCGAGAACGTCATTTATCAGCTGCAAAAGGTGCCTTGCATTTGCTGCAATCTTTCCGAGGCTCTTTTCCTGCTCTTCATTTACAGGTCCATCAACCCTGTCAAGAAGGAGGTCTGTATAACCGATAATTGAGTTCATAGGGGTGCGGAGCTCGTGAGACATATTTGCCAGAAAAGTAGATTTAAGTTTATCCAATTCCCTGAGATCCCTGTTTGCAGCTTCAAGGAGTGTCAAGAGGCGGGTTATTTCATTTAATAATGAGGTCTTTCTTTCGATCTCTTCTTCCAATTTTTTATTAGTAGATGACACACTTTCAACCATATAATTAAAGGTCTTGCCGAGAACTCCTATCTCATCCTGTGTCTTTACCTCCACAGCAGCAGACATATCACCCTCTGCAAACCTCTCTGCTTTTTCAGCTAAGGTCTCAACAGGTCTCCTTACAAGTTTATTCAACATGAGATAGATTAAGATAATCGCGATGGAAAGACCTAATAAAGTAATCAAGATCGTCCTGTTTCTCTGAGCAGCAACAGTTGCATAAACTCTTTCAACACTAACCCTTACAATCATGCCTCCTATAACCTTTCTGGAAGAACCGTGGCAGTGATAGCAATCCTCATGATTCAGGATAGGGAACATGGTAACAAGATATCTTCTCTCTGAAACAGCATCCTCAAATACCCTCGGAGTTTCAACACCTGTTTTTAATATTTCGGTTAAATTTGACAGTATAACCTCATTTTTAATTTCATCCTCTACTTTTTTTGTTACCAATTCCTCCTGGGTGGAATAACTTATCTCCTGATTGAAATCAAAGATATATACATCAACATCCTTAGTCCGCTCTGTTATATCAATCAGGGTTGTCTTAACGCCATCCTTGTCCCCGACCCTCATAGGGTGTTTTATTCCGACGTGTGTTGATGCAGCCACTTCCTTAGCGAGCATGGTCATAAGCTCTATCCTGTCTCTCGTCCCGAAGTATATTCGCAGATATATTTCAACAGACATAATGAGAATTATTACAATAACCACTGTAACCGTAACTTTATTGGCTAATGACTTTCTTACAAAATCGAACATCTAACCTCCGCCTGACTGCTTCGAGCTGCAAAATAAGCTTTAAATTTCTAATGCGCCCCTCCGTGAATCAATGGTTTATATCTAAAAGCCTTAACCCTTTCCTCGGTATGACATACCTCGCAATCTTCTACAGTCAACTTTCTCTTTATATGAAATGATTGCCTTGTCTTAATATGTAATTCCCCGGGCCCATGACATACCTCACAGCCCGCATTCTTTAAGTGCGGGGTATCTTCGACACTTATGAAGCCTCCGGGATTGCCATATCCGGTGGTGTGGCAAGAATAACAACCTTTAAGTTCCTCTTCAGTTAACTTCTTTTCCAGCCTTTCAACACTCCTGTACGACGTCGCCTTCTTTGCATAAGTCATAAAGCTCTTATACTCATTTTCATGACATTCCTTGCAGGCTTCTGAACCAACATATTTAGTAGCCCTCTTTTCAGTTTCACTGATACTCACAGCATTGGTCAGCACGAATGACGCCAGAAAAATGGCTATTAAATCTAAAAAGAGGGATTTTGCTTGAAATCTGAAAAAATGTATCATAATAATATTTTCTTTTATTGTATAAAAAAATGCAACTAACTTTATTAATAGCATAGCGAACTCTGTTCCAATGGTCGTCATTATCCGGCTTGACCGGATAATCCAGTTCATTTTTCTGGATTGCCCGATCGGAGCCGGGCAATGACAGAATATAAAGATCTTAAAAGTTGTTTAAGATCTTTAATTCTGTCATTCTGGCTCTTGTCCCTGCTTGTCAGGGAGCAGTCCAGAATCTTTCTTTGAACAACCCCCTAACCCCCTTTACTAAGGGGGATTCAGAAGGATTCCCGACAGGCCCTGTTAGAAAGTTTATTTCAAACAGGGCAAGCGGGAATGACAACCTAATGAATCAACCATTGGAACAGAGTTCGCTATGAATTTCTTCAGCGGGATTTGGCCTTATCTTTGATGTATAATATAATAACCTATGGCGTTTATAATCGCATTAGCCGGTAAAGGCGGGACAGGAAAAACCACCATCGCAGCGCTCGCCATTCGCTACATTATTGAAAAAAAGAAAATGCCTGTGCTTGCTGTCGATGCAGATTCAAACAGCTGTTTGAATGAAACACTCGGGGTAGAAGTACGTACAAGTATAGGTACATTAAGAGACGAGTCCCTTCATTTAATAAGAAGCGGGTCTGACAGGCCAGGAGGCATGTCTATGGAACAATTATTTGATTACCAGGTGCAGCAGTCATTAATTGAGGCAAAAGGTTTTGATTTGATGGTGATGGGAAGGCCTGAAGGACCCGGATGTTATTGCGCTGCAAATAATATTATAAGGAAATACACAGACAAGCTTTCTTCATCCTACCCGTACGTTGTCATTGACAATGAAGCAGGCATGGAACATCTCAGCAGAAGGACTACCCATAAAGTTAACTTGCTTCTTATAGTAAGCGATCCTTCAGTAAGAGGCATCCACACAGCTAAAAGAATCAACGAGCTTGTGGATGAATTAAATCTCGAGATTGACAAAAGGGCATTAATTATTAATAGAGTTTCTGAAGAAGAAGTTTTGAAACTGAAGCAATATGCCGGAGAGTGTGGTCTTTTTGTCGCCGGTCTTGTTCCTCAAGACGCCATAATTTTTGATTTTGACATACAGGGAAAGCCGGTAATTCAGATACCTGATGATTCTAAAGCACTTAAGGCAGTTTTCGAAATACTTGAGGCATTAAACATCCCGTAAACCCTGTTAGAAAGTCGAATACTTTCTAACAGGGTAAACTTCCATATAATTTGAATCCATTCAGAACAAAAGTTTTGATAAATTAAAAATAAAAAAGCAAAAAATGTATTGTATTCAAAATATTTTTTATCTTGACAACTATTCATCTGTATGGTATATGATTACTAAGTGAATTTTCTTCATGATGTATATGAGTTAATTTAATAAGAAGCGGTTTTGTTTGCCTTAAACCTGTTATTAATTTCTTATTAACTTTTAATGAAAGGGGGTTTTTATGAGTGTTATCACTCGAAGAGATTTTTTGAAGATCTCCGGAGTTACCGCAGCAGGCCTGACCCTGAGTCAACTGGGTTTTGACCTTACACCTGCTCAGGTTTATGCTGCCGAGTTACGGACTGAACTCAGGATCAAAGATGCAAAAGAAACACCGACTATCTGCTGTTATTGTTCGGTATCATGTGGAATCCTGGTATCTGCTGACAAAAAAGGAAACGTAATCAATGCTGAGGGAGATCCGGATCATCCCATCAGTGAGGGAGCACTGTGTGCAAAAGGGGCCTCCAGTTACCAGATTGCTGTTAACCCGCATCGCCTCCAGAAGGTACGTTATCGCGCTCCAAACAGCGATAAATGGAAAGAGGTAAGCTGGGATTGGGCACTCGACAAAATCGCAGCAAGCATCAAGAAAAGCAGAGACAAAAGTTTTGTCGAGAAGAACAAAGATGGTAAGGTTGTGAACCGAACCGATGGAATCGCATCAGTCGGCAGCGCTGCAATGGACAACGAGGAATGCTGGCTATATCAGACATTTCTGAGATCTTTAGGCCTTGTGTACATTGAGCATCAGGCGCGTATATGACACAGCGCCACGGTAGCGGCTCTGGCAGAGTCGTTCGGTCGCGGCGCAATGACAAATCATTATATCGATTTCAGAAATGCAGACGTCATCCTGAATATGGGTAGTAACGTAGCTGAAAACCATCCGGTGTCTTTCAAATGGATTGAGGCTGCCCGGGAGAAAGGGGCGATTTTCATTCATGTTGACCCGCGTTTTACACGCACATCTACAAAGGCAGATATTTATGTAAGATTACGTTCAGGCACAGACATAGCCTTCCTGGGAGGAATGATAAAGTATATCCTCGACAACAATTTGTATGATGAATTCTATGTGAAAAATTATACAAATGCTTCTTTTATCGTCAATCCCAAGTTTGGTTTTGATGACGGGCTATTTTCAGGATATGATCCAACCAAAAGGTCATATGATAAATCTAGCTGGGCCTTAGAAAAGGATGAAAACGGTATTCCCAAAAGAGATATGACATTACAGGATGAAAGGTGTGTCTTCCAGCTCCTTAAGAAACACTATTCAAGATATACCCCTGAAAAAGTCACGGCCATTACCGGAACCCCCCAGGAAGATCTTGAAAAAGTTTATAAGGTTTACGGTTCTACAGGAAAACCTGATAAAGCCGGCACCGAGCTGTATGCAATGGGCTGGACACAACATACAGTCGGCACACAGAACATTCGTACAATGGCTATGATTCAGTTGCTTCTTGGCAATATGGGCATTGCCGGCGGCGGAGTAAATGCACTGCGCGGTGAGTCAAATGTTCAAGGTTCTACAGACCAGGCCTTATTATTCCATATAATACCTGCTTATTTACCTACGCCACGTGCAAAACTGGCAACACTTGCTGATTATAATAAAACCACACCAGCCACAAAGGACCCAAGAAGTGCAAACTGGTGGCAGAATAGACCCAAGTATATTGTCAGCCTTTTGAAATCAATGTATGGAGATAAGGCAACAAAGGACAATGATTTCGGATATTCATGGCTTCCAAAACTGGACGATACACAAAATTGCTCATGGCTGGTACTCTTTGATGAAATGTATAAAGGGTCTTTCACCGGATTCTTTGCATGGGGTATGAATCCTGCATGTTCGGGTGCAAATGCAGGAAAAACCCGTCAAGCATTGACAAAGCTCGACTGGATGGTCAATGTCAATGTATTCGATAGTGAAACAGGCTCCTTCTGGAAGGGCCCTGGTATGGATCCAAAAAAGATAAAGACCGAGGTCTTCCAGCTTCCATGTGCTGCCTTTTTGGAGAAAGAAGGTAGCGTATCTAACAGTGGTCGCTGGATGCAATGGAGATGGAAATGTGCAAACCCTCCAGGAGACGCAAGGCCTGACGGAGATATTATCTACGACCTCTTCAAAAAGGTTCGGGCACTTTATGCAAAAGAAAAAGGTGCCTTCCCTGATCCGATATTGAATCTCAAATGGGATTATGAGACGAAGGGGCATTTTGATATTCATAAGATCGCAAAAGAGCTAAACGGATATGACCTGACAACAGGAAAACTCGTGGCTAACTTTACAAAACTCAAAGATGACGGTACTACATCCTGTGGTAACTGGTTATATTCAGGAAGTTATACAGAGGACGGTAACATGGCTGCTCGCAGAAAGAAGGTAGACCCGACCGGTTTGGGTCTATATCCTGAATGGTCATGGTGCTGGCCTGTCAACAGACGTATCATTTATAACCGTGCTTCTGTTGATCTTGAAGGAAACCCGCGTAATCCCAAAAGAGCTTTACTGAAATGGGATGCTGAAGCAAAAAAATGGGCAGGAGATGTTCCTGACGGTGGATGGCCTCCGATGGGAACCGATGGCTTTTATCCTTTTATAATGAAACCCGATGGTGTTGGATCTATTTTTGGACCTGGTCTGGCAGACGGGCCTTTCCCCGAACATTATGAACCCCTTGAATGTCCGATCGAGAAGAACCCTATGTCCAGTCAGAGAATAAATCCTGTAATAAAGATATTCGAAGGCGGTCCTGACGTGTTTCTCACCTGTGACCCCCGGTATCCTTTTGTCTGTAGCACTTACCGTGTAACCGAACACTGGCAGACGGGTGTCCTCACACGCTGGCTGCCATGGCTTATTGAGGCTGAGCCTCAGATCTTTTGCGAGATAAGCAATGAGCTCGCAAAAATGAGAGGGATTGAGAATGGTGACTGGGTGCTTGTAGAAACTCCGCGGGGTAAGGTAGAAGCTGTGGCTATGGTAACCCACCGTCTAAAACCCTTTGTAATCACAGGCCAGACAATTCATCAGATAGGGCTTCCCTATCATTATGGCTGGTTGTATCCCAAGGATGGCGGTGACACTGCAAACTTACTTACTCCAACCATCGGAGATCCTAATACCATGATTCCAGAGTCAAAGGCATTCATGGCAAATGTTACAAAAATAAAGGCCAAAAAGGCTTAAAGGAGGTGACAATTAATGGCAGATAAATCATTTTTTATAGATACAACAAAATGTACAGCATGCCGTGGGTGTCAGGTAGCATGTAAGCAGTGGAATATGAATCCAGCCACAAAAACCGTTCAGCGAGGAAACCATCAGAACCCTGAAGACCTTTCGTATGTTACCTATAAACTGGTAAGGTTCAGTGAGTTCGAAACAAACGGGAAACCGGTGTGGTATTTCTTTGCCGACCAGTGCAGGCACTGCACCTATCCGCCATGCAAGATGACGGCTGAATCCTTAGGATCCAAGGCAATCACAACAGATGAGGCTACAGGAGCAGTCTTGTTCAACCCGAAGATTAAAGTTAAAGCCGATGATTTTAAGGCTATAAGACAATCCTGCCCATGGGATATCCCCCGCTGGGATGAAAAAACACAGGGTATGGCAAAATGTACTATGTGCATTGACAGGATTAAAGAAGGGTTGCTCCCTGCCTGTGTTAAAACCTGTCCCACAGGGGCAATGAACTTCGGCGATCGTGACAAAATGCTTGATATGGCCAAAAAGAGACTGAAAGAAGTTAAAGCAAAATATCCCAAGGCGGAACTCCTCAATGCTGACTTTGTGCGCACCATATTCCTTGTTATTGATGAACCGAAGAAGTATCATAAGTTTGCGGGTGTTGACATTTCCGGTCCTTCAATAATCGCTACCGTGAAAAACTTGATTCAGCCAGCATCAAGCCCGGCCGGATAGCAATTAGTTAATAACTCAAGAACGGCTTGTTTCTAGTAAACTTGAAACAAGCCGTTTTCTTGAGTTTTGGAAAGGAACTTTACTTGAACAGACCATTAGAAAAGAGCAGCGAACAGATTAAAAGTTTCATAGAGAAAAATCCATCTTATAAAAGTATCCTTATTTTCTATGAAGAACTTTTAAAATTACAGGAGGCTATAAAGCCGTCTTTAAACGTTCCCCGGGTTCACGTCAAAAAGGATGTATTGAATTTACAGGCCAGAGAAGGGTTTTCGCTTTTGAATAAAGAAGATTTCATTGTTGATATTCCCTCTTCGGTAAATTTATTTGAATCTATATGCAGGACAGGTAAGAATGCAAACGAGAAGATGAAGGAAAATATACAGTTTATCGAAGAAGCCATTCTTACCAAAAAACTGGATCCCGGAGAATTGTTACAGAAACATTATGACATCTCGTATATCGACAGAGTCGCAGGAGAATACAGGATAGATAAGGCAATTCTGAATTTTCTTATTCACATGAGCATCCAACCATCCATTCATGCCAATGTTGAAAATGTTAAGGAATTTGTTGATTTAAAAAATTGGCTTAGAGGATATTGCCCCATCTGTGGATCGCTTCCACAAATATCCACATTGAAAGGAGAAGGACAGAGATACTTCCTTTGCTCTTTTTGTGGATTTGAGTGGCATAGTGAACGTCTTAAATGCCCATTCTGCGAAAACAGAGACCACAATAAACTTCACTATTTTTATGAAGAAAATAAAAAGGTCTACAGGGTAGATTTATGTGATAACTGTAAACATTACATTAAAACCATCGATTCACGCGAACTCAATTATGATCCTGACCTTTATTTAGAGGATATCACAACAATTCATCTCGACATCCTTGCAGATAAGCAGGGATATAAAAGACCTGCTCCTACACCCTGGGGTATTTAGAACTTACCCGCCTTTCGCATGGAGTTCCACAATTTTTGACTTCTCCTCTATAAATTCTTTAGGATTAACATGTCTGCCTTCCTTCCAGACCTCATAATGAACATGAGGACCTGTAGAATTTCCGGTTGAACCAACATATGCAATAATATCGCCTCTTTTAACCTTTTGCCCCACTTTAACTGTGTTCATTTTATTATGTGCGTAAATGGTTGAAAAGCCATGTCCGTGTTCCAATATAACGAGGTTCCCACTGCCTCCGCTCCATCCCGAAAGGCTTACTATGCCGTCTGCTGTAGCCCCAACCGGGCTGCCGGGTTCTGTTGAAATGTCAATACCTGAATGAAAATCTGTTTTTCCGCTTGTTGGATGATTCCTCTCTCCATAATAAGAAGAGATAATACCTTCAACTGGCAACCCCTTAGGAGTTGCCAGATAGATATCCCTTTGTATGTTCAAATAATCTTTTATTCCCCCCCACGGTCTCTGTTGTCTTTTTGATTTCCTGCCTGATGTTTTCCATATCAATATCAATTGAACCACTGTCAGATGTAACGACATTTTCAAGGATCTTTTCTTTAGAGCCGAGCGAAAATAATCTTTTAAATTCAATTTCAGCCTCTTTTAATGCAGATATCGTGGAATTAAGTTCTATGAATTGCTGGGTATAATAATTTAATTTATCCTTCATCCTGTAATATTCAAAAGTATTTACTGCTATTGAAAAAGTATAGACAATTCCAGAAATACAAAATAATATGGCAGAAAAGATTCCAATAAATGGTAATTTTAAATTTAAAGGCTTATCCTTACCGTGAGGAATTAACATTATCGTTACAGGAATAAATGCTTTTCTGAACAACTTTTCAATCCTATGAATATTTAACACCTTTACCTCCCTTCTCTGTTTTTCCTATTATAAATGCAGGATAACCTGACTCATTGAGTAATTTAACCGCAGCGTCAGATGAGTTTTTAGAGACAATGACAGCAAATCCTATACCTAAATTAAAGGTTTTTTTCATTTCCTCATCGGATATGTTACCCAGTTCCCGTACAAAATCGAAAATTACAGGCACAGGCCATGAACCCTTTTCGAGGTTCGCATAAATACCTTTAGGTAATATCCTTGGAAGATTCCCCGGTATACCCCCGCCTGTAATATGGGCCATTCCTTTTATTTCCATTTTATCTTTCAAACTATTAAAAGCCTTCACATATATCCTTGTAGGTTTTAGAAGTTCTTCTCCGATTGTGTTCTTAAGTTCCGGAATATACTCATTAACGCTCATTTTTCTCATATCAAAGAAAAGTTTTCTCAAAAGGGAATATCCGTTACTATGCAGGCCGTTTGATGCAATACCTATTATCACCTCACCTTCTTTTATCTCAGAGCCATCTATTAGCTTTTCTTTGTCTACAACACCAACAGCAAAACCAGAAAGGTCATATTCCCCTTCGCCATAAAACCCGGGCATCTCTGCTGTTTCTCCACCGATCAATGAACAACCTGCTTCCTTACATCCTTCAACTATCCCTTTAATTATCAACGATGCCTTTTCGGGTTCGAGTTTAGCTGTAGCCAGATAGTCAAGGAAAAATAAAGGTTCAGCACCACTTGTAAGGATATCGTTTACGCACATTGCAACAAGATCAATCCCCACAGTATCATGCTTGTCCATCAAAAATGCTATCTTCAGCTTTGTACCAACACCGTCGGTTCCGCTGACAAGAACAGGTTCTTTATATTTTTTTATGTTGAGTTTAAAGAAAGCACCGAAAGAACCGATTTCCGTCAATACTTCAGGCCTGAATGTTTTTTTAACCATCGGAGAAATGAGTCTTACAAATTTCTCCCCTTTATCAATATCCACACCGGCCTTTTTGTAAGTAAGTTTTTTGTTCATTTCATAATTACATAGAGGTAGGTTCCAGAATCCTATATATTTTGCATAAATAAAAGTTTAAGGGCAAGCTTTTTGAATATTAACAGAAAGAAAGATAATTTTGATAAAATATTGTTAAAATGACATTTATTCTTGTTACAAATGATGACGGAATTAATTCACAAGGATTAATCTCCCTCTATAATTCGATGAAAAATCTGGGCGAGGCGTGTATCGTTGCTCCAGACAGAGAAAGAAGCGCCGTCAGCCATTCATTAACAATGCACCGTCCTCTTAGAGTAGAAAAACTCGGTGAGCAGGTTTATAGTATTAATGGTACTCCGACTGACTGCGTTGCAATAGGTGTGAATAAAATTCTGCCCGAGAAGCCTGCATTTGTTGTATCCGGAATAAATAAAGGTGCAAATCTCGGCGATGATATCACTTACTCGGGCACTGTCTCTGCTGCTATAGAGAGCACAATAATGGGAATTCCTGCATTTGCTGTTTCTCTGGTTATTAAAAAAAAGCTTGAATCGCCCTTATATTTCGATACAGCATCGAGAATTGCAGTCGAAATCGGAAAGTACATCCTTAAAAATTCTCTCCCTTATGATACGCTTTTAAATATTAATGTCCCCAATTTACATATCAGCAATATTAAAGGCATAAAATTTACAAGACAGGGAAAACGAATTTATGATGAAGCAATTCACGAAACCTTTGATCCAAACGGTGAGAAATACTACTGGATTGGTGGAGGGAACCCTTACTGGGAACATGGCGAGGACACTGATATACAAGCTGTTCAGGATAACTATGTATCTATTACTCCTGTCCACCTCGACCTTACGAATTATCAGGCATTAAAGTTTTTGAAAGATAGATTATCATTTGATGTTTAACATGAAATACGATGTCATTATAGTTGGGGCCGGTCCTGCAGGCATCTTTTCCGCCCTTGAATTAACAAAGCGTAAAAAAGATGCAAAGATAATAATTATTGAAAAAGGAAAGGATATCGATAAAAGGATATGCCCTATGAAGCTAAAAGAGATTTCCTGTACAACCTGCCCTGAATGTGCACTTTTGAGTGGATGGGGTGGTGCAGGAGCCTTCAGTGACGGGAAATTAAATCTTTCAACGGAGATCGGCGGTTTTTTATCCAGATATGTTGACAGAAATATACTGAAATCCCTGATAACTTATGTTGATGAAATATATGTAGATCACGGTGCTCCAGGAGAAATATATGGTGAAAATATAGACGAAATTCGTAAAATAGAAAATATCGCTTCAGAGAATAACCTTTTATTTATACCTTCAAAAATAAGACACATAGGCACTGACAGATGTATTTATGTACTTAAAAACATAAAGGAATCTCTCAATAAAAGAATAGAGACCATATTCAGTAAAGAAGCTGAAAAAGTTCTTATAAAGAAAGGAAGGGTCGTTGGAATACGGCTCAAAAACGGAATGAAGTTTTTTTCCGATTTTGTAATTCTTGCCCCGGGGCGTGAAGGCTCAAGATGGCTGGAAAAAGAGTCTAAAAGACTTCACCTCACCT
Organism: Nitrospirota bacterium; assembly: GCA_014859105.1. Taxonomy (GTDB): domain Bacteria; phylum Nitrospirota; class Thermodesulfovibrionia; order Thermodesulfovibrionales; family SM23-35; genus Kmv42. The sequence continues at coordinate 24,130 of JACUUX010000018.1, forward strand.
TACTCAAAAACCCTGTTGATATAGGTGTAAGGGTTGAAATACCTGCAAGCGTTTTCGAACCCATTACAAAAATAACTTATGAGCCAAAACTGATATTTAATTCAAGAACATTCAACGACAGGGTCAGGACATTCTGTGTGAATCCTTACGGTGAGGTTGTAAAGGAATATCTGAAAGGTATATGGACAGTAAACGGGCATAGTTATGCTTCTATAAAGAACAGTAATACAAATTTTGCTCTTTTAGTAAGCACTTTTTTTACAGAGCCATTTGACGATCCGATATCATATGGAAGACATATAGCAGGGCTTGCAAACCTTCTCGGAAAGGGTGTGATTTTACAGCGGCTCGGCGATCTTCAAAATGGCAGGCGTTCAACTGATGAGCGTATTATGAAGGGAAGCGTCCAGCCCTCCCTCAAAGATGCAACACCGGGTGATTTAAGTTTCGTCATGCCTTATCGTTATCTTACCGACATCCTCGAGATGCTCGAGGCTCTTGATAAAATAACACCCGGTATCAATTCAGAAAATACATTACTGTACGGTGCCGAAGTAAAATTTTATTCAATGTTATTGAAACTTTCAGACTCCCTTGAGACCGAAGTTGAAAACCTCTTTGCAATCGGTGACGGTGCAGGAGTAAGCAGGGGACTTATACAGGCATCCGTTTCAGGTGTGATAGCTGCAAGGGAAATAGCAAGAAGGTTATAGTGCAATAACATACAAAACGTTATACTGTAATTAAATGTCATTCCAGCTTGTCTGGAATCTTTCTTGAGAACAATCCCAACCATTTTTATTAATGGAAATGAAAGAAGGATTCTGGACAAGCCAGGATGACAAAAATAGGAGTTTTTCTGGATTACAAAGAATTAAGAGAGTTAATGGTTAAAACACAGCTAATTCCCAGAGGAATTAAAGACGCGCGTGTGCTAAATGCGATGAAAAAAGTACCGAGGCATATCTTTGTAGATGAACGTATTCAGCAAAAAGCTTATGATGATACAGCACTTTCAATCGGTGAAGGACAGACAATTTCTCAGCCATATATGGTTGCGGTTATGACAGAGCTTCTTGAATTGAAAGGAGACGAGAAGGTTTTAGAAATAGGAACCGGTTCAGGTTATCAGGCTGCAATCCTTGCTGAATTAGCCAGAGAGGTCTTTACAATAGAACGTGTTGCTTTACTTGCTAATAAGGCAAGAGAAAAATTTCTTGCCCTTGGTTACAATAATATACATGTTAGAGTCGGAGATGGAACTCTGGGATGGCCTGAGGAAGCTCCATTTAACAGAATTACAATAACCGCTGGAGGACCAAAAATCCCGGAACCTTTGTTAGAACAGATCTCCGAAGGTGGCTTAGTTGTTGCACCTGTGGGAGATAAATTTACGCAGCAACTTTTGAAAATCAGGAAATCCGGGAAAACATTTTCAAAAGAAAAATTTACTCCCTGTGTATTCGTCCCCTTAATTGGCGAGCATGGATGGAAGGAGGAATAATGGGTTTTTTTACGAAGCTTAAAGAAGGTTTAACAAAAACGAGAAAAAACCTTGTTGAAAGGGTTGAATCAATAATTACAGGCCGCAAAATCGATGAAAAAACATTAGAGGAACTCGAAGAGATACTTATAACATCCGATGTCGGAACTAAAGCAACATCAGAGATAATCTCAGTCTTACGGGAAAAAGCAAAAAACGGAGCAATTTATAATACAGAATCTTTGAAGGATCTGCTTAAGACAAAAATGGTTACAATCCTTGGACATCCTCAACCAATTGTTGTAAACGGAAATAAACCATTTGTCATTTTGACTGTGGGTGTAAATGGGGTTGGTAAAACCACAACCATAGGAAAACTTGCAAACAGGTTTCGTTCTCAGGGATTATCTGTTATTCTTGCAGCAGGTGATACATTCAGGGCTGCTGGAATAGAGCAACTTGAAATCTGGGCAAAAAGGGCTGATTCCCAACTTCTCAAACATGAGAAAGGGTCTGACCCGGCAGCAGTCGCATTTGATGCCGTTGCTGCAGCAAAAAGTAAAGGCATAGATGTTGTTATTATAGATACAGCGGGCAGACTTCATACTAAAAGCAACCTGATGGAAGAACTAAAAAAGGTGCGAAGGACAATAGAGAAAGTTATGCCGGATGCACCCCAGGAAACCCTTCTTGTAGTTGATGCAACTACAGGACAGAATGCAGTGAGACAGGCAGAACTTTTCAATGAGACAATCGGCGTAACCGGTATAGCACTGACAAAACTCGATGGAACCGCAAAAGGCGGGATAGTATTTGCAATAAAAAAGGGGCTTGATATACCTGTTAAGCTCATCGGAGTGGGTGAGGGGATTGACGACCTCAGGGATTTTGATCCAAATGAGTTTGTAGAGGCGCTTTTTTCATAAACTCAATCCAGATAGGGAGCGCAGCCCTCGAACCTGTTTCCCTCGAACCTATTGGCTTATTGTTATCCCTTCCAACCCATACACCAACAACAAGCCTTTCATCAAAACCTATAAACCACGCATCAATGTAGTCGTTAGTTGTACCTGTCTTTCCGTAAACAGGTCTTTTTAATTCCTTCGCCTTCCATGCAGTACCTTCCTCAACTACAGCTTTCAGCAGGACCTTCATTTCTTCTGTTTCTTCTTCAGATAAAAGTTGTTCTAAAACAGGCTTTGTCTCCTCCACAATTATACCGTCTCTGTTAAGTATTCTTTCGTGTAAAATCGGGTCAGGTCTGCAACCGGAAGCAAACGCTGAATAAGCAGAAACCATGTCTATTAAAGTTACATCGGAAGCTCCGATTGCGAGAGGCAAATACGGTTGCAGTTCACTTCTTATACCGAGTCTTTTTGATATGTCAATAATATTGTCTACTCCGAGATTTGCAGCAAGTCTTACAGTTGCGGCATTAAGTGATTTTGCGAGAGCAGTTCTTAAAGTAACTTCACCATGATATTTTCCGTCATAGTTTCTGGGAGACCATGTCTGCCCGGGTCTTGCACCTCTAAAAAAGACAGGAGCATCAATTATTACGTCTCCTGGTCTCATTCCTTCCTTAATAGCTGCAATATACACAAAAGGTTTAAAGGCAGAACCAGGCTGCCTTAATGCCTGTATTGCCCTGTTGAACTGGGTTTCCCAGAAATCACGTCCTCCTACCATCGCCTTAATATGACCGGTTCTGAAATCCATTGCTATTAGTGCTGCATCTACGCCGGGTTTTATCCTTCTTTCAATAGATTTTACCCCGTTTTCTACAGCTTCTTCGGCAATCTTCTGCATTCTAAAATCTAAGGTGGAATAAATTTTATATCCGGATATATATAATTCATTGCCATATTTTTCTTCGAGGTTCTGTCGCAGGGTTTCAATAAAATAAGGGGCTTCGTACTTTCTGAAATGAGGGGTCTTTGGCAAATGTGCCTTTTCGGCTTCTTTATATTGAGCTTCAGTTATAAATTTATGCTCTAACATCTTTTTAAAAACCACAGACCTTCTTTCCCTTAACTTTTCAGGGTTTTTAAAAGGAGAGTAAAATGAAGGAGCCTTAGGCAATGAAGCAAGAAGTCCTGCTTCTGCAATACTTAAATCTACTGTGGATTTGCCGAAGTATGTCTGAGCCGCCGCCTCTATGCCATATGCCCTTGTTCCGAAATATGCCTGATTAAGATACATTCCGAGTATTTCGTCTTTTGTGTAACGCTGTTCTATCCTTATAGACAGAGCGGCTTCTTTTATTTTTCTCTTTATACTTTTATCAGGTTTTAAAAAAAGCATCCTGGCAAGCTGTTGGGTGATTGTGCTTCCACCCTCAACAATTCCCCCCGCCTTGATATCTTGCCAGAGCGCCCTCGATATTCCTATAAAATCAATTCCGGGATGATAATAGAATCTGATGTCTTCAACTGTTATAAATGCCTTCTTTACATGGTCTGGAATATCATAGTAAGGAATATAAGTCCTCCTCTCAATATAAAGCTCTGCTATAATCTGTCCGTCGCTTGAATATACCTTTGAAGATTCTATCGGGGTATATTCTTCGAGAAGTTTAATATTCGGCAGATCTGAGACTGTCCAGTATACGATTCCCCCGATAAGACCTAAAAATGCAGAAAAAATCACCAACGCTATTGTTATTTTTGTGTATAACGATCTTTCTTTTGCTTCTCTGGTATCTTGATTAAAACCATTCATCAATTAATTATAACTTAAATCCAGTGATAAACAGGTGTCATTCCGAGCGGAGTGAGGAATCTTGTCGTTCGAGAAAAGATTGCCACGTCCCGAAAGCATTCGGGACTCGCAATGACAAACATAGTAAGGGATTACGCAGCTTATCGCTGGATTCGGGTTAATATTTAGTGAGGACCATCAGGATTAATCTTTATCTCTTCCTTGATTAATTCAATAATCCTCGGAACCTTTGATCGAATTTCGGGGGAAAGCTCCATGCTCATTTCGATAGATTTCGGTTCAATGCCTATAACAGTCGTACGTGGTGTTTTTCCGATCAAGCCTGACAAATGCATTACTTCTAAGATACCGATTTGATGGACGGATGTCTTAAAGCCAGATGAAACGTTTTTTACCTCATCAATATCGAATCGATAGATGGAGCCTGGAGCAGCGTCTCCTTTGACTGCATCAATAACTATCAAACGGTCTGCCTCTGTAATAATGTCAATAAGACGAAATCCATCGGTTCCACCTTCGACAACCGAAACTTCCTCGGGTAAATCCATTTTCATCAGCTCATGTGCTACATGAACTCCTACACCTTCATCGGATAGTAAAAGATTACCTATTCCAAGAATAATAATTTTCCGGGGGGAGATATCCCCTCCCCCCTTTGTGTGCGATGCAGAAGTTTCAACAGGTTCACTCATTCTATTATGAACTTCCGGATTTCGTTTGTGTGCGGATCAATAATATGAACAGCACAGGCAAGACACGGGTCAAAGGAACGGATTATCCTGACTATATTTATAGGATTTTCTGGATCAGGAACCGGCGCACCAACAAGGGCTTCCTCATATGGTCCACGAATCCCTTTTTCGCAGCGTGGCGAAGCATTCCATGTAGAAGGTACGACTGCTTGATAGTTCGCGATCTTTTTATCCTTGATCCTGACCCAGTGACCTAAAGCACCCCTTGGTGCTTCATTAAATCCAGCACCCTCACCTCTGTCTGGTGGATCCCAGTGTTCAGTATCATGAATCTTAAACCCCGGTTTGGTCATTTCTGTAAGAAGTTGATCCAACCACACATAACAGGCATCCACTATGAGTTTTGTTTCGATTGCCCTGGCTGCATGACGTGCTACCGCACCGGGTTTTGCCCCTTTCTTGACCAGGTCAAGGAGAGTGGTATTTTTTGCAACGAGCATCCTTGCTAATGGTCCAGCCTCCAAAGGCACTCCATGTTTAGGAGGACCTGCATCGTAACGGGGAGCCTTGATAAAGGTATAAGCACCCTTTTTCTCAAGATCGAATTCCGTTGAACCGGAATATGGATGTGCTGGAGAGTGTTCCTTGTACCAGGTATATTTTACCGATTCCGTAATCTTCGTTGAATCGACCGGATCAACTTTTATATTTGCAGGATCTAACCCGATGATGACTCCAGCCGGGAAGACGAGGTCTTTCCATGCAGGGTCCTTTGCAAAATCACCATAGGAAAGATAATTATAATGGCCACCGCCTACCCCCATCGTTGCCAACTTCCACAAAGGACCGGTTCCGAAGGCAAGGACATCGGGTATATAAACTTCTTCAACAAATCTCTTCTGTTCATCAAGCATGGTGCGAAAACGAAATACCTGATTAATATCAGGGTATGATGTAACGCCTCCAACAACGATATTCTGGTAATGAGGAGTTCGTCCTCCCCAGATAGCTCCCATATTTCTGGCCTTTGCATTCATTTTCAAGGCGTCGATATAATGTTTAACTGCCATGGTGACTAATTCAGGGTCTTTCACGTTGAATTCATCCGGTTCATAACGAGGCGTAAGAGGAAATGTATCATTGGACTTAACCAGCCCAACTATCTTATCCCTGACAGCAAGCAGGTCTTTATCTTCCCCCTTATAATTGGCAATAGCCATAATATCAATGTAATCCAGAGCGCTGAGTTGATAAAAATGTATTAGGTGGTCGTAAATATACTGTGCACCCATAACTAAATTTCTGATTAAGTTTCCTCCCCATGGAACTTTAGCACCAAAAGCAACGTCAAGTGCACGTGAAGAAGCAAGCTGGTGAACACTGTAACAGACACCGCAGATGCGGCTTGTTACGTATGGAGCGTCCCTCGGGTCTTTTCCAGTGAGTAATGTCTCGAAAGCGCGGGCCATAGTACCGCTGCTCCATGCATCTTTTACCTTGCCGTCTTCTATTTCCACTTCTATCGTCAGGTGGCCTTCAATCCTGGTAACGGGATGAATAGTAATTTTTTTTGCCATGTATTCTCACCTCCCTTAGCTCTTTTCCTGTTTGAAAATTCCGGCCTCTCTCATCGCCCATATCTTTTTGGAAGTCTCGCTATCAGCGGTGTAGAGAGGCGACACTTTATCATAAAAGAGAGGGTCACCGCAAGCCTGACATAACCCGCCGCAATCGAGGCAGAAATTGATACCGTCATTCCATCTCCGGATCGAACAATCGACATAGGCCATAGGACCTTTACAGCCCTTCTGGAACAGGCACCAGTCTTTCTGTTTCGGGTCGTTCCAGTCTGTCAAAAACTCCCCTGCATCAAAATGTCCCCTTCGCCTGCAGTCATCATGCAGCAGCCGTTTGTCTCCGAAGTACATCGCAGGACGACCTTTTGCATCGAGTTCAGGTACTTTTCCGGTGACAATAACATAGAGAATGGTTCCGACAAGGTGGTCAGGATGAACCGGGCATGTAGAAATATTGACCGCTGTCTTATTAATTCCAGCACGTTTAAGTGCGTCATTAACTGATATGCCTTTTGTTGGACCTGCTCTCGGAATACCACCGTAGGCAGAACAGGCCCCCACGGCAAGGATGGCTGCTGCCTCCTTTGCTATTTGCTCAAAGACCTTTCTGCCGGGTTCTTTGCCGTGCATCCAGTAACGGTCATCAGATGCGGGAATCGATCCTTCAAATATAAAGATATAACCGCCTTCTTTGATGGTGTCATGGAGCACCCTTTCTGATAGATCCCCTGCGGCTGCCATAACCGACATATGATACCTGAGGGATATTTTGTCCAGAACAATAGCAGCAGCTGGTGGATTGAGGCTTTGAGCAAAGGAAATAGTGCATCCTGTACATGCTTGACCCGCAAACCAGATTACGGGAGGTTTTTTAGAAGCAGTCTGTAATGCATGGGCAACTTTGGTAGTGAATTCAAATTCAGAAATGCCTAAAATTGCTGCTGTAGCGGTACAATATTTAAGGAAGTCCCTTCTACTCAGTCCGCGTATTTCAAGTTCATCAAGGAATCTTTTACTTAATATGTCCCCCTTTCCCATAATTTTACCTCCTTTTGATTCCTCGCTAATTAAGGTCTCTTATATATTCAAAATCTATCTGATATAAATTATCACCTCCTTAAAATCCCTCCATAATTTGTAAAGATTCATTTAAGGGTTTATCAGGATTATCAATAATCCTACTTACTAGTAATCCTGATAAATAAAAGTTTTGTCAAGTTTTTTTATCTCTATCTAATTAAAACCACGGGATAACTCTTTGATTTAATTGAGGTTTCTTGTTGAAGTAGCTTGTCTTAAGGGAGTTTTTGACCTTTATTTATTCTTTTCTTAAAGCCTTACGCATTACTTCTACATCCGGTCTTTTTCCTGTCCACAATTCAAAAGCAAGAGCACCCTGCCATAGAAGCATTCCCGTGCCATCAACAGTGAGACATCCTTTTTTCGAGGCTTCTTTAAGCAGCCTTGTTTTTTTATAAATAAGATCGCAAACAATCTGACCTTCTTTAAGAAGAGATGTGTCAAATGGCAAGGGGTCTTCTTCTTTTAAACCAAGAGGTGTAGCATTTATTATAATGTGGAAACCATCGATTACATAAAGATCTTCAATAACCGCTATATTGTTCCTCCCGGATGCTTTTAAATCATTCACAAGCCTGTCCATTTTTTCTTTAGTTCGACCGATTATATATAGAGCTTTTGCCTCTTGACTCAAGTAATAGCTTATTGCCCTTGAAGCACCACCAGCACCTGTTATCAGTATATTCTTACCTTTGACAGAAATCCCGCTTTCTGCAAGAGACTGCATAAACCCCCGTCCATCCGTGTTGTATCCTGTAAGCTTTCCGGCTGAATTTACTATGGTATTTACAGCACCCATAAAAGAGGCTTCTTCACTGATTCTATCGAGTAAGGGGATTACTTTTTCTTTATGCGGAATGGTAATATTTACTCCGGGGAGATTCAAAGCCTTTACAGCTTTTACAGCATCTTCAAGATAATCAGGATGTACAAGAAACGGCACATAACAGTAATTAAGGTTAAGTGCTTTAAATGCTGCATTGTGCATGGCAGGTGATAAAGTATGTTCTACGGGATAACCAAAAATCCCTGTAATCTTTGTCTTCCCGTCTATGTTCATATTAACCTCTTATCGTTTTAAATTTTTTCTTCATACCCGGTTACAAAAACGCTATATCCTTCATCCGCAAGTGTCTTTGCAAGCCTGCACACATCATCTCTCATATAATACTTGCCAATTCTTACACGATAATAAATATTGCCGTAAATTTCTGCCTCTGTGATATAAACGCCTCCGTAGTTCAATTCAAGCGATTTTTTAAGCCGCGCTGCATTTGAAAGGTCTCTAAAAGATCCTACCTGAACCGTAAATGGACCTGTATCGGAAAGATATTTTACTTCTCTGATATATGAAGTATCCTTTCCAAGGTATTCGACTTTTACCCTGCCAACACCGAGCCCCATCAGTCCAATCTCTTTTGCAACTGCATAAGACAGGTCAATATCTCTTCCGGATACAAATGGGCCTCTATCATTCACCGTACAGTAGGCTTTTTTGTTGTTTGAGGGATTTGTAACTCTTAATTTTGTCCCGAATGGATATTTCCTGTGAGCACATGTCATTGCATACATATCGAAAATTTCTCCTGATGCTGTCGGCTTACCATGAAAATCATGTCCATACCAGGAGGCAATTACATGATCAATGTCCGGATATGTTTCGTATTTGATCGCGGCACAGGAGGCAATAAAGAAAAGAATACCGATAACTAAAAAATAATGTAATACGAGTTTAGCCAAATTAATGATTTTCTTAAATCTTATACATTATATCGAGTTTTAAGAAACGGAATTTTGTAATTTACATTACTATAAGATATATCTACTCAGATCCTCATCTTTTACAATCTCACTGAGCTTTTCATGGACATATTTTTTGTCTATCACAAGTTTCCCGTTCTTTTTCTCAGGTGCCTCAAATGATATATCTTCAAGAAGCTTTTCAAGGACAGTATGCAGTCTTCTTGCACCTATATTTTCTGTCTTTTCATTAACATGAGCTGCTATATCAGCAATCTCTACGATGGAATCTTTTGTAAATTCTACATTAACGTCTTCGGTAAAAAGCAGGGCGGTATATTGTTTTATCAATGCATTATAAGGCTCTGTCAATATTCTCACAAAATCTTCCTTTCCGAGCGAATCGAGTTCAACTCTTATCGGAAATCTTCCCTGAAGTTCCGGAATCAAATCAGATGGCTTGCTCATATGAAATGCTCCGGCAGCTATAAAAAGAATGTGATCTGTTCTTACAGGCCCGTATTTTGTTGTAACAGTGGTTCCTTCGACTATAGGCAGCAGGTCTCTTTGCACCCCCTCGCGTGAAACGTCAGGGCCATGTGAGTAACCCCTGCTTGCAATCTTATCAATCTCATCAACAAATACAATTCCTGATTGCTCAACCCTTTTGATCGCTTCCCTTGTTACTTTATCCATGTCAATAAGTTTATTTGCTTCTTCCTGATGCATGATACTTAATGCCTCTGGTATCTTTACTTTCTTTCTCTTAGACTTTTCAGGCAGAAAACTTCCGAGCATTTCTTTAAGGTTGATTTCAAGGTCTTCAAGACCTACATTCGAAACAACACCAAAAGGTATTATTTTCTCCTTTACCTCGATATCTACATATCTGTTATCAAGTTTACCTTCTCTGAGTTGTGCCCTGAGCCTCTCTCTGGTTTCCTTGTGCTTTTCCCTTTCCTCATCTTCAAGCCCTACCCCCCTTGCTGTTCTCGGCTGTGGAAGAAGTAAATCAAGAATATGTTCTTCTGCAAGTACCTTTGCTTTTTCCTGGACTTTTTCCACATGTTCTGACTTAACCATGTTTATAGATATCTCGGTCAGATCACGTATCATTGATTCCACGTCCCTGCCAATATAACCCACTTCTGTGAACTTTGAAGCCTCAACCTTTACAAATGGCGCACTTGCGAGCCTTGAAAGCCTCCTTGCTATTTCTGTCTTGCCAACACCTGTAGGTCCGATCATAATTATGTTCTTTGGCAATACTTCGTCTCTTAATTCAGGAGAAAGCCTCTGTCTTCTCCATCTGTTTCTCATCGCTATAGCAACTGCCTTCTTTGCTTTATGCTGGCCTATTATATACTTGTCGAGTTCTTCTACTATCCTTCTTGGCGTAATGTTATTCATCTAACTCCTCTACATTTATATTTTCATTAGTGTATATACATATATCTGATGCAATCTTCATTGCTCTTTCAACTATATCTCTCGCTGAAAGATTTGTATTTTCGAATAATGCCCTCGCTGCAGCCTGTGCAAAAGGACCTCCTGAACCGATAGCTGCAACTCCTCCCTCGGGTTCTATGACATCCCCGGTACCTGATATTATGAAAGTATGCTCATTATCAGCAATTATTAAAAGTGCCTCGAGCCTTCTCAATATCTTATCCGTACGCCAGTCTTTCGCAAGTTCAACAGCAGCCCTTGTGAGATTACCCCTGTAAGATTCGAGTTTACCTTCAAACTTTTCAAATAATGTAAGGGCATCAGCTGTTGCTCCTGAAAAACCTGTGAGGACTCTGTCCCCATACATACTTCTGATTTTTCTGGCATTATGTTTCAAAACCGTATTACCGATTGTAACCTGTCCATCACCTGCTATAGCAACTTTTCCGTCCCGCCTGACACACAATATCGTAGTTCCTTTAAACATAATCTCTCACCTATAATCCCCCCTTCCCCATCTGCTAAAAGGGGGCAAGCGGGGAGTATTTTCACTATCTCTTGTATCGCAATGCAACATTGTTGTTTTATTCCCTTTCAAAAGGATGTGCCTTATCGTAAACATCCATAAGATGCGTAATATCAAGATGTGTATATTTCTGAGTCGTTGAAAGTGATGAATGACCCAGAAGTTCCTGTATCACTCTGAGGTCTGCTCCACCCTGAAGTAAATGACTTGCAAATGAATGCCTGAGTGTGTGAGGGCCTATCCGACCATTAATGGATAAAGACCTTGCATATTTTACTACTACTCTTCTTACTCCACGATCTGTCAATCGAAACCCTGACCTGTTAAGAAATAGTGCCTTGTTTTTGCTTTTACGTAAAATCTTTTCTATAAGATATGTTTTAATAGCGTCTATCGCCTTTGACCCAACCGGCACAATACGCTCTTTTTTACCTTTACCTCTTATCTTTATCATGCATTCTTTTATGTTAATGTCATCTATATTCAAACCTGAGAGCTCATTAACTCGCAGACCACTTGAATAGAGAAGTTCAAGTATAGCCCTGTCCCTCGCAGGGATGAATCCCATGCCTTCGGGTTTTTCGACAAGAGAAAAAGCATCATCCACAGATAGAAACCTTGGAAGAAGTTCTGGTCTCTTAGGGTTCGGAACAAGTTTTGCCGGGTTTGACTTTACATAGCCTTCTCTGTACAGGAATTTAAAAAAAGACCTTATACTGGAAAGTCTTCTGCTCACTGTTGTCTTATTAAAGCCATTTTTAATCTGCCCTGCAATAAATCCCCGAACATCCATCATATCTATTTTATCAGGTTCTGCCTGTGAATAATCAAAAAATTTCTCAAGATCTTTCCTGTATGCTCTGAGAGTATGAAATGATACATCTTTTTCAACTTCAAGATACCTCAAAAATTTATCGATATACTGTTTCATAAGATCTTTATAACTGAATGTACGATAATGTTTTTTCCAGGCTTCTCATATCTTCAATGTTAAAAACAGTCGCTTCATGGATGATTCTTTTTATAAGACCTGAAAGAACCTTTGCCGGTCCTGCCTCTATAAATACAACTATGCCCTTATCTGCAATAGTTCTTATTGAATCTTCCCAAAGGAGTGGACTCTTTAGCTGACGGATGAGGGATGATTTAATATTTTTTGCATCGTAAAGAAACATTGCATCTGCATTATTTACAATCGGCACCGCCGGGTCCTTGAACTCAATTTCATGAAGCGATTCAGCGAGTTTTTCTGATGCACTATCCATTAATCTGCAGTGTGAAGGTACACTTACAGAAAGAGGCACCGCCCTTTTCGCTCCCTCATCTTGACATAGTTTTACAGCTTCTTCAACAGCAATTTTTTCGCCAGCAATGACTATCTGCCCGGGACAGTTATAATTAGCAGGTGAAACATAGCAAGATTTTACGGATTGACATATCTCATTAACTTTATCTCTTTTGAGACCCAGAATAGCAGCCATAAGACCTTTGCCTTCAGTAACCGCCTCTTGCATAAACTGTCCCCTCTTTTCAGTTAATTTTGCAGCATCTGAAAATTTTATCACTTCCGCTGCCACAAGTGCTGAAAACTCACCAAGGCTGTGTCCTGCAACTACCGAAGGCTTTATTCCTTTTGATGACAATACCTTGTGGAATGAAATACTTACTGTAAGCACACAGGGTTGTGTTCTAAAGGTTTTGTTAAGTTCTTCACCCGGGCCATTAAAACATAGATTAGCAACATCGTAGCCAAGTGCTTCAGATGCTTCCTTAAATATCTCTCTCGCCTCAGTAAAATTCTCATATATTTCTTTCCCCATGCCTACATACTGCGAGCCCTGACCGGGGAAAACAAAAGCAGTCTTCATAATGCGTTTTACTCTGTATACCTGTCATTCTGGCCTGTCCAGAATCATTCTTCCAAACAAAAAAGATTCCAGACAAGCTGGAATGACATTTATTTTTAATATTTATAGTTAACCAATAATCGGTGACTCATGGCCATACTTACAATCCCCTTGATTCTTTTATTTTCTTGATCAGAAGCGGCACTACCTCGTATAAATCTCCAACTATCCCGTATGTTGCAACATTAAATATAGGCGCCTCTGGATTCTTGTTTATAGCTATTATTATATCTGATGATTGCATACCAACAAGATGTTGCACAGCACCGGATATACCACATGCTATATATATTTTTGCACACACCGTCTTTCCGGTTTGGCCTACCTGATGTCTGTATGGAATCCATCCGGAATCAACCACTGCCCTCGAAGCACCAATTGCTGCTCCGAGAATTTCTGCCATTTCTTCTATAAGCCTAAATCCCTCTGGATCCCCAAGCCCTCTGCCACCTGAAACAATAATGTCTGCATCCTGGAGATTAATAGCCGTATCAGAAACTTCTTTAACCGTATCAAGGACTTTTGTTCTGGAAGTAAGACCATCTGCCTTAATATTGATGATCTCGCCTTTTTTCCCTTCATCGTATTGTCCGCGTTTCATTACACGCGGTCTGACTGTAGCCATTTGGGGCCTTGTATCCGGGCAAAGGATTGTTGCCATTATATTTCCACCGAATGCAGGCCTTATCTGCAGAAGGTTTCCCGTCTCTTTGTCAATGGCAAGCGAAGTACAATCTGCGGTCAGGCCGGTTCTTAATCCTGCTGCAACCCTCGGTATAAAAGAACGTCCTATAGGTGTTGCCCCTGCAAGAACTATCTCCGGCCGATGTTCATTTATGAGTGTTGTGAGTAGCTGTGAATAAGGTTCATCATTGAATTTTTCGAGTATCCGGTCTTTCGAGACATACACCTTATCGGCTCCCCATTTTATGAGCTCCTGTGCTTCAGATTCTGCAGCTCCAAAAAGTACAGATGAGAGTTCCGTGTTAAGGTCATCAGCAAGTTTTCTTCCTATGCCAAGAAGTTCATAAGCCACGGAAGCGAGCTTCCCATTCCTTTGCTCTGCAAATATCCACACTCCTTTATATCCCCTGACTTTCACTCTTTCTGGTTTCTCATCAGCAATTTCTTTGATTGCGCCTTCGGGACATACACTCAGGCATGCCATGCAAAACTGGCAATATTCGTTAATAAATGCCTTGCCCTCTTTTATGACAATTGCATCAAAAGGGCATGAAGACAGACATTCTTCACAACCTGTGCATTTATCAATATCTATAATTAAAGACATTTCAACACCCTGAGTTCCTGAATTAAAGCTTCAACCTGTTCTTCCGGTGTGCCTTCAAACATCTTTCTTCCTGACCTTACCTCGGGCGTAAATATATTTTTCACCTGTGTTGGAGAACCTTTAAGCCCTATATTGTTTTCATCTGCCATTATATCTTTTTGTCCCCATCTCTTTATTTCTGCCTTTTTAGCAACCATCTTTCCTCTTAATGAAGGTAACCTCGGTTCATTCAATTCCTTAACCACAGTTAAAAGAACCGGCAGTGAAGATTCAACAACATCATAACCTTCATCCATCATCCTCTGAACCCGTATCGAATTCTCTGAAATATCTTCTATCTTTTTTACGTACGATATATGCGGGATGTTCAGAAATTCTGCTGTCTCGGGCCCAACCTGCGCTGTATCTCCATCTATAGCCTGTTTGCCGCAGATTATTATGTCAGCGCCTATCTTTTCTATTGCCTTTGATAATGTATAAGATGTTGCCCAGGTATCAGAGCCGGCAAAGTCCCTGTCTGAAAGGAGTACAGCGTCATCAGCCCCCATTGATATAGCATCTCTCAGGGCTGTTTCAGCCTGCGGAGGACCCATACTTATTACTGTAACTTTACCTCCTGCCCTCTCTTTTATATGCAGTCCTGCCTCGATGGCATGCATATCAAAAGGATTTATTATACTCGGAACACCTTCTCTTATTAAAGTTCCTGTCTCAGGATTGATTTTAACCTCTGCCGTGTCCGGAACCTGTTTTATGCATACGATTATTTTCATTCTTTTTCATCCATGTTAATCATTCTTTTAATTAAATTTTTATTATACGACTTTAATTTTAATGAAGTAAACCCCGTATTTTGACGCTGTCAACTATGAATTAAAGGTAAACGCCTGTGATTATGTAATTAAACAACTCACACGCATCTTGTCATTCTTGTCCGGAATCTTTTTTTGAACAACCCCCTGACCCCCTTTACTAAGGGGGATTCAGAAGGATTCCCGGTCCGCCTTAGGCGGAGGAATGACGGCTTAACGTATCGGCAGTTGGAACGGAGTTCGCTATGAATAATCCGGGCTACTTCATGCCTATGCGGAACCTGTAGTTTTGATAAGTAAAGATAACTCCTTCATTAGTAATTTCCTCTAATTTTAATCCGGCAGCCAAATACTGACCCTCGCGAAGCAGCTGGTCATTTATTTTAGCCATACGGGAAGCAGGGTCGTCTGAATACAGAGAGACTGTAATCTTCAAAGGTGGCAGTTTCTGTTTTACTGATAAGGGCAACTCGTCTAAATTGTATATTTTATTTTTTATGGGAGGTTCGATAATATCATCTGGTTTTGCATTTTGAACTTTTTCTGTTTCTATCTCTGGAGATTTTTTATATGCAAGATAAGTTTTATTTGAGCTTTTTATATCGCTCTCTGCCGGTTTATTTTTATCCGGTAACGACAGGCGAGTAGTATTATCTGGTTTATTTTCTGTGTCTTTATAACCTGGTTCTGCCCCGGCAGTTGTTTTCTTGTTATCAAAAGTATTCACGGTAATTTCAGTTTTAGATTGCTCTGATGCAGAAACAACACTTCTTTCAGAAGTAAGCAAGTTATCATCAACCGATTTAGAAACGGAATGAGATTTCTTTATTTCCCATGGATTTATCCACCAGGCTAATAAACCCGCATTTAATAGTAATGCTACGACAATTAAATAAGGCCATATGATACGTTTTTTCTTTTCTTTTGCAGTGAAATCGTGAGTTATCAGGAGGTCTGGGACATTTCCTCGTCTACGCTCTTTTTCTGACTTTTTCAGGGCATCGAGAATATAGGACATATTTTTTTAAACTCCTTTTTTCCCTATCAGTACCGGTTCGTCAGTGTTTAAGGAATTATTTATATATATTATAGTCTGAGGGCCAACAATTCCGTCAGGCTCCAGGCTATTATGTAATTGGAATTTTTTCACCTGTTCAACAAGCTCATCATCGTATTTAAGATCTTTCCTCTGTTGATAAGGTTGCCCTTGAATGAGTGAGAGTTTCTCACTTAACCATTTTACAGGATCTCCTCTGTACCCGGGATAGATATTCCATTTAAACTTTTGCGGTGGTTTCCAGAGGAGCACATAATCTCCAAGCCATCTCCTTTCGATCTCCTTTAAGTCCACCATTTTGTTTTCACCGCCTATCTTCAGAATGGCTGTCTGTCCACGGATGGATGTAAGAGCCCCGTAAAATTCCTTTCCTCTGTCATCGGACAGTTTTAATACAACAGGTCTGTTCAAACCGATAAATTCATTAAAGCTTATCATTTTTTTTAGACAGCTTAATCCCTCATTTTCAGCCAGTTTACATATATCAATAGTATCTCCTTTTTCCTGATATTCTATTCCCCATTGATCTAATAAAGCCTCAAACGCCATTTTTTCACTCTGTGCAATAGTACCCTCCTCCAATTGCTGCAATGTGTCTATTTTCTGAGCCTCTGATGGATTAACTGCTGCCAGTGGCAGCGGCTGTTTTTTTGATATGAAGAGCTGTGAGCGATAATTATAAACGGTCATTGTGAGCAAAGCGCCGGCAATAATAATGAAAATTGCAGCAACTGCCAATTTTAATTTTCCCCTTTGTTTTTTTATGGTATCTGGTTCCCCGAACACTTCATCTGCAGCCTGGGTCAGAGTATATTTATCAACATAGTCTTTTCCCTGGACGTAAGCACCGAGTAATGCCCTGTCACAAACTATATTAATCAATCTTGGAATACCGCGGCTTAAATGATAAAGTTTCCCTGTAACCGAATCTGGAAATATTTTCCTGTTTGCTCCGGCTATCGCTAATCTGTGGTTTACATATTCTGTTACTTCCTCCTTTGAAAGGGGACCTAAATGATATCGAGCGGTGATCCTCTGTGACAGTTGACGTAATTCAGGTCTTGATAATATATCCTTTAGTTCTGGCTGTCCTATCATTATAACCTGTAACAACTTACTCTGATTTGTCTCAAGATTAGTCAGTAATCTAACCTGCTCTAATACATCCGGACTGAGTTTTTGTGCCTCTTCTATTATCAAGACGGTTTTACGACCCTTTGAATAAGCATCGAGCAAATATTCATTAATTTTATCTATAAAAACTTTGGCGCCCGTAGTCCCCTCAGGATAATAAATACTCAGCTCATCACAGATTGAAGCTAACAGTTCCTGATCTGTAACTTTGGGATTGAGAATAAAGGCTACATCGATGTTTTCCGGAACTTGTTCTAATAGACATCTGCAGACCGTTGTTTTACCTGTCCCCACCTCTCCTGTCAGCAGTACAAAACCCCCGTCACTGTTAATTCCATACATAAGATGTGCGAGAGCTTCTTTGTATTTTTCACTCATATACAGAAAACGGGGATCGGGAGCTATAGAAAAAGGCATTTCTTTGAGGCCAAAGTGTTCTTTATACATATGAAACCATCCTCGTTTTACTAAAAAATACTAATATATAAATTACTAAAAATACAATCGGTTTTCTACCAGGCAGGAATATCTTTTGTTGCAATTATATGGAGATGTACTCTGTCATCCTTATCAATTTCCTTGAATAAAGCATCAGCCGCTTGTTTAATTCCATTAATATTTTCTGTAACTAAAACGAGGCGGAATCTATTAAATTCTAAATCTCTTTCTTTTATTCCGGCTTCAACAAGGGATGGCATCTGTTTTAAGTCTTCCGAACTTTTTAACTCAACAATATATATAAGCAGCCTGTTACCGATGTTTATCTTGTTTTTCAGAGCACTATGATCAATTTTAACATTGCTCAGGCAATCTATGTTTTTAAATACTTCCCCGGGACATCCGCAGCCGAGCGTTTCCTGTACAAATAATTTTATTTTCTCTTTGTCAAACATATTCAATTTATTTTTTCCCGACAGGTATTATATAAAGTGGACTCTCAGAGTCAGGCATCTTCATAACCTTTTTTACAGCATCATCGTAAAAAGCACCGGTGGCAACAACTCCGAGACCAAGTGCTTCTGCCTGCAGATAAACATTCTGTGCGGCATGCCCTGCCTCCATATAAACATACCTTATTCCCCGTTCTCCGTATCTCGCTTTTGTTCTTTCATAAACTGCAGAAAAAACTACTACTAATGCAGCCTTTATTACATAAGGCTGACCAAGTGCTGCCTTACACAATTCATCTCTTCTGTCTCCTTTTTCGACTCTCTCCAGTTCATTCTTACGAGGATTATACTTGTAGATTCCATTGTGGAGGTTAGTCACATTCCCTGCAACAATATAAACTTCGAGAGGATAAAGAGCACCTGCTGATGGAGATGTTCTGAAACCCCGTCGGTCTGTAATGCCCTGTGCAGCCCATAAAAGCTGGGAAACCTCATCGAGTTTTAACGGTTTATCTTTATAATCTCTAACTGATCTTCTCCTAAGTAATGCTTTTTCAATTGATGTATCGCTATCATATCCGGGATGAGGCAATTTTATTATCACCGGGTTGTTATTTGATGAATTTTCATTCTTGTCTCTTGAATAAGTAACGTCGACAAATACCATAGATTTGCATAGGAGAATTACAATCATTAAAAAAATAAAACTTTTTGCTTTATTCATAGCGAACTCCCTTCCAATAGTCGTCATTATCATAATCATAATATCAAACTTTTCAATATAATTCCTTATAATTCCTTAATTTTTTTCTTTTATCTTTCAGCCTAATCGGGGAATTTATGCAACGATTCAATAACGAGTACAAGTACACTCCGAATCCACTTCCGTTTTTTTCTGGATTGTCCGATCAAGTCCGACAATGACAGGGAGAAAAAAATTCTTTTTTGAGAAAAAGTTTCAATCCTTGTTTTAATGGAACTTTCTCTGAGACATAGGTGTAAATCCAGTCCCAATATTAGGCAAAAACTCAAGTTTCAATCCTTGTTTTAATGGAACTTTCTCTGAGACTTCGGGGATCTTTGGCTTGGATTTGAAGAGTGAAGAAATGTTTCAATCCTTGTTTTAATGGAACTTTCTCTGAGAGAACTCTCTCTCGACACATAAGTCTCCTGCATCTTTCGTTTCAATCCTTGTTTTAATGGAACTTTCTCTGAGAGACAGAGAAGACAAAAGAAACAGCAGCAGTAAAAGCAGTTTCAATCCTTGTTTTAATGGAACTTTCTCTGAGAGCATAACCTGCAACCCAATCCTGAGGGCGAGGATACGTTTCAATCCTTGTTTTAATGGAACTTTCTCTGAGAGTGAACAGGAATATCTTGAAAGAAGGGAAGAAAAAAGGTTTCAATCCTTGTTTTAATGGAACTTTCTCTGAGACACGGATCATAATAGAGCTTTTGTAGAAGATCCTTCTTGTTTCAATCCTTGTTTTAATGGAACTTTCTCTGAGACCAGGTCATTCAAAGAGACCCCGCATCAGCAACTTGGTTTCAATCCTTGTTTTAATGGAACTTTCTCTGAGACGAGACAAAAGAGGCACGGGAGGCGGCATGAGTCTAAAGTTTCAATCCTTGTTTTAATGGAACTTTCTCTGAGACACAGAACTTCCACATCCTTCAGATACGCCACCCAATGTGTTTCAATCCTTGTTTTAATGGAACTTTCTCTGAGACTTTCCCGGATGACATATATGCAATCATAAAGGGAATGTTTCAATCCTTGTTTTAATGGAACTTTCTCTGAGACTATTTGCTGGAAAGCAGGTTTATCAGCACTTATTATGTTTCAATCCTTGTTTTAATGGAACTTTCTCTGAGACTGTGCGATATGCTCACTGCTAAGCTTCACACTTCCTGGAGTTTCAATCCTTGTTTTAATGGAACTTTCTCTGAGACAAAAACAGCTAACCCCTCCCGCCTTCCACGTAAGGGTTTCAATCCTTGTTTTAATGGAACTTTCTCTGAGACGGTTGCCTTGATAATGGCGTGGTCAAGGGCAATGTTGTTTCAATCCTTGTTTTAATGGAACTTTCTCTGAGACGGGGAATGGGATCAGGAACAATTACAAAATATGATGTTTCAATCCTTGTTTTAATGGAACTTTCTCTGAGACATTAAAAAACCTTTACCTTGCTCGTAAAGGTACTCAGTTTCAATCCTTGTTTTAATGGAACTTTCTCTGAGACTAGGTGTTATTTTTCGGATTAGGCCAGCCTATTTTTTCTGATTATTCTGACCCTTTCG
>JACUUX010000073.1 GCA_014859105.1 Nitrospirota bacterium
CCTATAGTTGAGATGCACACAACATCATCTGAGATTTCTAATACACCTGAAAGTCAACACCCATGTCACTTAAGCGAAACCGTTTGTTTCCGAAAATACTGTCAGAGCGGAGGATCCGTCCTCTTCTCAATATATTCCTGACTTTTTGAACCTTGGAATCTGTTATAATTGACAGGATTTGAAGAGATAAGCGGTGCTTTATAAGATGAAAGTCAACGAAAATTTAAGGAATGCTATCTTTGAAGTAATAGACAATCAAATTAATGACAATAATCCGGCTGAGACAGCGATTACTTTAAAACGTCTGAGGGATGAAGGTTATTCAGAATTTGAACCGAAACAGCTTATAGGACAAGCTGTTTCGGTTGAATTGTTTTACGTAATGAAAAGGAATGTTTCATTTAATGAGGCAAGGTATATAAAGAATTTAAAAAATCTGCCAAAAGAACCAGTTTAAACATAAACTGCTTTCTAAAGATGCCGAGAGAAAACTTTCTGAAAGTCGCATTACCTGCGATATAATTTTCAAGACCGCGTGCCTTATATGAAATAAGAGCGGCAATTGGGTAAAAGGAAAAAGAAAATAATATACGGAGATTAATGTGTGGAGACTTGTTCAGCGTGGATATTAACAGACTGGCTGAAAAAGTGCTTTTTACTTGGAGTGGGGGGAAAGACAGTGCGATGGCGTTCTATGAACTAAAGAAGTCTAACGGTTATGAGATAACCGGACTGTTGACTACTATTACCGAAGATTACGATAGAATCAGCATGCACGGTGTGAGACGGGCCCTGCTTGAAAAGCAGGCGGATTTTCTCCGTATCCCTCTTGAAAAGGTATTTATTTCGAAGCGGTCTTCTAACGAGGAATATGAATCGAGGATGAGGGCTGTTCTTGAAAAGTACAGAGAAGCAGGCGTTACCTCTGTAGCTTTCGGAGACATATTTCTGGAGGAGCTGAGAAGATACCGCGAGGACAATCTGGCGAATTTGGGGATGAAGGGAATATTCCCTATATGGAAGAAGGACAGTGTTAAACTTGCTCATGCCTTTATCGATCAGGGCTTTAGAGCGGTCATTACTTGTGTTGATTCGCAGGTTCTTAACAAGAACTTTGTGGGCAGGGAGTTCGATATGAAGTTCCTCTACGACCTTCCTCCCGCTGTTGACCCCTGCGGCGAGAACGGCGAATTTCATTCCTTTGTCTATGACGGGCCGATATTTGAAAAGAGAGTCGCATACACAAAAGGCGATATTGTTCTAAGGGATAATCGCTTTTATTATTGCGATATCTTATAAGCATTCATAAATTTCAGATTAATGAAAAGACAGGACTTCTTTCTTAAATGTTGTAGGAGTCTTTTAATCAACGACACACAGTTCACCTGCTTATAATCGTAGCGGGCATACGCTGAGAAATGACGATTTTGAATGGAAACAGTGAGCTTATGAATCAATATATTCCTTCCTTCATTGTCCTATATAAACTAATTTAATCCATAATATTGAGAATAGAAAAAATTGCAACGATTATGAAAGAATACATTTAATGAGGCCACGGTACAGTCACACATGAGACGAATTCTTCATATAGATATGGATGCATTCTTTGCGGCTGTTGAAGAAAAACGATATCCCTGGCTAAGAGGTAAGCCTGTAGTAATAGGGGGTTCGGGAGATCCGATGCAAAGAGGGGTGGTATCAACCGCTTCCTATGAGGCACGAAAATATGGGATACACTCGGCGCAGCCTTTGAGAACAGCATATAAACTATGCCCCGAAGCCGTTTTCCTTCCCGTAGACTATGAAGAGTATTCAAGGGTTTCTCAGATAATCAAAAATACCCTCAAAGAAATATCGCCCGTTATGGAAGACGTTGGTATTGACGAGGCATTCCTTGATATATCAGAGATCGACAAACCATCAGAGGAAATTGCACAGGAAATTAAAAAGAGAATAACGGAGGAAACAGGTCTTACCTGTTCTATCGGTATCGCTTCAAACAAGCTCCTTGCTAAGATAGCTTCAGACATGCAGAAACCGGACGGACTTACCATAATTAAGGAAGAAGATATAGAAAGCCGTATATGGCCATTACCAGTCAGAAAACTTTGGGGCGTGGGACCAAAGACAGAGGAAAGTCTCAAGAAAATAGGTATACGTACTATTGGAGCGCTTGCTTCAATGCCGCTTGATAGGCTGGTTGAGAATTTTGGAGAATCATACGGCAACTATCTTTATGAGGCCTCAAAGGGAAGAGATGAGAGTCCTCTCGTTACCCATTGGGAGCCAAAGTCTGTAAGCAGGGAGACAACTTTTCAGACGGACACGAATAATTGGCAAATTATAGCGAAGACGATAGCTGAACTTGCAAAGGAAGTCGTTGATGAGATCCGGCAGAAAAGGTACAAAGGTAGGACTGTCACGCTGAAGGTGCGATTCAGTGATTTCAAAACATATACAAGATCAAAAACACTTGATGAGCCCACCAATTCAATTGATGATATAAGAAAAGCAGCTTTCGATTGTCTTAAAAGGATTGAACTTAAAATGAAAGTTCGGCTAATAGGTGTCCGCATAACTCAATTCGAGAAACAGTAAAGTATTGATCCTGAGTCTTATCTTCACCTGCAAAGTATGAGCAATAGATGAAGAAAGGCATTACCGATTTTGAAAAGACATCAACGCCCCAGTGCGAAGCGTTTTCTGCAAGAAGATTACTTACAACGCTCTCATGGATAATCCTTAAAGACCTTTCCCCTGTTGCTTCTGGCAGACACTCTATCTAATATTAAATCCACTAATCGTTCTTTTTTCTTCCATTTTTCAGCCAACTTAGAAGGATCAAAACCATGCTTACGAACTATCCTTATCAAGCTCTTCAAATCGAGTACGTCCAATTTGTCCCGCAATGCCTTCTCTCCTTCATCAGAGAAAATTTGAAATATATCTACGTCAATAGGTAATTCTTCTTTTTTCTTCTTGAGATTTGCAACAGGAATGTCTCTCAGACTTAGTCCAATGCCATTAATGATGTCAGGATTTTCTTCTATTTTTTCTGCCAGTATCCGAAGGATAGAAGCTATGCTTTTAGCAATTTCTTTTCCATTAGACATAGCGCAATAACTCGTTTGTTAGATTCTCATAATCATTGAATACAGTTCCGTAGCCATATTTTTGTTTTAAGGTATTAACCCCTGCACTGAATTCCGCTGCATCAGCAGTTCTAACAGTTAAGGGAATAATAGTGTCAAAAATGCGTGGAACCCATTTCTTATCAGACTCTGGAAGAGATGCTCTATTTTTTAATTCCGGAACCATGGATTTATGGAGCCTACTTTGCGCTCGGAACATCGAGATAACAATACCCATTGGTTCTATACTGCTCTTAGTTTCTTTCTTGAAGTTGTCAATTCGTCCAAGAATTTGGGGAATACCATATGTTGAAAGTATATCCGGAATGCATGGGATCAAATAGTAATCTGAGATATAAATTCCGTTTAGAGTGATAATGCCCAGGTTTGGCGGGCAGTCTATCAGCACAAAAGCATAATGATCCAAAACACTTGAGATTGCCTCTTTTAAGATGGTCACAGGACTTGTAACGTAAAACCGCCCCGCTGGTATGAGTGGAAGAGAATCCTGAATGTCTATCAAGCCAAGGCTTGATGGTAGCAAATCAAGGTTTGTAATTCCACCTCCTACATTTGAAACCCTCTTCACAATGGCCTTATTAATATCGAATACGGATGTCTTCTCCAACTTGTCTTTGAAAAGTTGTAGAAGAGTCTCTCCTTTTTGATCTTTTTTAAACCACGCCTTTTCGTCCATTAAAGAAACAGTGGCGTTAGTCTGAGGATCGAGGTCAATTAAAAGCACTTTTTGTCTATGTTGCATTGCCAAAAATTCGGCTAATGCCACAGTCATCTGAGTCTTCCCAACTCCGCCTTTTAAGTTAATTGTGCTTATTATTTTGCCCATGGTCTTACCTCCATTCTTCGCCAAATATCTCGTATTCTGCACTCACAACACGACATGAGATTACTTCGTCTCATCATAAATTACCAATTCAAATCTACATTTTTTGATTAATTCTGTCAATATTGAGTCCAGGATATGTCAAGGATATTGAGTCCAGGAAGGAATCATCCAAAGGAAATATTGAAAATATGGGATGTGGAGCCTGTCTAAAAACTAAGGTTTTGTCATCCTCCGGCTTGACCGGGGGATCCAGAACCCCTTGAAAAGACTGGATTCCCGCTTTCGCGGGAATGACGAATTTTTATCGGGACCGCAGTTTTTAGACAGGCTCTGTGTCCCTATTTAATTTCTTACAACTGCCCTTGCAGCCTTAACGTGCTAATTATTCTCAATTTTGTGATGAACGCGATTATGTTCAGAAGTTGAAAAGACTTTTTATGGCGGTTATTTGAGTTGCCTCCCAAGTTGAAAAGGCTGCCGGTGAGCTGTTGAACTCTTCCCAGGCTTTATTCAAGATGAGAGTTATATTGATTTTATCCGGATTAGTTTTCTGTTTAGTGTAAGGCATGAGGTTGATTTTCAAGCATTGATCATAAATATAGTCTCTGAGCTTGCCAATTAGAACAGGGGGGAATTTGAGTTCATAGTCTTGGGGTTTGGATTGACCTGCCATATCAATGAATTGATTCCACAATCCACGAATTTTAGCAATTTTTTCTGATGAGACTCCAATTTTTTCAAGCATTGAGCAAACTCCTTCATTCCTGGCATCGTCACTTGGATGAGAGTGATATTTCTCAGGATCCGATGCGAAGATATCATGACTCAAATTTATGCACAATCTAATATTTGCCCATGCATAAGCAGGTCCGACAAGATAAGTTGCTATTAAATCAGAGGCGAATTCTAAAGACCACTGGCTTCGCCACATAAGTAAGGAATTTCGTAAGAATTCAATATACTTCTTGGGCTTGCTGTCCCTCTTAGCTTGTTCAATTTGAACATTATAATAATTGTTTATCTCCGTCAAGAAGATTGCCATCATATTTTCTCTGAAAAGAATATTATGCCCCATTTCATGATATAGGTCGGGGAGTCCTAAAAGATGAGAGGGTTCTATTACAGGTATCATAATGATATTTGTATGCGGATAAGTAAAATAATGGTTCGAACTCAGAGTTACGCACAAAGGAGGCGCATATGGATAATTTATTTCTTCGGCTATCATCTTGCATACGCGAGTTGAGAATGTATCTCGTTCTGAAAACCTCGAAAGAGCTAAAACCGGTCCCCATTCTAAAAGGTAAAGACGCTCAGCAAGTCTCTTATATTTACGCAAATAGTTCTTTGTAAACGCTGTTGATCCGATACTAGGATCAGACTGAATTATCTTTATATCAGATTCAATCTTTGACAATGTCTCCAAAATCGACGTCTGATAATTCTTAACCTCAACCGGCAAATTGTCAAGAGTTCTCACTTCTTGTATTAAATGATTACACTTTTCAAGTAAGTCATTTAAAAGACCTTGGAGTAGAAGATTCACCTATCTTCTCCACAATCTACGGAAGGAGCTGGAAGCGACACCGTCTGATAGGTCACACAAGTTATCTAATAGTTCAAGTTCTTTTGAGTCCAATTTCTCACGCGAGTGTAAATTGTCACTGACAGTACGAAGATCTTCCAAATAATATTGCATTCTGTTCTTAAATTTCTCCTGAAGCCTTTCTATTACTTCAGTAGGAATCTCACTAGCCACCCTTTTTGAGACTTCATCTTTCAATATTTCAGCTTTTAACCCAAGTAATATTCCTTCTATGAAATCTGCAAGTTTCTCACGCGCTTCGATAACCTCTTGAGTATCTACTGTGCTTGCTCTTAAGAAATATTTCTTCAATTTCAGGACAAGATTATTTATCTCTTCAGCAAATAAGGCATTAGATTCGTATTCATGGGACAATGTACTTAGGTCACTCATAACATCACTCTCCTTTCCTCAAATTGTTCGTCTGATTGTTCCATTTCATCAAAGTCACCATATATAGCTCTATCATCATCAGCTTCCCCAGCAACAGGCTTCAGAAATTCATCGCACAGTTTAATATCTATTGGCAATCTGCTACACCCTTCCGGACTCATCCAGCATAACTGAGAAAGAGCAAATATGTCTTCAAGAACTAGCTCAATATTCAAATCTCCATATGGTATTTGTATATATAAAGGATTTGCTGTCCCAGGGAACTTAAATGGGTATCCAGTCGTGCATATAATACCGTCATTCCTTCCAAAAACATCCCAGCTCCCAATAGTTGGATTTTCTATTTTGCCACTATTATTGGACAATAATCTGAAACCAAATGAGTGACTTTTATGAATATCCACGACACCAATCTCAATATCTTTCGAGAGAACCTTTTCATCTTTCAATTGGTCTACAGCAGATCTAAAACCTTTCCACTCTGAAGCATATGAGCGCCCGTCGCGATGAATTATAAGTGAACGAGGGGATATCTTTCCATCTCTTGTGATTTTCCTTAGATTGTCATAAATAATAGTATTGATTTGAGCAGGAAGAAGTTTTTCTTTTTGTTTTGAAGGGTATAAGTGCGAAAAACATTCCTTGCCTTTGTCATAAAGGAAAGTAAAAGCAGCACAATTATTAAGAACATCAAGGCCCACATAGACGTCATAGTGGAGATCATTTCCCAACGCCCATAACCATTTTCTATTGACCATCAGGTGTCCGAGAGCTGTATAACGTAGATAACTATAATATCTCCCCTCTAATCCCTGCTTAATTACAAAAGACGGAGAGTCTTTTTTCATTACTAGATGGTAAAAATTCCTCAGATTCGATGCCATGACACATTGACACTGCACTTTTTCCCACAACTTCCTTTTAATGAAATTATGCAGATCGGGCTTTGATAATTGAGGTAGAATCAAAACGGCATAGCCGTGTATATTTGTTTCCTGACACTTGGCCATTATTGATTCTGCCTGATCCTTTAACGTTTTCGCCTTTCTATCATCGAAGAGAACTAATTCCATTGAATACGTGCCATGGAAAAATTGTTGAATGGTTTTTTCCAAGCGATCCTTGAAATCCTCAACAATGTCCCGCTCCAAGCTAAGGGGTGCAATCAAGTACTGGGCGTTAAAGGGTGACGAAATGATGGCCCCAATATCAGGATCCCTTAGAAATTCTAAACGAGTTTTTCCAAGTTCCGACATTAAAACACCTTCCTTGTTTATCTGCAGAACCTTTCCCTGTCCGAATAATTGGGAAGGAACAGGAAATACCTTCCTAGTTCTCTCCAGAGGTGCATCTGATATTCTAATGGGTATATTATTAAAGAAAGCATTATTCAAATATTGCCTGACAATATTTTGGGTTCGTTCCAATCTTTTTTGCGGTGGCACGATTGACCGGGAATGCAGCTCTCTAGCTTTATGATCGTCTGTTTTGAGGAGTAACTTACAGAGGGCGGCAGCCCCATATCTCCTTTTCTGATTCGTAGGATAGCGATATGTGATTGCCGGTGAAGAAGGATTCAAAGTGCTTATCCATTGAGGCGGATTCGGACCAACATCTTTCAACGTATAATCAAAAACTGTAGTGGTATCAGAATTTTCTGGTTTGAATTTTTGGTCGGTGATGCTCTTTCCGGTGACTCCGAGCAATTGAACAGGGAAAAAACGATTGCCATAATGATATAGAGCATGGCGCATTTTATATTCATTAATTTCTTCAACTTTGCAGCGATTAACAAGCCATTTGGGATCCCCATATTTATAAGAGAGTTTCACAACAACATAAATATTATTATCAATTGACAAAAGCCTAAAGCCGAAACCACCATAAATATCAACTTCACGGCCACTATCCTTTCCATTAATGGGAAATTTTGTATAGTATGACGATCCTGAACTCCAGAGTTTTATATCTCTTATTAATGGACCTTGTAAGGCAAACCTGAGAAAGGACAAAGCCACACTTTTTGATTCTGAGTCAAGTTTTCTGAAGTCTATCGACTTTTCGCCGGCGACTGGCACCAAAGTCATCACATCCGGAGTCAGAGAGTATTCAAGCCTTTCTAAATTCTGAGACGCTGGGATTGCTATGCACGGTAAGTCGTTAGAGACTAATGCAACAGGAATATGCTTTTCATAAGCAATTATTTTGAGAAGGTTGTTAAGGTTCTTTAATTGCTCATCATCATGGCGCCAATTCGTCTCTAAATCCTTTATTTCAAATAGCCGATAATTTCCATTCAATTGTCTTAAATTGGTTATTTCAAAAAGATTAAGTGCCTGGGTTCTCTTTCCCATTTCTTTACCTCCCTGCATAGTCTTAAGAATGAACAATAAGCACAAGTATTTGCGCTTTTGGCGAATTGAAAATCATCGAGATTTTGGCTTTCATATTTATGATCGCCACACAAGGACCGTATCTCGGTGATACTCTGAAATATGAAATCTTCCAATTCTTCCAGCATAGATGGCACAAAATCGTGTCTAATAATGTTGCCTTCAAGTAGTTGGGCTTCGTAAAGTTCAATTTTGTCGGGATTACTTATGTCCCACTTATTGAGCAAAACCCAGGCATATAACGCAACTTGCAATCTATGATCCCCATGGGAGTAGTCCTGTTCGATTTTCCAGTCCACGACTGATGTGCTGCCATGACTGCGAGTAAAAATAAGGTCAGGCACTGCTTTGATTTGAACACCGTCGAATGAATGAGATAGAAAATGTTCAGCGTAATAGGACTTGTGCCCTTCAAAAAAAGATATCAATTCCCTTTGAAAAGACAGGTTATTAAAACAAGTTCTTATTTCTTCATAAATATTCTCTAGGATGTCCTCAGGAATCTCTTGGTTGCGCTCGTGCTCAGCTAAAATACAATACTCTCCGTTATAGGCACTTTTTGTTATCCCCGGTTGTCTAAATTTGTGTGCCTTTGAAAAATGATACTGTTTACTTGCGAGATCTAAGGTATTAGATAAAGCAACCGACCAATCTATGCTTCTTCCTTCCTTCAGATAGGGAATGACAAATTTATTTATCCCCTCGTGGATTATCGATCCTTTCCATGCAGAGAGTTGCTTCATTTGTCTTAATAGGTAAGCTTCTTTTCGTATCTTGTCCCTAGCACGGTGGTTTGCAGCAATATTACCGAAATAATATTGCCGCTGACACCGTCGGAATGTCCTATGAGCAGAAAGCGACCATTTCACCCTACTTATTACCCTCCCGTTTTTTAGTTTTTTGCCGCGCCCTGTGTTTCTCGTCGAGATAATCCAATAAATCTTCCCAGTCCTCCGGTAATGCAACATCTTTGGCCCTTCTAAAAAAATCTCTTGCCTTTACATTGTCAGCGATTGATTTTAGCTCAGGCGGAACCTTGTTAGCGAGCTTTAGAAGTGCTAACTCGTCGGCATTAAGGGCCTCGGCGATAGCCCTGATTTTCTCAGCCGAAGGTGTATATTCAATTTTGCCGTTTTCTATCTTGCTCAGGTACGTAAAATTAAGGTCGACTAATTTTGATAGATCACGGAGCGTAAGACCCCTTTGGCGTCTGAGTTCTTTTAGCGTTTTTCCTAAAGTCATGAATGTTAGCCTTTCAAGTTTTATAAAACTATAACATAGTGTTGAGTTGAAGTCAACAACAAATTAAATAACAGATTAGATGTAAAAAATGGCGACGTTAGATGCTGCATATTTGCACATCTGCTTTACTCAGCGCTCAAGCGCGGCAGTTCAAGAATGTTGGCTATGGAGTCAGGTTAGTCTATTGACTTTGTCCGAAGCCTGCTCATGCTTACAGTTGTAGGAAGACAAGGGTCAAACAAGAAGGAATGTGGGGGTTCACGAATAATGATTTCCGAAAAAAATAAACAGAATTATCAACCTTCACAAGAATGCTGCTTTCTGTGAGAAGGACTAAACCGCTGCGCGGTGGTAACGAGTCGTCAGCGTTTTCTGTTCAGT
>JACUUX010000019.1 GCA_014859105.1 Nitrospirota bacterium
GTTTATGTGGGAATAGACCCCCTAAAATCGGTATCGGATTGGTGGGACGTAACAAAAAAGCGAAGCAATTACGTAATTCACCAAATTTTGTCAATTTGCATGGTAAACCTGTTCAGTTCATGTTTACTTTTCCATCGAATCTAATAAGACTTTCCCCTTAAAATATATTCTCTCTGTTAGGAATCTTTGGTCATTACATATTTCTGATTGTATCTGCTTGTAGGTTAAGCAAATATCTCCCCTGCCAGACTATGCAAAAGTTTTCTGCTATGTTATTAATCTTCAAAGATATTAAAAGTTGTTTAAGATCTTTGGTTTGTATTTTTGTCATGCTGGCTTGTCCAGCATCCTTCTTTACGATTCCGAACAAGTCGGAAAGATTCCCGACAAGCGGGAATGACATACAACCATTGGAACAGAGTTCGCTATGAATAACGTATGGCAGAGGAAGACCTTAAAGAACAGGCAAAAACATTACATAAAGCATACCTGAAAAATCTTGCCCTGAAAATCAAAGAGGGCAAGTCTTTAAGCGACAAAGACTTTAAAAGTTTGCAGCAGTTCATACAGGGCGAGACCTCACAGGGTGAGGTATCCGAAGAAGATCCCGGTATACCTGAAAAACTTAAAATCAAGCGTCATTACACTATGTCGGAAAAGGCGCGGGAGCGGCGGCGCAAAGATTATCGAAAAAATACTTCCCGCAATCGATGCCCGCGTTATCGCAGGTTCTAATCCAAGGCAGATTGCTTCAGTGCTCGAAAAACTTTTCGGTGACAAAAATTCCGACTGGGAGAGGCTTGCACGTTCGGAGCTTTCGATGACAGCAGAGAGGGCAAAGCTCGATGAATGGAAGGAATGGAATATAACGCGTGTTGAGTTCTTGCCTGCACCAGATGCATGTCCGATCTGTATGGCGCTTGCCGGCGAATATGAAATAGAATAGACAAATGTCCACTGCCTGTGCAGGATACACATCCCCGCTGCAGGTGCAGTATCAGACCGGCAGAATCAGAAAGGTAGCGTCGCGCAGTCCACCTACAAGCAAACGGTCTTTAGAAAGCTGAAAAGTAAAGATTTGTGATTGAAATTTTGATAACGACGCAAATCAGCAACCGAGGTATGAGTTCGGTCGCGTTTGCCTTGTTAAATGTCATTTTCTTAAATATACTAAATCACCTGTGGTCCCAATCTCTTGTTCACTTTTTACTTCTTGTCCAACATTATTAAATACATACTCAGCGATATTTTTTGGTATGTTTGATATCCTATTTTTATCTTTCTCTAACTCTGTATATGGAAAAGATTTTGATAAATAGTGATGTATATAATCTGTTCTTTTTTTGTTTAAATATCTCAATTCATTTATTAGAGAAATATCAAATCCATTTTTCTCACATAACGAAATGATTTGACCAAAGGTAATATCATCCTTTCCAAAAATAATATCTTCATCCTTTTTCTTCTTCTTTTTATATTTAGTTACTTTCTTTCCTTTTAAAAAAATTCTCAGATACACCTCAACGGTCATTAATAAAAGAGAAATATATTCTATATAGCAATTTTTATTATAACTCTCTATTGCTTTTTTTCGTATTGATTCAAACTTTTGAAAAAAAGATTGAGAATCATTTAATCCCAACTCTGGTAAGCTGGGCAATTTAAAAACTCTCTTGTTTTGCCTTATAGCGTCTTCAAAAATATCTTTTGTTGTATAATTCTCTTTCATTTAACATTCTTTTTTATGTTGGTTCTATATACGTCAAATATAAGTTTTTGTAAGGAGAACTGTCAATATTTGTTGTTAAATAAAAGACGCTTCAGAGAATGTTATATTCATCGCTCATCTCTAACCAACCAATTCCCTGCCAGACTACACAAAACTTTTCTGCTATAAAGACCGTAATGGACTATTGAAACGTCTCATTTCGACCGAAGGGAGAAATCTAAAAGAAAGATTCCTCGCCCGATCCCGAAAGCATTCGGGACGGGATCGGAATGACAGAGAGAGGGGCTCGGAATAACACATTGCTAAACTCTTCTTGTCGAGAAGATAACGTCTGCATTATCTGGGTTAAAGATTTGAGCATAAAAAGCGTTTCGAAAAGATCAGGGATACCTGATCTTTGAGTGATAGGAGTAGGATTATTTACCGTTCCACTTTGAGGAGCTTATATTCTATACTGTCGACAAGTGCCTGATATGATGCCTCGATAATATTTTCTGAAACGCCGACGGTACCCCATTTTTTATCATCATCACCTGATTCAACTAATACCCTTACCTTTGCAGATGTACCTTTGCCTGCTGTAAGGACACGGACCTTGTAGTCATGGAGCTTCACGTCTTTAAGCTCGGGGTAGAACTTATCGAGTGCCTTTCTCATGGCATTGTCAATTGCATTAACAGGGCCGTTGCCGGTTGCAGCAGTATGTTCAATGCGATCACCAACTTTCAACATTATCGTTGCCTCACTGATAGGTTCTTCTCCCTCTTTCCTTTTCTCAACTATAACCCTGAAGCCTATAAGGTCAAAGAATCTTTTATGGAGACCGAGAGACTTCTTCATCAGAAGTTCGAATGATGCCTCTGCAGCCTCAAACTGGAAACCCTCGTTTTCGAGATTCTTCAGAGTAGTGACTATATCCTGTACCTGAGGAGAGTCTGGGTCAAGGTGGATTCCGAACTCCTCTGCCTTTCGTAATATATTACTTTTACCTGCAAGGTCTGATATTAATATCCTCTGGGAATTACCAACAAACTCGGGCCTTATATGTTCATATGTTTCCGGTCTTTTCCTTACTGCGCTGACATGTATACCGGCTTTATGCGCAAAAGCGCTGTCTCCAACAAAAGGTTGCCTCTTGAAATGTCTTAGATTGGCTATCTCATTCACAAACCTTGATACATCCCGCAGCCTTCTCAGTTGTTCATCGCTGACGCATCTCGTACCAAGTTTAACCTGAAGATTTGGAATCACCGAGCACAGGTTCGCATTCCCGCACCTCTCACCGAGTCCGTTGATAGTGCCCTGCACATGCAATGCACCGCTCTCAACTGCAATTACTGAATTTGCAACAGCACACTCTGAATCATTATGTGCGTGGATGCCGAGAGGTGTATGCACAACTTTTATTATTTCGCGTATGATATTTTTAACATCGTCAGGGAGTGTTCCTCCGTTTGTATCACATAATACAAGGCAGTCTGCGCCGGCATCCTCAGCTGCAATGAGGCACTTTACTGCAAACTGGGGATTATCCTTATATCCATCGAAGAAATGCTCAGCGTCAAAGAAAACCTTCTCAACATTCTTCTTAAGATGGATAACTGAATTATGAATAATATCAATGTTCTCATCGAGCGCTATTTTCAATGCCTCTTTTACATGGAAATCCCAGGTCTTTCCAACGATGGTTATAATTCCTGCCTTCGAATCGAGAAGGACTTTCATAGTTGTGTCTTCATCCACCTTGTGTTTCGGCCTGTGCGTACTCCCGAAGGCGACAATCTTCGAATTTTTCAGTCTTACTTTCATTACCTTTTTAAAATATTCGATATCCTTGGGATTGGAACCAGGGTATCCGCCTTCTATGTAATGCACCCCGAGCTCATCGAGCTTCTCCGTGATCCGAAGCTTATCCTCTACAGAAAATGAGACATCCTCTGCCTGAGCACCGTCTCTTAAAGTAGTATCATAGATTTCTATCTGTTGCATTATTTATCAAGAAGTATATTCTTTTTAAATATGAAAATTCTTCTTTTTCTTCCTTTTCTGCTTTTTCTTTTTGCCCTCACCTAATTCAAAGGCATCGTGCAGCACTCTTACTGTAAGTTCCGTGTATTTTGAATCAATAACACTCGAGATTTTTATTTCGGAAGTGCTTATCATCATAATGTTTATGCCATGTTCTGCAAGTGTCTCAAACATCTTTGCTGCAACACCCGAATGAGTCCTCATGCCAACACCCACTATAGAGACTTTTGCTATATCTTCCCTGAGGTCAACACGTTTTGCCCCGAGTTCCGAAACGATCTCTTCGGTAATCTTAAGTGCCTTCCTGCCATCAGACCTGGGAACAGTGAAAGATATATCAGTCTCCTTGCCGTCACTACTTACATTCTGCACAATCATGTCGACAATAATATTTGCATCTGCGATTGCGTTAAAGAGTTTTGCTGCAATACCCGGTCTGTCATGAACTGCTATTGCCGTTATCTTTGCCTGATTTTTATCATATGCTATGCCAGACACAACTACCTTTTCCATGTCCTCATCCTCCTTGACAACGAGTGTACCGGGGTTATTGTTAAAACTTGATCTGACAACAACGGGGACCTCATATTTTTTTGCAAATTCCACCGATCTCGTCTGCAGCACTTTTGCCCCGAGGCTTGCAAGTTCGAGCATCTCTTCATATGCAATCTTATCAAGTTTTTTAGCATCAGGTACTATATCCGGGTCTGTAGTATAAACCCCGTCCACGTCTGTATATATCTCACACAAATCAGCTTTTAGTGCTGCTGCGATTGCTACCGCTGTTAAATCACCCCCGCCTCTTCCGAGGGTTGTAACATCGGACGTCTCCGTTACTCCCTGAAAGCCGGCTATAACAGGTATAATCCCGTTTTCTAATGCCCTTTTTACCCTTTCTCCCGATATACGCTCTATCCTGGCTTTTGTATGGGCTTCGTCCGTAACGATTCCAACCTGCCTGCCCGTAAAAGACATGGCTTTGAACCCCAGCTCATTTATTGCAATTGCAGTAAGTGCAGCACTTATACGTTCTCCCGAGGAAAGCAGGAGATCCATCTCACGGCCATCAGGATTTGATGATAATTTATTTGTAAGACCAATGAGCTTATCTGTTTCTCCGGACATTGCAGAGACAATCACAGCCACATCATTGTTCTGCTTTTTAGTCTGAACAACACGTTCTGCAACAGCCTTTATTCTCTCAACATTGCCAACAGACGTTCCCCCATATTTCTGAACAATCAGCATGATTATTAAATCTTTATTTTCTTTAAATTTTATAAAATTATCCAGTTAAACATGTTTGAAATATAATTATATCAGAAATCCCAAATTTGCCGATAGAGATCCTGAAGCAATCCGTGAATCAAGTTCAGGGTATTTCAGCAAAATTACAGGACACAGAAAGCTTTTACTTATTATGATAAAATAATGTCAGAAAAAATGTTTATCAGATTGCCCACTGGAGAAACGCTCGAAGCCGTAAAAGGTGAAAATCTGCTGCATGCATTAAAAAGGCACGGTGTATACCTAGTTGCCTCATGCGGCGGGAAAGGCTTATGCGGGAAATGCCGTGTGAATATTATTTCCGGAAAGTACAGCATCAAATCCAAGGGCAAACTTGAACCAGATGAGATAAGTTCGGGGATTGTTCTTGCTTGTCAGACATATCCAGAGGAAGAACTTATCATAGATATCCCCAAGGAATCTAAACTTGTTATAGGGGATATTATCGAGATATCGAGGGCAAAATACTTTTCTGATTTATTCAGGTCATTAAATGGAAAAATCTCTCCTCTTTTAAGATGGGTCACTCTGGAAATAACGCCTCCTACTTTAAATAACAATATAGGTGACCTTGAAAGATTAAAGAAGGCTATCGAGGAAAAGGGGATAAAGGGCATGAGTTTCCCTCACGAATTTATAACAACATTGGCTGATTCACTCAGAGATGCTGAATGGAAGGTTAATTTTGCATATACTGATGACCATAAAGCCATTTTTATATCTTCTATTAAAGATAAGAAAAGTTATGGGGTTGCTGTTGATATCGGGACAACTACTGTTGTTGTTTATCTTGTAGATATGAAAGACGGAAGTCTTGTGGATGTCGGTTCTACTTATAACTCACAGATTAGATATGGAGATGATGTGATAACCCGCATTATTTATGCCACAGAAAGCGGTGGCCTTGATGATTTAAGAGATAAAGTAGTAAACGATATTAATAACCTTCTGAGACCGATAATTGAGAGACATAGTATTGAACCTGAGGATATCGAGTCAGCCGTGATTTCCGGTAACACCACCATGTCCCATCTTTTCTGGGGACTTAATCCTGCTTACATAAGGGAAGAACCTTACACACCTGCACTTAATACCTTTCCTTTATGGGATGCTGAAACAGCAAAACTGGATATTAATTTACGGTCCCCTCTTTATACCTTACCGTGTGTCTCGAGTTATGTCGGAGGCGATATCGTGGCAGGACTACTTGCCTCAAAAATGCACAGGAACGATGAAATATCACTCTTTATGGATATAGGTACAAACGGCGAGATTGTTATTGGCAATAAAGAATGGCTTATTACCTCTGCATGTTCCGCAGGTCCGTGTTTTGAAGGTAGCGGGATAAGACACGGAATGAGGGCTACAAACGGGGCCATAGAGGCTGTAAAGATAGATCAACGGACATTAGAGCCTGTTCTCAGCGTTATAGGCAATAGTAAACCTATCGGGATATGCGGCTCAGGTATGATAGATGCTATAACAGAATTGTTCTTATCAGGTGTTATTGACCAGAAAGGAAAGTTTCTCATGGGACTTGATACAGAGAGGGTCAGGGGGGGGATTGAAGGGCCAGAATTTGTATTTTCCAGTGACGGACAGAGAGATATAGTTCTTACAGAAGTTGATATAGAAAATATTATAAGGGCAAAGGCGGCAATCTATGCTGGTATTTCGCTTCTGTTGAAGAAAGTAGGTTTTACCCATAGCGATGTTGAACGCATTTATATTGCCGGAGGATTCGGCAATTATCTTAATATAGATAAAGCTGTCATTATCGGTATGCTGCCTGACCTTCCAAAAGAAAGGTTCATATTACTCGGAAATGCTTCTATTGTGGGAGCATACCTGTGTCTTATGTCAGAAAACATGAGAAAAGAGGCAGAGGAAATAGCACAAAAGATGACAAATATTGAACTCTCTGTGTCAAGAAGGTTTATGGATGAATATTTATCAGCCCTTTTCCTGCCGCATACTGACATAGGACTATTTCCGACTGTAGGGAAGCTGCTTCGGAATAAATAAAAATTTTAATGTATAGGCCCTGCAGAAAGAAGTTTTTCAACTTCTTTTCTGATTATCGAAGGGGGGATCCCACCGTGTATTCTTAATACTCCATTTATCAGTACTACAGGAGTGTTCACAGCACCGAGCCTTAAAAGTTCTCTTATATCATCAAATTCATCTTCGTCGTCCATGAATAAATCGACGTACTCGACAAAAACAACTGAAGGATAGAAATAATTCATCTCATTGGATAGTTCTTCTGTGAGTATCTTATTCGTTCCTGTTATTTCAGATGAATAATTCTCAAAGAGCAAACTTTCTGTAGGATTGTCGAGTATCTGAATATGTATTCTCTGTAGCATTCAAGCCACCTTTTTTCTATGTTTTTACAAGCATATTATCTATAAGACGGGTATTTCCAATCCATATTGCTGCCGCAGGTAGTACCTCATCTTTAATCCCTGATAGTTCGTCAAGAGTAGAAGGGTCATATATGCCGACATAATCTATCCCCGAGACCACAGGCTCCTTTGAAATCCTCTCGTGCATCACCTTTTTAATATGTCCAAAATCTATTATACCAGATTTTATCATCTCAGAGGCCTCTGTCAGACATCTGTAAATAACCGTTGAAGCTGCCCTCTGAGTACTGTCAAGATATGCATTTCGTGAACTCATTGCGAGACCATCCTTTTCTCTTATAGTTGGACAAACTACAATATATATATCCATATCGAGGTCTTTAACTAATTTTTTAATCACAACACACTGCTGATAGTCTTTCTGACCGAAGTATGCCCTTGTAGGCGTAACAATATTAAAAAGCTTTGCTACAACTGTAGTGACACCTTTAAAATGCCCGGGTCTGAATACACCACATAGCTTTTCCGAAATCTTTTCAACTTCTACATATGTCGAAAAATCCTCAGTATACATCGCTGTTATGTCAGGCATAAACAGGATATCTATATCTTCTTTAACAAGTTTTTCCGTATCTCCTTCTACGTCCCTCGGGTATCTGTTGAAATCCTCCGATGGTCCGAATTGTACTGGATTCACAAAAATGCTAACTACTGCAATATCGTTTTCCTGTCTTGCACGCCTGACAAGGCTGAGATGTCCTTCATGGAGGGATCCCATTGTTGGAACAAAACCTATGTTTTTTCCGCGCAGGATATGTCCCTTAGACGTATCCCGCATTATTCTTGGTGTGCGAATAATTTCCATCGGGTTTTATAGCTTATTTTTTATAACCTATAAAAACGAAGATAATTTTGTCAAACACAATATAGAGATGATGGCGATTTCAGTGAATTTATTAGGCATTGGTATTCTTCACTTCGCTCGGAATGATTATAGAGGGTTTCGTAATGTCATTCTGAAATAGCAGAGCGACTGAAGAATCTTAGAGATTTTTCTCCGAGAACTGCTATTGAGCAGATATAGGAATTTTCGGGTCTTTATATGTTAAAATTCAGAACGTTGAAGAAACAGGTTTTATTAAGAGTACTGAAGGAATGGTCGCAACCGTTTTGGGAAAAAACAGAATTGAAACCGGTGGTTGAAGAAATACTCAAAGATTGAAAATTCTAAATTCGAAGTCCTGAATTCTAAACAAATATCAAATGACTGAAATTCAAATTTATGTGTTAACACAAAAAAGCAATTGATATAAGGCATATGCACAGAAAAACCTTTCACAATCGCAATTTGGCAGTATATGTAATCTCTTTGTTTCGCATGAAAACGTGAAGGTGCTCTGGTATATTGATGTCTTACAAATGAGGCGATATGAAAGCTTTTTCTGCACATATGCCATCTCATTTTATTTGTAAATGCATTTTACGGTTTAAAGTTTTGAAAATTCTTTTTTGTACATTGTGTTGTTAGGATTTTATACTTTAAAAATAGAGGGGGGTTTTATGCTAAACTTTACAGTAGAAAAAATCCGTAATGTTGCTGTAATTGCTCACGGTGGTGCAGGAAAAACATCACTTGTCGAGGCTATGCTTTTTGATTCAGGTTCTATAGACAGACTCGGCAATGTTGATGGCGGAACTGCAACTACTGATTTCGAGCCAGAGGAAATAGAACGGAAAATATCGATTAGTTCAGCTATTGCTTTCTGTGACTGGAAAGGCTACAGAATTAACCTAATAGATACTCCGGGGTTTATTAATTTTCTCGAGGATACAAGGGGTTGTTTGCGGGCTGTAGACGGGGCGGTTGTTATAGTGAGTGCAATCTCGGGTGTCAAGGCAGAAACGCAAAAAATATGGCAATGTGCATCTGACTTTGAACTGCCAAGAATCGTCTTTATAAATAAGATGGATAAAGAAGCTGCAAATTTTTCAAGGGCATTTGGAGAAATAGAAAAAGCTTTCGGGATAGAAGCGTTAGCACTTCAGTTGCCTGTAGGTTCCGGTGATAGCTTTAGAGGTATTGTCAATCTTATAAATATGAAGGCTTACAAATTCGCTAATGGAAAAGAAGAAGAGATGGACATACCTTCTGAGATGGCTCCTGAGGTTGAAGAATACAGAAAAATACTTGTAGAGAAAATAGCTGAGGCTGACGACATCCTGCTGGAAAAATATCTTGAAGGAGGCTCTCTTTCTGGAGAGGAGATAGTCAGGGGAATTAAAGAGGGCTCCCTGACTAAAAGATTTGTTCCTGTTATATGCGGGACAGGAATAAAAAATTTTGGAATATACAGTCTCCTCGAAACAGTAATTCTCTGTCTTCCGTCTCCTGTTGAGACGGCAGGGATATCCCCAATCAAAGGTAAGAACCCAAAGGGTGGTTCAGTGATAGAGAGAAAGCCTTCAGAGGCAGATCCCTTTTCTGCTTATGTGTTCAAAACTATTGCAGATCCCTATGCAGGAAGGCTTTCTATATTCAGGGTTTATTCCGGTGTGTTAACAGCAGATTCGAGTACTCTGAATGCAACAACAGGGGCAAAGGAAAGGATAGGTCAGGTTTTTTATATTATGGGCAAGAAACAGATACCGGCTCAGAAACTCGGTCCCGGCGAATTAGGTGTTGTTGCAAAGCTCAAGGAGACGTTTACGGGAGACACACTATCTGATGAGTCAAATCCGATCGTTTTCGAAAAGGTAAAATTTGCTGACCCCATTATTTCCTATGCGATTGAACCTAAAAGTAAGGGTGATGAAGATAAAGTCAGCATGAGCCTTCACAGGATATTGGAAGAGGACCCTACGCTAAGATTCCACAGGGATGAAGAGACCAAGGAGATGCTTCTTTCCGGTATGGGGCAGGTTCATCTTGAAGTCACAATCGAAAGATTGAAGAGGAAATTCGGTGTTGAAGTCCTGATGAAAACCCCCAAAGTTCCTTACAGAGAAACAGTCAAGGTTTCAGCAAAGGCACATGGAAAATATAAAAAACAATCAGGCGGACGAGGGCAATATGGAGATTGCCATATTGCAATAGAGCCCCTCCCAAGGGGTGGAGGTTATGAATTTGTTGACAAGATTGTCGGAGGCGCTATACCGAGACAGTATATACCTGCGGTAGAAAAGGGAGTTGTTGAGACAATGCATGAGGGAGTTATCGCAGGTTATCCACTTGTTGATTTAAAAGTGACACTTTTTGACGGTTCCTATCACAGTGTAGACTCCTCTGAAATGGCCTTTAAAATCGCCGGATCTATGGCTTTAAAAAAGGCAGTACAGGATGCAAAACCTATTTTATTAGAGCCGATAATGAAGGTGGAAGTAATAACCCCTGATGATACGCTCGGTACAGTAATTGGAGATCTGAACTCAAAACGTGGAAGGGTTCAGGGTGTTGAACCGCAGGCCGGAGGCAATCAGAAGATAACCGCCCTTGTCCCCATGTATGAAATGCTGACTTATGCAAACCAGCTTCATAGTCTTACTTCGGGCAGAGGGCTTTATTCAATGGAATTTTCACATTATGAAGAATTGCCAAGTCATCTGACACATAAAATAATAGCCGAACGTGAGGCGCAGAAAAAAGATAAATCTGAATAAAACGAGATTCTGAGTTAACAGATATGCCAAAAGATTATAAAGATACACTCAATCTGCCCAGGACAGATTTCCCGATGAAGGCAAACCTTACACAGAATGAACCCCGTATTTTAAGGTTCTGGGAAACAAAACATATTTATGAAGAGCTCCAGGAAAAAAACAGGAATAATAGACATTATATAGTTCATGACGGACCTCCGTATGCGAATGGCTACATACACATCGGCCATGCATTAAATAAGGTACTT
The DNA here is from genome assembly GCA_014859105.1 of Nitrospirota bacterium. Lineage (GTDB taxonomy): Bacteria > Nitrospirota > Thermodesulfovibrionia > Thermodesulfovibrionales > SM23-35 > Kmv42. The sequence continues at coordinate 11,319 of JACUUX010000019.1, forward strand.
AAAGATATAATCGTCAAATATAAGACAATGAGAGGTTTTTATTCTCCCTTTGTGCCCGGATGGGACTGTCATGGATTGCCAATAGAACTGCAGGTAGATAAAAGCCTGGGAGACAAAAAAGATAGGCTTAATATCCTCGAAAAGAGAAAACTCTGCAAAGAATATGCCGAAAAATTTGTCCATATTCAAAAGGATGAATTCAAAAGGATAGGGGTTTTCGGTGACTGGAAGGAGCCTTATCTGACAATGCATAATCAATACGAAGCAACAATAGTAAGAGAATTTTGCAAATTTGTACAGCTAGGTTATGTTTACAAAGGTAAAAAACCTGTTCACTGGTGTCCTTCATGTGTTACAGCCCTTGCCGAGGCTGAGGTTGAATATGGGGATAAAGAATCACCTTCAATATTTGTCAAGTTTAAGGTTAAAAATATCCCTGAAGAAAAAAAAGTCCATTTTGATGAGTTTCCTCAGATCGAACATTATTTTGTCGCATGGACAACAACACCATGGACACTTGTAGCCAATATGGCTTTGTGCCTGCATCCTTCATTTAATTACAGTTTCGTAAAGGTGAATGTTGGACATGGTAGATACGAGATTTATATCATTGCAGAAGAGCTTAGAGAGCGCTGTATGGAAAAATTCGGCTTGAAGTTCTCAGAAGATGCAGCCAATATTGGAGAATATAAGCGTATCTATTTTACCTCAGGTAAGAACCTTGAAGGGATAATATGCAGACATCCATTTATTGATAGAGAATCCAGGGTAATTATAGGTGAATATGTCACGATGGAAGATGGAACAGGAGTAGTACATACAGCCCCAGGGCACGGTGAGGAAGACTATGCAATAGGATTGAAATACGGGCTTGATGTGTACGCACCAGTTGACGCAAAAGGTTGTTTTACAGGAGAGGTAAAAGACTTTGCAGGACAAAATGTCTTTAAGGCAAATCAGGGGATTATTGAGAAACTTAAGGGTAACAACACCCTTCTTGGCGCTCCTGAGAAAATAAGCCATTCGTATCCCCATTGCTGGCGATGTAAAAAGCCGGTTATTTTCCGGGCTACTGAACAGTGGTTTATTTCAATGGAAAAAAACAAATTGAGAGAAAGATGCCTCGCGGAGATAGATAATATTACATGGATCCCCGGATGGGGTAGAGACAGAATATATGGAATGGTCGCAAACAGGCCTGACTGGTGCATATCAAGACAGCGGGCATGGGGGGTGCCCATCACACTTCTCAAATGTGACGGCTGCAAAGAATTTGTTACAGACCCCGTTGTCCTGTCAGGCATTGTCAAACTGGTGGAAGAATATAGTGCTGACGTATGGTTTATAAAAAAGCCGGAGGACATTTTGCCGCCAGGATATATATGCAAAAAGTGCGGGGGAACATCTTTTTCAAAGGAAACAGACATACTCGATGTCTGGTTTGATTCAGGTGTAAGTCATGCTGCTGTGATGGAAGAAGACATGAGGCTTTACTGGCCTGCTGATATGTATCTCGAAGGAAGTGACCAGCACAGGGGCTGGTTTCAGAGTTCCTTACTCGCATCTGTGGGAACAAGGGGAAGGGCGCCCTACAGAACAGTTCTCACACACGGCTTTGTTGTTGATGGTCGGGGAAAGAAGATGTCCAAATCCCTCGGAAATGTCATAGCACCACAGGAGGTAATAAAAACAAACGGTGCCGAGATTTTGAGACTATGGGTCTCGGCAGAGGATTACAGGGAAGACATAAGGATATCAAAGGAAATAATCGACAGACTGACAGAGGCATACAGGAAGATAAGGAATACATGCAGGTTTTTACTCGGCAATATTTATGATTTTGATGTCAGAGACTACAGTAAAGACTTGCTTGAGATAGACAGATGGGCTATGAGCAGATTACAGACATTTACAAATAAGGTCATATCTGCTTATGAAAAATTTGATTTTTATGAAGTATTCCATAATATTTATAATTTCTGTGTTGTTGATATGAGTTCTTTCTATCTCGATGTGCTTAAAGACCGGCTTTATACATTCAAGTTTGACTCGGCAGAGAGGCGGGCATCGCAGTGGGTACTTTATAATATAGTTTCAACAATGACACGTTTAATGGCACCGATAGTTTCTTTTACTGCAGAGGAGGTCTGGCAGAATATGAGGCAGAGAGCAAAGAGCGTAGAGCACCGGACAGAAAATATGGAGGAATCCGTATTTCTCGCTCCATTACCAGAAGTCAATGAGGAATATCATGACCGGGAGCTTGAAAAAAAATGGGATGCGCTTTTTGTAATCAGAAACGAGGTGAATAAAGCCCTTGAGATAAAAAGGGCAGAAAGGTTTATCGGAAATTCGCTCGAGGCAAAGATAGTAATCTATATGCCGGAGGAATATAAAACTCTATCCGGACAATACAGGGATTTTCTGCCCGCATTTTTTATAGTCTCTGCTGTAGAGATTGCAGACGGGAACATTGAAGGGGCTTATAAAAGCACCGAACTGGAGGGGCTTGAAATTAAGGTAGAACATGCTCCGGGAGCAAAATGTCATAGGTGCTGGAACTGGAGTGAAAGTGTGGGTGAGTTTGCCGAAGCTCCCGACATCTGCAAAAGATGTCATAAGGTTCTTTTTGAAAAATGAGAAGGTTATTATATGCATTACTTATCGTCATATCCGTTGTATTTTTTGACCAGATCACAAAACATCTCGTCATAAAGTATATAAGCCCTTTAGATTCCATCGAGATATTTCCCTTTCTTCATTTAGTAAATGTCAGGAATACAGGGGCTGCATTCGGAATTTTGAGAGATCTCGGCAGTAACTTTTTTATTATTATCTCTATAGCAGCGATAATATTTGTAACCTATCTTATAATTAAAAATGCTTACAATAACACAGGACTTTCCCTGTTGCTCGGAGGAGCGATCGGGAATCTCACCGATAGGCTCATTCACGGTCAGGTTATTGATTTCATAGATTTTTCAGTAGGTGATTTCCACTGGCCTGCTTTCAACATTGCCGATTCGGCCCTGACGATCGGAATTGGAATTATTCTCTTAATATCACTTTTTAAAAAAGGGCGCTAAATTTTGCATCCGGTACTATTCAGATTCGGGCCGATAACAATATATACTTACGGCTTCCTTGTGGCTGCAGGTTTCCTTCTCGGTCTTGCCCTTGCAATAAGGCAGGCAAAGAAAGAAGGTATCCCGCATAATAAAATAGTCGACCTCGGTTTTTATATATTAATAGCAGCGCTTGTAGGCTCAAGGCTTTTTTTTATTTTTATTAATACCGGGTATTACATTGAGAATCCCCTTGATATATTAAAAATATGGGAAGGAGGTCTTGTTTTTTACGGAGGAGTATTACTTGCTGTACCGACTGCTATATGGTATGCACGGAAAAATTTCCTCGGAATATGGAAGACTGCAGATATTTTCGCACCGTCGATTGCAATAGGTCATGCGATTGGAAGGCTGGGTTGTTTTTTTGCAGGATGCTGTTATGGAAAAACCGCTGAGACCCTACCATGGGGAATTATTTTTACTAATCCGGAAAGTTTAGCTCCGACAAATATCCCTCTTCATCCTACTCAACTCTACGAATCAGCCGGTGAGTTTTTAATTTTTTTCTTACTTATTACTTTGAGAAGATATAAGTCATTCAACGGCCAACTTTTTATGACCTATCTTATCCTCTATTCCATTCTGCGTTTCATCGTTGAATTTTTCAGAGGAGATGTTGAGAGAGGATTTATAATGTATAACCTTTCAGTTTCTCAAGGGGTCAGTATTTTGGTGTTATTTGCTGCAATTGCGGGCCTTTATTTTTTAAGAAAAAAAGAAAATTGAATAACAACCGAAAAATAAGATTTATTTAAGACCTCAAGAACCTTAACCTGCTTGGGTGTTTGAGTTTTTTCATGGCCTTGAATTCTATCTGCCTTACTCTTTCGCGTGTAATAGAAAGATGCCTTCCTATTTCCTCAAGGGTGTGATCTCTGTCTACTCCGATCCCGAATCTCATCCTTATGATCTTTTCCTCTCTCGGTGTCAGTGTCTGTAGGACCTTCAGTATCTGTGCAGTCATGCTGTTTTTCTCTGTATCATGGTATGGAGAAGGGCTATTTTTATCACTAATAAAGTCCTCAAGTTTTGTATCATCATCTCCTACAAATGATTGAAGAGCTACAGGGTCCTGTATCGCCCTTACTATTTGTTCGACCTTCTTAAGAGGTACACCTAATCTTTTAGCGATTTCCTCATTCCTGGGTTCCCTTCCCAGATATTGGGCCAGTTCCTTTGAGGCTTTGATAACTTTATTGTAAAAGTCCATCATATGGACAGGAATCCTGATGGTTTTTGCATGATCCATCAATGCCCGCGTTATTGCCTGCTTTATCCACCATGTCGCATATGTGCTGAATTTAAATCCTTTTTCATATTTAAACTTATCCGCAGCCCTCATAAGGCCTATGTTACCTTCCTGTATTAAATCAAGAAAAGGAAGCCCTCTTCCAATATATTTTTTAGCTATACTTATCACAAGTCTTAAATTACGGGTAATCAGTTCATTTCGGGCCTCTGTGACCATTGACATTGCATGAGTAATCCTTTTCCACTTATCCGTGAACTCCTCTATGGTCAGACCGATTTCCGATTCTATAAATTTATATTCACTTTGTATCTCTTCCCGCGGCCTTGTTTTCAGAGAGTTTCTAACGGGGTTTACTCTATGCATCAGGTTATTAAGAGTTTCCAGACATACGTTAATTAATTTGTCCTGTTTTTCCTCTTCGTCTCCTTCGACTGATTCATATCGAGATTTCAGTTTGATGAATAAAGGCATTGCTGTGACCGTACTGTTTATGATCTCTTTTCCCTCCGCTAACCTTTTGGCAAGTTCTTTCTCCTCTTTTCTTTTGAGTACAGAAATATTTCCCATAGAATGAAAATATGCCTGAACAAAATCTTCTCTCTGAAAAGACTCTTCTTTTTCAATATCTTCAGAAATTATTTCCTCATCGGCACCATGATACTGATTATCTGTTATTTCGACTCCATTACTCTGCAGGATATCGATAAGGTCTTGTATTTCATCCGGCAGGAGGAGTTCTGACGAAAAAACACTATTAATTTCCTCCTGAGTAATTTCTCCACGCTTTTTACCTGTATCTATGAACTCTTCAAAAAAATCCCATTCTCTCATGACAAGTCAATATTCTCCAGAATTAATTGTTTCTTTTTATAAAACATAAGCATATCATGTGCCAAAATATTATTTTCATAACTTATTGATAATAAATAGAAAATCAGACATTAATTAATTGTAGTGGCAGATTTATGACAAATTTTGTCATCTGATGATTTTTCAGGCACTTCTTCTACCCCTTTCAATTCATAGCGAACTGTGTACCAATGGCAGTCATTCCCGCCTGTCGGGAATCCTTCTGTAAGCGAAGAAAGATTCTGGACAAGCCAGAATGACAGAATTGAAAAACTTAAACAATTTTTAAGATCTTTGTGGATTAATAGCATAGCTAACTATGTTCCAATGTTTGATACGTTAAGCCGTCATTACCTGGCTTGACGGGGGAATCCAGTATCGAAAGTTTTTAAATAAGAACCGGATCAGGAGCCTGTACCGTTCTTGCCTGTCCTCACGAAAGTGGGGAATACGGGAGTCAAGCCGGATAATGACAACCATTGGAACAGAGTTAGCCCAGTTAATTCACAAATTTTCATGATCAAACATGGGATAGAGTATTTGAGCGGATTTTTTTGCCGATAGTCAAATACACTATGTAAAAATAAAGAGGCAAAAGCCTCGGAGGGCGATAGCCCGAGAATGAGCGAAAATACTCTATCCCATGTTACTATGCACAAACTTTGTGAATAATCCGGGTTAGTTGTAAAACTGTATTAATTCTTTGATTAAAGTGGCATGTATGCCCGGGGATTCAAATCGAGACCTGCAATATTGCCGGACACGAGATGTTGATAACCTGCTGCTGCGATCATAGCTGCATTGTCAGTACATAACGATATAGCGGGTATAAATATTTCGACTCCTCTCTCCTCTGCCATTTCCTTCATCATCTTCCTTAACTCACTGTTTGCTGCAACTCCGCCGGAGAGAACAACTCTCTTAATGTGTTCCTTCTTTATTGCCCATTCTGTTTTTCTGACAAGCACATCAACGATAGCAGCCTGAAATGATGCGGCTATATCTGAAAGTGAAAAGTAAGATTTGTCACCGGTCACCGGACACTGGTCACAGGGCTCTACCAATGACGAATGACTACTGACCAATGACTGCTTTGTTGACTGTTGACCCTTGACTCTTGACTCTTTTTTTGACTTTAAAAAATTCAGCACCGCTGTTTTAATACCGCTGAAACTGAAGTCTAAGGATTCAGGAAGGTATGCCCTCGGGAAATCTATGGCTTTCGGGTTCCCTTTCTGTGCAAGCTTATCAATTACAGGTCCACCTGGGTAGCCGAGACCGAGTAATTTCGATACCTTATCATATGCCTCCCCTGCGGCGTCATCTCTTGTCCTGCCGAGTTCCCTGTATTTACCAAAGCCGGCAATCATATAAAGGCATGTATGTCCTCCTGAGACAATAAGTGCAAGGAACGGAAAGGACGGACCTGGGTCTTCAAGGAATGAGGAAAATATATGCCCCTCAAGATGATTAACTGCAACGAGCGGGATCCCCCTGCAATAGCATATTGCTTTTGCAAAAGAACATCCTACGAGCAAAGAACCAATCAGGCCAGGTCCATGGCATACAGCGATGCCGGATAGATCTTCGAGCTTAATACCTGCATTTGTCAATGCTTCATCAACCACAGGCCAGATCATTTCAATATGCCGGCGGGATGCAAGTTCAGGAACTATGCCACCGTATTTCTTATGTATTTCGATCTGGCTGGAGATAATATTTGAAAGGGTCTTTATGCCGTTTTCAACAACAGATGCTGACGTATCATCGCATGACGTATCTATGCCAAGTACAAGCATTAAACATTATATAAAGTTACGAATAGCATTATCAAATAAGGGGTTTACTTTATAAGGAACTGTGTTACATACCTGAGAGCCAATGAAATGATAATAACTCCAGGCATCAGTTTTATAAACTTCTGCGGGACGAATTTCTGACACCGGGCGCCGGGGCATATCCCGATAAAACCTCCCGCTCCGAGTTGTATAGAGGAATATTAGCTCTAAGTTAACAGTCTGACTTCGACAATCTCGCCTTCCTGAACTCCAAGTTTTCTCAATGGTATTACAGCTGTACCGTCAGCTTTTGTCAGAGTTGTTATGAGACCCGATTTACCAAGTAATGGTACAGCCCATAGCTCTCCATTTCTTTCCTCGAGTGTCACTCCTATATGTTCTTCTCTGCCAGGGCCTGAGGAGATGTTTCTTGCAATCCTTGCCTGGATTGTTCTTTTTCCTCTGTCAAATCTTTTTTCATTCACTCCTGACTGGATTTCCAGAACAGGCCTGATAAAGATTTCAAAGCAGACATTGACGGCTGCCGGATGTCCCGGTAAACCAAAAATGGGTATATTGTCTACTACACCACCTATCATGGGTTTCCCGGGCTTCAAGGATACACCGTGAAACAGAACTCCGGGCTTTCCCATGTCATTTATAATTTTTGCTGTCAGATCTTTCGTCCCCACTGAACTTCCACCTGTAATAAGGACCATATAAGAATTTCTTAAAGAGTCTTCGACAACATCTTTTATAATTTCGTATTTATCAATGAACAGACCTTTTTTTACCGGTATACCTCCTGCATTGAGGATTAAACCGGTTAAGGTATACGAGTTGATATCACGTACCTGACCAGGTCTGACAGGTTTATCAGGTGGGACTATCTCATCACCTGTTGAGATAACAGAAACCAGAGGCTTTTTATAAACCCATGCATCTGTTATACCAAGCCCTGCAAGTGCTCCAGCATCCTGTGGTCTTAATCTATGACCGCTTCTGATTATACATTCGCCCTTCATTGCATCCTCACCAATCTGTATTACATTCTCACCCGGAGATACAGGTTTGAGAACTTCTATCATTTTCTCGTCTACCCGCTGGGTATGTTCGAGCATCACGACTGAATCCGCACCCTCTGGCAGCATCCCCCCTGTCGCGATTTTTGCGATCTCACCTTTTTCGAGTTTAAACTGAGGCTCCTCGCCCATTAATATTTCTGCTTTTATATTTAGATATGCTGGAAAACTTTCTGTCGCTCCGAATGTATCTGCAGAATTCACTGCGAATCCGTCCACCGTAGACCTGTTAAAAGAGGGAAGGTTTTCGGGTGAATTTATGTCTCTTGAAGTAATTAATCCATAAGAGTCATTAATAGGAAGCAGTATTTCATCAGGCCTTTTTAAGAGAGGTGCATAGCTCAGGAGTATTTCTAATGCCTTTTCAACAGTTATCAGCTCTTCTCTGCCAAGCATGTCACGCATATACGCTCCTTAATTGAATCTATTCATCGCCTTGTCCACACCTTCTGAGACAATAGATTCAAGGGCATCCGCTGCTTTCTGTATTGTATCCTTAATAACAGTCATCTCCTCACGTTTAAATTTTCTGAGGACATACTCTTCAGGCAGTATATCTTCTTCTCTTCCTATGCCAATTTTCAGTCTTATAAAATCCTTTGAACCAATGTTCTGAATTATCGATTCAATACCTTTATGCCCTCCTGATGAACCTGTTTTTTTTATCCTTAATTTCCCTTCTATCATATCAAGGTCATCATGTATGACTATAAGATTTTCAGGTTTAATATCGAATTTCATAAGTATGTTTTTAATAACATGGCCGCTCATATTCATATAAAGAAGGGGTTCTACAAGCAGGATGTCATTACCTCCGATAGAGCCCCTTCCAATCCTGTATCCCTTTTTATCCTGAAAATCTATGTTATTTTTTATAGCAATCTTTTCGATTACCATAAAACCGATATTGTGTCTGGTTCTTAAATATTTTCTGCCAGGATTCCCGAGTCCGGCTATGACCCACATAAAATAGTCAACGGTAATCAGTCAATAGTCATCAGTCAAAGAAGAATGAGAGCTAATAACTAATAACTATTTAGTTTCTCGCTCTCCTTCCCCCTCTTCTTCTTTTTTGCTTTTCTTAATCAACTCAGGCTCTGTAACTTCAGGAGCAGCTTCTACGACCGGCGCCACCTCTTCAACAGCAGGGGCGATTATATTCGCAATAACCTCGTCAGGGTCGGTAAGAATCTTAACATCTTCTCCGAGATCCAGATCTCTGACATAGAGAGAATCTCCGATTTCAAGTCTTGAGATATCCACCTTTATATGTCCGGGAATTTTATCAGGAAGGCACTCAACTTCTATTTCTCTCAACACGTTCTGTAAGATGCCCCCATCTCTTTTTACACCTACTGGTTCTCCGGCAGTGGTTATATGAACACTTACCCTTACCTTTTCTGTGAGCGAAACTTCAAAAAAATCGGCATGGAGTAATTCTCTCTTTATCGGCTCAACCTGGAAATCTTTCATCAGGGCAAACTTATTTTCCCCGTCCGTAAATTGAAGGTTTACCATAACCTGCTCACCGGCAGTTGTATTGATGAAGCTGGTAAGCTCTTTCCCGGGAATTTTTATAGGAAGAGATTTCCCTTCTCTGTACAGAATTGCCGGAATAATTTTTCTCCTCCTGAGAGAACGGGCTGCTCCCTTTCCGGTCTCTTCCCTCTTTTCAACAGTAATAGTTATCGTGTCCATTTCTCCTCCTGTAAATAAATTTCTGACTATACAAAGAGTGAACTTATAGAGGATTCCTCATGAATCCTTCTGACAGCCTCTCCAATCAGAGATGCAATGCTCAAAACTGTAATCTTTTTGCACCTTTCTGTTTTGCTGTCAAGCGGTATTGTATTTGTTACAATAAGCTCTTCTATAACAGAATTATTCACTTTTTCAACTGCTGTACCTGAAAGTACTGCATGTGTACATGCAGTAATCACCTTTTTAGCACCTTTTTCCTTCAGGGCTGACGCAGCCTGAATGGTCGTACCACCAGTATCAATCATATCATCGAGTATAATAGTATTTTTGTTTTCAACGTCGCCTATTACATTCATTATCTGTGAAATATTTGCAGCCTCACGTCTTTTGTCAATAATCGCTATTGAGGACTGTAATTTTTTTGCGAATGCCCTTGCCCTTTCGACTCCTCCAGCGTCAGGTGAGACAATAACAAGATCCTTATTTTTATTATATTTTTTCTCTACATAATCCAGGAGAACAGGAGAGGCGTAAAGGTTATCAACAGGGATATTAAAGAAACCCTGTATCTGAGCTGCATGAAGGTCAATGGTAAGAATTCTGTTTGTACCCGCAGCGGTTATCAGGTCAGCAACGAGCTTTGCGGATATCGGGACCCTCGGTTGAACCTTCCTGTCCTGTCTTGCGTAGCCATAATAGGGTATAACGGCTGTTATTCTACCCGCCGATGCCCTTTTGAGTGCATCTACCATCAGCAGGAGTTCCATAATATTACGGTTCACCGGCATACAGGTAGGTTGCAGAACAAATAAATCCGCGCCCCTGACATTCTCGTTTATTTGAACCATAATCTCACCATCACTGAAGTCTGTAACAGTGGCGTCTGCTAAAGGAATATCCAGATATTTTACAATTTCTTGTGCCAGTTTCTTATGTGCATTACCAGTAAAAAGTTTGACCCCCTCAGGCATTTTCCCCCCTTAAAATCAATGATTAATTTCTGCTGGCTGGGGCGGGAGGATTCGAACCTCCAAATGGGAGATCCAAAGTCTCCTGACTTGCCGTTTGTCTACGCCCCAAACATAACGAATTCCAATAAGCAAATTCCAATTTGCAAATTTTTATTAATACAAACGCATTTATTTTTTACATTTTTGTCATTCCCGCTTGTCGGGAATCTTTCTTTTTCAGAAGGATTGCGGGCAAGCCGCAATGACAGCATAACAGCATTTAGTACGTTTATATTAATTATTAGTTATATACCTAAATTATTGTCTGAACAACTGCTATCCAACAGTTTTTAAACCCCTTCGAAGAACTCTTAGCTGCCTCCATAGAGTCAAATACTCCAAACACTGTTGGTCCGCTTCCGCTCATTGCCGCAATTACAGCGCCCGATTCACGCATTCTGCTCTTTATCTCACCGATAACAGGGTACTTTTCAATAACTACCTTTTCAAGATCATTATCCAATAAAGTTTCGACAGAACCAAAAGCCTTATTATTAAAAGCCCGGAGAAAAAGTTTAATATCAACAGGTTTTTTTGTCAACTCAGATTTATTATTATCGTAACATGAGTATGCCCATGCTGTCGAAACAGATAGGGGGGGTTTTACGAGAAGAAGAAAGATAGAGAAGCTGGCTTTAAACGGAGTTGCCCTGTCACCTTTGCCTTCTATCAGTGCAAGCGGTCCGCCCAGAAAGAATGGAACATCTGAACCTATTTCAGCAGCAATAGAATTTAATTCTGTCTTATTCAAATTAATTCCCCATAGCTTGTTCAGACCCGAGAGTGTAAATGCAGCATCGCTGCTCCCCCCTCCAAGGCCGGCACTTACCGGTATATTTTTTTTTAAGATTATTCTTGCCCCTTTCCTGTAAGATGAGTATTTTTTAAGAAGGGATGCAGCCTTATACACGATATTATTATTAAATGGTATATCCAGATCACATATTATTTCCAGATTGTCGGCATGTTTGAATACCAGGTTATCATACAAATTAATACACTGCATCAGTGTAATAATATTATGGTAGCCGTCATCCCGTTTCCCTGTTATTTTGAGAAACCAGTTTATCTTTGCAGGGGCAGTTAAAGAGACTGATGTGCCGTGGACAGATATTGACTGGATATTCATTCTAATTCTTGAATCTTCTCTTCCACCCTCTCTTTCAGTTTTTCGTCCTCGCCTTTTTCGTGCAGTTCTATGGCCTTTTCCCAGAATTTCTTTGCCTTCTCCTTGAGACCCATGGATTCATAAACATCTCCTAAATGCTCAAAAACGACCGGGTCGTCTTCTACCATTTCAACGGCTCTTTTTAAAATCTCGAGTGCCTTGTCATATCTTCCCTGTTTAAAATATACCCATCCGAGGCTGTCCATAATATAGCCATTGTCGGGTTTAAGCTCCAGTGCTTTTTTTATTAGAGAATAAGCTTCTTCAAGGTTTATACCTTTTTCGGCATAGCTGTATCCAAGGTAATTCAGCGCATCTGCATGATCCGGATTAATGTTGATCGTCTTCTTCAAATACTTTACCATCTCCTCGAATCTGCTTGTTTTTTCATAAATGACTGCAAGATTGAAGTTTAATTCATCGTTGTCCTCAAAACGGCCGAGTGCATCCTTTAAAATATTTTCAGCCTTTTCGAATTCTTTTTTACGGAGGTAATTTATGGCAAGATACAGATAAACCTCAGGGCTTCCCTTTTCAAAGCTCAGTATTTCTTCGTAGACCAAGATTGCGTCATCGTCCCTGTCAATCTTTGAATATAAATATCCGAGATAAAGGAAGGCACCCAGATTTTTTGGATCGTGTGAAATTATTTCTTTAAGCTCCGAGATGGCTTCTTCATTCCTGTCTATCTCTGAAAGTGACAGAGCAAGATAATACCGTATTGATATATTTTCAGGTCGTGATTCGAGTACAATCCTGAACTCATCTACAGCCTTATCAAACTGCCTGCCTTCAAAATAAAGTATGCCAAGATTTGTGTGTACATCAATATTGACGGGTATATGAGTGCTTATTTTTTCATACTGCTCAATTGCCTTGCCTGTTTCTTTCTGCTTGAAATATATCTGTGCAAGTCTCTCCCTTGCCTGAAGGTTATGGGGGTTTGAAGCTATTGCCTTATTGTAATATTCTTCTGCTTCACCGATTTTATCCCGCATCTCACTAATGAGACCTAAGTTAAAGTATGCCGCATCAAAATTAGGTCTCTGAACCAGTGCCTTTTCAAAATATTCTGAAGCCTTTTCAATCTCTCCCTTTTCTAAGCATATTGAGCCGAGATAATAAATTGCCATCACATTAGTTGAATGGGTTTTGACGAGTTTTTCAAGGATTTCTGTAGCATTTTCATATTCCTGCCTGGAGGCATAAATGAGGCTCAAAATCAAGGCAGCATCCTGATTGTCAGGTTCTATCCTGAGGATTTTCTCGTATATTTTTATTGATTCATCATGTCTTTTCCTACTGTTGTATAGCTCACCGAGGAGTATAAGCGCCGGCATATAATCCGGATTTGTCTGAATAATATCTTCAGCGATTGATATTGCTTCATTTATGTTTCCTGTTCTGAAAAGCATATGACTGACCCGGGTCTTAAGATAATCAGAAGAAGGATCCTGATTCGATGCTTTTTTATAATAATCAATAGCATCTTCCCACCTTCCCTCTTTTTCTGCCATATAGCCGAGCATGTAAAAATAATACGCTTCATGGGAAACAGGAGGACTGGTATCGGACACTTTTATCTGTTTTGCAGTGCACGATAAAGCAAAAATGAACGTTAAAAGTATAGAAATAATTTTCACCAACATATTTAATTATGACACAAAAATAATATCGATAACAATGTGATAAAATCTTATATGAATTTTGTTGACGTTCTTTTCCCTGTAAACCTCGGACCTTTAACTTATAGATACAAGGATACACTTTCGGGCAGCATCAGGCCGGGGGTGGTTGTTGCAGCACCCCTTAAAAACACTATTGCTAAAGGTATTGTCATTGAAAAATCTGCAACAATTCCTTCCGGACAGGCTAAAGAGATTAAGGAAGTTCAGGGTTATGCCCCGTTATTGAGCATTAATATGATTGAACTCCTGAAATGGATGTCTGAATATTACGCGGCTGAACAGGGGCTTGTCTTAAAGAGCATGCTTCCGATGGAGGCATTTAAGCAAGTGAAAAAAAGGCCTGGGAAGAACAGGAAAATAATGGGTTACAGTGTGGATATATGTGATGTCGACAGCAGTATCTCGGATGCTGTAATAGACTCGATAAATAAAAATAAATACAGGGCATTCCTTCTTCATGTCCCATCTTCTGTTTATGAATACTCCTTTATTATCAGGTTACTTGCTGAAATCAAGAATGTAATAATCGTTTTGCCAGAACTCTTTCTCATCAATAATCTCTATCCACTTTTAAACGAGATGTTTGGAGAGAGGGTCTGTCTTTACCACAGTGAATTGAGCAGCGGGACCAGATGCGAATCAATAGAAAGGATTCTGAAAGGTCATGCTGATATTGTACTCGGTACAAGATCTGCTGTTTTTGCTCCTTTGAGAGAAGTCTCCCTGATTGCTGTGCTCCATGAACATAGTGATTCATACAAGCAGGAGAGTACGCCATGCTACAGCGGAAGGGACGTAGCGGTAATGAGAGCCTTTTTTGAAAAAACAACCGTGTTACTCTCATCTTTCTGCCCATCAGTTAATTCTCTCTTCAATTGTCAGTGGGGCAAATATACTTTATTAAAACCAGCAGACACTGCTGAGAAGCCGAAAATAAGGATAATAGATATGAGGCATGAAAAACTATCCAGACCTTATCTGTCAAAAACAGTTACAGATAATTCTTTGAAGTATATCAGTAATGATAAAAAGGCAATGTTTGTGATAAACAGGAGGGGATATTCAACATTACTCCAATGTATGGATTGCAATTATATAGAAGAATGCCCGAATTGCAGGATTCCGTTAGTATTCCATAAACATGACATGATAATGAAATGCCATTACTGTGATTACACTTTAAAAAATATTCCGGACAGATGTGGAAGATGCTATGGTTACAATCTAAAATTGCTCGGCGCAGGGACTCAGAGAATTCAGGAGGATATTGAAGAACTTATGGGAATAAAGACTTTGAGATTCGATAGTGACATGGCACGTAAAAAGTCAGATTTAAAAGAGATGATGGGCGATATTTTTAATGATGACAGGAAGATTGTTATCGGAACAAAGATCATGACGGGAAAAATAGGGCGGGGCAGGGGGTTTTCCATGGCTGCTATACTGAATACAGATATTTCTCTTAATATGCCTGATTTCAGGTCTGCAGAGAGGATTTTTCAGGAAATCCTGTCTTTAGCAGACAGAATAGACCCTGATGGCACGATTTTTATCCAGACAAGAATGCCGCAACATTATCTTTATAAATATCTGAAGAATTATGATTATACTTCGTTTATCAGGGAAGAATTAAAAAGGCGCAGATCTCTCCGCTATCCTCCGTATTCAAGGCTTATACTGATGAAAATTACAGCTAAAAGGAATTTATCAAAAGACCTTTCAGAGATTGTGAAAAGAACAGATAAGACTATTGAAGCCCTCGGTCCGTATTTATCGAGATGTATTAAGGATAAATTAGAATTCAAGATCCTCTTAAAATCACTATCCCGTGAAAAACTCCATTCAGCAGCAAGAATATTTATTGAAGAGTTCAAGAATGTAAAGGATGTGAAGATAAGAGTTGACGTTGATCCCGTAAAGATTTAAAGAAATTTATATTTTTCATTATAAAAGAGATATACAATAAAAAAAAGCTCTGATACTGTGTTCCACTGATAAAAATCATTCTTATCACTGGCTTTAAGACCCGGAAATGAAATCTTCCCGTAATTTATGCTAAGATTTAAATGATAAAATGAGACTTGTAATCATCGGAGGGGGTATCTCTGGCCTTTCACTCGCTTATTTTCTCCTCGAGAGAAAACCTTCTTTAGATATTGTTATCCTTGAAGCCGGGAAGAAAGCAGGCGGTAAGATATGGACTGACAAGGCAGAAGGTTTTCTTTGCGAAGGCGGGGTTAACGGATTTTTGGATAACAGGCCAAAAACACTTGAACTCTTGGCAAAATTAGGGCTTATCCCTTTAAGAAGCAATGATAATGCCAGGAAAAGATACATATTCTCTGATGGCAAACTGCATCGTTTGCCAGAATCTCCTGTTTCATTTTTTTCTTCAGACCTTCTCAGCTTTTATGGCCGGCTCAGGATTTTATGGGAGATTTTTGTCCCGAAATCCACACCAGATGATGAGACCCTTGCTGACTTTGCAAGAAGAAGACTCGGAAAAGAGGCATATGAGAAATTAATAGACCCCATGGCATCAGGTATATACGCCGGTGACCCGGAGAATATGAGCCTTAAGAGTTGTTTCCGCAGGATATACGAACTTGAGCAAAAATACGGTAGCCTTATTAAGGCAATGATGAAGCTTCAGAAAGAGGCTAAAAAAACCGGTAATAAGGTAGGTCCGGGACCAGGAGGGGTTCTCACCTCTTTCTATGATGGTATGGAGTTGATCATAAGCTTACTGAAGAATTTTCTTGGCGAAAGATTGAAGACAAATGCCAGGGTTGTCTCGGTTGACAAAGAAGGAGAAGATTATGTTATTTATATATCAGACGGTAAAAGCATTAAATCAGAGGCACTTGTACTTGCAATACCTGCATATGAGGCTTCAGAAATGGTAAAGATTCTGGACAATAACCTCTCTGCAACACTGAATGAAATATTTTATCCCGCTGTTTCTGTTGTATGTCTGGGTTATAAACGTAGTAAAATCAGGCATCCTCTTGATGGTTTTGGTTTTCTAATCCCTAACAGAGAAGGAAAAAAGATACTCGGAACATTGTGGGATTCCAGTGTATTTCCGAACAGGGCACCTGATGGTTATGTTTTGCTCCGGACCATGCTTGGCGGAGCAAGAATGTCGGGGCTTGCACTTCAGGATGAGGACAAGCAGATAAATATGGTTATGAATGAGTTGAAAGGGATAATGAAAATAGATGCGCAGCCGGATTTTACTAAAGTTTACATTCATCAGAAGGGCATACCTCAATATTCATCAGGGCATGAAAGGAGACTCGGGGCAATCGATAAATCTACCGATAAATTTAAAAAGTTTTATATTACGGGAAATGCTTATCGCGGCATAGGAGTCAATGATTGTATAGAAAATTCCTTTAAATTAGCAGAAAGAATTATCGAGGAAAACCCATGAGTAATTTTAAGCATTTGTGGCATATAATCTGTACGCCGAGAGTTCAGCATATCTCATGCTGAACTCGGTTCAGGGTGACAGGAAAACTTATTAATATCAGAAACTAATGCTATATGTTTTTTTTGATAAAATTATTCTCAAAAAGGAGGGTGCCTTGAAAGAAAATGAGATCATTGAACTTTTAAAAAAAGAAAACGAAGAGTTTAGAAGACTTAGTGAAGAACATAGAAATTTAGACATGCTTCTTTCAGAGATTGACAACAGGCGCTATCTGACTCCGGATGAGGAGATCGAAAGAAAGAAGATGCAGAAACAGAAACTACTTAAAAAGGACAGAATGGCAGCATTTGTTAGAGAATATAAAAAGAACCATTCTGTGAATTAGTAACAAAACCTTAAATGTTGCAAAAAGTTAATGCTATTATACAGTCATTTCGGCTTGCCCGAAATCCTTCTGACTTGTTCGGAATCGCAAAGAAGGATTCCCGACAAGCCGAAATGACAACCTAATGAATCAACCATTGGAACAGAGGTTGCTGTGAATTAAAAGGGTTATGGAGTCACCCTTCGGTGAAATTTAGTTCTGTATAGATTTGCCGCAGAAATTATTAATTTAAAGGAGCAGATTATGAGAAGCAAGAAAATAAAGGAAGGGATTGAACGTGTTCCACACAGGGCTCTCCTTTATGCAACAGGAATTCCTAAAAGTGAAATGAAAAAACCATTTATTGGCGTAGCAACAGGTTTTACTGATATTATCCCGGGTCATATAGGAATGCACGACCTCGAAAGATTTATTGAAAAAGGTATTCATACGGGCGGCGGCTATCCGTTCTTTTTCGGGATACCGGGAATTTGCGATGGCATTGCAATGGGACATACAGGCATGCATTATTCCCTTCCATCAAGGGAGCTTATAGCAGATATGGTAGAGACGATTGCCGAAGCCCATCAACTGGATGGTCTTGTACTTCTCACCAATTGTGACAAAATTACACCCGGAATGCTTATGGCTTCTGCAAGAATTAATATACCTTCAATAGTTGTTACCGCAGGTCCGATGCTTTCAGGCCGTTTAAGGGGAAAGAGATTATCACTCGTCAATGATGCATTTGAAGCTGTAGGAAAGTATAAAAAAGGTTTGATAAAAGACGAAGAACTCGAAGCCCTTGAGATGTGTGCATGTCCGGGTGTTGGTTCATGTCAGGGAATGTATACTGCAAACACTATGGCGTGTGTTACGGAAGCAATCGGGATGAGCCTTTCAAGGTGTGCTACTTCTCTTGCAGTATCAGCCGATAAAAGAAGGATTGCTTTCGAAAGCGGAAAAAGAATTGTTGAATTAGTAAAGAAGAATGTTACCCCGAGAAAAATAATGACAGAGAAGGCATTCGAGAACGCGATAATGGTTGATCTTGCACTTGGGGGGTCAACTAATACTGTACTTCATATCGCCGCAATTGCATATGAAGCTGGTGTTGAACTCCCGCTTGAGACTTTTGATATTCTGGCAAGGAAAACACCGCACCTTGCTAATATGCTGCCCGGTGGAGAGCATTTCCTCGAAGACCTCGAATGGGCAGGCGGAATACCTGCACTCATGAAAAGGCTGCGTAATAATTTACATGACGCTATAACGGTCAGCGGAAAACGGATTTTCGAGATTGCAGACTCCGCAGAAATAGTGGATACAAATGTCATAAGACCCCTTGATAAGTCTTATCACAAGGAAGGCGGCATTGCGATAATTAGAGGCAATATTGCACCTGACGGAGCGGTTGTTAAACAGTCCGCTGTAAGTAAAAATACAATGAAGTTCGAAGGTGTAGCAAAGGTCTTTAATTCAGAAGAAGATGGAATGAAGGCGATCATGAACGGGAAGATAAAGCAGGGCGATGTTGTTGTTATAAGATATGAAGGACCTAAAGGAGGCCCAGGTATGCGGGAGATGCTGTCTCCTACAGCAGCGATTGCCGGGATGGGATTGAGTGAGTCCGTAGCATTGATAACAGACGGAAGGTTTTCAGGAGGTACACGCGGACCCTGTATAGGACACATATCTCCTGAGGCAATGGAAGGCGGTGTGATAGCAATTCTTAAGGATGGTGACAGGATCAGAATTGATATACCTGGCAGGAGATTAGACGTTATCCTGACCGATGAGGAGATAAAAGAGAGGCTCAGTAAATGGAAGTTGCCAAAACCGAAGATAAACAGAGGATATCTTGAGAGGTATGCAAGGATGGTAAGTTCTGCCGGAAGCGGGGCGGTGATGAAGTGAATAACGATTAAAGTTCAATAATTTCTGCTTCCATTTTTTCCAGATCTGCTAAAGCTACAGTTGATTTACCATATAGCCACGTACCGACTTCTCCAGGGTTAACGATCAAGGTATTCTTTACTTTCCTTATATCAAGCATATGTGTATGTCCGTAAATTATCATGTCAAAGTGGCCGCTGTCTGCCAGTGCGTCAATGATATGATGTTCGTGCATCACGATGATTTTCTTATTGTTCAGGGTGAAAATATAGGGCTGACAGTAAATGTTCCCCTCCGCCCTCTCCGATAGCAGAAGTTTATCTCCGTCATTATTCCCGAATATGCCCGTATATTCACAGTTCAGGTCCTTAAAGAGTTTTAACGTGAATGGCGATGTATAGTCTCCTGCGTGGATTACATGTCCTACGCCCTTTGCATTAAACAGTTCGATAGCTTTTCTTACCAAAGGTAAATTATCATGCGTGTCAGACATAATTCCGATTAGCATATGATATTCTCCTTATTCTGAAAAATTTAATCAAAGATTTCCTCAAAGCTAATCTTCGAGGCAAATAAGATAAAAAAATGTCATTCCGCACTTGCCTGCCCGCCAAACCTCCCAACTCTGCTGCAGGGCAGTTCATTTTCTGCATCTAAACCTTATATATTTTGTTTAATAATATTTTCAACCCCGAGTCGTATCATCATTATGGCGATTGATGCGAGCAGTAGTGCCATAACCTTTGATATACCGATGATGCCGCCTTTGCCGAAAATTTTTATAATCCGCTCGGCATTGATTAGCGAGACCCAGACAATGAATAAATTGATCGTCAGAGAGATAATCGTTGGAATAATACCATAATGGTCTACCAGTACCAGAGTAGTAGTAAGGACAGCGGGGCCAACAATAAGAGGAACTCCGATAGGCACTACCCCCATTTTTATATCAGGCTTCCTTCTCTCTTCCGTTTGTTGTGTCAGGTCGAGGATTGCAAATACAAGGAGTACGAGGCCGCCACCTATCTTGAAGTCATCCCCTGTGATTCCCAGGATTCTGAAAATTGCCTCTCCCAATGCAATGAAGGCAAGGCTTACAATTATAGCCGTCAGTATTGAATCCCTCACGACAGCCTGTCTTCTTTTTGAAGGCATCCCGGCTGTCATAGAGATAAAGATCGGAATAAGCAGAAACACATCTATTGCAACAAAGAGTGGTATGAAAGTATTTGGCAGTATTTTTATAATATCCAGCATTTTCTAATTATAATACAATAACTTTTTTTATAATAATTTTAAGGCAGGAATGAAATGCTTGCTTTTTCAGTAAGTGAAGAAAAGAACAGGTGGCTGAGGGAACGGATGGAGGCACTCGGCATTCAGGAAAAAGATATTGAGGAGAAATTTATACGTTCATCAGGAAAAGGCGGGCAGAAGGTTAATAAGACAGCGACCTGTGTCTATCTGAAACACCTGCCTACCGGTATAGAGATAAAGTGCATGAAAGACAGGAGCCAGTCCATAAACAGATTCCTGGCGCGTCGTGAGCTTGTTAAAAGGATCGAACAATTATCAGGGCAATCATCTGAAGAACTCAAAAGAGAGAAGATAAGGAAACAGAAATCGAAGAGAAAAAAACGAGCAGCACAGAAATACGGATAATTGAGTCTTCTTGCAAAGCCCATTTTTTATGATGAATTTCGGCCGTGGGGAAAAGGATGATGACTCCTAAACAGAAAAGGATCCTTTTAGTTTCAGGCTCTGTCGCCGTACTTCTGGTTGTTGTAGTATCCGCCCTTGTTCTTTTTGTCAATATCAGTGTTTATAAGCCCCGGATTGAAGCCGCTGCATCGGATGCCATCGGGATGGATTTCAGGATTGGCGGCACAATGAGGATTGTTCTCTTTCCCCGGGTTGGTGTTTCTTTAGAGAACGTGCTTATTAAGAAGGGGGCACTGGATTTCTTCTCTGCGCAGAGGGTGAGGATAGGTCTTAAGCTTCTTCCTCTTATAAAGCGTGAAGCAAGAATAAGTGAATTCACCATCATCAAACCGAAAATCACCATTGAGCGCGATAAAAATGGAAGGTTCAATTTCGAAAGGTCAATACAAGAACCTGACAGAGAAGAAAGATTCCCGGCTGCCCTCCTTACGATGGGAAGCTTCGTAATCTCAAAGGGGGAACTTCTCTTTTTGGATAGGATAGCCAACGTCAGAACAGGACTGAACGGTATTGACCTGAAGATCACGGATCTCTTATTCAGTCCGGAGAGAAGTCATAGCCTCTTGCGGAACATTTCCTTCTCGGGAAATTTTCGATGCAAGATACTCAAAACAAAAGATGTCGAAGTGAAAAACATAAGGTTCGACATGAAAGGGAAAGACGGGATATTCGACATAGATCCCATCGCGATGAACTTCTTCGGTGGGGGAGAGAAAGGGGCCATTAAAGCAGACCTGACGGGAGGCAGTGCTCTTGTCAAAATACAATTTGCCGCCGCAAATTTCGATTTTGAGAAGTTTGTAGAGGCCTTTTCGAAAAAAAAGATTATGAAAGGGCAGATGGACTTTTCTCTGAATATCGTGACAGAAGGGAAGAGTCTTGAGGAGATGAAAAAGAGAATGAACGGTGAGGCCTCCTTAAAGGGTGAAAATCTTCTGCTCTATGGTAAAGATCTTGACAGTCTTCTTTCGAAGATTGAAGAAAGCCAGAATTTTTCCCTTGTGGATGTGGGGGCTTTTTTTCTTGCAGGCCCTCTCGGCACTGTATTGACCAAAGGATATGATTTTGCGGGTGTCTATAAAGAAACAAAGGGAGGGCAAGGAATCATCGAGAAGCTCGTCTCCGATTGGAAAATAAGGAACGGCAGCGCAGAGGCTGAGGACGTCGCCCTTTCTACAAAAAGAAACAGGATCGCCATGAAGGGAAGACTGGACTTTGTAAACAGCCGGTTTGATGATGTGACAGTAGCAGCGCTCGATAAAAATGGATGTGCGAAATTCAGCCAGAAAATGCAAGGTCCTTTCCGGAACCCCCAAATCGAAAAAATTAGCACCTTGAAGTCCATTGTCGGGCCTGCAGTAAAGCTTTTTGAGAAGGCACAGAAGTTTATAGGATTGGGAAAGTGTGAGGTGTTCTATAAAGGGTCAATCAAGCATCCCGTTTAAGCAAGGATTTTATTGCGGGAGTCTTTGGGGTAATCCCGAATTATCAGATTATGCAAAAACGTTTGCTTCTGTGAGAACTCAGCGGAATCGGTAACTTCGTAACATGCACAATTCTATACAAAGTTTCAATATTGAGTGGGTCTGGAGAAAATTAATACTGGTTGAAAGAGAGCATTGGAAGAATATGATGGGAATTAATTGAGACCTTTTCAGGAATGAGATTAAACTCCCTGATGAAATGAAGATATTGAACGTGAATGATAAATGGTAAATATTAGAAGAACTTTATCATGAAATATATGAAGGAACTCTTTTTCAGCAGACTGTCAAAAGGTAATTGTCGCGTAGGAAGATCATATCTCAGGTCTTTATTCAAATAAACATACCGGTAACAAAATAACTTTAATTTGTTTGTATTCAATGCGTTTCTGGTATAATAGATACTATCTAAAAGGTATATATCAGTGAATAGGAGGAGATATTGAAGGAAGAAATAAAATTAAAAGACAGGCTCAAACTTCTCGAGAAAGAAATTGAAACCTTGACAGATAGGTTAGAGACATTGAATGATGCCCTGAAAGGGATGGATGATTTAAAACCGGAAATTAAAGGTTTAAAGCTTTTTCTCGGAAGGGTATACCCGGATTTTAAAAATAAATTTCCTGAAATCATGCAGAAAATTTATAAGAATAAAAAATAGAAGAATAGCCATTCTACCAGCTTCCTCCTCCGCCTCCACCGAATCCGCCTCCTGAAAAGCCACCGCCGGAACTTCCGCCTCCACCACCACTGATGCCGCTTCCTCTCGGTGCAGAAAATATCGCGGATGAAAGGCTTGAAGTCACAGCACTTATAGAGCGTGAGAAACTATAAGGACTGAATGTTCTGAAACCTCCGTGTGATACATACCATTCAGGCGGGTTCTGATATATTCCTTCAAATGCCTTTGCCCAGTTATCAACTACATTAAGAGCAATAGCATATGGAAGAAATTTAGAGAAAAGATCTTTATCACCCATCCTTTCAAGCCTGTCCTTTTCTGCGCGGCTCATGAATTCCTGAAAACCCAGGATGTCCATGTAGACAGCAGCTCCGGCTTTTGTTTTTGAAGGCATAAATCTTGACAACGCGAGTACAGGTAGGGCAGATAAAATCCCTGCAAATATGCTTTTTCCCGTGGAAGACGGAGATAGAAAAGATGCCAGGAAAAAGCCAATTATGGCAACTATTATCCCTGCTATAACATAGAATCTCCTGACTTTTTCAGGGCTGACAAGGAAATATTTCTTGCTGACTAACTCACCATAGAGGGTATTTTTTAGTAATTCTAATTCTTTATAAAATTTATTCTTCATATCAGATACAATTATGCCTCGAATTTCACCAGTGAAAATTCTTTTCATGAGGACTTTCTCGAATGGATTAAGGTTTTCATCTGGTTCTTTTACCTTTGCAAGATAATAATCGGTGGAATCAAAAATTAAACCTTCTTTTTTTGCTTCTTCAATCTTTATATATCCCTTAACAGCAAGACCGACAATTGTTGATGTGATATCTCTTGAATCAAGTTTTTCGTCGAGCAGTGTTCCAACCTCTGCAGAGGTAAGGGTTCTATCGCCGCGTTTCGGAGGTTCATATTTTACTATGACAGATTCCCTGACCTTTGGGTCTCTTCCTTTCCTATTCCATAGATTTAACATAAATATCAGCGAAATGACGGGAAGCATAAATATCCAGTTTTCCTTGATATCCATTGCCCATAAAAATTTTTTCCATGAAGGCGGAGGAGAAATCAGCCCTTTGTCCCATCCGAATGCTATTGTGAAGCCTTCCCCGTCTTTTAGATTTTTTTTTGCGAAAAATTCAGCACTATTGTCAAAAGTTTCAAAAGTACAGTCAGATATCCTTGAACCGAAGGTGCCTGTATAACATGCAGCCCACAGGTTTTTACTCTTCTCACTGATTGTGAGGATGACATTTGCCGATGCATTTTTTATGGGTGCCAGCCAGTAATTACCTGTAACATTCCAGTAAAGTTCATCGTGGTCATCGAAAAAGAGAATCGCATTTTCAACATTATACGTAACTACATATGTCTGATGTCCGTAAACATATCTGTCAGGGTCACCAATTCTTATATTTATGACATTTCCCTTTTTATTAACCCTGTATTTCCAGTCTTTTCCTGATTTATCGGTTACAGATAAAACTTTTAATGGCGTTTTCAGTGTCTTATCAAAATCGTCTGTATACTTATAAGGTATTTCTCTATAGATCCCGTGTTTCTGTCTATGGAATTCGACATTTATATGTTCTTTTACTCTAAAGGAAGAATCTTCATTGATGGTTATGTCAGCATGAAAACTGTTAATAGTAAAATCCTGGGCAAATGCTGTGCTTATAAAGAAGCAGAACAAGATACATGATGCAAGAAGGTAGAGGTTTAAAAAAGGGAGGTACGGGGGGGGGATTTTACTTTTGTCCGGCATCGTGTATCCCGTCATGCACCTTGCATTCTTAAGAGAAACTGACTTTGACAGGCTTTTTTTCTATCTCAGGGGCTTCCAGTTCAAAGAATTCTTCCTGTTTGAATGCAAACATTGACGCAATTATATTCGATGGGAAGGATTCTATTAAGATATTGAAATCACGTACAACAGCATTATAATATCTTCTTGAATATTCAATATTGTCCTCTAATTCCTTCAGTTGTGATTGAAGTTGCATGAAGTTGGCATTAGCTTTCAGCTCAGGATATGCCTCTGCAACAGCAAAGAGGGTTTTTAAAGTTTCTCTCAACATGTTTTCGGTTTGGGTCTTTTCTGCAGGAGATGATGCTCTCATGGCAAAAGACCTTGCTTCTGTAACTTTTTCAAAGACTGACTTTTCATGAGATGCATACCCTCTAACCGTTTCGACAAGATTCGGTACGAGGTCATATCTCTTTTTAAGCTGGACATCAATATCTGACCATGATGACTTTACTGTATTCCTCAGCCGTATGAGCTTGTTATAGATGACAACGGCAAAGAATATGACAGCTAAAAAAATTCCAAGGATTAGAAGCATAGCTATCATACTGAACTCCTTTTCTGTTATTTTTAAAACAATTTTAGCACAATAACTTTACAACCTCATCAACTTTAACCTTTTTGACCTCTTTTGTTTTTCTGTTTTTTGTCTCCACGAGACCTTCTTTGAGATTCTTTTCACCGATTATTATGTGAGTAGGGATTCCGATCAAATCAGCATCTTTGAATTTTACCCCGGCTCTCTCATCCCGGTCATCTATCAAAACATCCATTCCCTTTTCTGTGAGATCACGGTAAAGGTTTTCCGCTATCTCTACTGTATTCCTGTCATTGATATTCAGGGGCAATATCTCGATATCAAAAGGTGCGATGCTTTTTGGCCATATTATGCCGTCTCTATCATGGTTCTGTTCTATTGCTGCGGCAGCTATTCTGGCAGTCCCTATTCCATAACTGCCCATAATTATAGGTTTCTCCAGACCTTTTTCGTCGAGATAGAAAGCTTTCAGTGGAATTGAATATTTTGTTCCCAGTTTAAAAATATTCCCTATTTCAATAACCTTCTCGATCCTCAAAGGCGCATTACATTTATGGCAGAACTCTCCTTCCTTTGCAATATGTATATCATGCCACTCTGCAACAAAATCACTTCCGGGTCTTATACCCTTTGCATGATATTGCTCCTTATTGGCACCGCTGACATAAACCCCTTTCTGAAGACATGTGTCAGCGATAATTCTTATCTTGTGATTCATCGGTCCTATGAACCCGGCTTCCACTCCGAGGATCTCCTTAACCTCTCCTTTCTGTGCAGGTCTGTATTCCCCGATTATTCTGTTTATCTTTTTTTCCTGCAATTCCTGATCTCCCCTGACAAGAGCAAGTACGGGGCCATTATTGCTTATAAGGAGAATGCTCTTTATAAAATATTCATGAGCGATTTTTAAAAAGTTTGAGACCTCTTCAACAGTCCTCTTTTCAGGAGTATGAACCTCTTCAAAATTCCAGTCCCTGATTTCTATCTTTCCTGGTTGTGATATGGCAAGCTCAATATTTGCAGCATAACCACATGAACTGCAGAGAACAACCTCGTCTTCTCCTGCAGGGCTTGGCGCCATGAATTCATGGGAAGTTGCACCTCCCATCATGCCAGGATCTGATTCAACCATATAAAACTTTAGTTCACACCTTGTGAAGATCCTGTTGTAAGCGCTGGCATGGAGCTGGTAACTCCTTTCAAGCCCTTCTTCATCAGCGTCAAAACTGTAACTGTCTTTCATTAAAAATTCCCTTGTCCTGAGCACCCCACTTTTTGGCCTTGCTTCATCTCTTAGCTTTGTTTGAATCTGATACCAGATATGGGGTAATTCCCTGTATGAGCGGATCTCCCTTGATGCAAGCCATGTCATTATTTCCTCATGCGTCATGCCGAGACACATATCACGGCCTGTCCTGTCTTTTAACCTGAACATCTCATCACCTATTTCATACCATCTGCCGGTAGCCTGCCAGACTTCTGCCGGGTGCAGGACCGGCATTGATATTTCCTGACCGTCTATCGCATTAATTTCTTCACGGATGATTTTATTTATTTTCTCTATCACTCTTAGGCCTAAGGGAAGATAAATATACAGGCCTGCTGCAAGCTGTCTTATATACCCGGCCCTTAACATCAGTATATGACTTGCTGACTCAGCATCAGCCGGGGTTTCTCTTAATGTCGGTATGAGCGTTTTAGAAAAACGCATAGCTTAATCTCCCTAATTCACAATAATTTAAATATATCTAATATAGAAAAATTTAGCAGAAAAGTGTTAAATTAATGCATTCGGGAGGTGAATACTTTGCTCAGAAGAATACCAATTACCCCTCAAGGTTACCAGAAGCTTCAGGAGAAACTTGAAAGACTTCTGAAAATTGACAGGCCAAGAAATATAAAAGAAATTTCAGAAGCGAGGGCACATGGTGATCTTTCGGAAAACGCAGAATATCATGCTGCAAAGGAAAGGCAGTCTTTTTTAGAGGGGAAGATACAGGAATTAAAAACCAAACTCGCCCTTGCCGATGTTATAAACCCTGCAAATATTTCTCAGGATAAGGTTGCATTCGGTGCTAAGGTAAAAGTACTTGATCTTGATACAGATGAAGAAAAGACTTTTATGCTCGTTGGGCCTGAAGAGGCAGACGTAAAAAGTGGCAGGATATCTATAATCTCTCCTGTAGGTAAAGCATTGCTTAATAAACAAGCTGGTGATGTGGTAAATATTAAGGTACCTGCAAAGACCCTTGAATATGAAATAATAGAGATAAGCTTTGAGTAGGTACTTCAGGGCAAAAGTAGTAAGTAACCTCCCTTTAAATAAAAAAAGCAACCTTCTAACGCTAAGGCCTCTGGAAAGAGCGAAAAACCCGGAGCCCGGCCAATTTTATATGATAGAAGTTGGCAATTCTTATGACCCATTATTAAAGAGACCTTTCAGTTATTTCAGAAAAACATCCGAGGATATACAATTTTTATATGCAGTAAGGGGTAAGGGAACTTTATTGATGAAGGATTTCATGGAGGGAGAAATTATTAATATAATCGGACCCCTCGGGACCGGATATCCAAAACCATCCAGAGGTTATATTGCCGTGCTTATAGGAGGCGGTACAGGAATTGCCTCTATTTTTTCTCTCGCAGAAAGACTTACGAAAAACGCATATATACTTCATGGCGCAAAATGTAGAGAAGAACTTCTGGCGGTGAATGAATTGAAAAGCTTAAAGGGGGAATCTTTTATTTGTACTGATGATGGATCATTCGGAGAGAAAGGTACAACAGTGGAAATTTTAGAAGAGATTTTGACTCAAAACTCAAGACTCAAAACTCAAAACTTGATTTACGCCTGTGGCCCAAGGGCAATGCTTGAGGCGGTATCTAAGCTTGCTGCTGATAAGGGGATAAAGGGATACTTTTCACTTGTAGAATATATGGCATGTGGATTTGGTGCATGCCTTGGATGCGCCGTTAAGACAGTTCATGGATACAAAAGGGTATGCAAGGAAGGCCCTGTATTTCCGATAGAGGAAATTGTATGGTAACAGAATATATATTTAGTTGTCATTCCGTGCTTGACAAGGAATCCAGTCAGTTTTTTTACCCCTGGATTCCTGCTTTCGCAGGAATGACGACATTAAAGAGGTATTTTAGGTGGATTTAACTGTTCACATAGGCAATTTAAAACTCAAAAACCCTGTCATGACTGCTTCCGGAACCTTCGGATACGGCGAGGAATATTCTGAGTTTATTAACCTTAACAGGCTCGGGGCTATTGTTGTTAAAGGGATATCCCTGGAACCAATGGAAGGAAATCCTCCTCCCAGGATATGTGAAACTCCGTGTGGAATGCTGAACGCAATTGGACTCCAGAATATCGGGTTAAAAAGATTTCTGGGAGAAAAGTTACCCTATCTCAGAAAATTCAATACTAAAGTTATTGTAAACATCCTCGGGAATACCATCCGGGATTATATAAGGCTTGCGCAGGCACTTGAAGATGAAAGGGTCGATGGAATTGAACTGAATGTTTCCTGTCCTAATGTTAAAAAGGGAGGAATTATTTTCGGAACTGATAAAAAGATGCTCGGTAGACTTATATCCGGGGTAAGAAAATCCATAAAAAAGACGCTTCTGATTACAAAGCTTTTTCCTAACACATCGAATATTCATGAATTCGCAAAGATAGCGGAAGACTCCGGCAGTGATGCAATATCATTAATCAATACAATACCGGCTATGGCTATTGATATCGAGATATGGAGACCCAAGCTCGCAAATATAACAGGCGGGTTATCCGGCCCTGCAATTAGACCTGTAGCAGTGAGAATGGTATGGGAGGCTTCAAGGGCGGTGAAGATCCCGGTTATTGGTATAGGTGGAACCATGAATTCTGACGATGCAATAGAGTTTATGCTGGCTGGAGCTACAGCTATTCAAGTTGGAACAGCTAATTTTCTGAACCCGAAATCGACAGTTGAGATTATTGATGGAATAGAGAAATATCTAAAGAAGAAAGGTATAAATAACATAGTTGATATCATCGGCGCTCTCTGTTATGCCTGATTCCATAATAACCTTAACAACAGATTTCGGATATAAAGACCCCTTCGTCGGAATTATGAAGGGGGTAATACTCAGTATAAAACACTCTGTTAATATTGTTGATATTACCCACTTAATAACCCCGCAGAATATTTTGGAAGCATCCTTTGTGATAGAGAATAGTTTTTCGTTTTTCCCCCGCAAAACAATACATGTGGTTGTAGTAGATCCGGGTGTCGGGTCAGTCCGCAGGCCGATAATTGTTGCTGACGAAAATTATTTTTTTGTCGGACCTGACAATGGTGTTTTTTCATGTATCTACAGATTAATTGAAAATCCTGTAGTAGTTCACATTACATCAGAACAATATTTTTTGTCATGGAGAGGCCCGACATTTCATGGCAGGGACATATTTGCACCTGTTGCAGCGTGGCTTTCAAAAGGGATAGAAATATCAAATTTCGGCGTACAGATTTATGATTATGTGACTGTTCAGCTGCCGGACTTAAGAAAACCAGCAGAAAATATCATTGATGGTGAGGTGATTTACATAGACAGTTTCGGCAACCTGATAACAAATATATCTGCCAGGGAAATAGAAGATCTGTCCCGGGTTAATCCTGACAGGAAACCTGAGGTCGTCGTTAAAGGTCAGGAAGCACCCTTAAAGAACTACTATTTACAGGCCACAGACGACAGACTCTATTCAATAATCAACAGTTTCAGATATCTTGAGCTTTTTGTAAACAAAGGGAATGCCTCAGCGGCCTCCGGCATAACAGTGGGTGAGAAGGTGAGTGTTATTTTGAGTTAAACCCTCGGTTTGGCAAGGATTTCAAGAACCCTCAAGTCAAGAAACCTCTTTGATGCAGATGATTTTAGAATCAGCACAGTATCAGCACCTCTTGCTGTACCTGCCACAGCAAGAACTTCTTCACCTTCGGGTATGAGTCCCGCATCAACAGCCATCATAACAATCTCGCAGCATACCTTTGATCCTTCACCAAACCTTCTCAGGGTGTTGGCAACAATAAGTGTTGGATAAAGGCCACTAAATTTTGTTGTGAAGGCGGTCTCTATGGAGTGAGTAAGCATCGTACCTGTAAAGACCTTTGCCCCATGTGCCTCAATATTTTTTCTCACATTATCAGGCATCTCATGAGTATTCGGCTCTTTAAAACCGGACGAGTGAGTTACCACAACCATATTAATCGAGAACCCCTTTAATGCCTTCGAAAATAAAAGGCCGGTTTCACCTGTTGTTGAGGCTATAACTATATGTTTGTATCCTGTATTAATAGCATCCCTGACTATCTCTAAGCAGGCTGCTGTATTCTCACCGCCTGTCTTTTCAAAATATATAACCTTTTTTTCGATTTTCAATTAATGATCTCCTTCTGCCTCGAATTAATTGAGCTGACCTTCTTCATAAAGTCCTTGTATCTTCGCTTTTTAGACATAGATCATGCTCTCCTTGATATCTTCAGCGATGTGTTTATATCTGGGATTATGAAAGCTCCTTTTATAGTGGTCGTAAGTCGCAATATCAACCTTTCTGCCTAAAATCTCTTCAAGTCTGTCGGCAAGAGAGACAAATTCGAGACCTAATGGTTTCCTGAGATCAACAAGAATGTCTATGTCGCTTTTTTTCTTCTGGACCCCTTTTGCAAATGAGCCGAACAGGATTATTCTTTCAACACCGAAATTTTCTCTCAAGGAAGGCAACTCTTTCTTCGGGACAGAAATTACTTGTTCACGGGACAGTATATTTTTTTGAGATTCTTTCTTAATTTTCCTGGTTTCACCTCATATAGAATCTTTTTATTTTTCCCTGATTTACAAAAACTCAACATCCCTTTCTATTATATATCATATACCCGTTTGGGCGCCTTCCCGACATCTTTTTCGGTTGTCCTTCTTCGTAAACCCAGTATTCCTTACAAACTTTCTCAATCAAACTGAAAAGCCGCAAAACTCTTCTTTAAACTCAGGCTCAGGCAGTTTGGCTTTTTTACATTCATTTATAAATCCTCCATAAGCTTATGTTTTGTAATAGCCAATACTTGTCGCAGTAAAATGTCACAGCATGTCACAGCAACTTGTCAGCGCCTTTTTCTGTATGTCGGCAATCCAGTCGTCCTTGAGTTTGACAGCATCAAGAAACCCGCGAACGCGCTCGATTTCAACAAGTGCCTTATTGATCTTTGGCGTTATAGTGAATTCCGGATTAAACGGCATTATTAGTCTCTCTACATTTGGATTTAAATTCCACCGGTTCTTCGGAGGGGTTGTTCAGGATCGGGTTGTCAACGGCAAGTGACATGGTTATTTCCCGCTGAGAAGGTATTGTCTTATCTTTTTTT
This sequence comes from Nitrospirota bacterium, assembly GCA_014859105.1. GTDB lineage: Bacteria > Nitrospirota > Thermodesulfovibrionia > Thermodesulfovibrionales > SM23-35 > Kmv42. Next base: position 43,317 of record JACUUX010000019.1, read on the forward strand.
ACAAAATCCACGACCTTCGGAAATGTTTCGTCAATGTTTTCTTTCTTTACACCCGGTTGCTCCATGTAGTCACCCTTCTGTCTGAGTTCAAAGGCACGGTGCAAGGTTTTGGACATATCCTGATCAAATACGCCGCTTTTAATAAATTCCCTATCAAACAATGATATTGCTCCGTAATGTTTTGAGGTGCCAAGTTGTTTCTCCTGAAGTAGGGCAAGGACTGCGTAAAACATGGCATAATAAAGACGGTTCATAACAGACCGCAAACTCATTCCCTCTTTCAAGAGTACCTCGGCCTCTCTAATCGAATCTTCAGCCTGTTCGAGCCGGTATTGAATAAGAGCAAAAAGGTCTTCTTTCATACGGCAACGCCCTCGCGGTATATATTCTTTATGAAGGCAGATTCCCGTATCGGGCTGTTCGTTAACGTATCAATTCCGATTGACACAGGAATAACAATTATATCTTCCGGAAATCCGGCTTCCCATGCGCATTCGCTTATGTATTTCTCTAAAGCATCGTCGAGATTATCCACAACAACAAGCACATCCAGATCCGAATATTCAGCAGCGTCTCCCCTCGCCCTTGAGCCGAAAGCCCTGATTTCACGCACTTTTGTTTTCTGTGAAACAAGAGATTTGAATTTTTCCAAAACTTTTAGTTCTTTATCCTGCATATTCTTGTCTCCTCTTAATGTTTATTCCCTAAATTCTTGCAAAATCTTTTCAAATATTCAAATGCCCTGCAATACTCCTATCCGGCGCTGACTGACTCTGTTTCATAACAAAGCCCTCACTGCGCCTTTCATGCGTCTTTATTGCGGCATAATAAGTATAATTTAAATTCCACGTTCTGGGATTCAACTGATTTTAAAGCCATATTTCCTTTCTCTCCTTTTATAATCTTTTCGGCTGTCCTTCTTCATGAATCCGGTATTTCCTCGGCTCTTTAAAGGGATTGTTTAATATTGGTTCATCAACTGCAAGAGACATGTCAGTTCGATTTCAGGCTTTTCAAAATTTCCTGAATTGCAGGTTTCACTTGA
>JACUUX010000074.1 GCA_014859105.1 Nitrospirota bacterium
TTGATACAGACATCTTAAGCATGTTTGCCAAGGCAAAGGGTCTCGATGTCTTATTTAGTCTTTTAGCAGATTTCAAACTTTGCATAACATCCAGGATAAAAGAGGAACTTTCTGCTCCGCTGGAATTTGGTCATGCCTTCCCTCAGCAGATATTTAACAAGTTTGAAGTTCTGGTCCCTACCAAAGAAGAACATTCAGAGTATGAGAATCTTGAGGTTTCATACCCATTTCTTGGCAAAGGTGAACTTGAAGCAATATCTATTGTGAAGATAAGAAAATGTGTCTTTGCGACAAACGACTCAAAAGCATTTGAAATTGCTCTGGAACAAAAAATAGATGTTGTTAATGTCCATACGATACTTAAAGCCCTTTTAGAAAGGAAAATATTAAGTAAGGCAGACCTGAGAAATTTTATTGAAAAACTTGAACGTGCAGATAATACCAAAATTAAAGATGTGGAGAGAATTTTTGAGTGAAAAGCCAGATGACCATATGTGGGTCGACTATGATAAGGAAGCAGATGTTCTCTATTTGAGTTTTCGTAAACCTCAGAGGGCAACAAAAACAGTCGAAACCGACGATATCTTGATCAGGAAAGACGGGAATAAAATTGTAGGTATTACAATTCTTAATGCAAGCGCCAGATAGCGTAAATGTCTGTAGCTTTGAGATTCTCAGTATGAACATATAATCGGGATGCTCAATTCTATGGAAAAGGCTCAAAGTTTTTGTTTCTCATCTTCATAAGTTCTCAATTTCACATCTTTTTAAAAGGCTGAATGGAATTTTGACAAGTACATGTGATATGAGGTATAGCGTTTGACAAGTATGTCGTACTTTCTTTTGTACCGGCTTCCGCCAATATTATGGATGGGCTTTTTGTTCCCTGAAAACAGTGTCCTCACGTACGAAAGCACGTCTCGCTTTCTTGTGCCTTTTCTCACCTGGCTGTTGCCCTTTGCTGACCAAACGACGATAAAACTGGTACATATCGGAATCCGCAAGTCAGTCCATTTTTTTGAATACGGTTTGCTGGCATTTTTGCTGTTCAGGGCTATCCGCTCAGGCAGAAAGGAGTGGAGACCGGAATGGATGCTCTATGCAGGCATAATCTGTCTCGCATACACAGCGCTGGACGAATTGCTGCAGGTATACTTTCCTTTCAGAACAGGACAGTTTTCAGACTGGATGATCAATGCCGCAGGAGTTGTCTGTACACTCGGACTCATATCGCTGAAATTCCGAATTTCCATGTGTTCAGGTGCAACCCCTAAATTTGAATAAAAACCTACACCTCCGAGGTGGTGGGTTTTTAATTGAGAAGTATTATGGATGGCTCGCTGAGTAAATAGCTCATAGCGAATGGCACATAGTTCATAGCTATCGGCTCTTAGCTCTTGGAGATTAGATGACGGAACTTCCTAACAAAGAAAAAGTGTATATTTCTCTTGAAAAGCTAAAAGATTATCTTCTTTCAGAAACGCATGCAGTTGGAAAATCAAAAGCTAAATTATTAAGATCTTTCGGCTTTCATAAGGCTAATGTCCATTTATTGAAAGAGGGGTTTATTGCGATTGCACAAAAAGGAAAAATAAAAGAGGCAGTTCCATCGGCATATGGAGTAAAATATATCATTGAGGGTACGTTAGCGACTCCGGATGGTAGGTTTATTGAAATGCGGACAGTTTGGATTATTGACAAGGGCCAGGCGGAACCGCGTTTTGTGACCGCTTATCCTTTGTGAGTTAAAAAGTTAGGAGGGATGAAATTATGATTAAGGAATTAGATACAGTTGTTTTAACGCATGATATTGAAGAATATGGCCTGAAATGCGGTGATATAGGGGCAGTGGTGCATTGCTATCCTGAAGGTGGTGCTTTTGAAGTGGAATTCGTGACTGCCGAAGGCCGGACGATTGCAGTTCTTACGCTTACTTCAGATGACATCAGATTAATGAGTAATAAAGAGATATTACACGTGCGGGAAATCGCACAATATGCCATTTAGATTGAAGTAAGTGTCTAAATTAAGTCCTGTTAAACCTGAGGTGGAGGGTTATCTCACAACGTATACTTTTAATTGACAATTATTATTTGGAATTGTAGACTTAAAAAATATTAAAGACGGTTTTTAAGGAGAGAAAAAACATGCCTGCGGTTTCACCAAGATTAGGTGAGTTCTTAATCAAAACAACCGGTGCCAAAGACATCGACCATGCGCTCAAAACGGTTTTCACAGACTATCTTGATCTGAAACTCCAGAACCTTCGTGAGACTATCAAGGCTTTCGAGACAAAATGGGGAATGGATTTCAACACTTTCAAGCAGAGAATGAAAGACGGTTCGCTTGAAAAGAATTCATATTCCTTTGACGTTGAAAATGACTTTTGGAAGTGGGAAGAGGCTGAAACCCTCAAGGAACATTATGAACAACTGAAACGGGAATGGATATAAACTAATTTCTTGTTTCCGTTCTCCATTCTCTCTCGTCCCTGAAATTTGTTGAAAAAGTCGATTTTCACACCGAAGTTTTTGTACTCAAAGGCAAGGTTTTTTTAGCTAAAAACAGATTTCTGCAGATCTATTTCAATGAACGCACTGGAACGACTGCCTTTGCCCTTGTCGAAAAAGAAAGAAGAATCTGGGGAATCGATTACGATAATCTGAGAGGCTGGCACGAGCACACAATTGAGAATCCCGGGTCTCATAAATCCATACCGCCCGCCGATGTTCAAGAAACAATGAGGCGTCTATCAGAAGTATGGTCACGGCTACCATAGCCTGTTGGTTGTTATGAAAATCCTTGCTCAGAATTACAGGACAGGTGAGCTTCAGATGCTGGAAGTTCCAAACCCTTCCAGGAGAAAAGGGACCCTGGTTGTTCAGACAATGGCTTCCCTTGTTTCTATTGGTACCGAGAAGGCCATGATTGATGTGGCGAAGAAGAGTCTTCTCGGAAAGGCGCTTGCACGTCCTGACTGGGTAAAGCAGGTAATTGATAAGGTAAAGACCGAAGGACTAATGGAGGCATATCGCCAGTCCAAAGCACGGCTTGACATGCCAGTGCCGTTGGGATATTCCTGTGCCGGTGTTGTTGTTGAAGTTAATACTGAGGAAGGAGATTTCAGGGTAGGTGATAGGGTGGCATGTGCAGGAAGCGGATTTGCTTCACATGCTGAATTCAATGTTGTCCCCCCGAATTTGTGTGTAAAAATACCGAAAATGAAAGTAGGCGGTAAGGAGTATGCAGTAAGCAGTGAGCAGTAAGCAGTGATAGTGCCTACTCCTTAGTCCATAGTCCCTACTTGTCTTATGACGATGCTTCTTATGTAGCTCTCGGGGGGATTGCGATGGAGGCTGTCAGACTTGCAAAGGTCGAACTCGGATATAGAGTCGGTGTAATCGGGCTGGGATTAATAGGTCAACTTGCTGTGCAGATTTTGAGGGCTGCTGGCTGTCACGTAATCGGTGTTGATATTTCAAAAGAAAAATGCGAACTTGCAATGCAATACGGGGCAGAGGCAATTGCTCAGTCAGGAAGGGATGACCCTGTTTCCATATCTAATCACTTCTCTCAGGGAAACGGCCTTGATTCTGTAATTATTTTTGCATCAACAGAAAGCAATGAGCCGCTGATTCAGGCTGCTCAGATGTGCCGTGAAAGGGGAAGGATTATAGCAGGCGGGCTTATCGGGCTTGATATACCAAGAAAGGTCTTTTATGAAAAGGAGCTTGATTTTGCAGTTTCACGAGCATGGGGTCCGGGGATGTATGACCCTGACTATGAAGAACGCAATATGAAATATCCCTTGCCTTATGCAAGATGGACTGCTCAGAGAAATATGGAAGAGTTTCTAAATTTGATTGCTCTCGGAATGGTTAAACCCTCATATTTAACTACACATAGATTTCCCTTTGAAAAAGCACTTGAAGCTTATGACCTTATTTTAAAAGGTAAAGAACCTGCAATCGGTGTAATACTTCAATACCCTGAACAAGGTGATAGGTCCGTGGGAATAGGAAAACAAGGTGATATAGGTAATGTAACACTTAAAATTCAAGAACCTAAAACCTATGACCTAAAACCTATATCGTCTCAAGTGGGCGTCGGGCTGATTGGCGCCGGGTTATATGCAAGAGGAACTTTGTTGCCTGCTTTAAAGAATATAGAGAGTATAGAATTATTAGGTGTTGCTACAGCAGGCGGTCTGAGTGGAAAGCACATAAAAGATAAGTTTAATTTCAAGTATTGCACAGCAGACTATAAAGAACTTCTTTCAGATGCAAATATACATCTTATATTTGTTCTTACACGTCACGACAGCCATGCAAGGTTTGTCTGTGAGGCGCTGAGGGCAGGGAAGGCAGTATTTGTTGAGAAACCCCTCTGCATCAACGAAGATCAGTTGAATGAGATTATTACCACGTATAACGATTTACGTATAACTAATAACGTTTTTCTCATGGTTGGGTTCAACAGAAGATTTGCCCCATTGACTCAAAAATGCATCGACTTTATGGGAAAGAACAGGAATGCCTGTGTTTTGCAGATTAGATGCAATGCAGGGTTTGTTCCTCCTGATTCATGGGTTCATAAAAAAGATGAAGGAGGCGGCAGGATCATAGGAGAGGTATGTCACTTTGTAGATTTAGCACAGGCGATTACCGGCGGAATGCCTGAAAAGGTTTTTGCCACATCCTTAGATGACCCTAACGGATTAAGGGATAACCTGACAGCATCCATGCAGATGGATAATGGTGCTGTTGTTGGTATCACATATACATCGGGTGGGGATAAGTCTTTTTCGAGGGAAGACGTAGAGGTTTTTGGCGGCGGTTCGGTTTGTGTAATAGACAATTTTAAAAATGTAACCTTTGTCTCTTCCGGCAAGAAAAAGACCAGTAAATCTTTAGAAGTAGACAGAGGACATGTTGAAGAATTCAGGGCTACAATCGATGCCCTTAAGAACGGCAAACCTTCTCCAATAGATTTTCACTCAATTATTGCAACAACCCTTGCAACCTTTGCAATCGAGGAATCGATAAAGACTGGTAGGGCTGTTGAGATAAACCTGAAAGAATGGGGAGCGGAATAAGTATATTTCTTGGGATAAGTTGTAGGATAAAAATGTAAAATAGAATATGTAGTGTAGTAATCTATAGGAGGAGGAATATAATGAAAAAGATTATTAAAGGTAAATATGTTGGCGGTGTTATTCGTCTTCCCGAAGATTTTAAAATGGGTGAGAATGCCGATGTTTACTTAATCGTTGAAGAAAAAGAAGAAAAAAATATTTTAGAAGAAACATTCGGAATATGGATAGACGAGCCTGATTATCTTGAAAGATTCAGGGGGGAAAGCGAAGCGAGGACAAAAGCACTAAAGTGATTGATGTAACGTATTTTTTAGCAGAAAAAGCAGCCGGGATAAGACGTCAGCATTCCACTAATCCCATAGATAGTCTTATAGCTGCAACAGCTATTACTCAGAACTGCAAATTAGTGACCTGCAATATTAATCATTATCGAATGATAGAAGGTCTCGTCATTTGGAAACCTTACAATAAGTAGCTTTCAATCCGAAAGTTTCAGCAGGCAAAAATAATGAGTGGTCAATTTATAAAAATCCTTTTGCTGACTCAATACTATCCTCCTGAGTCCGGAAGCGCTTCGATGAAAATGGCTGAACTTGCCGAATTTCTGGCTAACGAAGGGCATCATGTTTCGGTGGTCACAGGGTTTCCAAATTATCCAAAAGGAAAAATATATGATGGATATAAGATGCAGCGATATAAAAAGGAGAATATTAATGGCGTCAATTTAATACGGACTCCTTTATATATGACTGCTGAGAGACAGAGCTTCAAACACAGAATGCTCAATCATGTTTCATTTATGCTGACAGCTATTTACGGTGGTTTGCTTGCTCAAAAACCTGATTTGATTTATTACTATTCCCCGCCATTGTTTTTGGGCTTTTCTGCGTGGCTTTTAAAAAAATTTTATAGAGTTCCGACAGTTGTGGAGATAAATGATTTATGGCCACAAGCACCAATTGCACTTGGCGTGATAAAGAGCAAAAAGATCATACGAATTGCCGAATTTTTTGAAAAATTCGTGTACCGGAAAACCGATCGCCTTTTCTTCTACTCGAATACAATGAGGAAGGAAATAATAAAAAAAGGCGTGCGAAGCGATAAGACCGAGATCCATCCTTTATGGATTTCTTCTGAAGAATTTTCTCAGTCTTCCGATGACGTGATCAACAGGATAAAAACAGAGTTCAATCTCAATGGTAAGTTTATCATTATGTATGCAGGGTATATCGGGATGGCTCAGGGATTAGGTGTTGTTATAGATGCCGCAAAAGAGATCAGAGAAAACCAGGATATCTTATTTGTTTTAATCGGAGACGGACCCGAAAAAGAGAATTTAGTTAAAAAAACCGAAAACCTTAAATTGAATAATATAAGATTTATTCCTTTTCAGCCTAAGGAAAAAATACCTGCCTTCCTATCAGCATCCGATGTTCTATTTGCACACCTTGAGCCAGCCCCGCACAGACTCGGGACGATACCCGCAAAAGTCCTCGCTTACATGAGCATGGGGAAACCGTTGATAGTTGCTGCAAGGGGTGAAACCGAAGAACTTGTTGAAAATGCTGGATGCGGGATTGCCATCGAACCGAAGAGCGGAAGTGCTGTAGCAAAGGCTGTTTTATCAATTTATGAAAATAATCTTTTAAGGGAAGAGATGGGAAAAAGGGGACGTGAACAGGCAGTTAAAAATTTCGATAGGAAGATATTACTTGAAAAACTTGAAACACGTCTTGCGGATATAGCTCACGGGAGATGATTACGCTCCGCTTATTTTTAATTTTTAACTTTCCTGCCGAGAAGTCCTCGTCCGTGAGGGCGGAGTAGTTCACTTAAGGTATGACAGAAAAAAAGATTGTTTTAGAAGATACAGGGAAGAGCTTTGGGTATTTGAAGTGTCAATCTATTCTATTTACTTTCTTTTGGACAGAGCTTCGTAGATCTCGAACTTTGTTTCAAGTCTGATGATACGATCATTATGGTTATCAAGTTTTTTCAGCACGTCCTTGGTAACTTCTGATAGAGTAGAAACTTTCTCTTTCAGAAGCAGGATGTCTTTCAGAGTATTAATTATGTCTTTCCCGACCATGTTCTCTCTCTTCTATTTTACTGAACACTTCTTTAGCATACTGAAGGGTACTGTCAATCTCTGCAATCATCTGTTTAACACTTGTAGATGCCTCTGCGACAAGTGTATTTAGCTCTTCTTCGTTTATGTCAATCTGCCCTGAGTTAAGATACTGTTCTACAGCATTTCTTAGTTCTTCGGCAAGAGAGGTCTTCTTTGTTTTTGCCAATTGTTTTAAGCGTTTTTTCTGAGAATCCTTAAGATATACCATTGTAGCTGTCATTGTAGTTCCCATATATATCCTCCTAAGTGATATATATATTACTATATATATCAAAACAATCTTTGTCAAGTCTTTGAACAACTCCTCTTAATTATAAGTTGGAAGAAAGAAAAGTATAAAAAGTTTTACCAAAATATGCCGTAAAGCCCCTACCTTCAGGTATGGGGATATAAGGCATACTTTTGTATAATATTGAGATGAGTATGAGAGAAAAATTAAAATCTAATAGACTGATTCAGTTAAAATGAATGTCATTTATGGCTGTTGTAAAAAGCGTAATCGAATATAATATAGATAAAGATACATCGTCTTTTTAAAAATGAAAAGAAGAACAATAAAAATCCTTAAAAGAGCATCGAGAAAGAAAATTCCTGTATCATCAATGAGAGAAAAGGTTATAACTTCAAAGAAAAGAAAGCTTATTGAAAAAGCATTGAAGAAAGACGCTGTAGAGCATGGTGAGCGATGATTGAAAACCTTATAAGAAGAAGCAGAAGTTGCAGGAGATTTCATGAGAATAGAAACATCGATGCAGAGACATTGAAAGAATTAATAAACCTTGCAAGACTTTCACCCTCTTCTGGCAACCTTCAACCCCTGAAATACATCATCTCTAATACTCCGGAAAAGAATAACCTCATCTTTCCATGTCTTGCATGGGCAGGATATTTGAAAGACTGGCCGGGTCCTCAGGAAGGAGAAAGACCGTCAGCGTACATTATTATTCTTGGAGATACAGAAATCACAAAAAACTTTGGATGTGATCACGGTATAGCAGCTCAGAGTATTCTTCTCGGAGCAACAGAAAATGGCCTTGGTGGATGTATAATCGGTTCGGTCCAGAGGGAAAGATTAAGGGATTTGCTCAAGATTCCCGGAAGATATGAAATACTGCTTGCCATTGCCCTCGGAGTTCGAAAAGAGACCATTGTCATCGAAGAGGTCAAAAATAATGATATAAGGTACTGGAGGGATGAAAAGGGGATCCATCATGTTCCGAAACATTCTCTTTCGGAGATTATACTGGAATTATGAGGATGGTAGTTATTTCATCAACTGAGTAACGTGACTAACACCTGCTATGTGCATATTGGGCATGTGATGAAAAATAATAAATATAATTCGAAACGTACACTCAAAAGTTTTTCAAAGAATTATGCCTAAAAAAATCAACTTATTTAACGATGTCCACTATTTCCCTTTTTCTAAGTGATACCCTTGACGTTTAACGCTAGTCGTTATAAAATAATACATTGATAAAATCGTTCAGGGATAGAGAGACCGAGAAGGTATATGGCAGGGAAAGATCAGTAAAATTGCCCAGTGATATACAACAAATTGCTTTGAGAAAACTTAGAATGATTAATAACGCTCAAAACATAAATGATCTCAGAATACCACCTTCGAACAGACCGGAAAAACTGAGTGGAGATCGAGCAGGACAGTACAGCATAAGAATTAATGACCAGTGGCGAATCTGTTTTGTCTGGAAAGATAATAATGCATATTATGTCGAAATAACCGACTATCATTAAAGGAGTGAACATATGAAAAAGAGCAAATTAAATCCAGTACATCCAGGAGAAGTTCTCCTTGAGGAATTTCTCAAACCCATGGGTTTGAGTCAAAACAAACTTGCTCTGAATATCGGGGTGCCTGCACGGAGAATAAACGAAATAGTCCTTGAAAAGAGAAGGGTCACTGCTGATACAGCTCTAAGACTTGCGCGGTTTTTTGGAACATCCTCAGAGTTCTGGCTCGGCTTGCAATCTCAGTATGACCTGGATGTTACTGCTGATGAACTCGGTGAGCGTCTTGAGAAAGAAGTCAGGATATATTCGGAAGTTGCATGACAAATGGTTCCTAATTATTGTCAGGCCATAAGAATGTAGGAAAACCGAAAAGCAACAACATATTAATAACACCCTGCTATACGTAACATAACCCGCTTTTTCTTATATTTTCAATTAGTTAAACTGTTGTTTGTTACCCTCTTTTTACAGTTTCAAAAGCATTTTCGCCTATTGGCAGAGTTCTCTGCAAAACAATATCGATGGCTTTATAATAATCCCGCTGCACTTTTAGATTGGAAACCCTACAGTAGCACTGGGTAGTAGTAATCTTGCTGTGGCCCAGCAAATCCTGAATCGTAACGAGAGCAGCATCTGCATTTAACAACTGCGTTGCCATGGTGTGTCTCTTATGCCGAACTCGGCATAGGAGACACTATTCCGCGT
>JACUUX010000020.1 GCA_014859105.1 Nitrospirota bacterium
GTTTCAATCCTTGTTTTAATGGAACTTTCTCTGAGACAGTATTTTGCCGTGAAAACCCTGAAAATAGCCATTCTAATATAATTTTAGAAATGCCTATTTTATACAAAAAGCATATCATTTTTGAGCATAAGATGTCGATTTTCACTGCCTTTTACATGAAACCCTGCGGTGAAAACCATTGACAGGCAATGATTTTCACCGCGATGTCTAAATTCTTTCAATAAATTTCCACCATGCAAAAAAAAGTGTAAGTGTATGTGCAAGTGTTTGAAAATGGTGCACTATCTTAATCAGTTGTCAAAGAGCTAAACACAAATATTTCTATAACAACAATCTATGCACTGTGCCTTAAATTTTGTACTTTTAGGATAATAGCATTTTTGCGTAATATCAATAATTTCTGAAACCATATTCTGCAAGTCGATAAAGTCCTTTTCATTTATCTGAATCTCTTTTAAATAATTCTTGCTTCTTGTATAGCAGATAAAGCCTTTTTTAACCTCTTTGCCGTAGTTTTCCTTTATGAGTAATCCATAGAATACCGATTGGTATCGTTGCGTTCTAAAAACCGTCTCTCTATATTCAGCATACTTATAATCAAGAGGCGCCATTGTGCCATCAGACAAAGTCAACACCTCATCCACTTCACCTTTAATATGGTATTTCTCTGAAGCCATGTAAACGCCTATCTCCTTATCCACACAGCCAATCCTTCTTCTTAGATAATCAATATTCACTCTCTCTTTACCTTCATGAACTTCCCTGCCCTTTAAAACCTTGAATCTCTTATCCTCATTCTGATCAATGCATAGACAATTCATAAAATAGATGAAGCGAGGACAGAACAAGTATTCAAGAAGCACGGAGGCTGTAACATAAACATCTGTGTAAGTGTCAGAATCAGTGCAAGTGCAAGTGTAAGTGCGAGTGTCAGTGTCAATACTTTGTATTAAGGTTTGTGATTGACGTTCATCGCTATTCGCATCAATCTGACGGTTCTCACTGCTGTTATTTACACTTTCACTTGCACTATTTTCATTCATACAAACAAAGCCTTCACCTCATCGGCGACCAAATCTTTATCGAATGGTATCCCGATCATTTTCACCTTTCTGAAATCTTCTTCACACATGGGAAATATATACACCGAGTCTTTTTCATCATCAGTTATTTCTTTACACCTCAACACCAGCTCATCTGCCTGATTTCTGTTTATATCCCCAAGAAATGCGCTTTTTTGAACTCTGTAAAGGCCATAACCCTTGCATATCTTCGCAACCCTGTTGCGGACCTTATCATCAGATATATCATATACAACCCAGGTTAACATAATAGTGCAAGTGCATGTGTAAGTGAGAGTGATTGCAAATACAAAATATTATTTAGCACTCTTCTTCTCCAAGGATTTTGCAAGGCCATAAAGCATTCTGCTTATATCCTTTATTTCTTCATTTATACTATTAAAAATGTCTTCCGACAAATATCCAAGATCCTTTGACAACAATAACTGATATTTCAATTCCGCTGCAGAACCTCTTGATATGCCAACAAACTGACGATATTCTTTACTGTTTAGACGGTTGGCGCCTTCCAGAAGATTTGACGGAATAGAAACAGCAGCTCGTCTTATCTGGGAAATGAGTCCAAATCTTTCTTCAGAAGGTATTTGTTTTGTTATTTTATAAACTTTTAAAACCATGGCATGTATTTTTGTAAAAACATTGAGTTCTTCTGGACTATTAATTTTATCCATAAATACATTCTCCTTTGCCGTTTAAGATTTTTACTCACACATACACATTCACTTACACTTTGTTTTAACAATCTCATACACTTGCACTTACACTTTCACTTTATTAGTTTATTAGCTATCGAATGACACTCGAACTGGATGATATTCCTTTTCTGAATGTTCCTGCCTTTGTATCTCACAGTATCATCAAGGGTCTTATTGAGTGCCTCAATTAAGACTGCCTTACCGTCTTTATTTAATGTAAATCCACCTTTGAATTCATCGAAATATTCAACCTTTACTTTCCTTCCGCTGAAAAGATAAACAACGGTCTCTTCTGCAAAGATTCTGAACATTTCTATAAGGTCAAAAACAAGGGATTTTTTATTGTAATTGTCTGTATGAAGGAAACCGATATACGGATCAAGTCCCGCTATAATGCATGCCTTTTCAACGAGGGAATAAAGCACGCCGTATCCATAGTTCAATAATGCATTGAATTCATCTTTAGCAGGGTTTCTGCTCCTGCCATCAAATTTAAACCTCTCAGGCATGATGTAACTTAAGGTGTCGAAATAAATCTTTCCTGCTGCCCCTTCCAAAGCCATGATGGTGCCACGTCTTTCGTCAATGGTTCCTGTCAGGGTAGAAATCCGCCGGGTTATATCTTCAAGCCTCTTTAAAGTTTCTTCAAGCCTCTCGGCCTTATCCTCCCTTGGCCTTTTAAGCCTTTCTATAAAATCCATTTGATTCTCTATCTTCTTTACAACCCATTCTTTTGAAAGCTCCAGCCCTTCAACAATGGCACTGACCTCAAGCTGTTTTCTCCTTATCAAAACAGTACTGCCAAGTTTTGAATGCCATACCCTTCCATAAGGGTCGCCGAATTCATCGAGGAAAATCACATCTATGTTATTTTCAATTGCGAATTTCAGAGCATCGGTTGAAAGGTAGGCGCTGGTAGTGATCATAATGCTATCAACCTTTCTGACAGAAATCTCGAAGACCTTATCCTCGTTCTTTACAAGGAAACAGTCCCCGCTTTTCCTCAGATATGACCCATATGTATTTATTACAAGCTGCATACTTCCTCAGAAATCAGAACACAGAGCACAGAAAGCAGACAAAATTCTTTTTCTTCCTTTAGCATGAAGAATTTTCAATCTTTTACTCATTATCTTTAACCCGTTTTTTAACGGATTCCCATATTTCTACAAGGCTGAGACGCTGAGACCAATCAGAAATATAGTTCAAATCTATCGAATCCCCGCTGATTTTCAGAATACCGGTGATATCACGAAGATGTTTTTCAGAACCACCTTCTTTATAATATGCCATCTTTTTGATGATCACATCTTCAGGCGCTGCAAAATTCGCCTGGTAGGATTCAGCCGGATGTATGCGGCGTATCCTGCTTTATGATTACATCTACTTTTAAACCTGAAGCAGGATGAACAATATTGAATTGCCCGGGACCGTGTATGGCATCTTTTATCATTTCTACATCAATAAAGTACTCATTTGTTGGAAATGAATTGACCAAACCCCCGATATGCTGTTCCTTGATTGCTGCTACGATATCTATATCATTCGTAAACCGGGGTTCCCCGTAAGCCATAGACGCAACAGACCCTGTTACGAGGTATGGTATTTCAAGACGCTCAAAGATCTCTACAATTTTCTGTAGCAGTTCAAACGGCCCCATGAGAAAGTCTCCTCGCTACTTCTTGACTTATTCTTTCCGAATCCCATTCAGGATGAGATTTGCCAAGATGTGATATAAGCATATTACGCGCAGATATCCACAAATTAAACCCTATGCTGATTCTCTCAGCAGGAGATTTTTCTTTCAACACATCTGCCATTACATCATCCATAACCTCAATCTGCCCGTTATCCAATCTTAATGTCTTTTCCATTCTATTCAAGCTTCCTTTGTCTAAATTATATCCTTCCCACTTTCATAAAGCAGTTTATTTATTTTACTGACACCGACACAGTTTCATCGTTCGTTACTGACACATGCACATTCACTGGCATCGTTTCACTGTGCCAAACCCCCTCGACACCGACTTCCCGATTCCCCAGTAATCCGGGATTTCAAAGTTGACAGAGAAGTTTCCAAGAAACCCGAGCATGGGTGTACCTTTAAGCTTAGTCGGGACTTCATGAACATTCAATGTCACAGTGATTTTGTCAGTTATCACATATTCAAGACCCTTGGACATTGAGATAATATTGCCAATAAGGATACTTTCTAACTGCTTTTTCTGTTCATCTTTATTTCTTTTTTTATAACGATTAAAGCTTTCTTCATCAAGAGCAAGCCAGGGGGTGAGGAATTTATACGGGAACATGTTTTCTGTGACTCCGAAGGTTATATCCTGCTCAATCAATTTTCTATCAGTTACCACATATCTTTTTCCTTTTAAATCAAGATAGTCAATGTTAGAGACTATCTTCACTATTTCTGAAGCCTCTTCAATTCCCAAAATCATTGGAATCCCATCTATTATCTTGTATTGAACTTTAGGGTACACATAAACAAAACCTTTCTTATCAGGATTATTTAAATGATGATGTAATAAAGGATTATCAGGAAACAGATTTGCAATAAATCCTCGAAGTGTTGAAGGAGAATCTGTAACTTTTATATCTGTCTGCAAGATTAATATATTATTTGTTATAAACATTACCCCTCAGATAATTAGACAACCTTTATCTTCGCTTGATATGTTTTCCAGAGAAAAGCCAGTATCTAAGTTGTAAGGTAAAGTGCAAATAGTATATTTTTCATCAACAACATAAAAATAATCGGGATATTTTCTGAGCCACCAATAAGGCACTTTCACCATAATTAGCACTGGGTCTTTCTTAAGTTCGGAAAGCCAGTAAAGTTCTGGAATAACATCCTGTTTTATAAAATGAGTTTCTCTAAACTTGACAAAATTACCGTCTTCTTCAGAGTAGCGTACTTCTTTGGGTGAAAAACCAAAAAGTGTACATTCATTGAATACCCTTGCGAGATTTTGTGGAGGAAATGTTATGTCATGATAAACTTGTGAACACCAATCTTTTATAATCTGATAGGTAGTTTCTCCTGCCTTGATCATATCCTCGGTTCTCTTAACAAAATTGACTTCACCGTCTTTCCCAAAATAATATGGAATATATTTTTCAGTCCTATAAATAAGCATTTTTGCACTGTTGTTGTGATGTTTGGCGCCTCTATTTAATCTGCCACCTCTTTGTCCAAGCGCATCAATAGGGGCAATCTCTGTATGCATTACTGTACAGGAAATATCTACTGATATCTCGATTGCTTGAGTAGAAACAATTATCCATTTATCTCTTCCGTTTTTCCATGAGAAAATTGCAGATTCCTTGCTGTTTTCGGAATAGGCTCTATCATAATGCGTAAACACAGAATGATATAATATGACATCACTTTTCCCTCCAATTTTTTCTATCAACCGATCATACATATCCTGAGCCTTTGCAACCGTATTTACAATAATGATCTGCTTTTCCCCTTTTTTATAAAATTCAACAATTTCATCTATCGCATCCTGTATAAAACACTCCTTAATGTCGACTAAAAAAGGTTTAAAGCTAAATCCTTCTTTGTCTTCTATCAAGAGGTACTCTTTCCCCATGTTATTAACGATACAATCTGGAAGTGTTCCGCTCATTGCTATGTGAGGGACTTTAAGTCTTTTTAATATTTCCATTGCATCAATGATATATCTTAAGGTGTGATGCTCATAATAATGAATTTCATCAAATATGACTACTGATGTCAAAATATTCCCAAGTGCATAATCAGCCTGTTTGTAACCATGAACCAGCGAATAGACAAGATGGTCAATAGTTGTTACCGTAACAGGCTTAAGAAAAACCTTTTCCGCTCTTACAATTGTTGATATATCATCATCTTGAATGACATTTTCATCATCTTCAGTTATAGCCTTTCCTTCAAGATAATGAACAAATCTGCTCAGGCTATGATAAATTCCGACATTTTCATCTCCGAATATTTCTTTAAGCCGTGAATACATTGCATTTGATGTGATCTGCGTCGGTAAGGCAAAGATAATTTTATTTCTGCCTTCCTTTTCAATTATATCTATTGCCTTTGTTAATGCAGCCTCGGTCTTTCCCCTCCCACAGGGAGCAGATATTAAAAGATATAAGTCATTTTCATTATTTTGAATCTCATTTTGATATTCATATAGAGTATTTTTAAAAACTCCGTGCTTTGCAACTTTAAAGATGTCAGTCGAAGGCACAACATTCAACTCACAATCTTTTAAAAGGGACTGATAGACTACGCCTTCTTTTAAATCCGACTTCCCAAAGTATTCACTTGCTTTTGCATCGCAAAATTTGAGGATTGATAAGACAAGGCTATATATCGCTTTTATTTGTGATTCTTTATTTTTAGCTATCTTTTCATTATGATGCTTAAGTATACCAAGTTCATCCTTTATATCAGCGTTCAACTGAAAAGAATCAATCTTGTAGTCGTCGGGCAACTTAAAGATCGGCAAAACTTTGAGATTGAATATTTTATTCAGTCCTACTCTTTTAAATATATTTTCTGCCTTATCTATAAAAGCCTTCATAGGTTCTAAAAGATATGTGACTTTATTATTTAGTCTTGCATCTTCATATATCCGATTGTACAGTTGACTATGATGCGATAGAACGCAAAGCTGGAGAATCAATTCTAATTCTTTGTTGTTACCATGTAATGATGTATGAATGAAAGGGAGGCTAAAAAATGGATGGGAAATAGAGCCACAGGGTTTGCCTTGTCTGATATTATTTTGAAACTCTTGAGTAAGTTTGCCGATATCATGCAAAAATACAGACAAATAAATGATACTTAAAAAGAAGTCGTCATTCAAGGTAAAGTCTTTTGAAAAGCGCTTCAAAACCGGAATGTTTTTTGAAAGATAATCTTTAAATACCAGCAGGCTATCCTCTGTATGTCCTTCTAATGATTGAAATACATCTTTATTTTCTTGCTTTTTGGCTATTGCTTCAGAAAGCGATATATTCATTGCCTGATCTATAGCAGTCAATTTCCTTGTTTAGCTCTACTCTTTCTCCTACCTTAGGAGCAGCAATTATCCAATCCTCTCGAAAATAATCTCTCTTCTTTTTAGTGCTGTACTCGACAAATCTGTAGGGAACTCTTCCCATGATTAGTTTTTTATCCAATGGATATGTTTCATTGTCAACTCTGACTACTGAATCAATCAATTTGCTTCTATCAGGTTTAAAATCTTCAGGAGTACTCTCAGATATTATTACAAAGTCATCTGAAGCACCGATATACAAAGGCCGAGGAGGATTCGTCAAGGCCGAAGAAATGTCATTAAGCAAGGTCTGCTCGCCTTTAAGATATATTTTGCATGTTATTGGACTCACATATTCTTTTACAAACGGACCGCTTGTATTTTGAGGCAAGCAAAGCTTTTGATAAAGCGATTTCTCCTGCTTAGTAAGTGCTGACAAGTCATAATTGTTTTTCTCTACTTTCTCTAAAACCTCCCTTCTCTTTTTGGCATCTGCCGGTGGCTTTAGCTTCTTCATCAAAGCCATGTCAAAAAACCTATCAGGTAAATTCAAGGGTTTTAATGAAATTTGCAGGTCGTTCAATTCCTTATTATATGCGTCCCTATTGATTGACAAGTCTCCCATGCCCATCGTACTGGCAATTAATCCTCTAATTGTAGTGAATGGGGGAAAAGGAAAAGAAAGCAAGGTAATAGTAGAATAGGGTTTTCTAAAATTGATAATATACGGCGTCTCAAGCACAAAACTTAAGCCATTCATAACATCTTCCTTATTTTTCTTTCTTTCCTTCAAAAGTCAACTTATTGATCTCATCATAGACCTTGTCAATAGCCTGCTGCGGAGTAGTATTTGTCAGCTTATGCTTCGTAAAAATCTCTCTAATTTTTTCTTCATTTTTAAATGCTCCTGACAACAGACCGGTAAAAATATTGTTCCCCGATTTATTCAAATCACTAAGAATATCAGCAAGCCTTTCGGTATGCAGTTCAATTGCTGAATTAGGTCGTATTTCAAGAGCCTTTTGTATTAGATGGTTGTAGTTATCTTGTGTTGATAAAAGAATAATATCAGGAGAAAAATCCGTCAGCACTCTTGCCTGCTTTGAAAAGTCTGAGATGTTTTTAAACGCCTTTAATGCTAACAAAATTCTCTCTTTTCTTTTATCTCCTGTTAGCTCATAATTTATACCTGTGCTTTTCCTTTTTGCAGGGTCTATTTTTTCTTCACCCCCGACTTTTGCAACATCAATAGAAAATCCGGCCTTATACAGATTAACAGCAAGTTCAACATTTACGATGTCTCCTTTTAGTTCACCCGCTGTTTCCTGCGGCTTCCTTCTGGTCAAGAAATCAATGGTCAGATTATCCTGTAAAGATAGCAAACCCATTGCAGGAGACATTTTTATTGGCGATACACGGGTTCTCGCTCCACCTGCTGTCTCTCCACCTTTCTTGATAGTTGTCATAAATCCAAACAAGTCATCCAAAATGCACCCTTCAATATCTCCGCATGTCTCGCCTTTGTCATTTGCAATACAGTAATCATTAGATGTAATCAATCTCCTAATTGCCTCTTTCCAGTAGTACCTCATTGCCTGACCGCTTACATAGGGATAATCAACACCGTGGAGTTTGTATTTTTTTACATCTACAAGGTTACTTCCGCCAATGCCCGAATTAAGGTTTGTTAAATCCGTTCTCGCCATCCAAACAGCATTAATTGCCTTCATTTCCTATCCCTCCTTTATTGACTCTTTGAATATTTAATGGCTCCTAAATAATATGTTGCATAAACCAAGACGACATCTTTTATCTCATCATGATTATCTTTATATTTGTTGATTACCTCCATTAAATCGGCAAGGGGCTTCGTGTATACTGATTCTTCTTCTTTTTTCCCAATACTTATTGCCCGTAACGCTATATTCTTTATCTGCTTTTCAAAATCTTCTACAGTCCTTGTTCTATCCAGTTGATAAATCTCTGAGATATAGTTATTCCCAACGTGCCCGATAACCTGCCCACTCTTTTTCATCACTTCTAATTCATCTGGTTCAAACTTTATCATTGCTCACACCTCCATAAATCTATTAACCTGTCAAAAATCTCTTTTGAATCCTTTGGAATAGCAATCCCACAATTTTGCCTTATTTGAAAAGCCTTTGAAAATGTATGAAAATCATCTAAAAGAAGACCCTGCGACATGAAATATTTATTTTCTTCTGTTAATGCCTTTTTAATTTCCTTTGATACGCCGTCTTTGATCTCAGCAGAAAAAGTCTTATCAACAAATCCTGAATAAGGTTCTTTTATTTTGCTAAAAATATGCTCAAGGGACTCAATGTTAGGAATTGTTATCTCATTTAGGTATGTGTAACTTGTCTGATATGTTGCTTCAGTGCCTTTTATTTTTAAAACAATCCAATCCTTACTTAAAATATCTTCAAGTCTTCTGACCTGTCTGATATTTCTAATCATATTCTCAAATAGAAGCAGAAGCAATGAATATTCATCAAGAGGATACTCATCTGTTAAGGAAAAAACATTAGAGTACGATTTGAGATTCAAGTTGCTTCTGATAAGATGTTTAACTCTATGAAGCTGTTCCAACTGCTCGATTCTTGGAAACAGATAATAATGTGTTAAATTTCTGTGGTTGGACAGAAAGGGAATATCATCAAGCCATTCAAGGCAGCCGAGAACAGCACATTGAGGACAGCAATTATAGTTTGCCTGTATCTTTCTTATGCCACACTGTGAAGACAAACTTCCTGGAGAAATAGGATAGATAATCTGTGAAACCTGCGAAATACCAGAGTCATCCTCATAATTTCTGGAACAAATATCGCATACATCCGTTCCTGTTTTCTTAGAAAATGTTAGCAGAAATTTTAAAATGTCATATTTTTCTTTATTAGATTTTCCTAAAAAATTTACATACTTCCCTTTATGCATTGTTGGCAGATATGCCCTATTTTTAATTTCTCTCTGCCCATCATTATTGGTTTTCTGATATTTAAGTTTATATGGAATTAACCGCTCTATTTCTTCTACCAAGGCTTTTATTTTCTTGTCATTCAACTCTTCAAATCTTATCCCATCATCCCATTCAACCCTCACGTCGGCAACAGTTTCCAAAAGATGCCCTAAAAACTCAATGGCACTATCAAACCACCAGTCGTAATATTGCGGAATATAAATAGTCATGAATTACACCTCAAGTGTTGTCTATTTTATCAGCGATTATATACATTTTTATATATATACAATTCTGTATAGTTTCTGATCTGAAATGGTCTTAATCCATCCTCCTCCTGCCCAACAAACCGAGGGCTGATCCATAACTCTTAACTTTTTAACTCTATCAATATCTCTTCGAAGGTTTTTAAAAAATCATTTTTATTAAATGATGCGTCAAATTCCTTGAGCCAGTTTCGTATATACTGGCTATCAATGCCGGGGTTTTTCAGGATAACAGTCTTCACATCCTCTATATCCCTTGGTCTTCCTGCAAAGATTTTGTGGATTATAACGTCTTCTGGAGAGGCAAAATTGACCTCTTGCTCCATAATTTTTATCTTTTTTGCCCTCTTTATAGCCCCTGTTTCATAAGGCGTAAATGAGAATATGAAATCCACCCTTAGACCCGTAGTTTCATCAAGGGCAGGCAGAACCATAGTTTGTCTTATAAATGATTCAATGTCTTCAGGGATGGGTTTTAGGGAAAGCTCTTGAACAACATCAAGAAGTTCATTCATACGATCGACATTCACTCCGAGGGTAATATCTATATCTCTGGTAAGACGGGGTTCTCCGTAAAGCAATACAGCCTGTCCCCCGATAATCATATAAGGAAGGCTGTGTTTGTTAAGGCTTGTACCTATCCTGGAGAGGATTTCTTCAAACATGAATTCAGCACTTTTGCAATCTTTATATCAACTTCTATACCTTCTGACGGTTCTCCGGGAGGCAGTACGCCAAGTTTTACTCCTTCATTCCACATAGACTCAAATATTTGCAGAGATTGTTTGTAGGATAGCCTTTGTTCCGAGATAAACTTCTTTTCCATATTTTCAATCAGATGGACATTTTTAATCACGTTACTACCTCATCATGTTTGGACACGATGTATTTCTTTTTATGAATAGTAAAGCCGGACATATTTATTTTTATTGTATTATATCATGAAAACAAAGGTTTTCTTATTACTCTATATACAATATTACGAAATATTGCATATAGAAGCTTCAATAAATATTAACCTTATTTGCGAATTTTTAATTGCCTCTAACGTCTGCCTTTGAAACGGTCTGAACCCATCTTTATCCTGCTTTACAAACCGAGGGTCTATTTAAAGGTTAATGTTCATAGTGAACGTGTAGGTGTAAGTGTCGATAACAAAAATCTGACATCCAGACCCCAGAATACAGAAAACAGATTCTTCATTTCAACCTGTATCAGTGTCGGTGAACAACGTCAGTCACTAAACTCAGTGACAGTGCAAGTTTTTAGTCTCACATATCGACTAAATAATCCTTTAATTTTTCCTGAAGGGAATCCGGCCAGACGTCTTCGAACAGAATCGCATTTACTTCCTCCATTGTCAGCGACTCTTTTAATTCACGGGGTAACATTTTCATTATCTGGACCCTTGAGGGGTCAGGCTGTTTTTTTGGACTGTTTTCCTTTTCCACAATGCCTCCTCGAATAAAGCGATAATAAAGTGTAACATAAAATATATATAAAAATATCTCAGTTGAATAAGAAACCCATGATCTTATCAAACGGAAATTAAGGCAGTTAAATGGTAAAATAAACAGAAAATCAAATGGAGAATTATTATCGTGACAGATCGCAGGGATTTTCTCAAAATGGCTGCAATTACAGGATGCGGGATTGCTTTTGGTGAAAAGATTAATATTCTTACACCCCGTGTCAATGCGGCTGAAAAATACGACCTTGTTGTTGCTCGGGGAACAGGGAAATCTCCTGAAGATATAACAAAGGCAGCTATTGACGCAATGGGTGGGATCAGGCGATTCATATCAAGAGGGGATACTGTCGTTGTCAAGCCGAATATCGCATGGGATAGGCTCCCTGAACATGCCGCAAATACAAATCCTGAAGTAGTTGCAACCATAGTCAAGCTCTGTTTTGAGGCAGGTGCGAAGAAAGTCAAAGTCTTTGACAGAAGCGTTAACGATCCGAGAAGATGTTACAAACAGAGCGGCATTGCTGATGCTGCAAGTGCACAAGGGGCTGAGGTAAGTTTTGTTGACGAAAGAAGATTCAAAGATGTTTCTATCAAGGGACAGGTTCTCACATCATGGCCTCTCTACAGGGATATGCTTGAAGCAGATAAACTGATAAACATCCCCATAGCAAAGCATCACGGCCTCGCAAAACTTACCATGGCCATGAAGAACTGGATGGGTGTTATGGGCGGTCAGCGTGGAAGGATACACCAGAGGATAGGAGAATCTCTCGCAGATGTAAATACAGTTATTAAGCCGGCTCTGACTGTGCTGGATGCAATACGCATTCTTACAGCCAATGGTCCCCAGGGAGGGAATCTCAATGACGTGAAGAGAATCGACACGGTTATTGCGGGCATTGATCAGGTTGCAATAGATTCCTATGGCGCAACCCTTTTTGGGATGGAAGGCGTTGACCTGTCTTATGTGCGGGCAGGGGCTTCAGCAGGTTTAGGCATAAAAGATCTCACAAAGCTGAGAATGAAAAAGCTTAATGTCTAAGAAGAATCTCCGGAGGATTTCACAGGGCATCTTCCTGCTTCTTTTCCTTTTTTTATTTATACAGACCGAGTCAAAAGGAGATGATACCCTCGGGTATCCTGTCAAGCTCTTTCTCGACTTTGATCCCTTTATATTTATCACTACTGTTTTAGCTACTCATACTGCAAAAATCCCGGCTGCTTTTTTTCTGTCCATTACAGTAATTCTTGTCACTGCAGTGCTCGGAAGGGTTTTCTGCGGGTGGGTATGTCCACTCGGGACTCTTAACAACCTCGTAAGTTCTTTGAAAAAAAGACACCAGAGGACGTTAGGTTTGAACTGGCACAAGCTGAAATATTACATATTGATATTTATCATTGCTTCTTCCCTTTTTACATTACAGATAGCAGGAATAATGGATCCGTTATCTCTACTCATTAGATCCTTTTCCCTGAGCATCTATCCTCTTTTTAATTACGGAACCCGGGCCTTATTTGATGCAATTTATAATACAAATATACCGGGGATTGTTGATATATCAGAATCTATTTACGGTATTCTGAAAAAGAGCATCCTTTCCTTTCAGCAGCCCTATTTTTTACAGTCTGTCTTTATAGGCCTGTTATTTTTTAC
This sequence comes from Nitrospirota bacterium, assembly GCA_014859105.1. Lineage (GTDB taxonomy): Bacteria > Nitrospirota > Thermodesulfovibrionia > Thermodesulfovibrionales > SM23-35 > Kmv42. Next base: position 13,185 of record JACUUX010000020.1, read on the forward strand.
AGTACTCGGTCTTAACCTTGTTGAAAAGAGGTTCTGGTGCAGATATCTCTGTCCTCTCGGCGCATTTCTTGGACTCTTTTCCCGTTATTCTCTTCTCAGACGTGAAGTGAGCGAGGGTTGCACTTCCTGTGGTGCATGTGATGCTGTCTGTCAGGGAGGTGCATTTATTGAAGATAGGGAGGCCTGGAAGAAAACCGAATGTCTTGCCTGTTTCAACTGTGACGATATATGCCCTGCAAATGCCGTAAGCTTTGGCTTCGGTATAAAAAAAGCGACTTCGATGGATCTCGGCAGAAGACAGGTCTTGTTTTCTGTGTTTTCAGGTGCCGTAGCGGTTCCTTTGATAAGGTCAACACCTTTTCTTAAACAGGACTATTCAGAACCACGGCTTTTAAGACCTCCAGGTGCACTCGAAGAAAAGGAATTCCTGAAAAGGTGTGTAAAATGCGGTGAGTGCATGAAAGTCTGCATTACAAACGGACTTCAGCCGACACTCCTCGAGGCAGGAATTGAGGGAATATGGTCTCCGATACTTATACCGGTAATAGGGTATTGTGAATACAGATGTACACTTTGCGGACAGGTGTGTCCGTCAGGTGCAATACAGAACCTTTCACTTGAAGAAAAAATGAAAGTCAAAATCGGCCTCGCCATGATTGACAAAGGCAGATGTTTACCTTACTCTCATAATACTCCGTGTATTGTCTGTGAAGAAGTCTGCCCTACCCCGGAAAAAGCGATATGGTTCGAGGAAACACTGGTAAAAGACAGAGCGGGTAAAGAAATTTTATTGAAGCAGCCTCATGTTGACCTCAACCTGTGCATAGGGTGTGGAATTTGCGAGGCCAAATGTCCTGTAGGCAGTCATCCTGCAATTTATGTAACGAACATTGGTGAATCGAGAAACAGCACAAATCAGTTATTGTTGTAAAATATCTATGAATGGTAAATTCTTTCGTAAGGATTTTTTCCAGATGGAGGAGAAGAATAAGAAGTTAATGGTTGATTCTTTAAGAGCCATTGCGTATGATGAATTAAAATTGCATAAATTAAATGGGAGCATTTTTTAGGATACGAATAAAATATAATGAGCGGTAATACGGGAAATTCCAGCGATGGGATAATTAAATGAAAATAGTCCCCGCAATACTCGCAGAAGGATTCGACGAATTTCTTCACAGGCTGAAGCAGGCTGAGTCTTTTACCGATTACTTTCAGATAGATATAATGGACGGGGTCTTCGTTCCAACGCAAAGTTTTCCTCCCGAAAAGATAAATAGCACTGCGACATCATTGTCCTTTGAAGTCCACTTGATGGTCAAACACCCCGCGGCATTTATGAGCAGGATTAATAACCCCGGTCTCAAGAAGGTCATATTCCATTTTGAATCTGATGTGAAACATCTTGACTTCATTGAACAAATGAAACAAAGAAGGTTTAACGTCGGCCTGGCCATCAAACCAGAAACCGAAATAAAGCGTTTCAAAGAACTCGCAGAATATGTGGATACATTGATGTTTCTAACAGTAGATCCATGTTGCTACGGGAATCCTTTCAGGCCCGAGGTAATGGAAAAGATCAAAGAGGCACGGTTCATGTTCAGGAATAAGACTATATCGGCAGATGGCGGTGTTTCGGTCGAAAATCTCGGATACTTTTATGATTTGGGTATCGATTATGTCTGTGTGGGAAGCAGAATTTTCCTTAATGGTAACCCCGAAGAAAATTACAGGAAATTCATAGTTAAATTAGCAGAACTTGGTTATAGAAAATGATAATAGCTATAGGTGCAGACCACGGAGGATTCTATTTAAAATCACAGATTATGGAGTTTTTAAAAGAATTCGGATACAAAGTGAATGACCTTGGTACTTATAAAGATGAGCCTGTAGATTATCCTGATTATGCAAGGGCAGTTTCTCAGGAGATATTGCAAAATAAGGCAGACAGGGGCATATTGATCTGTGGAAGCGGTGTCGGGGCATGTGTTGCAGCAAATAAATTTCCGGGCATACGGTCTGCTATCTGCCATGATACTTTCTCTGCACATCAGGGCGTGGAGGATGATAATATAAATGTCCTCTGTCTCGGTGCAAGGGTTATAGGTACCGAACTCGCAAAGGAGATAGTTAAAGTATGGCTTGCTGCTGAGTTTTCAGGGGCTGAAAGACATAAAAGAAGGCTGGATAAAGTAAACGAAATCGAGCGGGAATTTCTAAAAAGATAAAGATTATGAAACTTGGTTATATTGGTTTGGGCAAAATGGGTTCAAATATGGTGGAGAGACTCCTTGAAAAAGGGCATGAAGTTGTCGTTTTCGATAATAATGAAGATGCAGTAAAAAATATCTCAAGACATGGTGCAGAACCTGCATATTCATTACAAACTCTTGCTTCCGCCTTAATCACACCGCGACTTATATGGATTATGGTTCCGCATCATGCTGTTGATTCAGTTATAAAAGGACTTTCACCTTTTATTCAGCCGGCTGATACATTAATCGATGGCGGGAATTCTCCTTATAAAGAAACAATAAAACGAAGCAGGGAATTGCAAGAGAAGGGAATAAACTTTTTAGATGCCGGAGTGAGTGGCGGACCATCTGGTGCGAGAACAGGTGCATGCATAATGGTTGGCGGGAGAAAAGATATCTTCGAGAGATATGAAAAATTATTCAGCGCCCTTTCAGCCGGAGGCAGCTATGGATATATGGGCAAATCCGGAGCAGGCCATTTTGTTAAAATGGTCCATAATGGAATAGAATACGGGATGATGCAGGCAATTGCAGAGGGGTTCGCTTTGCTAAAAGCTTCTCCTTTTCAGCTAAATTTGACAGAAGTCGCTGAGATATACAATCACAGCAGCGTTATTGAATCGAGGCTGGTAGAATGGCTCCGGAAGGCATTCGAAGAGCATGGTGAAGACCTTGATAATATCTCGGGCTCAGTCTCTCATACCGGCGAGGGATCATGGACAGTTGAGGCTGCAAAGGAATCGGGGATCCCGATGCCTGTCATCGAAGGAGCCCTTCAGTTCAGGATTGATTCTCAAAAAAATCCGAGTTATACTGGTAGAATTCTTTCTGCACTGAGGAATCAGTTTGGAGGGCATGATGTTTTTAAGAGAGACTGACGTATGTTAATAAACAAATTCTTGAGTAACATCTGCCTCTTTCTGGTACAATGGCAGACATAGAGAAATTAAAAAAACTTGCTAAACTGATCAGATACTACATCCTCTCTTCCACCACAGAGGCCAGTTCAGGTCATCCCACATCTTCTCTCTCGGCTACTGATTTAATGACAGTCCTGTTATTTGACGGTATCTTCAGATTTGATGCTGACAACCCGGCTCATCCCAACAATGACCGGTTGATATTTTCAAAAGGTCATGCTTCACCACTTCTCTATGCACTCTGGGCTGCTGCTGGAAAAATTACCGAACGGGAACTCATGACCCTGAGAAAATTTGGCAGTCCGCTTGAAGGCCATCCTACGGTTGCCTTTCCGTATGTTGAAGCATCTACAGGTTCCCTCGGTCAAGGATTATCTATCGGCCTTGGAATGGCCCTGAATGCTAAATATATTGATAAGCTTCCTTACAGGACCTACGTACTCCTCGGAGACAGTGAAATGTCAGAAGGTTCACAGTGGGAAGCTATACAGATAGCCGCATATTACAAGCTGGATAATCTTGTCGGGATCATTGATGTAAACCGTCTCGGGCAACGTGGAGAGACGATGTACGGACATAACCTTAATGAGTACGAAAGGAGGATTTCTGCTTTTGGATGGGAGCCGATATTAATTGACGGCCATTCCTTCCCTGAACTACTTACTTCTTATGAAAAAGCTCTAAGTGTTAAGAAACCGGTTATGATAATCGCAAAAACAATTAAGGGAAAAGGGGTTTCATTTCTTGAAGACAAAGATGGGTGGCACGGAAAGGCTCCGAAAAAAGAAGAATTAGAAAGGGCTTTGCAGGAATTGGGAGTTGTTGATAAGACAATTACAGGAGAAATAACCAGACCGGACGATACAAAACCAGTAAGAATTAATCCCGTAGCAGCGGGTGAAATACATTATCTTCCGGATAAGCCTGTCGCTACACGCAAGGCATATGGCAAGGCACTTGTCAGGATTTTTCCGTCTTTTCCGGATATGGTTGTTTTGGATGCCGAGGTATGCAATTCGACTTTTTCCGAGATATTCAAGGAAGCGCATCCAGAAAGATTTTTTGAGATGTACATTGCAGAACAGAATATGGTCGGCATGGCATTAGGTCTGTCACGCCGCGAAAAGATCCCCTTTATTTCCACTTTTGGCGCTTTCTTTACACGTGCTTTTGACCAGATCAGAATGAGCCGGTATTCTGATGCAAATATTAAATTTTGCGGCTCTCATGCAGGGGTATCAATCGGGGAAGACGGCCCGTCCCAGATGGGGCTTGAGGATATAGCAATGTTCAGGGCTGTTATGAACAGCGTCGTTCTGTATCCAGGTGATGCAGTATCTACTGAAAAATTAGTTGAAGAAGCTGCAAAGCATCACGGAATGGTTTATATACGCACGACCCGGATGGACACACCCATCATTTATGATGCACAAGAAAAATTTCATATCGGAGGCTGCAAGGTTTTGAGAAAAAATGACAAAGACCTTGTAGCTATTGTCTGTGCAGGAATAACTCTCTTTGAGGCTCTCAAGGCTTATGAGGAGCTTAAAAGAGATGGAATTTATGCCCGCATTATTGACCTTTACAGCATAAAGCCTCTTGATTCAAAAACACTTCAAGAGGCAGCGTATTCAACAAATGCGATCATAACTGTAGAAGACCATTTTGCTGAAGGTGGCATAGGAGAAGCTGTTATGAGTTGTCTCCACACTGTTGCTACACCTGTCTATTCGCTTGCAGTCAGAAAAATGCCCAAGAGCGGAAAACCGGAGGAGCTACTCGATTACGAAGGAATTTCCAAAGATGCAATTATCCAGAAGATAAAGGAGTTGATATGAGGCCAGAAAATCTCAAGACAAGAATTTTTTTAGACGGCGGTGATCCTGATGAAACGAAGAAGATTATCGGTTTGCTGGGATTTCTTGACGGACAGACAACAAACCCAACACTTATATCGAAAAACCCCGCAGCCCGACAGCGCATTGAAGGAGGTGAAAAGTTCAGCAGGGAAGAAATCCTCGAATTTTATGGTCAGGTAGTAAAAGAAATCTCGGCTCTTATTCCTCAAGGTTCAATCTCGGTTGAGGTATACGCTGATACTTCTACAACATCTGAAGAGATGATAAAGCAGAGCAGGGAAATGTTTTCATGGATACCTAATGCACATATTAAGTTTCCTATAACACATGAAGGACTGAAGGCAGCGGGAAAGTCAATAAAAGAGGGGTTACGTGTAAATATGACGCTCTGTTTTACTCAGGAACAGGCTTCCGCTGTTTACGCTGCGACAGAAGGAGCGAAAAGGGGTGATGTCTTTGTTTCGCCTTTTGTAGGCCGGCTTGATGACAGAGGAGAAAACGGGATGGTTTTAATATCGAACATTATCAAAATGTATCAGAAAGGGGATGGCCATGTCGAGGTATTGACAGCCAGTGTGAGAAACATTGACCATCTCCTGTATGCCCTGAAACTTGAATCAGACATTGTTACAGCACCTTTCAAGATATTAAAGGAGTGGGGTGAAAAGGGTCTTCTTATCCCTGGAAATGAGTATACTTATAACACTAAAGGCCTTAAGGTGATTCCTTTCAAAGACTTTGATCTTACTAAAAAGTGGCAGGATTATAATATTTATCATGAACTGACTGACAGGGGAATAGAGAGTTTTTCATCAGACTGGAACGCTCTGATTCAATAATGGAAAATCTTAAAAATCTAAGTGAAGAAGAGCCACGTTATCAGATAATAGGCTCCTGCGAAATAGAGATTTCGAGACCCTTCTGTCTCGTCATCTTCGGTGCAGCAGGGGACCTTGCGAAAAGAAAACTTATCCCCGCGGTCTATCACCTTTATAAAGACGGTCTCCTGACTCAAAACTTTTTTATCTTCTGTACAGACATAATCGAAATGGATAGCAATCGATACCGGGAAATAATAAAAAAGTCTTTAAAGAATACCCTTACAAAATATTTCAATATCACCTCATGGGAGGGGTTTGCGACTAAACTCTATTATTCTTCTTTCGATTTTACCGTCCCTGAACCGTACCTTAAATCTGTTAAAGAGCAACTGCCTGAATTGGAAAGGAAATATAAGACAGGTGGGAACCGTATCTTCTACCTGGCTGTACCTCCATCTGTTTTTGAGAGTGTAATTTATAATCTGGGTATTTCCGGACTTTCACGTGAAGATAAAGGCTATGCACATATTGTCATTGAAAAACCTTTCGGGCGGGACTATTCATCAGCAAAAAAATTAAATACTGTCCTGAGAGAATATTTCGAGGAAAAACAGATCTTTCGTATAGACCATTATGTTGCAAAGGAAACGGTACAGAACATGCTCATGTTCCGCTTTGCAAACTCAATATTTGAGCCTTTATGGAACAGGAGATATATAGATCATATCCAGATAACTGTTGCAGAAACCCTGGGTATTGAACACAGGGCAGGTTATTATGAAGAAGCAGGTGTTATCAGGGATATGTTTCAAAGTCATATGTTTCAACTCCTTTCTGTAACAGCCATGGAACCACCCGTGGCATTTAAAGCCGACAGGGTGCGGGATGAAAAGATCAAGGTGTTACATTCTATAAGGCCGTTCCCTTTGGATTCAATAAATGAATATGTGGTAATCGGACAATATGGAAGAGGAACAATTCAGGGTAACCCTGTTGTCTCATACCGGGAAGAGCCAGGCGTTTCGCCTGAATCCACTACACCGACCTTTGCCGCAATGAAGGTTTATATAGACAACTGGAGATGGAACGGTGTGCCATTTTATCTCCGTTCAGGGAAGAGACTGCCTGTAAGAAAGACTGAAATTTCAATTCACTTCAAACAGGTGCCTCACATGATGTTCTCGAAAGTCATGGATGAGAACATAGAGCCAAATATACTGGTTTTCAGATTACAACCTGATGAAGGAGTCAGTCTTACTTTCCAGACAAAAAAACCCGGAACCCGAGTCTGCCTCAATCCGGTACTCATGGATTTTTCCTATCAGAAAGACGTCTCACTCGATGCATATGAATGGGTTCTTCTTGACTGTATGCTCGGGGACCAGATGTTATTCTTGAGACAGGAGGGTGTGGAAGAAACATGGACGATACTCACTCCTGTGATAGAGAAGCTGGATGCGACCACCGAACCTGGAATATTTCCGAATTACGCTGCAGGCTCATCAGGCCCTGACGAGGCAAATTTATTGATAGAGAGAGAAGGACGATTATGGAAATCTTTAATTACTGTCAAAGAACATGAACGAACACGTATTTCCAGACTTAGAGGCTATAAGAAATAAGGCCGCTGAAATGTTATAATTTGACAAAAATAAACAAATAAAGGAGGCTTAAAATGTGGTTTATTTCTATCTTTGATGCTAAAGAAGATACACCCAGAACGGCTATTATAAATGAAAGAGCAGAATGGTTTAAAAAAGGCCTGGATAAGATTTTTCAAACAAGATGCAAATCAATTAAACGATTTGAAGTCTTAGGAATCTCTCCCAGAAAAATTTTTTTTGTTATCGAAACAGATGACCCGACATCCCTCAACCTACTTCCAAATCATTTTGGGGATGCCTGGAATTCGGTAACTTATCCTATAATTCAGCGTGAGATGGTTGAAGCTTTGGAGGAGGACCATGCAGTTATCGGCGGCTGATAAAAAACATTTTATTTTAAGAATACCTTGAATGGCAGCTAACAATATCCCGGGCCCGATGATCTCCTTTTTATAACATAGATATTCTTTTATCCTTGTAAGGCTGAGGCCAGTTAAATGTATCAATAAGCCACGTTAAATGCTCTAAAAGCTTTGGTTGATTAACTGTATTCAGTTCTTCATCAAAAATAACTCCAACAAGATATATATTTTTAAACTTCTTTTGCCAGTCAACTTTACCTTCAGTAAAGTCCTCGCAAATCTTTCCCTTCCTATCAACAAATGAAATTTTTATTTTAACCTTCTTGCCTTTCCCTACAGGGGTTGATGAATATAAACCTATACCGGAAAAAGATATATTTGCTATAGTTGTGTCCACAACAGTATTTTCTTTAGGAAAGATAACAGCTCCGCTACCAAAAAATTGGTATCTGAACCATTTACGCGTGTCAACCGGGGGTTTTTTCTTTTTTCTCATAGAAACCTTTTCTCCCTATTTATGCTTATTATTTTCCTATATCCGTTCTATACCTGATACCTTCAAAATGTATCTTTGCTATATTTCTATAAGCAACAGCCCTGGCTTCCTGCAATGTCCTCCCTCTTCCAACCACGTGGAGAACCCTGCCACCATCGGTTACTAAACCCTTCTTCTCTGAAATACTCACACCTGCAAAAAATATTTTACAATCAGGATCATTAATATCCTCTATCCCTGAGATGGGATAACCTTTTCCATAGCGGGCAGGATAGCCGGAATACCAACCTTTGCTTTTTCCGTTCCTGAATTGTTTTGTCCTGCCGGCTGCAGCCACTACATCACAGTAATAATCCTGATTCCATTCAACTTCTCTTTCACTTAGAACTCCGTTTATTATCTGAAAACTGATATCACTCATCGGTGTCTTCAATCGGGGAAGTATTACCTCTGCTTCAGGATCACCCAGACGTACATTTGCCTCTAAAAGATAAGGTGTTTCTTCAACAAGCATCAGCCCTAAATAAAGGACCCCCTTATAAGGTATTCCTTCTTTTTCACTGAATCCCTGGATTAATGGTCTGGCAACTTTTTCGCTCACCAGTTTGTTGAGTTCCCCGCCTTCGAGACTGTGTGGAGAATACGCACCCATTCCACCCGTATTCAGACCTTCATCGTTATCATATGCCCTTTTATAATCCTGTGCAACCGGCATTGGTACAATTGTTTCTCCGTCAGTAAAAACAAAAAATGAAATCTCTTTGCCGTACAGTCTTTTCTCAATTACAACTTTATTGCCGGCATCACCAAAGATCTTTTCGATCATTAACTGGGTTACAGCTTGATGCGCTTCCTGTTTATCAGTGCAAACTATTGATCCTTTACCCTGCGCAAGGCCATCTGCTTTTACAACTACAGGATACTTCACATATTCAATATAATCTTTCGCGGCTTCGGGACCGTCAAAGACTTCAAACTCCGCAACAGGTACCCCTATCTCTCTACACAATAACTTTGTGTAGGCCTTGCTACCTTCGAGAATACTGGCTTTTTTTACTGGTCCGACAACAGGCATATCCTCACTGTTGAGCAGGTCTACAATCCCGTTTGTTAAAGGGCTTTCCGGACCTATAAAAACAAGGTCAACTTTTTCGCTCTTTGCAAGATCAATAATTTCTTCACTTTTTTTTGCATTTCTGCATCTTATTTCCAGAGCAATACCTGCGTTTCCAGGCGCGCAAATGACTTCCTTAACATTGGGGTCGTTTTTAAACTGCCATGCTATAGCATGACCACGACCTCCGCTGTCAACAACAAGAACCTTCACCTATATTCTTAACCCTTCCTGATATTTATCGAATAAGGAAATGATCTTTTCGGCGGAATCTTTCTTTAGTGTCCCTTTCTCAAGTGCTACTTTAACTGTGTACCTTCCAAGTTCGGAATAAAGTATTATTAAATCCTGCCTATCCTTTGGTATTGCCTTCAGGTGATCTTCGATAATATTTGAATCTCCTCTTGCAATGGGTCCTGTAAGAGCTGATGGTATTCCAAGAGTTTCTATATTCTTTACTGTCCCCTTTATCAAAGGCATAAGAGCATTAAGAGATTCTTTTCTGTTAATCCCTGCTGCTTCATGGAAATCCAGGCCTAATCCAACAGTCGCCACAAGAAAATTTGAAACCACAGCGGCTCCCGCATGATACAGCGGTTTTTTATCTACTTTTAAAGTTATTTCCCTCCCGTCAAAGGCCTTAACTATCTCTCTTGCTACTGACAGTGCAGCTTCATCTCCCTCTATACAGAAGTAAGAACCCGGAAGGTTTTTCACAGCTTCTCTGACATCAGGAAGGCTCTGAAGCGGATGTAAAGAGGCAACATTTGCACCAGCTCTTTTTGCAGAAACTAAAATCTCAGAGGATAATGCACCGCTTGTATGAAATACAATCGCTCCTGTATTGAACCCTCCGCCAGAAGCAATACTGTTGCATACTTCCTCAATTGCGTTATCAGAAGTTGTTAAAAATACTATATCTGCTTTTCTGGCAGTCGTTATTAAATCTATTGAGGCATCCCCGTCTCCAATGAAATCCCTTGCCTTATTAGCTGATTCAGCTGTCCTGCTCCCTATTCCAGCAATTAAATAGCCACTTTTTTTTAGAAGATACCCAATTGCGGTTCCAACAGCTCCAGCACCAATAATAGAAACCCTGTGCATAATCTGCCTGAAATCCTGCCTTTACCCCGTAGTAATGAATTCCAACGGGATCTATAATTCAGCGTCTTCCAGGACCAAGGGAATCCTTTTCTCCCATCCAATAGCCATTATATGAACTCCCTGACACATATCTTTCATTCCCTTGATTAATCTGGCAGCTATCTCAACGCTGGTTTTTACCTTATCCTTTGTCACTTCCATTTCTTTAATTAGAGGCTCAGGAACAAATACGCCGGCAACATTTTTATTCATAAACCTTGCCATACCGGCTGATTTTAATAAGATTATTCCTCCCAGGATCTCAGTCTTAAACCCCTCTACCCGCTTCATAAATCTTTCGAAGAGATCCAGGTCAAAAATTCCCTGAGTTTGAAAGAATTCCGCACCTGCCTCTATTTTTTTTTCCATTTTTATAATCTGCATTTCTAAAGCTGCCTCGGTATCTGCTCCCGGATTTACCACTGCACCTGGAAGGAAATCTGGAGCACCTTTGAGCTGATTCCCTGCCATGTCAACCCCTTCATTCAGCCTCTTGATTACCTTTAAAAGGCTTACAGAATCTAAATCAAATACAGGCATTGACTGAGGATGATCTCCCAATGTTGGATGGTCTCCTGTCAAGGACAGCACATTCCTGATACCCAAAACCCATGCACTTAACAGGTCTGATTGTAGCGCCAGCCTGTTTCTATCTCGACAGGTCATCTGTAAGATAGGATCAATTCCATGATCTTTCAGGAGGTGACAAACTGCCATGGAACCCAAACGCATAACAGAACTCTGAAGATCGGTAACATTAATAGCATCTACCTTTCCTTTGATAAGCTCTGCATCTTCTAACAATTCATCTGTCTCGGTTCCCTTACCCGGCCCTATCTCTGCCGTGATAAGGAACTTACCAGAATGTAAAGCCTCCCTGAATCCCATCACATCAAACTCCTGTTGGCTCCTTCTTTAGTTTTAAATCTTCTCTCACCAGCTTTCTGGGATGAACAGGCCATGCCTTTGGCTGGGACGATCCCATTAAAAGATGTAGTTGATTTAGTTTCATTAAGCGGGTGTAAATTTGTTGCCATACGCAGGGGTTATCCTTTGAGACCTCACATCTTCCGCCCTGTGATCCACCACAGGGCCCATAAATGAGCCTCTTTGCACACCTTGCTACCGGACATATCCCGCCTGTCCTCCAGAGGATGCAGTCGCCGCAGGCTGCACAAAGCTCAATCCATGTACCACGTCCATCTGAAGCTCCGATAAAAAGGGTATTCATTGCAGGCAAAACAGGGATATTTTCAAGGTCCTCGGCAATGCTCTGTACACCAGCACCACAACCCATTGAAAGAATTGCCTCATATTGAGATGCCTCATCCTTCATCTGTTCAATAAATTTTAGCTCGCATTGCCTGGGTATTGTTCGTTCTCCTATAACAGCGTCTTCTCCTTCCATCTTCTTTACTGTTCGAAGGGCGGATGCGAGTAATTCAACCTGTTTTTTCCCGCCACTGAGACAGACGGTAACACAAGCACCACATCCAACAATCAGTACTTTTCTGTATTTTTTTACCATCTCTTTGATTTCTGCCAAAGGCTTAATTTCGGCAACAATCATACAATCACCTTCTTTTATTTATACTTTAATAGTTATTCTTTTAACCGAAATCACTATTTTTCTTTATCCTCATATACAATCTTCAGCCGTTCAGCATCTATACCGATGTCTTTTAACATCTTTTTTGCTCTTTCGACATGTCTAAGTATCCATTCATCACAGCCTTTGAACCGACATTCATCCTTATTCTCACATGTATATAATTCAACACCCTTGGATCCCTCTTCGAAAGGATGGATAAGCTGGTAAACGTCAATACGTGCCATGCACGGCTTCCCGACTCCATATTTACTGCTTTCTTTTGCTTCAACTGATTTCCCTGCGGCTTCATATTGACAATAGAATTTTATGGTAAAATCCCCGGGTTTCTCCTTTTTCGCATTCTCAACAGCGCCTTTAAGTTTTTTACGGCTTGTCTCTTTTGTCTCAAGACTAACCTCGATTGCCGAAGCCGGACATTCTGCTGCACAGATTCCACAAACCTGACACTGACTTATATCAATTTTAGCCTTTTCTTCGCCTGCCACAGGCACTCCATAAGGACATACAAGAACACAGTTAAAACATGCCACGCAGTCATCCGATATAACTGCCCCTGCACCGCAGTTCAGACAGCGCTGAGCTTCCATCGTAGCCTGCTCCCTGTTATACCCAAGATTTACTTCTTCAAAACTCTTAATTCGCTCCTTGACGGGAAGTGTTGGCATCTTAGGTCTCATAGCCTTTACAATGAGGTTAACTATTTTCTCGTCAAGAGGTCTCAAAACCGCAGGTTCCTCGATCTCTTTAGGTGGTAGATTACGCAGATAGCGGTGTATTGCATCAGCCGCTCTTTTCCCGGACGCAATTGCGTGAATCACGCTCAGAGGACCACTGACAACGTCCCCGCCTGCAAAAACACCTCTCAGGTTCGTAGTGCCTGTATCATCTTTCACAACAATTGTACCGCTCTTTCCAGATATCAATTCGACTTCTTTAATCGTGTCGGCTTTAGGGTTATACCCAATCGCCAGAATTGCCGCCTCAGCTTCTATCTCAAACTCAGACCCTTCAAGTGGTACTGGCTTACTGCGTCTTCCCTCACCGCTTAGCCGCATCTTAATACATTTCACCTTCTTAACACTTCCCCTGCCGCTAAATTCTACAGGGGCGGTCAGATACATAAACTTTACCCCTTCATGTTCTGCCTCCTTCACCTCTGCTTTACCGGCTGGCATCTCACCTGCTGTCCTGCGATACATAATTGTCACATCCTCGGAACCCAGTCTGATACATGTTCTGGCCGCATCCACTGCCGTATGTCCGCCGCCGATTACTACAACCTTATTGCCGAGGTAGGGCCTTTGCCCTTGGCTTACCTGCTTGAGAAATTCAACTGCCGTGATGATGCCTGGTAGTTCTACTCCCTTGCATTTAGGGAAAAGGCTCCTTTCGCTCCCCAGAGCTAAGAAGACTGCCTGATATTCCTTCATCAGGTCTTCAATCGTAAAGTCTCTACCAAGTGCCATTCCTGTTCTTGCTTCAACACCTAACGATAGGATACAATTGATATCTTCCCTTACAATGTGTCTTGGAAGCCTGTATTCAGGCACACCTCTACTCAGCATCCCGCCAAGCTCGTTCTCTGCGTCGAAGACAACAACTTTGTACCCGAGCAATGCTAAGTCATGGGCAGCTGTAAGACCGGACGGCCCACCACCTACTACTGCAATTTTTTCAGTATAATACAGACCAGGTCTTCTGAGTTGCGGCAAAGCTCTTGTCTCATCTGCCGCAAATCGCTTTAGAGACGCAATGGCAATAGGTTCATCAATCTGTCCACGTCTACATGCAGACTCGCACGCCCGCGTACATATCCTCCCGCAGATTGAAGGGAATGGGTTTACCTGCCGGATAATTTTTATGGCAGTCTCTATATCGCCCCTGGCGATAGCGGATACATAACCTCGAACATCTGTATGTATAGGGCATGCTGCCTGACAAGGGGGCATTGCGCTGATACTCATTAAAATCACACTCCTTTTTAGAAAAATTATTTAAATTCCTGCCTTTATTTCTGTGGCATGGACTGTATTATATATGAGCATCGTTACAGATAATTCTCGTTACCATTTTAAAGTCACTTCTGGCAATCGCTGCAACATAACTGCGTACATCAGTATATACAGGGCATGCTGCCTGACAAGGGGTGCGGTTTTATCGGTCATTTGTTCACCTTAGAGCACTTATTTTACACGTAGTAGAATAGTAAATGTAGTGCCCTCCCCTACCTTACTTTCTACATTGATAGCGCCACTGTGGGCATCTACAACGCTTTTAACAATAGAAAGGCCCAGGCCTGTACCATTAATATTTTTTGTTATCTCTGATCTTACCCTGTAGAATTTTTCAAAAATTCGTGGAATATCCTTGTCTTCAACACCTAATCCTGTATCGGAAACTTCTATCTGAACGTTCTGTGCATTCTGGGTCATCTCTACACTTACCTGCCCTTCTGAGGGAGTGTACTTAATAGCATTACTGATCAGGTTAATAAACATGGCTTCCACACTGCTTTTGTTCCCAATAATCAAAGGAATGTGATCTTCTATTTTTACATGAATGGCGATATCCTTGTCTTGAGCCTGGGGTTGCATTAACTCGACTGTTCTCTGTAAAATCTCAGCGAGATTCAGGCTTTCTATCTGTGTAAGATATCCTCCCTCTTCGATATAGCAGACATCAAGGATATCATGTATCAGATCAACCATGCCCTTGATCTTGGTTCTGACCTTTTGAAGCAAATCCCTTTGTTTCTCATTGAACTCTCCCACCATCCCATCCAGAAGAATAGATGTCTGAAGTAAAGTGGAGCTCAATGGGGATTTTAATTGATGAGAAACCATGGATAAGAAATTAGCCTTGATCTTATCTATAGCACTTAACTGTGCGACATCATGGAGCACGGTTACGGATCCAATAAGTAATCCATTTGTATCTCTGACAGGGTTTACATGTACCCTGAGCATTGTATTACCTGAATTCATGAGGCATACCTCTTCCGTGCGATAGGGCACATCAAGCCTCAATATCTTGGTTATAAGTTTAACCAGCAATTCATTCCTAATGTGATCTTGAACTGGCTGATTCAAGGCATAACTTCCCTTTATTCCAAGCATTGCTTCAGCCTGTTGGTTATAAAGGACTATCTTACCCTGTTTATCTGTAACCAATATCCCATCTGACAGACTATCAATTACGGCATTTAATGATTCCTTCATTGCTCTATAAGGCATATATCTCCCGTATTAAAGCAGGTTAAGCTTTAACTTGATAATTCCCCGTACCTTGCAACAGGTCTTCGGAAATCATTCCGGCTATTTTCTGCGACCTTACCGTATTTTATTAATTTTTTCGTAGCAGTAAGAATTTTTATAGATAACCACACCCTTACAGGGAGTTGTTCTATCTGAATTTAAAAAACCCGATGCTTTTCTATGGGACATTATGGTAAATTAATTTTAATTCCCCGTAGAAATTCTCAACAGATTTTCTACTCTTTCTACCAGCTCTTTAGGTTCTACAGGTTTGGGAATATAATCGTCAGCCTCGATCCTCATGCCCATTTCCTTGGTATATTCTGTTGTAGGTATGGCCTCTCCAACTGCTGTCAATAGCAGAATGGGGATGTGACCGTATTCAGGGTCAGCTTTAAGCTTAGCACCAACTTGATAGCCATCCATTCCAGGCATCATGACATCTAAAATAATTAAATTCGGCTTTTCTGCCTGGACTTTTCTCAACCCTTCTTGCCCGTCATACGCAACAGTCACTTCATAAGATTTGTTCTCTAAAATAAGCTTGGTTGCTTCGGCAAAATCTACATCATCTTCTATAAGTAAAATCCTTTTTTTCTCCATTTCCACCCCACTTAAGTTATCAAGCCTCACCTGCTTTCTGGAGAATCTTCTTCACACGTTCCAATAAGATATTATGTTCGATGGGTTTTTCTATATAATCATCAACGTCAAGTTGTAGTCCTGTTTCTAATTCATATCGCCGCTGACTGGCCTTTTCCCTCACACTGCTAAGTATGATGATAGGTATATGTGCATACTTAGCACGTCGAGGATCTTTCAACTCCTTGCATACCTCGAATCCATCCATCCTGGGCATAAGAAGATCCAGAATCATTAAATCTGGTTTTTCCTCTTTAAGCTTTGCCAATCCATCCAGACCATCTCGAGCAGTGACTACCTCATAGCCATTGGCCTCAAGGATAATGCTGATAGCCTCAAGGATATCGGGATCATCATCAACAACTAATATTTTAGCACTCATCGTATCCCCCAAAAAGATCTAAATTTCCCTTTCAAGCCTGATCCTTAATTTCGTATGTATTATAATCATTCTTCAATATTACTACATTATCGGCCTTGGTAGTAAGCCGGCCCTCTCAACGATGACAGGCACTATATCTTCCCAGGCCACAGCCATAATATGTATGCCATGGATACCTTCTACCTCTTTGAGTTGATCGATAATTTCCAGAGATATCTTCACACCTT
This sequence comes from Nitrospirota bacterium, assembly GCA_014859105.1. GTDB lineage: Bacteria > Nitrospirota > Thermodesulfovibrionia > Thermodesulfovibrionales > SM23-35 > Kmv42. The sequence continues at coordinate 29,876 of JACUUX010000020.1, forward strand.
CTTCCTTGACATTCTTTGCCCCCTCCATACGGGTTACTATCTCATCCGGCACGCTGATTCCTGAGACATTATCCCTCATGTAGCGAGCCATCCCTACAGATTTTATCGGTATTATACCTGCAAGAATGTGAACCTTTTTATCCAGCCCCTGATCTCTAACCATCTCCATCCATCTCTTAAACTTGTTAGTATCAAATACAGCCTGTGTTTGAATAAAATCTACTCCGGCCATTACCTTCTTAGCCAGCCTTATTACCCTATATTCAAATGGGTCAGCAAATGGATTTTTAGCTGCACCAATAAAAAGAGGCATTTCTCCGGAAATCTCTTCACCGCATATAAATTTTTTTTCATCCCTCATATTCTTGAGGGTCTGAACGAGCTGAATCGAATCGATATCATATACACCTTTTGCATCAGGATGGTTTCCAAATCTTTGATGGTCACCCGAAAGACAAAGTACGTTTCTAATTCCAAGGGCAACTGCCCCCAGGATATCACTCTGAATTGCGATCCGATTTCGGTCCCTGACTACCATCTGCATTACAGGATCAATACCCATCTCCTTCAGGATGACACAGCCACTCAAACTTGACATACGTACGATGGCCGTCTGATTATCCGTTACGTTCATTGCGTCACAATATAATTTAAGAAGTTCGCCTTTTCTACGTATAACTGTTGCAGAGGTACCTTTTGGGGGACCCACTTCAGCAGTTACAGCGAAATAGCCCCCTTCAAGAACCTTCTCCAGATTGCTTCCTGTTTTCATAATACATCAGCTCCTTATAGTTGGCGGCCCACCTGTCAAGCTTTTGTCCCAGTTTTTAGTAGGCATGACCTCTTGTAGTTTATAGAGACATCCAATTTTGGAAAGACGCTCGATAATGAGCTGCCATGCACAGGGCATGTCGGTTGAAATTTCACACTTTCCACCCTGGGATCCGCCACAAGGACCATTTAGCAATTGTTTGGCACATCTGGCTATTGGGCAGATACCACCAGTAAATTCCAGAACGCAATCGCCGCACTCAAGGCACCTTTCTGCCTGCTTCCACTCGGCATGACCGCCCCCAGAAGAAATGGTATTGCAGCCTGGATGAACAACCTTGTATACGGAAGAGGCTACTGTCTGAACCCCCGCTCCGCAGCACATCACCAATACAGATTCTGCAGATTCAATAGCATCTGCTTGGGCTGATAACTTCATCCTCGTTAAAGCCTCATTACATACCATATCAATAAGGCATATGCCACTTACAGTCTTTCCCCCGGTTTCCAGCCTTTTTTTAATATCCAAAACCTGCCGCTCACCCCCGCTTTCACACCCATCAGCACAACCCTTGCAACCAACTAAAAAAATAACCTTGTCTTTGTTTACATATCTCCATATCTCTTCAAAAGGTTTCTGTTCAGAAATAAGCATAATCTAAATTACCACCTTCCTTTGTGTCCTTTAATGTACAGCACAGGCCAGACAAGGGTCAAACGACCGCACTATTCGCACTATCTCAAAGGGATTAGATTCATCTTTTATCTTTGTATTCATAAGCGCTTGTTCCGCCGGTCCAGGCTGCCCTTTATCATCCCGGGGTGAAAAATTCCAGGTACTCGGTACCACACACTGATAATTAGCAATCTTCTTATTCTTTATCTCTATCCAATGTCCCAGGGCTCCTCTCGCTGCTTCAACAAGCCCCATACCCGTAGACTCATCGGGAATAATATAATTAACGTACGATGACTCTCCTGGTTTTAGCTGAAGTAGCCACTCAGGCATGGAATCAGCAATGAATTTAGTTTCCAAAGCCCGGGCAATGTGGCGGCCAAGAACAGAAAAGAATATATCGGGTTCGGCCTTAAACTTAGAAAGAACAGAATCAACCAGCTCCTTGATCCTTAGATCACCAACAGCGTAAGTTGTCATCACTCGGGCAAGAGGACCTACCTCATAAACCCTGCCTCCGTAACGTGGTGCTTTTATCCAGGAATAAGCACCTTCTTTCCCGAATTCTGGACTTATTTTGCCTGAATCTGATACATACCACGAATATCTGATTTCCTCTGAGATTTGGGCTACATCAAGTTCTTTGAATTTAAGGTCTGCAGAAACAGTCCCCTGTCTGAATAATCTCTTCCGCTTAGCAAGATCGGGTTCATTACCATCCAGGTCATAGCTTCCATAAGAAAGCAGATTTCTGCAACCAATTCCAATCTCAAAATAGTCCCTGTAGACCTCGGCGATAGCCAAAACATCAGGTATGTATACTCTGTCTATAAAGTCTCTGAGTTCGTTCAGTCTCCAGAGGAAAGAAATTATTTTGTCCGTGGTGGGTACCATAGTTAACCCTCCAGGCACGACGCTCATATTATGGGGCATCTTACCGCCGAAGATTGAAAGCATCGCCTGGGCCTTGCGCCGCATAGCCAAAGCTTCTATGTAATGGGCTACTACAATCTGGGTTATCTCATCCGGAAGGCGATAATCACCCTCATACCTGGGGAAAAATGGCCCCAGTTCTCCCCTCTCCGCAAACTTTTTTATAGAAGACAATACGACATCTGAACCATCGTATCTTGCCACTTTGGTTATATCTAAATAGTCCAGGGCAGACAGATGATAAAAATGCAGGATATGATCAGCAATGTGAGCAGAACCCAAGATCAAATTACGCATAATCCTTCCGTTGTCCGGTATCTTGTCTGATATGCCAAAGGCGTCATCGAGGGTCAAGGTAGATGCTACAGAATGGCTTGTGGGGCATACCCCACAGATGCGCTGGGTTATCCTCTGAGCATCACGTGGATCCCTGCCCTGAAGAATATACTCTATACCCCGAAAAAGCGTACCCGCACTTCTGGCCTCTTTTATATTCCCATTTTCAACTGTTGTCTCGATCTTTAAATGCCCTTCAATACGCGTCACTGGATCGATAATGATCTTATTCAATTTCGGACCTCCTTCCAACAACCGGCAAGACTTCCAGGATCATCTTTTCATAGAGTGGAGATACTAAATCAGGGAAACCGGGCTCACAACAGCCTATGCATGGAGAGCCAGCGTTAACACACCAATTTACTCCACCATTCCAGAGCCTTATCGGGCAATCTGCATATGTTACCGGCCCTTTACATCCCAGTTCATATAAGCAGCCAGGCTCATTGAAATTTTTGGCAAATTTGCCCTCTTCAAAATCGGCTCGACGGGGGCAAATCTCATGGATCAATTTCCCATAGAAGGCCTTTGGCCGTTTATATTCATCCAAATCCTCTGCTCTTGGCAGGCCATTATAAAGGACGCTGGCTATAGTGCCAACAAACCAGTCAGGATGGGGAGGACATCCGGGTATATTTATTAAAGGAGTAGTGATGGAGCGAGATTTGAAAAATTCAGCTACTCCCGTACAATGACCGGGATTGCCATAAGCTGCGGCTATTCCGCCGAAGGCGGCACAGGTACCTAAAGCGATTACTGCCATAGCTTCCTTCCCTAAAAAATCCACCGATGAAAGCATGGATATAGGCTCTCCATCTTTTTCTCCAATGTATCCATAAGCTCCGCCCTCAGCCATAGGTATAGCTCCCTCAACCACTAAGATGTAACTTCCATTTCTGTTTTGCCGCGTTTTTTCCATTTCCTCGATTACTGCCTCCCCTGCTCCTGCCATTATAGTAGGATGAAATCTAAGATTAAGGTGCTTTCCAGGAAGTACTTCATCAATAAGCATGTTTTTAATGGTTGGACTTTCAGAATTCAGAATAGAAACAGAACATCCAGTACAAGCAGCACATTGTAGCCAAATTATTGGATATTCCTCAACTTTTTTATGTTCCACCAGGACCTCCGATTCGTGATTTTATATAATAAACCTATTTTTTATATAATAAAGCTATCTTTCTTCGTCTGTCAATGTTTTGCATCATAAACCGGTCATATTTTGTCGATATCCTTAAAGACCCGGAAGGTTTGTTTTACACATTATGGCTTATTATCAGTCAACCTCCAATGTTATGGATACCGCTTTGCTCTTTAGCCGCTTCAACAGTATTCTTCATCAACATAGTAATAGTCATGGGGCCAACCCCGCCGGGTACGGGTGTTATCGCCTTTGCCTTCTCTTTAACCATTTCAAAATCCACATCACCTACAAGGCCCGTTTCTAAACGGTTAACTCCTACATCTATCACTACAGCGCCCTCCTTTACCATATCTGCAGTAATCGCTTTAGGTTTCCCTACAGCCACAATTAATATATCTGCCCTTCTGGTATGAGAGGCTATGTCTATTGTTCCGGTATGGCATACAGTAACTGTTGCATTTCCACCTCTTTTCTGAAGGAGCATATTTGCAATGGGTTTGCCTACTATATTGCTCCTTCCAACGACTACTACTTCCGCTCCATCGGTTTTGATACCGCTCCTTATTAAAAGTTCCTGGATACCATGAGGGGTGCAGGGAAGGGGACAGGGCTGGCCGAGCATCATTTTCCCGACGTTTACCGGATGAAACCCGTCTACATCCTTTTCCGGAAGAATATCGTAAATGACATTCGTTTCATTAATATGCTTTGGTAAAGGAAGTTGAACAAGTATTCCGTGAATTTTGCCGTCGTTATTGAGTTTTCCAATTAACGATAAGATGTCTTCCTCCTTTGTATCAGCCGGCAGGTCAATCCTTTCAGAGTAAATGCCTAATTCCTTACAAGCCTTTTCCTTGGCACCAACGTATACTTTAGACGCTTCATCTTCTCCGACAAGAACAGTAGCCAATCCCGGGATCAGGTTATGTTTTTCTTTCAATAAAGATATTTCTTTTTTCATTTCTTCTTTAATCTGTTTGGAGATTTCAGACCCTTTTATTAAAGTTGCTGCCATAGCACCCTCCCTTCTTTAAGAGTATATTAATTATGCTATTAATCCTCAAAGATCTTAAAAGTTATTTAAGATCTTTTTTGGTCATGCCGGCTTGTCCGGCATCCTTCTTTACGATTCCAAACAAGTCAGAAGGATTCCCGACAAGCCCTGTTAGAAATGAACTTTCTAACAGGGCAAGCGGGAATGACAATCATTGGAACAGAGTTCGCTATGAATAATCCCCGGTAAATTAACCAACTTTGGAGTCAATTTCTGTCCTTTTATTTTTATTCTCTTCTCTTGATCAGCTCTAATAATTCTTCTCTCGTGGACTGCTTTGTTCTGAAGATACCTCTTACTGCTGATGTAACTGTCCGGGTACCAGGCTTTTTTATGCCTCTCATACTGATACAGAGGTGTTCTGCATCAATAATCACCATTGCTCCTTTAGGTTTTAGCCTGTCCATTATTAAATCTGCAAGCTGTGTCGTGAGGCGCTCCTGCACCTGCGGCTTTTTAGCGAGTACTTCCACAGCTTTTGCAAGTTCACTTAAACCGGCAATTTTGCCGCCTGACGGAATATAAGCAACATGAGCCTTTCCAATAAACGGAATCAGGTGATGTTCACACATTGAATAAAAAGGGATATCTTTTAACATTACCATTTCATCGTGACTCTCACCCTCGATTGCCTTAAGGAGTTCTTCGGTAGGAGTTTCCAGGCCACTGAAGATTTCTTCATACATCCTTGCAACACGTTCTGGTGTCTCTTTAATACCAGGTCGTTCGGGGTCTTCGCCGATACCCTCGAGAATAAGTCTGACACCCTTCTCAATCTTTTTAAAGTCCATATCTTTATTTTGTAGGGCTTATTGTAGCACTGTCATGTTTTTTCTGTCAAAATAAGATTTTAAAGAGATTATCTTGTCATTATACCCGAAGGAATTATTTGTCAGTAATCCCCGAAAACACACCCTTTACTTCTTCCAGTAATTCTTTATGTATAGAAGGTGTTCCTGCAACAATATTGCCAGTTAGCAGGAATCTATCACCTCCACCAAAGTCTGTAATAACCCCGCCCGCTTCTCTTATCAGAATTTCGCCGGCTGCGATATCCCATGGACTGAGACCTATCTCAAAAAAAGCTTCACATCGCCCGCAAGCAACATAGGCAAGGTCAAGGGCTGCTGAACCCGCCCTCCTCAGATCACTTGCCTTAAAGAAAATATTTTTAAAAAGTCTGAGATAAGTATCTAAAAATTCCTTGCTACGGAAAGGAAACCCGGTCGTGATAAGACTGTCCTTGAATAATTTTACTGATGATACCTGTATTGGACATTTATTTAAGAATGCCCCCTTACCCTTTTCTGCAATGAAAATTTCTTTTTTCAGGGGATCGTTAACAACACCTAATATTATCTCTTTTTTATATTCGAGCGCTATCGAGATGGAAAAGACAGGAAACCGATGGATATAATTTGTGGTCCCGTCAAGCGGGTCTATAATCCAGCGGTATCCCTCGGTTTCGATTTCCTTGATTGATTCTTCGGCAAGAAAAGAATGATCTGGAAATTCTTCTCTGATTTTATTGATTATAAGCTTCTCAGATTCTTTATCAACAAAAGTAACAAAATCTGATGTTTTCTTAAGGCCAACATCCTCTTTTGATATTTTACCGAGATTATCCAGTACGAATTTACCTGCGAGTTTAGCTGCCCTGATAGCAACCTTAAGATATTTACTGCTCATGTTCTTATCACACTTTTATCTGTAACAATCATATTCACCTTTATATCATGCATCTCTGATGGAATAGAATCTACAAGCTGCTCTTCATATGCGAGTGCAGCAACAGGGATTTTCTTATGCATCTCTGACAGCAAAATATCGTAGTATCCTCCACCGTATCCAAGCCTGTTGCCTGAATAATCAAAGGCTGACCCCGGTAATACAATAAGGTCAATTTTATCAATATTAATGAGTCTTTCTTCTGAAAGGGAAGGTTCGGGTATACCCATAAAACCAGCGGTTAATTCACTCGCATCCTTGATTTCATATAACCGGAGTCTGTGTCTTTCTTTGTCCACTTTAGGAACCACCACCCGTTTATTCATGTTAAGTGATTCTCTTATTATGCTTAATGTCTCTACCTCGGATCTGAATGAGGCATAGAAAAGCACTGTTTTCGCTTCAATAAATTCAGGCAGCGAGAAAAACCTTTGTTTGATGAGGGCATTCTTTACAGACCTCGCCTCAGGAGGTATTTCGTCACGCTTTCTCAGGACTTCTCTTCTGATAACTTTTTTCATCAGATTTTACCTGTAACCAGTATAACTGCATATATTAAATAAAGACCTCCTCCGAAAAGCATAGTAAATGGCGAAAGTCTTTTTCTGAGAGTCAATTCCGTAAGGACAATCAATGCTGATAAAAGGGCAATTAAAGCAGAAAAAAGAGCCATACCGGTAATCTTCCATTCCGTGAACAACAACCCTACAGAGACGGGAAAGGTGGACTGGAAGACCATAGCACCTGTGATGTTTCCTATAGCCAGTGTATCCCTTCCCTTCCATGTCCATGTTAAGCTGTTGAATTTTTCAGGAAGCTCTGTTGCAATAGGTGCGAGGATAAGTGCAAAGAGAAGTGGGTTCATCCCGAATCTTATTGAAACGTGTTCAAGATGCTCAACAAATGTGTGAGCTCCTGTTATCATAACCCCCAGAGCGCCTAAAACCTGTATCAATATCAATACAACATTAGGTTTATCTGAATTCGTTAATCGTATCTTCTTCAAAAACCGCCAGAGATGCATTCCTTCGGAATGCTCTATATATGCACTCTCGCCCCTGAATGTCCGATATGCATAAAAAATATAGCCACATATTAAAAGGATAGCTATTGGCACAGTAAATGATCTTCCGGCCAAAAGCGGAAGCAAAACTGCCATTGAATACATTGGCAAAAAAAAGATGATGTCTCTTCTGGTAGAATGGGCCTCGATATTAATCTCAAATCTCCGCCTCTTTTTTAGATATGATACAAATACAGTTATGCCGACAATAAAAAATGCAAGGGTGGAGAGCATGAAAGGTGCGCCGAGTATGGCTCCAATACCGATATCTTCTGCTGATTCTCCTCCATAAAAAAATATTGCGACTACAGGAAGGATTGTTTCCGGTAAGGCAGTGCCTACAGCAGCAAGCAAACTGCCGACAACTGCCTGGGAAAGGCTGAATCTGCGGCCGAATGTCTCTATTCCGTTTGTGAAAACTTCTGCTGAGATAAGAATTAATACAAGTCCGAATAGAAGAAAGAGTATCTCGCCAAACATCAGTGTATAACAAATACCGGGCAAGGGGATGATTTCAAAACAGCATCGGTAATGCTTCCAATGAGCATTCCCTTTATTAATCCAAGACCTCGGGCTCCCATAACTATAAGATCTATATCATATTCTTTTGCAAATGAGACAATGACCTTACCGGGTTCGCCCTCTTTTATATCTGCTTCATTTTTAATATTATATTTATCTAAATATTTTAATAATTTAGTTTTTGTATCTTCAAGTAAATCTTTTAATTCTATGTCCTCTTTTTTAAATTCTTCCATCTTCTTTCTAATTAGATGGTCCGGCAGGACATATAAAATATGCACTTTTGCAGAGAAGATATCCCCTACTTCTTTTGCTAAATTGAGGGCTTTGCTTGACATTTCAGAAAAATCGACAGGGCATAGAATATTTCTTATTTTTACAGAATTAATGTTCGCTTTTTCAGACTTTTCTCCTCTAACAACAAGCATGGGCATTGCCAATCCTTTAATCAATTTCTCCGAACTGCTCCTTCTTAAAGTATGTGTGGCAAAACCGAGGGCAATCATATCAGGATATAATTTTTTTATTGCAGCATCGAAAGATTCATGTAATCTTCCTACAATCACCTCTGCCCTTGTTTTGATACCAGAATCTTTTAATTTTCCCTGCAAATTCTCTAATTTTTCTTCAGCACTCTTCTTTTCTTCTTCTATATAAGGCGAAAGGTATGCAGGAGGTGTTATGAGATAATCTATTACATATAACAGGGTCAAAGAAGCTTCCATTTTTTTAGCGAAGTATGATGAGTAAGCGATGACAGCCTCTGAAGAATGACCAAAGTCTATGCCCGTAAGTATTCTCTTAATTTTCATTCTAATAATTTAAAATCTCCTCTATTTTGCTTTTTATGTTCTTAACTTCGTCAACAGTTTCAGGTGAATACGCGTATGCAGCAATTCCTTTAATATCAGCCTCCATCATAAGATCGTTGAATTTTATTGATCCGGCCAGCTCCATATTCTCAAGGTTATTCCTTATAAAATTAAGGTCATCATTCCCTCTTATCTTATTTGCAACTACAAAAACTTTTTTAACTCCAAGCCCTTCCGCCATGTCATAGACTGTCCGGGCTGTCTGTATGCTCCTCTGCCCGGGTTCAACTACAACTATAAATGCATCTACGGACCCGGCAGTTCCCCTCGTCAAATGCTCTATGCCTGCCTCCATATCGACAATAATAACTTCATTTCGTTCAATCATAAGGTGCTTAAGGAGTCTTCTCAGAAGCACGTTTTCTGGACAGTAACAGCCAGAGGCTGCAGCCTTTGATTTACCCATTATGAGAACAGTAATTCCATTCAGGCGATATCCGATACCTTCCGGCAGGTCATCAACTCTGGGGTTAAGCTTAAATATACCGCCCATGCTCCCTGGCTTTGCCCCTGTCCTTTCCTCAATAAGCTCTGGCATGTCAGCGATAGGCCTTATCTTTTCTGCCTCTTCTTTTGAAATACCAAGGGCTGATGCAAGATTTGCGTCAGGGTCGGCATCAACTGCTATGACCCTCTTCCCTTCTTGTGCAAATAGATAACTCAATATTGAGGCAATTGTAGTTTTGCCAACTCCGCCCTTCCCTGTTATCGCTATCTTCATACTTTCCCCTCTTGAGAGGGGCAAAGGGGTGGGTCACTCTTGAGAGGGGTGTAGAGAGTCAACCTAAACACTCTTGGTAGACGGCACCCCTTTAACCCTCGGGTCAATTGCCACAGCCTGCCTTAAAGCCCTTCCCAATGCCTTAAATATTGCCTCAATTATATGATGCGTATTTCTTCCATAAGGTGATGCCACATGAAGGGTTATGCTGCTGTTACTCGCAAAAGCCTGCAGAAAGTCTTCTACGAGGTCTGGATCAAAATTCTTAATTTTGCTCCTTTTAGGAAATTCAACCTTATACACAAGATACGGCCTCCCACTGATATCAAGACTTACTGAGGCAAGTGCTTCATCCATTGGCACAGATGCCTGCCCGTATCTCGATATTCCTTTCATATTCCCGAGTGCCTGTTTGAAAGCCTTACCAAGTACTATTCCTGTATCTTCTACTGTATGATGATAGTCAACCTCGAGATCACCTTTTGCCTTTATTTTCATATCAAAAAGGCCATGTTTACACATAAGAGAAAGCATATGGTCAAGAAATGGTATGGATGTATCTATGGTGTATTTTCCTTCACCATCAAGATTAAGCGTAACCTTTATATCAGTCTCGTTGGTTTTTCTGTCTACCTTGGCAGATCTCATTTTTAGCTCCCTATTTATTTTTGAAAAACTAATATCTCTCCGCAATATTTGCAACGCTTTCTTCGGGTAATCTTTTTTACATTCATAGCTACATCTTATTGATAATTCCCTTCAGGGCATCAATGAAAATCCTGTTCTCTTCAGGCGTTCCTACTGTAACTCTGAGACAGCCATTCACTACTCCTTTCATATTCCTCACAAGTATGCCCCTTTTCAGAAGTTCATTATATGCTTTGTCGGAATCTTTAACCCTGAACAGTATGAAATTAGCCTCTGACGGGTATGGCATTATACCTCTGATTTTTGACATATCTTCATAAAGTCTTTCTCTTTCTGAAACAATATATTTTATCCGCGCCTTCAAAGCCCTTTTGTCATTTAAAGCAATGGCTGCTATTGCCTGCGAGAGGGAATTGATATTAAACGGCAGCCTTACCTTATTAACTTGATTGATTATATTCTCATCTGCTATCAGGAATCCAACCCTCAAGCCTGCAAGTCCTACCTTGCTCAGGGTCCTCAAGATTACAAGGTTTTTATAATCATCGAGCATCGGGAGGAATCCCTTTTCACTCGCAAACGGCTGGTACGCTTCATCAACCAAAACGATTGACTTTTCTGAAGTTATTTCGATTATTCTTAAAATCTTATCTGTAGAAAAACAGTTTCCTGTGGGGTTATTAGGCGAACTGAGGAATATTAATTTTGGTTTTTCTTTTTTTATTGCTTCCAGAATTTTCTCAAGATTAAGGTCAAATCTTTCATCCAGCTTTATTTCAATTTTTTCCTCACCTAAAGCCTGTGTGATAATCACATACATCGAAAAGGTAGGCACAGGATAAAGTACAGGACCCCCGAATGTAGTAATTAAATAATAAATCAACTCATCTGAGCCATTGCCATGAAGTATTTTCTCCAACCTTACACCAAAGTATTTGGAAGCTTTTTTTTTCAAATTGTTTGCCTGAGGGTCGGGATATTTGTTCAATGTAGTGAAAAGCCTTTGACTCTTGAGTGATCTTAGATCGGACAACGCTTTATCAGATAATCCATAAGGGCTTTCGTTGGCATCCAGTTTTATCTTGCATGGAATTTCCTTCGCTTCATATGCCGAAAGTGAGTAAACGTTTGGTTTTATTAATTTATTAATATACATTGAAAGAAATTATAACACACTTAGTGCATTTCTACTTGATTCCCTTTAATTATTTTGTTAACTTAGTATAGATTAGTTAACAATTGTTAACAACTATATATTTAGTTAACAAGACTAAGTATTTGAAAGTATTAATAATAAATCAATTTTGAGGTAGTTCTTATGTCTAAAAGTGAATATATTTCTCTTTCTGAATTCGCCAAAATCCTGGGAATCAGTCGAATTGCTGTCTATAAAAAAATCAAAAAAGGTCAAATAAAATCTGTAAGAATTGGAAGAAGCTTTGCAATACCCAGGAAATATTTGAACGATATTATGGGTAGAACTTTGAGTGAAAAAGATAAAAAGATAATAGACGAAGCTGTTAAAAAAACATTTAAAGAATACGGGGAATTACTGAAACTTCTAGGTAGAGAATAATAAATGATTAAAAAAGTTACTGTTAAAGAAGTGGAACACATAACTTTTAAGATGGCTCAAGAATTATTGTCATTTAATGAACCTATTCCAAACTTCTCAACACGACCACCAAACATCCTGGAGAGTTGTTTGGCTGCACCCTTTCAAACTTTTGGAGGGAAATTTCTATATCCGGGGTTTTTGACGAGAGCAAGTATGCTTTTTTATCTTATGATTAAAAACCATCCATTCGAAAATGGTAACAAAAGAATTGCTATGACAACATTACTTACTTTTCTTTTTGCAAATAAAAAATGGTTAATAGCTGATACCCAGGAACTTTACAACCTCACAGTATGGATAGCTCAAAGCCCTTCTCAATTTAAAGATGAAGTTGTGAAAGCATTAGAGAAATTTTTGAAAACACATATTAAAGAGATATATTAAAGATTAAAGAGATATATTAAAGAGATATAAAATTGACACTGCAAAATTCTTCTGTTGCTTTACACTACGGAAAATGAACAATTATACTCTGACTATATCCCCATCCTTTAAAATTTTTATGTTTTTTATCTTAAGTCTATTGAGTTCATTATTAATGGTTTTTGAAAATTGAGGCTTTTCATGAGTAATGCATATCTGTTCGGGCATTTGTTGTATTTTAAAAAGCTCCTCTTTTAACAGGCGGGGGGTGAGATGTCCTGATTTTATTGCCATATCTTCCATGTTATCTGGAAAAGAAACATCGGTAATGAGACAATGTATCTGTTTATTTCCAATCCTTTCCCATGTTTTATTCGTTGGTCCTGTATCGCCGGTATAAAAAAGCCTCCTCGCCTTTTTGTCTTCAACCAGATATCCTACCGCCGGCACTGTGGGTGAGACTGGAGACTAGTAGTAGTGTCAGGTCTTGAAATGTGTGGACTAGTAGCTAGTAGTAGCTAGTAGTAGTGTCAGGTCTTGAAATGTGAATCAATTCTCTGAATAATCTTAGATAATTTTT
>JACUUX010000075.1 GCA_014859105.1 Nitrospirota bacterium
GGGTTCATGGCTGCAACAAGCATTAATCTATTCGACATATCGTATCTTCTTATAAAATTTAATCTTTTATTTTGCTCGAAAACCCTACTGTTATAATAAAAATAGATATGGAAGAAATACAGGAAATAGCTCTATTATTTATAAAATCGGTCCTTCTGTTTATCCTATTCTTTTTCAGCATCACTGTTCTTCGAAGCTTTCTCCATAGCCTCATGGGAGCCCCTCCGCTTGTATACAGCCAGAGAAGATACACATTAAGGGTGCGTCTTTTCACATTTTATTCTAAGCTGCCTTTTCTGTTTATTTTTGCTGGCTTGATAGGAGCTGCCTACTGGATATTTTACACAATCTTTTTCTGTGTAAACCAGAGGCATTACGGTGAAGTAGTGCTCATGGCTGTTGTCCCGGCGATATATTTATACTACTGGGCAAGTTTCAGCAAGATAACTTCTATATTCAGGGGAGCGACAGGAACAGCTTCGGCTGGCACAACGCAAGTAGGATTTGCAGCGATAGGCGGATACGAACAAGTGAAGAAGCAACTCAGGGAAGCTGTAAAGAGCGCTTTATCCAGGAATCCCTTAAAGACAAACGGGATACTTTTATACGGACCTCAGGGATGCGGCAAGACATTTATAGCTGAAAAGACCGCTGAGGAGCTCGGGATAAGGTATAAAAAGGTTCACATAGACGACATCAAATCCATGTGGATTAACGAATCGCCGATGAAATTAGGTGATTTATTCAGGGAAGCGATAGCCAGGCAGCCTTATGCGCTGATTTTTGACGAGATGGATGATCTTATAACCAGCAGGGACGACAGGCATTTTGCTGACTCGGAAGACACGAAAGTAACGAGTGCATTTCTCACGTACATGGACGACCTGAGAAAAGGCAACCACAGGGTGGTAGTATTCGGCACAACAAACAATTACGACAAACTTGACAAGGCGAGCATAAGGAAGGGGAGGTTCGATTATCACGTAAAGATAAACAGGCCGTGCAAGGAAGATGTAAAAGAGATCATTAAGTTAAAGATATCGGGTTTAGTAAAAAGCTGGTCATTCAAAAGTATGAGGCGTGTTAACCTTATAAACAGCATATTAAACTGGCTTTTGTTTATTCCCTTTTTAATATTTCTCCTTTTAATCGGATATTTCCTTTTTTGCGAGCCCAGGATACGCATAGCCCTGCCAGAGCATATCGCTAACCTGCCGAGTTTTCTTGTAATACTGACTGTAGTTGCCGTACCTGTTGTTCTCTTACTTGGAAAGAAACTAATCATCGGTTCTATAAGAAAAATAATAGAAAAAACTAAGGGCTCTAAGTTTAAGAAAGCAATAGAAGGTAAAGAGTTGGATAGGCTGGCGGAGCATTTTGAAGGCAGAAGTGCAGGGGAGATAGACAATGCTATAAACATGGCATTGCCTGCCGGTATGAATAATTTAACGGCTGATACAATTATATCCATTAATAAAGAGAACAAAAAACTGAGCAGGAATGCGGTACCTGATGTTTCGTGGGACGATGTGATAATCAACAGCAGTACTCTTGAAGAAGTTAAAAAGATATGTGACTTTATCAAGAGTTACAAAACAGCGAAGGAAAAATTCACCAAGCCTCTAAAGGGGATGATACTGTATGGCGAGGCAGGCACGGGCAAGACGCTGATTGCAAAGGCAATAGCTTCCAATGCGGACTGTTCATTTTATCATTTAAAGATATCCGAGATACAGGACAAATACAGAGGGGGGACGGAAAAGAATATACAGCGTATCTATGAAATAGCTCGCAGCAATGCACCTTCCGTAATTTTCATAGATGAGGCGGATGCCTTGTTCGGTAAGAGAGAAAGCAGTAAAGACAACTCGGCGACCAATCAGATACTTGGTGAGATGGAGGGGTTTGAAGAATATCATGACGTAGTTTTTACCATTCTGGCCACGAATTGCATAGACAGGATAGACCCTGCCGTAAAGAGCAGAATGGCTTACATGCTGCACATACCCAAGCCTGACAGAGAGTCGAGAGAGAGACTTTTCAAGCTGTTCATATCGAAGGTATTGCACAGCGGGGAATTTGACTATGGTTATCTTGCGGCGATAACGGACGGATTTTCAGCGAGGGACGTAGAGAATCTCATAAACAAGGCAGCAACCATGGGAGTCAACAGACCTCTTGAATACAGAGATATACCTGATACTATCGAGAAAGAAAAAGGTATGGAGAAGCCATTAACCGGTAAGCACACGTGGGATGACCTGATAGTGTCAGGTGAAGTATTGAAGCATCTCAGGGCTATAGAGAACATATTCAAATATCCTGAGAAAGCGATGGCAATGGGCATAAACAGCGGAATACATGCGTTATTTTATGGAGAGCCCGGCACGGGCAAGACCCACGCAGCGAGGATATTCGCGGGCATGGTAAATGCGGATTTCAGGGAATACTCGGGTGGCGAGTTCAGGAAAAAGTTAGTAGGCGAGACTGAGGAGATGATAAGAGACATATTCAGTTGGCTCAGGAGCAGACCTGCGGCTGTTGTATTTATAGACGAAGCGGATGGAATACTGGCGGACAGGAACTCTCTATCGAGTGAGCATTCCGTATCGTGCGTAAACCAGTTTTTATCGGAGCTACAGGGTTTTGAGGAATCATCCAGGAGTTATGCTGTAATAATTTCCACAAATAGACCCGAAAAACTTGATTCTGCGGTAAGGAGCAGGTTTCCGATACAGGTATATTTTGGCTTACCCGGTGTTGTAGAGCGGGAGCGGTTGTTGAGCCTTTATTTAAGTGGTGCAAGAATGGAAGGTGTTGATACGGGCTGGCTGGTCAATGAAACAGAAGGCAGGAGCGGCAGAGACTTGGTTAACATTATAAATGGGGCGAAGATAAATGCGCTGAGCGAAAACAGAGATTTTCTCACAAAAGAGGATTTCAAGATTTCCCTGTCGACTCAGCGCGTTGAGGAGAAAGTTAGATAACGAATCTATTTTATAGCTTCTTTTAAGGCTTTACCGGCGGTGAGTTTTGGTATTTTTGATGCAGGGATCCTGATAACCTCGCCGGTTCTTGGGTTGCGACCCTTTCTTGCTTTTCTTCTGGCGACAGAGAAAGTGCCGAAACCTATGAGGGTAATTTTCTGGCCTTTCTTTAAAGCAGTCTGAATGGTACTTAAGCAAGCATCTAATGCTCTTGATGCATCTGCCTTGGTGAGTTTAGCTCCTGTTGCGATCTTATCGATAAGTTCTGCCTTTGTCATTTAACGTTCTCCTGTTTATTTAAAGATTTAAAAGGTGGTAAATAATATCAGAAAAAGTATTTTGGTTCAAGCTACTTCCTCAACCAGAGCTGTTACGACCTCCCCATCTATTGATGGGGGTAGTTGACGCTAACCTCCTTGTCTCTTTATAAATTCAGTCAAATCCTCAAGCCTCACAAATCTTACCTTGATATCATCGTATGTGTGCATGTAGGGTCTTTCCACGTCAGAAGCGACAACAAGGTTTTCTCCTTTCGGATACTGTCTTCTAAATGCTTTGATATTCGTGTGATCAAACTCTGACTCAGACCATTTGCATTCTATTGCCAGCGGTTCGGATCTGCGACTTGCAAATACGAAATCCACCTCGTGCCCACGTTTATCTCTCCAGTACGATATCTTCCGGGACTGGGTATACGCAAATATCTCGTTCAGGACAAAATGTTCCCATAGGAGGCCGTAGTCCTCCTTCCGCAATTCATGCCAGCCCCTGTAATAACACACGAAACCTGTATCGAAAGCATAAACCTTGGGTGCAGATACGATTTCGGTTGGCCGGTGCGTGCTGAAGGGGCGAATTACATGACAGACGAATGTTGCCTCAAGGACGGCGAGATAATTGGAAATTGTAGAGCGACTTACCTCGCACGGTCGTGCAAAACTGGTTGCCTCGAATATACCTCCGCTCTGCACCATAAGAAGTTCAGCAAACCTGAAGAATGAGTGGCGCCTTTCAAGCCTGAACAGTTCTTGGATATCCTTGGCCCAGTATGCTTCCATCCATTCTTGAAAGTCCCGCTCAGGAAACTTTTTGGCCAAAAAGAAAGGTGGAAGCCCTCCTCGAATAAAGCGGTGCGCGAGGTCCGTCAGCTTAAAATCTATAAGATCGGCCGTAATCATTGGAGTCAGCCAGATCTCGTATTTTCTGCCAGCCAGGGTATCTTTGAATTTTGCCGAAGCGCCAAGCGTTGAGGAGCCAGTTGCCAAGATTTTTGTGTGAGGGTAGTGGTCAGCAGCGATCTTAAGAATTTCTGATGGGTTTGCAAGACGATGGATTTCGTCCAGTACCACGGTAAATCCCTTTAGCCCTTCAAGAAAAGACTGAGGGTCCTCCATCATGCGTCTTACTCTCGGGAGTTCACAGTCGAAATACTCGATTTCAGGTAGGCTCTTGCATAGTACCGTCTTTCCGGCGCGTCGTACTCCTGATAGCCAGAGAACATTTCGCTCCTTGAAGCCATCTTTAATTTTATCCAGCCAAAAATATCTTTGTACCATTTGCATTTATAATAGCATATAGTGCTACTAAATGCAACAATGATTGCGTTTGGGTATAAGCCCTTTTGCCTGAAACCGGGGCATAGAGGTTAAAAAATCTTTTTCCTGTACTGGATCCCAATTTTCCAATATCATGACACTTTTTGCCTTCTGTGCCCTTACCAAAATAATGCCGTAAAGCCCCTACCTTCAGGTATGGGGATATAAGCAGGAATCCCCTGCCTTTAGGCAAGGGGAGGATGTCAAGAGATCCTTGAGATTTAAAAACCTAATATTAAATAACACCATAACCTCTATGAGGTGGTATCTTTGAGATGCTTTCTCATAGAGGTTTTTTATTTTAAAGGAGGGTATATGAGTAAAATTAAAGAGTTCTTATCTCAGTGTGAGTCAACAGGCAGTGGTTCATATTCTGTACCAAAAGAGAAAATCGTGGAGTTTATCGGTCTTTTAAAAGACGTAGAAATAGCAGAAGAATCTCATTTTGGTCCCTTGGATTATTTTATGGCCGACAGGCACACGTATTATCATGGCAAAAGCTCATTTCATATGGATGGCAACAGGCTATTCATTGGTGACTATTATACGGGATGCGACCTTTCGGACCCGGAGTTCGAGAAATTAAGGATAAACACTTACGGCAATTATTATGACCTCCTTTTTGACTATCTGGTCAATGGTCGTTTCAGCGAGAAATGTCTCACTTTCACCGTTGGGAAGAAGGGCACTAACAGCAGTGTATCTCAGGAAATACAGCAGTTCAGGGCGAAATGCAATACCGGGAATGAAAAAGAAGCTTTAAAGCATCTCACAACGGCCAGGATAATATCAACTGCAAATGAGAGTTATTGCGGGCTGACTGCTCAGGATCTGGCAATAAAGACTGTGTCTTTATTCGTAAAAGACAGCGATGTTTATGTCACCAACGAAAAATTTGCCGATAAGGTGTGCAGGTTTATTGATAAAGATACTGTTGTTCCGGTAGGAGGAAAACTCAGGATTAATACCGGCAAATGCTTGGTATTATTGAATCCTCATCCGTTAAGTTACGATGAGGTAGAAAGCCTGAGAAAGGTTGTAGCAGGTGTCAGCATCCCTTCCGTAATGCTGATTGGAGTGTATTACGAACCAGAACTGAAAGAGATCCTGATACAGTATGCCGACCTTGATAATTTCACCGAGGAGATAATCATAGAGGTTTATAACAGGGTATTTAATAGTTTAATGCCTGATGCAAAAGCAGGTATAAGGGCGTTCAAAGAAGCGGATGCGCTTCTTGACTACAAAGACGGCTTAGATGTTTACGACATATTTGCGGGTTGCTGGATGAGCGATTTTGAGCAATTACCCCGGGTAGAGACGGAAATCCCGAGTTCGGATTATCAAGAAAACCAAGAAGCAGAAGAAGTGGAAGAAGTAAATAAAGTAGATGAAGTAGATGAAACCGGCAGCATCTCTGAAAACCTTATTGAAGATACGGAAAATCCCCCGGAAACCGAAATTGAGTATTCAGGAAAACTTTTCTAAGAGGTAGAGGTCATACATGATATTTTTTACAGACTTTCAAGAAGCTTTCAGCTATTGCAGGGAAGTTAACCATCCGGTAATAGTGAAAGTTAAAAGAAAAACATGGAAATTGTTCCCCTCAGGACATGCAAAGCCCTACCCGTGGCGGGCAGGGAAAAAAGGAGTGGATAATGTCCTTAAGAAAATACACAGTAAACGTTAGAGAGGTGCATATCCAGCCGACATCCATCATGGCTTCCTCTCCGGAAGATGCAATCAAAAGGGTGGCTGACGGAGAGGGAGAGATAATCGACAATGCACTTGAGTACAGCCACACTCTCGACCGGGATAAATGGACGGTAGAGGAAGCTCAAGAATAGTAAGGAGGCTTATATATGTATTTCCCGACTGCGAAATCCTATTTCTCGGGCTGTGGCGGAATGGACTACGGGCTGTCTCTTGCGGGTGTAAATATCATCCAGTCTCTCGAAATAGATCCCACATGTTGTGAGACTCTGAGACTAAATTTTAATCACTCTATTCTTGAAACAGATATAACTCAGAAAACAGTATTAGATCAGCCAAAAGCAGACATTATGGTCGGAACCTTTCCCTGTATTAAATACTCCACTGCTGCTGACATACACGGAGTCAGAACCGGCGATGATTTATTCCTTCATTTTTTCCGCCATGTAGCACTGGAAAGACCTGAGGCGTACATAGTGGAAAACGTACCGGGCATGAGGAAGTTCAGGGTAGTAATGGAAGCCCTTACCAAGCTTCCGGACTATTATATACGAATCGAATGTCCTGTTGACACGGTCAACTGGCTTCCGCAGAGAAGACCCAGGTTAATACTCATAGGTACAAAAAGACCACTGGATATTAAACCGCCCGAAAACTACAGGCGTATAACACTTGCAGAGATACTTGAAGAAGAACCGGACATGCAGATACCGGACTATGTATATGCCAGACTGAAAGGCAAATACAGGGACAGACCGATGATTTCCGACCCGGATGATCCTTTATCCATTGCTCCGACCTGTGTTGCGCATTATGCAAAAGACGTCTCGACAAGGCTGGTTAAGGATAAGAGATTCCCTGAAGGCATCAGACCATACACGCCTTGCGAGTATGCAAGGCTGCAGGGATTCCCCGATTCGTTCGGGTTTACGGGAAGTGTTAGAGACATTTATCGCATGGTTGGAAATGCGGTAGCTGTACCCGTAGCCGAGTGGATTGGAAAATGGATAGTGAAGTATTTTAACGCTGATCCTAAAAGACAAAGACATGGGAAAATGCAACTTACCATGTTTTGTGACAGGCGGTAGGAAAATGAAAACTTTCAAAAAATATAAATCAATTAAAGGTCCTTGCTTACGAGTTGGACACGACGGAAAAAATTTATACATACCATTAAATCTTCAACCTGGCACATACTATGGAGCTATAGAATTCATTGACAAAGACGGTGTCGTTAAGGGTTATTGTGCTATTAGCGAGCTTTTGGAAGGCAGAGACTTAAAGCCCGGTCTTTCTTAAAATTGGGAAAACAATAACGATGCAACATTGAAGTCAGCTTTACTCAAAGAGCTTTGCGAGGCAGAAGGGTAAAGCCAATTTGAGGTATTGAAATGGCAGGAAAAAAGAAGTTTATCGGATATCAGATCGTTGACAGAGACAACATGATACCGGACGGATTTGCCTCTTTCGAGGTAATAAAGACACATTCCGTCATCGATGATTTCTTCAAAGAACATGTTGGCGAAGGATGGTTTGTTGTCCCTGTTTATGAGGGCGACATAGAAGAACCGTCTTTTATTTAATATAGCCAACAAAGGAGGCGATATTTTTGAAGATAAAGGTAGCGAAGAACACAATACAGAAAAAGCTGTCGAACATACAGGGCGTAGTGGAAAATACGAATACGATGCCGATTCTAACCCATTTTCTCTTAGATGTGAACAAAGAAGGCTCGCATATACTTGCCACAGATCTGGAGACCACACTGAAGCAGCCTGTAGAGGCGGAAGTTGAGCAGGAAGGCAGGGTATGTATACCGGCAAGGAAATTCTTTGAAATTGTAAGAGAGCTGGATGGCGAAATTCGTCTAACCCTGGATAAAGAAGGATGGCTCAGGGTCAACTCTGGGGCGAGCAGTTTCAAACTTGCCACTCTGCCTGCAGAGGATTTTCCTGCATGGCCTGAAATGGAGGCTTCCGAGGAGATAACGCTGAATGATGATGAACTTCTACGAATAATAGAGAAAACAGTTTTTGCTTCCGGCTTGGATGACAAGAGATATACACTTAACGGCCTTCTTTTCCATTTAAGGCCTGAAAACGCACTGGTAGTTGTTGCAACAGACGGGCACAGGCTTGCTGCCATAAGCAAAACGATAGAGGGTGCAGGGAAAGAAAGCAAAGCGATAGTGTTCCGAAAAGCAGCAGCCGAATTAAAGAAGCTGCTTGACAAGGGAAAGGTCAAGGTTGCTCTTGGGAAAAACCATGCACTGTTTGAGGCATCCGGGGCATTGTTTTTGACAAGGCTTATAGAGGGCACTTTCCCTAATTACGAGCAGGTAATCCCGCAGTCGAATGAAATCAAGGTGTTCCTTAACAGAGAGGCTTTTGTGAAAGCGCTACGCAGGGCATCTATAATTTCGGATAATAACTTAGTGGTGCTTGACATCAGCAATGGCAGCGTTGTCATTTCTTCTTCGGTTCCGGACTATGGCGATTCGAAAGAAGAAATTCAGGCAGGCTATAGGGGCGAAAACCTGAGGATAGGGTTTAATGCCAGATATCTTCTGGAAGCCCTTGGAGTGATGGATCAGGAAGAGGTCGTATTTGAGATTCAGGACAACCATTCTCCTGCGGTCTTACGGGGAAAAGATGAAGAAGACTATAAGTATGTAGTTATGCCTGTGAGATTGGGATAGGTTTAACATCATATGAAAGCCCTGTGGGAATACGCACCTGCAGGGCTTTTTTAATTGCAAATTATAGCAAAGATATCGTTTGTTATACTTAAAAATATAGTATGAGAACTTAATATAACAACAATAGATACGTTAATCATTCGCCTTAAAATGGCAAAAATAGGTGGTGAAAAAAGAAAAAAAATGTTTGTCAACTACCCCATGCCTGAAGGCAGGGGCTTGTGAAGGCAAGCCAGTTGAC
>JACUUX010000145.1 GCA_014859105.1 Nitrospirota bacterium
CTAAGTATCCCTTTAAGAGGTTTTCGGTTTTTTCTTTTGTGAAAAATTTTTATGCTCATCTCAAGCAAAGCTCATTGACGAGCAATTTTTTGAGCTCATCGTAGACATCTCTTCCCTGTAACCGCCAGGTAGCGAAGACTGAAGCGATGTACTGGTAATATTCAGCGCCATTCTCAGATCTAAAAGTACCTATGATCTTCCGCATGAGCACATGTTCCCTGATAACCTGCTCGCTGAGATTGTTTGTTGGCTCCATACCGGGATAAAGTAAGCAGGTATACCAGTTTCCCAGACCGTTTCTGATGTAAGTTACTGGCTTCTTCAGTTCCATGAACTTGCCGAACTGCTCAGCTAACTCTGCCATTTCCCTATCCCACACTTCTTTCTGCTGTTTCCATTCTTCCATAGATGGAGGCGGGTCTTTACCGAGAAACTCTTTTAACGCCTTGAATTTTTCGTGAATGGCTTCTGACAGCTCCTTACCGCCGGGTTTTTCAATGAATGCGTCTACTTCCCGTATCAGGTGCGCCCAGCATCGCTGTAAGACCGGAATGATATTATAGGCTCGCCAGCCATCGACAACGCCTGCACCATTGAGATCCACGCCGAAAATTTCACGCAAAACGTCCCGGCCCCTTGATGGTCTGATCGCTACCACCACTTCGCCATCAGGCGTCCTGAAAGTCCAGAGCCAATAGTTTTTACCGAGAACCCGAATCCCTGTCTCGTCCATATAATTCCACGCCGCAGTTCTGACTTTATCGATATTTGCAAAATAAGCGCTTTTGCAGGCTTCTCCCACACGGAGGATTGCATCCTGAATGCCCTTAGGAGTGATCTCGAAGGAATTGAGATGAGAAGCGAAATCCCTTATTCGACGAAGAACGCCACGGAGGCTGAATTTCAACATTATCAAATATACGAGCAGATTCACACCAAATCTACCCTTCTGAGGGCATTCCTCATCCTTTGCGGTAAACTCGCGTTCACAGTCATGGCACTTGTATTTGTGCCGATTGAACTGTATGACCTCGATCTTCGGAGGCGGTGGGATCTCCTCGATAACCTCCTTTTCAACACCACACTCCTCTAAATTGGTACTTCCACAACGGTCACATTGCTCAGCAGTGACTTCTACCACCCTGTCGGGTTCAGGCGTTGGTCTGGTTGCTCCTCTATGCCCATTTGGAGCACCACGCCTCTTTGATGTGTTCTTGGATTCTGATTTCTTCTTATATCTTTGCGCGGAAGAAGGTGTATGAGGATTCTCGTATTTGGCGAGTTTCGCTTTTAGCTCTTCGATTAGTTTTGCCTGTTCTGCATTCTCCTTTTCCAGCTCTATAATTATTTCTTCCAGCTCATTTATCCGGAGCATCAACCTTTGAGACTCGCCTGCCAATATTGACATCTCTACGCACTGACTTTCCGCCATCAAAAAGTAATATGGTACTATATATTTAAATATGGCTGTCTTCAACTGCAAATATTAAACAGGTGGTTATCTCCTTTACCACTTATTGCAGGAATATCGCTGGGGATGTTTTAAAATAAGGGGTAGCTATACAAATAC
>JACUUX010000021.1 GCA_014859105.1 Nitrospirota bacterium
TATATCGCGGTGAATGATATTCAGATCTACAGGATGTTTTTTCAGATTGTTATAAAGCTTTTCTGCAATAGCAGGGGAACGATGATTTCCTCCCGTGCAGCCGATGCCGATAGTCAAATAGGGTCTACCCTCTTTTATGTAAAGAGGAATAAGAAAATCCAGAAAATCTGATAATCTATTCATAAATTCCTTAGATTTCCTGTGCTTAAAGACATAATCCGAAACCCTTTTATCAGTTCCCCTTAATGATTTTAAATCAGGGATAAAGTTTGGATTTGGCAGAAATCTTGTGTCAAAGAGCAAGTCAGTGTTTTGCGGTGCACCGTATTTAAAACCAAAAGAAATAAGTATAATTGTAATCGCTTTTTTGCCTGTCTTTATTCTGTAAAGGGAGAAAATAAACTCTCTCAGCTGATGAGGGGTAAATGATGATGTATCGATGATTCTGTCAGAAGCCTTTTTCAGAATGGAAAGCTGCTCTTTTTCGATCTTGATTGCTTCTTCAATATCGCCACTCAGAGGGTGAGGTCTTCTGGTCTCTTTAAATCTCCTTACGAGTACATCGTTTTCTGCCTCAAGAAAAATGATCTGTACCCTTGACTTGTTTCTTAGTTTCTTCAGCACTTTATTGATCCCGGATAAGAAGCCTTTCTCTCTTATGTCAATACCGATTCCTATCTTTTTTATTTCTACATTTCTGGTTACGATAGAAACGAATGAATCAATAATCGCAATTGGAAGATTATCAGCACAAAAAAAACCTGAGTCTTCGAGTGCCCTTAGTGCAACGGTTTTACCTGAACCCGAGATGCCCGTAATTATAACTATTAATGGTTTCAATCTGAACTGCTCTTTTTTGTCATTTCGGCTTGTCCGAAATCCTTCTTTTAGTGCCCCAAAAAGATTCAAGCGGGAATGACATTAGGGTATAACGTTTTTGAAAAGATAAGTTATATTTTTACACTTCATTTAATCGGTTCTATAAGCCCGAAATTGCCGTCCTTCCTGCGGTATATAACATTTATATCTCCGCTGTTGTCGTTTGTGAAAATGAAGAAGTCCTTATCAAGCAATTCCATTTGCATTACTGCTTCATCCGGGCTCATCGGCTTCAATTCAAAACGTTTGTTTTTTATAATTCTTCCAACCTCTGCAGTATCAGGTATCTCAGCCGCTGCAGCACTTGCTTTACCTTCAGTTTTTCTGTGAGAAACAAGCTTTTCCTTGTATTTTTTTATCTGTCTTTCGAGTTTATCTACAACACCATCGATTGAGGAATATACATCACCTGTGGTTCCTTCCGCCTGTATGAGTACACCGTTAACCTTGAGCAGAACCTCGACTTTATGTCTATATTTTTGCACATCGAGAGTAACAACAGCCTCTGTTATATTTGAAAGATACCGTTTAATCTTTTTAATCTTTTTCTCTGCATAGTTTTTCAGAGCAGGAGTAACTTCAATTTGCCTTCCTGTTACAATAATATTCATGCAGCCCCTCCTTTCAGTTAGCCAGCTTCTTTCTTTGTGTCTGGGGCGGAATTCCTAATTCCTCCCTGTACTTTGCAATAGTCCTTCTTGCGATGATAATACTGCTTTTCTTCAATATATCAGCTATAAGCTGATCACTTAACGGTTTTTGAGGATTTTCTTCTACCACGATCTTTTTAATAAGATTCTTTACAGATGTTGATGAAACACTTCCTATCCCGCTGTTGAGTGCACTGCTGAAAAGGAACCTAAAACCGAATATGCCTTGATCACATGAAAGGTATTTGTTGGATGTAACACGGCTTACTGTACTCTCGTGCAGATTCAACGCAGAAGCGACATCTCTGAGAGTTAACGGTTTAAGGTGCTCTATCCCTTTATCAAAAAAATCTCGCTGGATATCTAAAAGGGTCTCGGTCACTCTATATATAGTCCTGTTTCTCTGATCCAGGCTTTTTAAAAGCCCTATCGCAGAACGTAACTTCTCAATAAGAAAATGTTTATCTTCTCTTTGGAAGGCGTTATTCTGCTGAATGAGCTTTCTGTAAAAATTACATATTCTTAATCTCGGTACCCCCTCGTCGTTCAATATAATCTGATACCCTTCTGCTACCTTGATTAAATACACATCCGGGACAATATAGTTTGTATTGGCCCTGGAAAAAATTCTGCCAGGTTTAGGTTCGAGCTTCTCCAGAATCTTTACCGCAGCCGTAATGTCATTCAGCGGGAGATTGTACTGTTGGGCAATATGAGAGGTTCTCTTTTTTTCAAGTTCATCCATATTATTAACAATTATCTTTTCAACGATCGTACCCTGAAGGTCTAATGTTTTAAGCTGCAAAAGGAGACACTCTTTAAGATTTCTTGCTCCCACCCCTGGAGGGTCAAAACTCTGCACAAGAGCAAGTGCATCTTCTACAATCTCACTTTGTACTTTTGCTGAATCCATTATCTCTTCTATTGATGCTGTCAGATAACCATTTTCATCTATATTGCCTATTATAAGCTCACCAACTTTTCTTATGGTTTCCGACCTGTTTGAAAGCCTCAATTGCCACAAAAGATGGTCATAGAGGTCAGGCTCTTTGGTCAGAAATTGTTCAAATGAAGGAGGGGTAACCAACCCGCGATTAAAATATCCCAGGTCTCTCCCGTCTAATTCCCTTTCTTCAAAGTATTCATCTGTCGTGAAGTTCATAAGTTTTTCAAGCGGTGCCTCCGTATCTTCATTTATCTCTTCAACCTCGATTGCCTCTTTCTCTTCAGGGATAAGTTCGTCTAAAGATATTTCATCAAAAGATTCTTCGAGGAGCGGGTTTTCCATAAGTTCCTGATTAAGAAACTGTGAAAGTTCCAGGTGGGGAAGCTGAAGGAGTTTTATTGCCTGCTGGAGCTGAGGTGTAAGGATTAACTTCTGGGATAATCTAAGCTCTAACCTGTTTTCAAGAGCCATTACAGTGTAAACTCCTCTCCAAGAAAAGTTTCTTTAACCCTGGCGTTTGCTACAATTTTATCAGGTCCGCCTTCTTCGAGAATCTCCCCGTTGTTGATGATATAAGCCCTGTCTGTAATGGAAAGAGTTTCTCTGACATTATGATCTGTAATCAATATACCGAGACCTTTATTCTTCAGATAATTAAGCATCTTTTTAAGCTCTATTATCGCAATCGGGTCAATGCCTGCAAATGGTTCATCAAATAATATAAATATCGGCCTTATAGCAATTGCCCTTGCTATCTCGGTCTTTCTCCTCTCGCCCCCGGACAGCTTGTAACCTTCTTTATTTGCGAGTTCAACAAGGTTGAACTCTTTCAGTAAACGCCCTGCTTCAACATCAATTTCATTCCGTTTGAGACCTTTTATTTCAAGCACAGCCCTGATATTATCTTCAACCGTGAGTCTTCTGAATATTGAGGGTTCCTGGGGTAAATAGCTTATCCCCATCTGGGATCTGCGGTACATTGGGAATGCTGTTATATCTTGATTATCAAGAAATATTTTCCCGCCATCAGGTTTTATAATGCCTACCATCATATAAAAAGTGGTTGTTTTCCCTGCACCGTTCGGACCGAGAAGGCCTGCAATCTCCCCGGCGTTGACATAAAGGCTTAAATCCATGACGACCTGTCTTTTGCCATAGTATTTTGAAAACCCTTTTGCCTCGAGTATGTGCATTAATTATTCCTTACTTTTTTATAAGAAAAACCTTGCTGTCTTCAACAACAAACCGGTCTTCATCCATAAAGTACGTCATTTTTTTGCCGGTAATTACATTTTCTTCTTGAACAGCCCTCGGTTCCCCTGTAAAAATAACTTTTTCTTCATTAGCAAAATAAGTTGCTTCTTTTGATGTGATTACCCTGTTTTCTTTAATTAATTTAACCGCTTCCTGTGCATCAATCTGCGTAACATTCCCTGTCACTCCATTATATTGTACAATCATCCTGCCGGCATAAATCGTTAAGTCAGTTGTCCTTGCTATAACGGCGCCTTCAAAAATAGCTGTATTCGTTTTATTATCTGCTGTAAGTGTTTCAGAGGTTATAATTATCGGTCCTTTGACCTTATCTTTTCCCGCAGAAAAAACATCTGCAGGCATCGCGAGAATGATAACCACCAAACAGTAAAAACAGGTGAGATTACCTATGGAATATTGCCTTGACATCGTTTAATATACTGACCTTTTCTTCGGGTTCTGTCCTCATGCCAATACCTTCGACGTTAAAACCTTTAGTCTCAAGTATTATCCTGCCATCCGTCTTGATTCTTCCAGAGGAAATCTCATAATCGATAGAATCTGCAGTTATTTTATAATCCTTTGACTCAGCCTTTACTACGCCGTCTGTAGTAAAGCTATGTTCTGAAAAACTGTAGATTCCTCTATCAGCAAAGAGAATCACATCATTTTTTGGTATTGCCATTGTTATATTGTTCAATTCAGCCTTATCCCCGCCTTCTATAAACTCTGCCTTGTTTGCAGTAAGTGTCCATATGGATATGCCGTCCTCTTTGTGTATTATCCTGATATCCTCAAGAAAAGATTCACCTTTCATTGTGAAATTACCGTTGTCTTCCCTCCCCGTTCTCAACATTACAAAAAGAATGCCGAAAAGCAAGACAGAAAGCCCTATCAGCAGAACTCTCTTCATTCAAAATTCTATCACACAGTGGAAACTATGTAAACACTTTATTATCGAAGCTGCAGAAAAGTTTTTATTGTAAAAACCACTTCACTTATTGATAATAGGTAGATTATTTTATCCTAAATTGAGCGATTCTTTTGACAAATCAAGGACAGCCGAGACGGCTGTCCTACCTGAAAGGTAAGCCTTCAAACCCGTAGGACAGGCGTCCCGGCTGTCTCAGCGGCATTATGAGATAATAAATCGCTCAATTTAGGCTTATGAAAGATTCAAACGGGGGATTTTAAGGTGAACTCGATTACCTTCGATGATTTCAAAAAACTGGATATAAGAATCGGGAAGATTATATCTGCAGAGAAAGTTAAAGGAACTGACAAACTAATGAAAATGGAAGTCGATATAGGTGCTGAAAAAAGACAGCTTATGGCAGGGATTGCTGAATTCTTCGAACCTGTACATTTAATTGGAAAAGAGGTGCCGGTACTTTTGAATTTGGAACCAAGAAATATCAGGGGTTTAGAGAGTCAGGGAATGATTCTGGCAGTAGATGTTGATGGTAAACCAGTTCTTTTACATCCGGAAAAGGAAGTTCCTCCCGGAAGTGTTATTAGATAATAATGAACTACCCCTATTTATACCCCAACGCAGAGTATCAAGGAATTCTTTTGATTAAAATACATTTTAAGGGGCCTGACTTTTCTGCGTATGGCAGGTAAAACATCCTCCTGAGCCACCACCACCAGCGACCATGGTGCTGTAATCCCATTTGAGAATATCCGGATAATCTGTTGCATGAGCCCCATGGCAAGAGAGGCACATGACTACGTCTATCCCCGGCTGAACCACACTACTTGCATTATCAGGTACGGGTGACTGCCTTGCAACAGGGGACTCCACACTATAGGTTGTATATGATGCATATTCACCAGTACCTTTCAGGACTATGTCAGTTGGATGTCTTTTGAAGGGTGAAGTCGTACTGCCGCCGATCCCGATCCCATCCGATGTTCCGCCTCCAGATCCACCTGTCAGCGCATGAAAGTTTCCATGGCACGTACCACAGAAAGCGCTTATTGAGCCATTAGAAGAATATACACCATTGCTACCATGACAGTCACTACACCCGTCAGGATTGTCAAGAGGTGAGGTTGTGCCAAAGTATTCATTATGATTATTAGTATCGTGGTTCTGCCACTTATATGGGCCTGTATTTTCAAGACCTTTTACACCCATAATGAATCTGTAACTTCCTGCGACAGTATCTACATCGGTTTCACACTTACCATCCGTATTCAGGTGGTGGGCTCCTTTTAATGACGGGATTCCAGACCCGCTCCATGGGATACGCTTGCCGTGGCAACCATTCTCGCCGGCACACGTTAAGTTTGTATCAAGAACTACCTGCTCGTGGAAGTACAGATTAATCGGGCCTGGAGGCCCGTTCAGAAAGTCATCTTGATTATTAAGCTCTATTATATTATGGCCTTTTGAATCAGAGGCGCCACTTCCCTTAGCTCCTATAATGTATGCAAAATTTCCACCTGCCAGATCTCCGGAAGGGTCCGTATGGTAGACCTGAGGGATATCACTGCCACCTATGGATACAATCTTAGAAGTTCCCTGTCCATGACACCCTATACAATCACCACGTAACAATGCTGGCTGGGGTAAGCTACTCCCTCCGAAGGCAATACCTTCGCTGATGCCGCTCTGTGAAGCATGCATTGTATGACAGTTTGCACAATTGCCTGTAATTTTAGCTTCAGAATAAATACATGATATTAACAAAAAGACAATGATAGATATGGATATAAAACTGATTTTCCTCATAATAAAAATTCGTTCTTTTTTTATTCGTAGTATTATGAATTTTAAGCCTTATTGTCAAGGGAAAATTAGCATAAGCTAATTTATTAAAACTTTGCATCTAATATATATATTTGACAGTACAATGACATAAAGATTAATTTAAATAAATTAGTTCCTGAATTTAAACAAAGAACCGCTCAATTTAGGTAGTTTTAAAATTAATATTATGCT
Source organism: Nitrospirota bacterium (assembly GCA_014859105.1). Taxonomy (GTDB): domain Bacteria; phylum Nitrospirota; class Thermodesulfovibrionia; order Thermodesulfovibrionales; family SM23-35; genus Kmv42. The sequence continues at coordinate 6,677 of JACUUX010000021.1, forward strand.
GCCCCATAAAGATCAGTTCAGCGGTTGTATTATAGGCCAGTGTCTTGGTGATGCAGTTGGCTTTACTGTCGAAGGTTTTTCCCCGGCTGCAAGCAGAAGATACGTTGAAGATTATTTAAGAACAGGAAAGGCAGTAGAATTCGGCAGATTTCCTTGTCCTTTTGGACAGTATTCAGATGATTCTCAACTTGCCCGCGAGCTTATTCAAAGTTATGTAGCCTGCAAAAAATTCGACCCATACGATTATGCAGAACGAATAAAATGCCTCTTTATTGAAAGGAGAGTTGTAGGGTTTGGTTATTCAACAAGACAGGCAGCCTTAAGGCTCTCAGAGGGCATATCATGGGAAGAATCCGGCATACCCTCTCCTTCAGCAGGAAATGGAAGCGCCATGCGTGCTGCACCTATAGGCCTGTTCTTTTTTGATAACCCCGAGATGCTTATAAAAGCAGCGCATGATCAGGGCAGGATTACCCATAAAGACCCGCGATGTTCAGCCGGAGCAATAGCGATAAGCGGTGCGGTATCAATTGTCCTTCAAAGCAAAAAATTAGATATCGGATCATTTATATCTTCTCTTTCGGGTTGGACGGGTAATCTTGATTCGGGATTCGCGTCAGAACTCGGGAAGCTTACCCAATGGTTATCTATGCAGCCTGAGGAGGCAGCTACTTACATTTCCAGAGCCGGTATGGCCCCGGACTATGTTGAAGAAGATGGGTGGCAGGGCATAACCCCATTTGTTATAAGCAGTGTTCTATGGAGTATATACTCATTCCTCAGAACCCCAGAGGATTACTGGGAAACTATCTGTACGGCTGTTTCAGTAGGTGGTGATGTTGATACAACAGCAGCAATGGCTGGTGCAATAAGCGGGGCATATCTTGGACTCAGTGCAATCCCCTCAGACTTAACACACTATCTGACTGACAGAAGAACATGGGGATTTAACGAGCTTGTGGAACTGGCATATAGATGCTATGAAATCAAGACGCAGCAAATTGAAGGAATCCCTTAGCCCATTTTATTCATAAATTTTCTCAGATATAGACAGGACATAGTATTAGAGCGGATTTATTTTGCCGATATTCATACAGTGTGTATATTGATAATAAAGAGGCAAAATACCCCGGAGGTCCCGAAAGCTTTCGGGAGAATGAGCGAAAATATATAGATTACACCTCTGGAAGATTCAATTTTATATAAAGGTCTCTCAGCTGCTTAGGATCAACTGTGGCGGGGCTGCCACTCATCAGGCAGAATGCCTTCTGGGTTTTCGGAAAAGCAATCACGTCCCTGATACTCGATGCACCGACCATGACCATCACAAGTCTGTCAAACCCCAGTGCTATCCCACCATGCGGAGGCGCACCATATTCAAGTGCATCTAATAGAAACCCGAATTTTGTCCTTGCTTCTTCTTCTGTAATACCTAAGATTTCAAACAACTTCCTTTGAACATCCCGTCTATGGATACGAATACTTCCCCCCCCTATTTCGTAACCGTTGAGTATAATGTCGTATGCCTTCGCTCTGAGTGAATGAAGCAATTCTTTATTGTTGATATCACCGGCAAGCATTTTATCTATATCATCGTCCATTGGCGAGGTAAAAGGATGATGCATTGCCTCAAACCGTCCTTCCTCGTCATTCCATTCAAGGAGTGGAAAATCCGTTACCCATAAAAACCTGTAGCCGGGCTTTATCAGGTTCAGCCTCTTGCCAAGTTCAATTCTCAGCCTGCTTAACACGTCATGAACTATCTCTTCCTTATCGGCCACAAAAAGCATCAGATCACCCTCATCTGCTTCAAGCCTCTGGGCCATCAGTCTCAAAATCTCATCAGGGAAAAACTTTGCTATAGGAGACTCAAAGCCATTTTTAACCTTCATCCATGCAAGTCCTTTTGCTCCAAAAGATTGAGCTTCTTCAGTAAGCATATCGATTTCTTTTCTTGACAGGACAGCCATCCCCTTGCCATTTATGGCCTTTACCCTGCCACCGGAATTGATCGCATCAAGGAATGCTTTGAACGTGCTTTTCCCTGCAAGGTCAGCCATTTCTTTAAGTTCAAGGCCGAAGCGTAGATCAGGCTTGTCATTCCCGAACCTTTCCATTGATTCATTAAAGCCCAGGCTGGTAAAGGGAATTTCAAGTTCAACATCCAGAACTTTTTTAAAAAGCAGTTGCATCATTCCTTCTATAGTCTCAATTACATCTTTTTTATCCACAAAAGACATTTCAAGATCGACCTGTGTGAATTCAGGTTGTCTGTCAGCACGTAAGTCTTCATCTCTGAAACATTTTACGATCTGGAAATACTTCTCGAACCCGGCAACCATCAGGATCTGTTTAAATAACTGCGGAGACTGAGGTAAGGCATAGAAATGTCCGGGATTCATGCGGCTCGGCACGAGATAATCCCTTGCACCTTCGGGTGTGGATTTAGTAAGCATAGGTGTTTCCACCTCAAGGAAACCTTTTTCGTAAAGATAGTCCCTGATAACCTTGGTGGCTCTGTGTCTTATAATGAAATTTTCCTGCATCTCGGGGCGTCTCAGGTCAAGATATCTGTATTTGAGTCTGAGATTTTCGGATGCATCTGCAGCATCTTCTATGGTGAAAGGTAAAGGAGATGACCGATTCAAAATGTCAATCTTATTTACATACATTTCGAAATTACCTGTTGGAAGATTGGGATTTTCTGTACCGGCAGGCCTTTTCCTGATTTCACCGGAGACGGCTATTACATATTCGTTCCTTAGATCGTGTGCGCTCCCGTGTAAATCACCTGATGCATCGGGACTGAAAACAACCTGCAATACTCCGCTCCTGTCGCGTAAATCTATGAAAATAAGTCCGCCATGGTCTCTCCTCCTGAAGACCCAACCGCAAAGAGTTAAATTTTTGCCTATATCAGATTCCCTTATCTCTCCACATCCCTTGTCACGAACCATCTAACCTCCGTTTTTATAGCGGGACAGGAATATCCTGCCTTTCGTTCATGAAAAGTATAATATAATAAAAAATAAGCGGAGGGGAGGCTGTTGAAGAATTTTTATCACGACACCTTAATAAAAAAAATTTTTTGAAGAGTAAACGAATAAGGCATTAATTAATAAAGTATTGACGACTGCCAGATTAATAATAATTCGTCGTTTATAAAAATTCTGAGAAAGCCTCCCCGCTTATTAGCAAATATTTTAAATTTTTTTCCCCTCAATTTCACGTTTTATCTTATCAATCTCCTTAGAAGTTAAATATCTAAATACCCCTGGTTTGAGATCGCCTAAATCAATACCGTTTACTCTAATTCTCTTAAGCTTGAGCACAGGATGGCCTATCTTTTCAAACATCTTTCTTATCTGTCTTTTTTTCCCTTCATGTATTATTATCTCAATCCATGAATTATTTTCGGTTTTTTCGACCTTTTTCATCTTTGCTGGTGCTGTTATACCATTTTCTAACTTTATACCTTTACTCAGTTTTTTTATTGCGTCTTCCTCGAGAATTCCTTTCACTTTTACAAGATATGTCTTAGGGACCTTTTTTGATGGATGAAGCACTGCATGAGCAAAATCGCCATCGTTCGTCAGCAAAAGCAGCCCTTCAGAGTCATAGTCGAGTCTGCCCACCGGAAAGACTCTATATTTTACAACCTTTAGAAAATCTTTTACAGTCGGTCTTCCTTCAGGGTCATGAAGAGATGTCACAACATTCTTAGGTTTATTAAAAATCATATACACTTTTGGTTCCGACCTCAGGAGAAGTTTTCCATCAACCTTTACATGATCTTTTAAGGGATCTGCCTTCATGCCGAGCGTTGCAACCCGGCCGTTTACCGTTACCCTGCCTTCTATTATCAACTCCTCAGCCTTTCTTCTCGAAGCAACTCCCATTTCAGATAAAATTTTCTGAAGTCTTTTTTCCATAAGTTTACATAATACCATAAAATATATGTATATACCCAAATTTAGGCTATTAATTTTCAAAAATCTTAAAAGTTATTTAAGATTTTTGTTTTTTTGTCATGCCCGCTTGTCCGGCATCCTTCTTTGAAGAAAGATTCCCGACAAGCGGGCATGACAACTATCGGAACAGAGTTCGCTAAGTATATGCCTAAATTTTGCGATAGACGTTAATGGTATTTAAAGTGATTTTATGTTACAATATCTATGCTTTTAGCTTTTAGAGTCTATATTTAAAACCTCAGATGCTTTAAAGCTCTGGGGTTTTTTATTTCATTGAAAAGGAGACGTATTATGGGAAAAAGAATTTATGTTGCAAATATTTCCTTTAATGCAACAGAACAAGACGTCAGGGATCTCTTCTCAGAGTATGCAGAGGTTGAATCAGTAAAAATAATAACTGATAAGTACACAGGACAATCAAAAGGGTTTGGCTTTGTTGAGATGAGATCAGAAGACGATGCTAAAAAAACAATTGCAAATCTCAATGGCAAATCATTTATGGGAAAGACACTTACTGCAGCTGAGGCGAGGCCCCAACAACCAAGACACGGTTTTCAGGATAGAAAGGGCGGCTTCGGCTGGGGAAAGGGTTCAAGGAAAGGCTGGAGATAACTGTTTTGGAGATCAAAGTCTACGGGAAGGATATCGAAAAAGCACTGAAAACCTTGAAGCGCGAACTCCAGAAGGAAGGGCTTTTTGACGGAATCAAAAGTAACAGGTTTTATGAGAAACCTTCTCAATTTCCCTGCAATTAAAGATTTTTATCTGGAGCAAGAATAACTTATAAGAAGGATAAGAAAGAATGAATTTCGAGGATTTTAGACTAAGTAAAGAGACAATGAAGTCTGTATCAGAAATAGGATTTGAGGAGCCGACACCTATTCAGGTTTCTGCTATACCGATTATACTGGGCGGGCGCGATATCGCGGGCGAGGCACAGACCGGCACAGGTAAAACTGCTGCTTTTGGTATCCCGATCGTAGAAGAATGTCAAAAGGGGAGGAATCCCTTCGCAATTATACTGGAGCCAACGAGGGAACTGGCAGTTCAGGTTGCACAGGAGATTTATAAAATAGGCAAATATAAAAAAATCAGTGTTCTCCCTGTGTATGGAGGCACGTCTCTTGAAAGGCAGATAAAGACGCTGCAGCGGGGTGTCAATGTAGTTGTCGGAACACCAGGTCGCGTTATAGATCATCTCAACAGGAAGACCATTTCTCTATCAGATGTAAAAATTGTTGTACTCGATGAAGCAGATGAAATGCTTGATATGGGATTTATTGAAGATATGGAAACGATACTGAAAGCGACACCGGCTGAGAGACAGACCCTGTTATTTTCAGCAACAATGCCGCAACCGATCTTGAATATCGCAAGGCGTTATATGCGAAACCCTGAAAAGATACGGGTAAATACGAAGGATGTTGTTATCCCGAAGATAAAACAGCTCTTTTATGAGGTCAGGGAAGGGGACAAAGTGAATGCCCTTTCCAGGCTCCTTGATGTGGAAGATCCCCAGCTTGCCATTGTCTTCTGCCATACAAAGAGAGATGTTGATGAAGTTTCCATGAAACTCAGTCAGATGGGATACAATGCCGGCGCTCTTCATGGTGATTTTACCCAGGCGAGAAGGGATGAGGTAATGCATAAATTCAAGACCGGAATGCTTGATATCCTTGTTGCAACCGATGTAGCTGCAAGGGGGCTTGATATAAAAGATGTGACTCATGTTATCAATTACAGCATTCCACAGAATCCGGACAACTATGTCCACAGGATTGGAAGGACCGGAAGGGCCGGGAAGTCAGGCATAGCAATAACCCTTGTTACTCCAAGGGAATATAAGCATTTACGGTTAATAGAAAAAACTGCAAGGACAGTTATTGACAGAAAGAAACTGCCTTCACAAACAGATGTGATAAAGGCAAGAGAGAAAAACATTATCAGGGAAATTTCCGGGATCATTGCTGAAAATAAACATGCAGGATATATCAAGGCTGTAAAAGAGTTATCAGATAGTTATGGTTTGAGCGATATTGCGGCAGCAGCCCTTTATACTTCATATGGTGAGATAAAGGAAAGACCTCTGGAAGAACATGGTGAAGATGCCGGAACTGTTCGTTTATTCATGACCATCGGCAGAAAAGATAATATAAAAGCTGCTGATATTGTGAAATCCATCGTATCAGAAGCAAATATTCCCTTTAAAAAGATCGGAAAAATCAGTGTGTTCGAAAAATTTACCTTTGTGGAAGTGCCCAGGGAGTTTTCTGACAGGGTCATACGGTCAGTGAATGACATCATGATGAAAGGCAGAAGGGTTAAAGTTCAGCATGCAAAGGAAAAGTCCGTATAGGAACTACGGGTTTTTCAGACTGTTCACAAACTCCCTGTTTTCAAAATACCACTGAACAGTCTTTTTGATGCCTTCTTCAATGGTAGTTTTTGGATACCAGTTCAATTTCTCCCTGGATTTATCAATATGTGCCCACGTTGCAACAACATCGGCAGGATGACGTGGATGAAAATTCATAACAGCTTTCTTGCCGAGTGCATCTTCTATCATCTTTATCACATACATTAATTCGACAGGGTTGTCGTTGCCGAGGTTGAATATCTCATATCCGAAAGGCTGAAGGCATTTTAATGTCCCCTCAGCTATATCGTCTATAAAAGAAAAATCCCTTTGCTGTTTTCCGTCTCCAAAAACAGTTATAGGGATGCCATTGTCTATATTCTTTATGAAGATAAAGATGCTCATGTCAGGCCTTCCGGCAGGACCATAGACGGTGAAATACCTTGGTATGCTGATATCAAGGCCATACAGGTAATGATAGCTGTAACAGAGCACTTCAGCACTCTTTTTCGTTGCAGAATAAGGTGCCAGTGGAGTATCTGTCCTGTCTGTTTCCTTAAAGGGCATTTCATTGAAACCATAAAGGCTTGAGGTGGAAGCCAAAAGGAACTTCTTGACCTCGAAGTCTTTACAGCATTCGAGAAGGTTCAAAGTGCCCTTTGTATTCGTATCAAGATAAACCCACGGGTCTTCTACGGATGCCCTGACGCCGGCTCTTGCAGCGAGGTTGATAACAGCATCGATTTTGTGACTTGAGAAAATTTTCTTAACTTCATCAAAATTCCCTATATCACATTTTTCAAAAATGAATTCTGTTTTCTTTTCTGCTTTCAACTTTTCACTTTTCACTTTTAACTTTTGAAGTCTCCATTCCTTCAGCCTTGAGTCATAATAATCATTCAGGTTATCGATGCCAAAAACCTGTATATTTTCCTCAAGCAATCTCTCAGAAACCCTCCAGCCGATGAAACCTGCACAACCTGTTACTAGTATGGTATTCATTCATTCACCCCTAAGTTAATTAATGGGTAAGACATTCTGTAAGAATCTCGTCATTCCCGCTTGCCCCCTTAGAAATGAACTTTATAACGGGGCTTGTCGGGAATCTTTCTGAAACAATCCCTGAATCCCTTATGGTTCAAACAAAATGAAGAAGGATTCTGGACACGCCAGAATGACAACAATAGACTAAACCCTTTTCTTCAACCATTTCTTAGGATCAATAACAACGAAACCATTATTGCCGTCAGAATAAACAACCTTTACAATCCGTGAATTCAGTATCATTCTCTTACACATCATACAAGGCTCGGAACGACATTCACTGTTTCCTTCATCAGTCCCCGATATATAAATTGTTGATCCTCTCAATTCATCAACTGAGGCACGTATAATAGCATTAGCCTCTGCATGGACACTGTAGCAAAGTTCATATCTTTCGCCATGTGGTATCTGAAGCTCTTTTCTCGAACACTTGCCAATTTCAAGGCAGTCCTTCATTCCTGCAGGAGCACCATTATAGCCTGTACTTACAATAATGTTGTCTTTTGTAATAACGGCACCGTATTTTCTTCTCAGACACGTTGCCCTTGCTGCAACAGCTTTTGCAATGTTCATAAAATATTCATCCCAGTCAGGCCTGAGTTTTTCCTTTTTCATACTATGCATAATATCTTACCAGCATAGTAGCTTTCAAGCATGAATGATTGTCATCAGCAATTCTCAGAGAATTTAAAAGCATCAAGATTTGCAAAGCTCAGAAAGAGTGAACGGTCAGCGACTTTAATCTCCGCAACACCTATCCCCGCTGCCATCTCGGCATTAGATTATCTCGACAATTTCTGCAGAAAAATCAAGCATCTTACCGGATAGAGGATGGTTGAAATTTACCACAACTGTATTTTCTTTAACCTCGGTTATTCTTGCAGGTATACTTTGGCCCTTGGGGTCCCTTGCGTACAGTATCATACCTGCTTCAGGTTTCGGACCAGGTGGCAGCATATCCTTTGATACCTCATGTACTATCCCGGGGTTTTCCTGGCCATATCCCTCATCTGGGGGAACCTTGAATGATTTTTTCTCTCCTTGTTTCATCCCGATGAGCGCTTTCTCAAATCCGTGAATTACTTGTCCGCTCCCGATACGAAATGCAAGAGGTTGACCTTCCCTTGAACTATCAATGACTTCGCCGTCAACTGTCAGGGTATAATTGACCTTAACCATTTTTCCTTCACTCACCATTTTGTTTCCTCCTCACTTTTTCCATCTTATATCAGTTTTCCCTATATTGGACAGAGTAACAGGTATTGTATTCAAAATTATCCTTATTCCCGGAATTCATTAGGATAGGAGATTAAATGTAAAATCTTCGCTATACCTCTGTACTTTTTCTTTTTAACCTGTATCCTCCTTTTATTTTTTGAAGTTTAAGGGGGTCAAGTTATAAAAGAAAACATGAAAGCAAGATATCTGGTTTATAACATGCAACGCAGAAATTCCTTAAGCTTCTGTGAAAGAATAACATATTGTTATATCTTGGAGCAAATCACCAGGTTTCAGTCTGTCTATATAAAACCTTTTAAGAAAAACTGGTTAAACAGACGCTTTGAGCAAAGAAGAAGTTGCAAAAATCCTTTCATCAATTAATAATTTAAAATATAAAGCACTTGTTATGCTTTTATTTTCTTCCGGATTGAGGGTTGGTAAAGTGATAAAATTAGAAACGGAGCATATTGACAGCCAGAGAATGTTGGTATTTATTAAAGTCGATTTGAAAAACCTTGAGATAATATTGGAGACAGTAGCACCGAGCCTGTTCAGTAAAATTGCATAGGAGGTATAATAATCATGGAGAAAACAATATCAGGCATAAAGATCGAGTGTATTAAGGGTGATATAGTATCACAGCCAGATATTACTGCTATTGTCAATGCAGCAAACGCTCAGCTTAGAATTGGAGGGGGTGTAGCGGGTGCTATTCATAGAACTGCAGGTCCTGAACTGCAAGAAGAGTGTCGTCCTTTAGCGCCTGTTAAGCCGGGAGAAGCTGTTATTACTGCAGGGCATAGGCTTCCCAATCGTCACGTTATTCACTGCCTGGGACCTATTTACGGCGTGGATAAGCCAGAAAATGAGCTTTTAGCAAATTGCTATCGTAATGCACTAAAACTAGCCGAACAATACAAGATAGATTCAATTGCCTTCCCGGCCATTTCTACAGGTGCATTTGGTTACCCTATTGAAGAAGCGGCAGAAGTAGCATTCAAAACGATCATAGAGATTGTGCCGAAACTCCAATATGTCAAAAGGATTCGATTTGTGCTTCATAGTAACAGAGACATGGAGATTCATGAAAAAACTTTGACCCGCCTCTTAATGGAAACTGGATAAATGAAAGGCCTGATTTTACTGGCGTCCCCAACGGGATTCGAACCCGTGTTACCGCCTTGAAAGGGCGATGTCCTAAGCCGGGCTAGACGATGGGGACGTATTGGTGAGCCGCGTTGGATTCGAACCAACGACCCACGCCTTAAAAGGGCGTTGCTCTACCTGCTGAGCTAGCGGCCCGAAGAATGTCTTTTAATTTACCTTTTTAAATATTTTCTTGTCAAATTATCAGGATAGTTATCAGGGTTGCGTAATGCTTCCGTGAAACCGCTCAATAACAAAAATGTTTTCTCGAGGAATCGGTTTTCTGGGTCATTCCCGCTCTTGTCCCTGCTTGTCAGGGATCAGTCCGGAATCTTTCTCAGTTTTAACCCGAAAAATGCAGTTAATATCAGGCATATGCAAAGAAAAACCTTTCAGAATCGCAATCCGGCAATATGTGTAATCCCTTTGTTTTACATGAAAACATGAAAGATGAATCTGTATGCTTATGTCTTACAAAGGAGGCGATATGAAAGCTTTTTCTGCACACATGCCCTCTCTTTTTATTTGTAAATGCATTTCCCGGATTAATGTATATATTTCTTTATATTCTGCAGCAGTCCACCCGAAAGAATAATCTCTTTCTCCCGGTCATTAAGATTAGAAGATACTTCAAATGAATGATTTTTTGTCATATTAAAGACATCATATCTCTGGCTGCCTGTCAGGGATTCTTTCACATCCTTTATGATTAATCTATCCCCCTGTTCAATTTTCCGGTAATCCCCCATAATGTTAAATTGCAGCGGGATGATGCCGAAGTTGATCAAATTTGATTGATGTATCCGTGCAAATGATTTCGCAATCACAGCCTGAATTCCGAGATACATCGGCGCGATGGCAGCATGTTCACGTGAAGAACCCTGGCCGTAATTTTCGCCTGCAATTATGATGGCACCTCCCTTTATCTTTGATTCTTTCGCTCTTTTGCTGAACGTATTGTCGATATTGTAGAAGACATATTCAGAAATTGCCGGTATATTTGAACGCAATGGAAGAATTGTCAAACCCGCAGGCATGATATCATCTGTTGTGATATTGTCTCCGAGTTTCAATAAAACATCTGCCTCGATTTGATCGCCGGGTGGTTCTTTCACAGGGACTTCTTTGATATTAGGGCCTTTTTTGACATGGATATGTTTTGTATCTTCCTGAGGTTTTATGAGCATATTGTCGTTAATAAGATATTGTGACGGTTCTCGTGGTATCTCTGCGGTGAGGTGAGAATCACGCGGGTCGATAATTTTTCCTTTGACAGCAAATACAGCGCATGCAAGAGGATTTGCGAGATATACAAACGCATCTTTATTTCCGCTTCTGCCCTTAAAGTTCCTGTTGTATGACCTGATGGAAATCTGTCCGGTTCCGGGAGATCCTCCCATTCCGATACAAGGTCCGCACGAACATTCAAGTATTCTTGCTCCTGAGCCGATTATATCGGACAGCAGCCCTTTACGTGAAAGCATCTCATAGAGCTGTTTTGACCCCGGATTAATAAGCAGGCTGACACCTTTTGCAACTGATCTGCCTTTAAGTATTGAACCTACTGATTTCATAATCTGAAAGGAAGAGTTGGTACAGCTTCCTATACAAACCTGGTCTATTTTCGTACCAGTGAGTTCTCTTATCGGGACGATATTATCAGGGCTGTGAGGTTGAGCGATAAGAGGTTCTATTGAATTTAAATCTATCTCTAAAATATCAGAGTACGCTGCATCCTTATCAGCATAAATTTCCATCCATTCTGATTCTCTTCCCTGTGCTTTTAAATAATGTCTTGTTCTTTTATCACTCGGGAATATTGATGTAGTGGAACCGAGTTCTGCTCCCATGTTCGTTATGGTGGCCCTTTCTGTAACACTTAAATCCTTCACGCCGGGGCCACTATACTCAAGAATTTTTCCAATTCCTCCCTTGACAGCGAGTTTCCTTAAAATATCCAGTATCACATCCATTGCCGTAACCCAGGGTCTGTTCAGTTTGCCGGTAAGTTTAACGAGCATAACCTGAGGCATGTTGATTTCAAAAGGAAGACCTGCCATGACAGCAGCAGCATCCAATCCTCCAGCAGCTATTGCTATCATTCCCATCCCTCCTCCTGTAGGGGTATGGCTATCTGTTCCGAGTGCGATTTTACCGGGAGCAGCGAACCGCTCAAGATGAATTTGATGGCTTATTCCGTTGCCGGGTCTCGAAAAGTATGCACCATATCTTGCGGCAACTGTTTCAAGAAAGAGATGGTCATCAGGGTTCATAAAATTTGACTGAATCATGTTATGGTCCACATAAGATACAGCAAGAGGTACTTTTATTCTCTCTATACCTATTGCTTCGAATTGTAACCATGTCATTGTGCCTGTAGCATCCTGAGTGTAGACCTGGTCGACTCTCAATCCAACAGGTGTGCCTGGCTTAAGATTTCCGTACTCCTTGTGTGCTTTAAATATTTTCTCTACAATGTTTTCCCCCAAATTTTCCTCCAATATGAGTTATTTAAATGAAAATGATTCCAGAAAAGTTGGAATAACTTTTATATAAAAATTTAACATATGTAACGAGTTGAAATCCAAATCCTGTTCGCTCATCCCTTGAGATAAAGGAGAAATATGTATAAAATATAGCAAAATCAACAAAACCCGGGAGACCCCGATGCACTTATTTCGATACAGGTCAGGTGAATTGTATGCCGAGGAAGTACCTGTAAAGCAACTTGCAGAAAAATATGGCACACCATTATATATATACAGTTATAATACACTTGTAAGGCATCTCAAAGCATATTCAGATGCTTTCAATGACTATCCACACATCATATGCTTTGCTGTAAAGGCTAATTCAAACACCGCCATCCTCAGATTATTTGCAAAAAATGGCGGTGGAGCTGATATTGTTTCAGGAGGCGAACTTTATGTTGCATTAAAGGCAGGCGTACCTGCAAAAAAAATAGTTTATGCCGGTGTTGGAAAAACAGAGTATGAGATAAGATTTGCCCTTAAGTCAAAGATACTTATGTTCAATGTAGAGTCCGAAGCTGAACTCAGAGAGATAGACAGGATTGCCGGGAAGATGAGAACCATGGCTCCTGTCGCATTACGGATTAATCCTGATATTGACCCTGAGACGCATCCTTATATAGCAACAGGTCTTAAGAAACATAAATTCGGAATACCAATAGAGGATGCCTTAGAACATTACAGGCTTGCTTCAAGATTGAAAAATATTAAGATTATTGGTGTACACAAGCATATTGGTTCACAGATAACAAAGATATCTCCCTTTGTAGATGCCTTAAAAAAGATACTGCTTCTCATAGATGAGTTGAGCATACAGGGTGTAGAGTTAAAATATCTTGATGCCGGAGGAGGGCTCGGTATTTCATACAGGGGTGAAGAGCCACCTGTACCAAAAGAACTTGCCAGGAATCTAATCCCGTTGCTTAAAAATAGAAAACTTACACTTATTATGGAGCCAGGCAGGTCGATAGCCGGCAATGCCGGGATACTCGTTACGAGAGTGCTCTATCTGAAAAAGGGTGCTGAGAAAGAATTCATAATTGTTGATGCGGGTATGAATGACCTGATCAGGCCGTCTTATTACAATGCATATCATAATGTTATCCCTGTATTAAAGAAAAAAAGAGAAAAGGTTTTTTGCGATGTTGTCGGGCCTATATGTGAATCGAGTGATTTTCTTGCCAGGGACAGAGAACTTAAACGGTTAAAACAGGGAGAATACCTGGCAGTTATGAGCGCAGGGGCATACGGATTTTCTATGAGTTCAAACTATAACAGCAGGCCCAGGGCTGCAGAAGTTATTGTCAAAAGCAAAGGGCATTTCTTAGTAAGGAAAAGGGAGACCTATGATGATCTTATAAGAAACGAGAGGATACCAGTGTTTCTAAAATGAAAATACATTTCACAAAGATGCATGGTCTTGGTAATGACTTTATTTTAATAGATTGTCTGAAACAGGATTTTGGAATTACCCCCCCTCAGTCCCCCCCTTACGAAGGGGGGGAGACATGGGGGGGTGGTTCTGAGTTAGGCGATTTAGCAAAAAGGTTATGCCACAGGCGTTTTGGGATAGGTGCTGATCAAATCCTGCTTTTGAATGATTCTGAAATCGCAGAGTTTAAGATGAGGATTTTTAATGCTGATGGCAGCGAGGTAGAGATGTGCGGTAATGGCATGCGTTGCCTTGCAAAGTACATATGGGACAGGAATCTTTCCGATAAAAGCATACTTGCAGTAGAAACACTTGCAGGAATAATAAAGCCTGAAAAGGCAGGTGACATGGTCAGAGTTGATATGGGAGAGCCAATATTTGAGCCTGAAAGGATACCGGTAAACCCCCCTAACCCCCCTTTAGAAAAGGGGGGGATGGGGGGATTTGAAGAAAGAGGGCGAGGAATGATTATCGATTATCCTTTAAAAATAGATGACAGGGAATTTAAAATTACTTGTGTCTCCATGGGGAATCCGCACGCGGTTATTTTTATTGAAGATATTTCTGATTTTCCTGTGCAATATTACGGTCCTTTGATAGAAAACAACTTAATATTTCCGAAGAAGACAAATGTAGAATTTGTAGAAGTACTCAATGGCAGTGAGGTAAAAATGAGAGTATGGGAAAGGGGTGCCGGTGAAACGATGGCCTGTGGCACAGGAGCATCTGCGGCGGCCGTTACATCAAACATGAAAGGTTTAACTGACAGGAATGTATTAGTTCATTTATCAGGCGGAGACCTTTTTACAGAATGGGCTAATGACAACCATGTCTATATGACAGGGCCCGCTGTTGAGGTTTTTGAGGGGATAATTGAGGTTTAAGTTTAAGAAAGGAGGATTTTATGTTTAAGGGGTCAATAGTTGCAATAGTAACGCCCTTTAAAAAAGGGAAGGTAGATGAAAAGGCACTTGGAGATCTTATAGAGTGGCATATAGCCCAGGGAACCAACGCCATTGTGCCATGCGGTACTACAGGAGAATCAGCAACTCTCGATTATAAGGAGCATTACAGGGTAATTGATTTTACTGTCAAGACAGTTAATAAAAGGGCCCCTGTTATTGCAGGGACGGGTGCAAATTCTACCGATGAAACAATAGAGATAACAAAACACGCAAAAAAGTCAGGTGCCGATGCTGTGCTGCTTGTAGCACCTTATTATAACAAGCCCACACAGGAGGGTCTTTACAGGCATTATAAAACAGTTTCAGAGGCGGTTGATATCCCCATAGTCTTATACAACGTGCCCGGAAGAACTGCGGTAAATATTCTTCCGGCGACGGTTGCAAGATTGTCAGAGATTGAAAACATTGTTGCAATAAAGGAAGCAACGGGTGATATGAAACAGGTGAGCGAGATTATCAGGCTCTGCGGCGATAGAATTACCGTTATCTCAGGGGATGATTTTACGACCCTCACACTGCTTGCCCTTGGCGGAAAAGGAGCGATATCTGTTTCTGCGAATGTAATGCCTAAGGACGTATCAAATATGTGTTCTTTATGGCTTGAAGGCAAGCATGATGAAGCGAGGGAGCTGCACTACAAACTTGAACCTTTAAATGCAGCCATGTTTATAGAGACGAACCCGATACCTGTTAAAACCGCACTCGCAATGATGGGCAGGATACAGGAGGAATTCAGGCTACCGCTATGCGAAATGGTTCCGTCGAACAGGGAAAAGCTGAAAAGAGTACTGGAAGATTTAAAGCTGGTTTAGACCTTTTAATCCATAAATTTTGCATATATTGGCAGATACGATATTTTCGCTCATTCTCGGTCTTCGACCTCCGAGGTATTTTGCCTCTTTATTATCAATATACACACTGTATGAATATCGGCAAAATAAATCCGCTCTAATACTATGCCCTGTCTATATCTGAGAAAATTTATGAATAAAATGGGTTAGTTTGGAAAAAATTATTCCTTAAAAAGGCGGGACTGGGATGTCACGACTATCTTGCTATTCAAAAAGATATCGTTTAATTAATTCTAAATCCAGATATTTCACTACCGCCTTTTCGATACTGCTGCTTTCCAAATCTTTAAGGAAAGGGAAAATGCCCATTACAGGGACAGGGCTTATCTGATTTATAATATCCGGATTTGTTTCTTCAGTGAGCGTATCCTCAGGAGGACGGCTGTAATTAATAATGATGCCTGCTACATCAAGACCTTCTCTTATTGCATAATTGACTGTTAACATGGTATGGTTGAGTGTCCCGAGGCCAGGTCTTGATACAACTATAATGGGCAGGCCGAACTCTCTTGCAAGGTCAATGACGAAATAATCTCTTTTGACCGGTACGAGAAGACCTCCGATTCCTTCAACAATAATTGCGTCGTAATTTTTAGTGAGGTTTTCATATGCTTTTCTTATATTTGCGAGATGAACAGGTGCCCCTTCTATTTCAGAGGCCGGAAATGGCGCGAGCGGATTCTCAAAACAACATGGTGAAATATTTTTTATATTTCCTTCCATGTGTGCCATTGTTTTTATAAACACTCCGTCTGATGGAATGAGTATATCCCCTTGTTTAAAGCATCCTGTTTCAATGGGTTTCATACCACCTGTCCTGAAACCTAAAAGGCTGGCGGCTTTAATCAAAGCTACGGATATAACTGTTTTGCCAACGCCTGTGTCCGTGCCTGTTATGAAAAAACCTTTTACCATAATTTAAGATACTTCCCTGATTGCATCTATAAGCCTTCCTATATCTTCATCGGTATGTGCTGCGGTAATATTTATTCTTATTCTTGGTTCTTTCACAGTAGGTGGCCTTATGGCCGGTGCATAAATACCCTTTTCAAAAAGATGCATTGATATACGCAGAGTATTTTCAATAGTTCCTGTTCTTATAGGTATTATAGGGGTTTCGCTTCCCATAATGTCATATCCTGAATCTTTAATATTTTTAACTGCCTTTTCCGTGTTTGTCCATAGCTTCTTTATTAATGCCGGATTATTTTCTATCAATTCTATGGCAGCAATGGAAGCAGCAATTACACAGGGAGGCAGGGCTGTTGAGAATATGAAGCTCCGCGATCTATTCAGTATCCACTGAATAATATCTGCAGTGCCGGCAACAAAGGCACCGAGAGAACCAAATGACTTTGAGAATGTTCCCATTTGAATAACCCATGATTCAGGCTTTAAATTGAAGTGTGAAAGGGCACCTTTGCCATTACCAAGTAGCCCTGTACCATGAGCATCATCTAAATATAGAAGTGCATCATATTTCTTACATATATAAAAAAGATCTTTCAACGGGACAATGTCGCCATCCATACTGAAGACCGTATCAGTTATAACAAGCTTCTTTCTCGCTCTCTCCTTTCGTAATAGTTCTTCAAGGCGTGATAAATCTTTATGTCTGTATATAAAGGTTCTGGACACGCTGAGCCTGCATCCGTCAATTATACTCGCATGATTAAACTCGTCACTGAAGATCAGGGTATCTTTATCAGTAATGGCAGGGATTATACCCGTGTTTGCTGCATACCCGGCATTGAATATAAGAGCAGAGTCCGTATTTTTGAACTGCGCAATCATTGTCTCAAGCTCTCTGTGAAGGACGGTTCCGCCGCTTAGCAACCTTGAAGCACCAGAGCCGTAGCCATATTCATCAAGGGCTTTTTTCGCTTTATCAATAATATGGGGATGATTCACAAGGCCGAGATAATCATTAGAAGAGAAATTTATATATTCTTTACCATTAATTTTTATCCTGGAACCCTGTGGAGATTCCCTGTCTTTCAAAGACCGGAGAAGGTTTTTTTCTTTTAAAATCTTGATTTTTTCTTTAAACATCAGTTATAGTTTAGCATATCAATACAAAAGAATTTTTTTGCTAAATCCGGGGAATTTTTATTAAGTTTACTTATAAATAAAAATCTCTTGACAATCTTTTTTATACTGTGGTAATCTTCCCCTGTTTTTAAACTACTTGATGGAAGGTGAAATATGCTTGAGCTAAACAAGTGGTTTTTTGTCTTGGCCGTAAATTTTTTCATACTGCTTTTCATTTTAAATGCCATCCTGTTCAGACCCCTCCTTAAACTTTTCAAAGAAAGAGAAGATACCGTGAAAGGAGCCCTTGATGCCTCTAAAGAAATGGCAAATAAAAGGGAAGAGAGTATTGCCAGGTTAAACAGGGAGCTTGCCGAAGCAAGAAGCAAGGCAAAGGGAACTTTCGAGGCGCTTAAGGCTGAAGGTATTAACACTCAGAAAGAAGTCCTTTCTGCCACAGACTCAGAGGCTTCTCAGATACTCGACAAAGCAAAGGCAGAGATAAGGGCTGAAGCTGAAAAAGCAAGAAATGCTTTAAGAGCAGATATTGATAAGTTTTCTGACGAGATAGTAAGAAAGCTGGTGAGGGTATGAGAAAAAAAGAGGGAAGTTCAAAGATAAAAATCAATAGTAAAGGGCTTTTAAGTATTTTTGCTATTTGCGTTTTTAATATTTTATTCATATCTTTTGCATTTGCCGCTGCCGGAGGAGAAGAAGCAGCACACCCCCCTCTATGGAAAGATTATCTATGGAAAATTATCAATTTTGGGGTTCTTGTTTTTATCATTTATAAATTCGGAAGGAAGCCACTGCAGAATTTCCTCAGAAACAGGACAGAGCTAATCGAGAAGACCCTGAATGAAGCCACAGCGGCAAAAGAGGCGTCACAGAAGGCACTCAAAGAAGTTGAGGAGAGGCTGAGGATGAAAGATGAAGAGATAGAGAAAATTATATCTGCTGCACAAAAATCCGGAGAACAGGAGCGCGACAGGATTATTGAACAAAGTTCAAAACTCAGGGAAAAAATACTGGAACAGGCAAAAACAAATATAGAATATGAGCTTAAACATGCCAAAGAGGAGATTAAAGCCGAGGCTGTTGAATTAGCTATGGAACTTGCAGAGAAGAAACTGAAAGAGAAGTTGACAAAGGAAGAACAGGAACGACTTCTTGAAGAATCTCTTACCAAGATAGGAGGAAGAGGTTGAAACAAAGAAAGGAAGCAAAAAGATACGCAAAGGCACTGCTCAGAAAAGTTGGCATGGAGGATGCGTTTCAGGCACTTTCTGAGATCAGCTCAATCAATGATCTTATGCTAAAAAGCAAGGAATTCAGGAATCTGCTTGTCAATCCGCGTTTCACAGATGAAGAGAAGGAAAATGTAATCAGGGAGATTGCAGTAAAACTTAAACTTTCTGAAAATATAGTAAAATTTATTCTAGATCTGTCGCAGATTGGAGTCATCATTTTCTTGCCGGAGATTCTCAGAATAGCTACAAATCTTTATCTTGAAAGTAGACAAAAGGCTAAGGCAGTTGTTATGACACCTGCTGAAATAGGCAAGAATTATGAAGACAAGATTAAAGCATCTCTAAAGAAAGCGACCAACAGAGATATAGAGTTAGAGTATGTTATAGACCCTTCGCTCTTGGGCGGTATTCTCGTCAAGATCGGGAGTATTATGTATGATACAAGCATAAGAGGCCAGTTAAGGCTTTTAAAAGATGAGCTTATAAAGGGGTGATATTATGGCAATTGAAGGAATCAAGACAGAAGAAATAAGTGAGCTGTTAAAGAAACAAATTACGGATTTCGAGAAAAAGGTAGATGTCAGCGAAATAGGTGTCGTTACATATCTCGGGGACGGTGTTGCAAGGGTATACGGACTTGACAATTGCATGAATATGGAGATGCTCGAATTCCCGAACGGTGTTTTTGGAATGGCACTGAACCTTGAGGAGGATGCTGTTGGTGCTATTCTCTTCGGGGAAGACAAACTCGTCAAGGAAGGCGACATCGTTAAGCGCACCGGCAAGGTTATGTCGGTCCCGGTCGGAGAAGCCATGGTAGGGAGGGTTGTGAATGCAATCGGACAGCCGATCGACGGAAAAGGACCTATCACTACAGAGGAAACGAGACTGGTTGAAATAGTAGCACCCGGTATCATCAGGAGGCAACCTGTCAACCAGCCCCTTCAGACAGGTCTTAAGGCAATAGACTCCATGATTCCAATAGGAAGGGGACAGAGGGAACTTTGTATCGGTGACCGTCAGATAGGCAAGACTGCCATTTTGATTGATACAATTATCAATCAGAAAGGCGGAGACGTTATTTGTGTATACTGTGCTGTCGGTCAGAGGAGACCAGCCGTTGTCAATACAGTAAAGAAACTTGAGGACATGGGTGCAATGGAGCACACCATTGTTGTAGTTTCAACAGCAAGTGAACCTGCACCAATGCAATATATAGCTCCATATGTGGCATGCACCATGGGTGAATATTTCAGGGATTCCGGAAGACATGCCTTTGTCGGCTATGATGACCTCACCAAACAGGCCCATTCATATAGACAGCTTTCACTCATTCTGAGAAGACCGCCTGCCCGCGAGGCATATCCCGGTGACGTTTTTTACCTCCATTCGAGATTACTTGAAAGAGCAGCAAAGATGAGCGATGCGATGGGAGGCGGTTCACTTACTGCAATACCGGTGATTGAGACTCAGGCAGGTGACGTTTCCGGATATATACCGACTAATGTCATTTCGATTACCGATGGCCAGATATATCTCGAGCCAGAGCTCTTTTATGCTGGTGTAAGACCTGCTGTTAACGCGGGCCTTTCTGTCAGCCGGGTCGGAGGTGCAGCCCAGATAAAAGCAATGAAACAGATTGCAGGAATGCTGAGGCTCGACCTTGCACAGTATAGAGAGCTTGCTGCATTTGCACAGTTCGCCTCTGACCTCGATAAGGCGACACTCGCACAGATTGAGAGAGGGAAACGAATGATCGAGCTTTTAAAACAGGATCAGTATGTCCCTATGCCTGTTGAGGATCAGATAATAGTTATATTTGCAGGAACGCAGGGCTTTCTTGATGATGTTTCTGTTGAGGCAATAAAATCATTTGAAGAAGGATTACTCAGATATGTAAGAGCAGAGAAACAGGATCTCAGGAAGGAAATTGTTGAAAAGCAGGCAATTGACGACGACCTGAGAGCAAAGATTTCTGATGCGATAGCAGCATATAAGAAAACATTCCAGGCATAATGACCGTTTAACAGGAGAATGTAGATGCCAACGTTAAGGGATATAAGGAAAAGATTAAGAGCAATACAGAACACAAAAAAGATAACAGCTGCCATGAAAATGGTTGCAGCTGCAAAGCTGAGGAAGGTTCAGGACAGGATGCTGAATTTCAGGCCATATGCGACAAAGATGGAGTCGGTCCTGTCTGACCTCTCAAAAGTTGCGGAAAGGGAGATTCACCCACTTTTTGTATTGAGACCCCGGAAGACGGTTGAGCTATTAGTTATTACCTCTGATAAGGGTCTCTGTGGTGCATTCAATTCAAATCTTCTGAGGTTCGCCAGCAAGCACCTTGATGCCCTGAAACACGAGGGTGTTGAATTTACTATGAATGTCGTTGGAAGAAAGTCACGTGATTACTTCCGCAGGAGAAATGTACCGATGAGGAAGACATGGTTAGGACTTTCGGGAAGAATAGCATTTTCGGATGCACAAAATATTGCAAATGATCTTGTTGAGAATTATACAAATGAAACGATAGATGAAGTGGTTGTCATCTTTAATGAATTTAAATCTTTGATAGCCCAGAAAGTTACCACAATGAAGCTTCTACCTATCGGTACGATTGAACCGGAAGGCGCAGAGGCCAGAGAGCCTTCGATTTTCGGTGATTATATGTATGAACCCACACGGCAGGCTATTTTTGAAACACTTTTACCGAAATATATTGAAGTAGAGATTTACAGGGCTTTACTTGAATCATCGGCAGCTGAAGAAGCAGCACGAATGACCGCTATGGAAAATGCTACGAAGAACTGTTCTGAAATGATCGATAAAGTAACGCTCCTGGCAAACAAGGTAAGGCAGGCCTCGATCACAAAAGAATTAATGGATGTTGTTGGAGGTGTCGAGGCACTAAAGGGATAAAAAAGTTTTACAGTATAAAGTCTTTCTTGATAAAGGGGGTATGAATTATGAATGTAGGGAAAATAATACAGGTTATCGGTGCGGTCGTTGATGTTGAATTTGAGAAGCAGGTGCCGAAGATACGCGATGCTATAAAAGTAGACGTAGCGGCCGATCCTTCAAAGGGCATTCCGGAGATCCATGTTACCTTAGAAATAGCACAGCACCTTGGGGAAAACAAGGTTAGAACAATAGCTATGAGTGCAACAGAAGGACTTGTGAGAGGTATGGAGGCTATTGATACAGGTGAACCGATAACAGTGCCAGTCGGGGAAGCTGCGTTAGGGAGAATAATAAACGTTATCGGTGAACCCGTTGATGAGTTGGGCCCCGTTGAGGCTAAGCTAAGATTGCCTATCCATAAACTTGCACCGGAATTTATCGAGCAGGAAGCTACTACTCAGGCATTTGAGACCGGTGTAAAAGTGTTTGACCTCCTCATCCCATTCGTCAGAGGCGGTAAAATGGGAATGTTCGGAGGCGCAGGAGTCGGAAAGACAGTTATTATTATGGAGATGATCCATAATATCGCCATGGTTCACGGTGGTGTGTCGGTGTTCGCAGGTGTTGGCGAAAGAACAAGAGAAGGAAATGACCTGTACCTTGAGATGAAACATTCCGGCGTTCTTCCAAAAGCAGCCCTTATATACGGGCAGATGAATGAGCCCCCGGGAGCAAGGGCAAATGTTGGCCTGAGTGCACTGTCAGTTGCTGAACACTTCAGGGATCAGGGGCAGGACGTTCTCATATTTATCGACAATATATTTAGATATACATTGGCATGGGCAGAGGTTTCGGCACTCTTAGGAAGAATGCCATCAGCAGTTGGTTACCAGCCCACCCTTGGAACAGATATGGGTGCACTGCAGGAGAGGATTACAACCACAAAGAAAGGTGCAATCACGGCGATGGAGGCGATATACGTTCCTGCAGACGACCTTACAGACCCTGCCGTTGCAACTGCATTTACACACCTCGATGGTAGCGTCGTTCTTTCGAGGCAGATAGCAGAGCTCGGTATATACCCGGCTGTTGACCCGCTGGATTCTACCTCAAGAATCCTTGATCCGAAGGTTATCGGGGATGAGCATTATAACGTCGGTAGGAACGTGCAGAAAACTCTTCAGAGATATAAAGAACTTCAGGATATCATTGCAATCCTCGGTATCGAAGAGCTATCTGAAGACGACAAACTTATTGTTGCAAGAGCGAGGAAGCTCCAGAGATTCCTGAGCCAGCCATTTCATGTTGCGGAAACATTTACCGGCAACCCTGGTAAATATGTCAAGACTGAGGACACGATAAAAGGGTTTATGGCACTCGTTGAAGGGAAATACGATGATATGCCCGAGCAGGCCTTCTATATGGTAGGACCGATCGAAGAGGCTGAAGAGAAAGCCAAGAAACTTGGCTGGAGCAGACAGATATAAAATAAAGGGGGAAATAATTTCATGGAGAATAAATTACTGCTTGAGGTAGTAACCCCTTATGGTCTTGTATTGAGTGAGGAAGTGGATGAGGTTGTATGTGCCGGGAGCGAAGGAGAGTTTGGTGTGCTTCCGGGACATGTCCCGTTCTTTACAACTCTGAAAATAGGCATGCTCACCTATAAAAAAGGAAACGCAACAAGGTATGTATTTGTGAACTGGGGATATGCAGAAGTCGAACCTGATAAAGTCAGGATCCTTGCTGACAGCGCTGAGAAATCTGAAGATATAGATGTTGAAAGGGCAAAGGCTGCAATGAAAAGGGCGGAAGAAAGACTGAAACAGGCAGCGGATGTTGATTTTACAAGGGCGACATCATCTGTTGAGAGGTCTGTGACAAGAATTCAGGTAGCAGAAAGAAGATAGAATAATCCTGAAGTTTAATTTTTCGAAAAAAGGCCATGCAAGAATGCATGGCCTTTTTTTTGAATTTGAACAATATATGGATATTACCTTTGACAGCATCCGTGATATAAAATTATATCAATCGAAAACAGGATACCGTTTTTCAGTAGACTCCCTTCTTCTCCATGACTTTGTGAACCTTAAAAAAGTTGACAGTATTGCTGACCTTGGAGCGGGTTCAGGTATTGTCGGAATCTTACTTGCAAAGAAATATCCTGAATCATATGTTACACTCTTTGAGATTCAGGAAAATCTTGCCGGGCTTGCGGAAAAAAACGTTATTCTGAACAACCTTCAGGACAGGGTCAAAGTAATTCAGTGCGACATAAGGGAAATACCAACTTTACAGATATCCCCGGGGTTTGACCTTATTGTTTCAAATCCACCGTTCAGAAGATTGAAGAGCGGCCTTTTAAGTCTCGGAGAAGAAAAAGCAGTAGCACGCCACGAAATAAAGCTGAACATACATGAACTGATTGGTGCATCCTCGTCACTCTTAAAATCAAAAAAACGGTTATGTATTATTTATCACCCGTGGAGACTGCCGGAATTAATGGACATTTTAAAAAAGAACGGCATCGAGCCGAAGAGATTGAGATTTGTTCATTCGAGAATTTCTTCAGAGGCAAAGATGGTTTTACTGGAGGCTGTCAAAAATGGAAGGGCTGGATTAAAAGTAGATAGGCCATTTTATATCTATAATGAAAAAGGAGATTATACCGAAGAGATGAAAAAGATTTATACCTAAGTTGAGCGATTTATTATCTCATAATGCCGCTGAGACAGGCGAGACGCCTGTCCTGCGGGTTTGAAGGCTCACCTTTCAAGTAGGACAGACGTCCCGGCTGTCCTTGATTTGTCAAAAGGGTCGCTCAAATTAGGTTATAATTAGATATGGAGTTAATTAATAACTTCCTCTCTTATTTATCTGCAGAAAAAGGTCTCTCGAGAAATACCGTTGAATCATATTTCTTTGATCTTAAAAAGTTTCAGGAGTTTATGTTATCAAAGGACAGAAAATTTATCTCTTTCTCGAAATCTGATATAGTTGATTTTATTGAAAAGCTCAGAAACGAGGGTTATTCACTATCAAGTATCTGCAGATTTATGTCTTCAATTAAGGGGTTGTGCAAATATCTCATCATAGAGGGCGTTATAAAAGAAGACCCGTCAGAAAATCTGCAGACGCCGAAACGATGGGAAAAATTACCGAAATCGCTAAGCGTTTCTGAAGTCAAATCTTTTCTGGAGGCAGGTCAGTCATCTAATACTTCTGATCCGGCCACAATAAGAGACTATGTAATGTTTGAGCTGCTTTATTCCTCCGGATTACGCGTCAGCGAATTAATATCTTTGAAACTCGAAGATATTAATCTGGAATCAGGCTTCATAAGAGTACTGGGAAAGGGTTCAAAAGAAAGAATAGTTCCTTTCAATAATAGGGCATTAAAAGGATTGAAAATATATTTAAGCCAGCACAGACAGGATATACTGAAAAAAAAGGAATCTCCCTATCTTTTCATTACAAATAGAGGGAAGCCGATGACCAGGCAGCGTTTCTGGCAGAAGATAAAAGCACTGGGCAGAAGACTCGGCATCGATCTTTCACCCCATACGATGAGGCATTCCTTCGCCACACATCTTCTTGAAGGCGGAGCCGATTTGCGATCTTTACAGAAAATGCTTGGCCATTCGGATATATCAACAACCCAGATATATACAAAGATTACCGCTGAAAGGCTAAAACAGGTTTATTCAAAACACCATCCAAGGGCCTGAAAAGTTTACTCAGTTTGCCCAGTTTACCGAGTTTATTGAGTGAAAAACTTAAAAGAAAACTGTGTAAACTGTGTAAACTGATACAAACGCATTAGGATTTGTCTGTCCAACTATGAAGATTTAATAAATTTTTCTTAAGCTTACATAAACAAGGATAATCTGGACCAGCAGTTCCAAGAGTTACATATCAGCAGATAAATAAGTGCAAACGGTTAAATGCCTTGTCAGGATTTTCCCACCAGAGATTATATGGAATCAATAACTCTCTGTATTGCAATGATATTTTGCACCTTTCCCAAATATGCTTATTATAAACAGCATAATGGGGAAATATTGTAAAGAGACTTATTTTTCATGGGGTTAGGGTGCCCATTTTTCTGTGCTTGCAATTTCGCTTCAGTGCTTTTTATAGTCGCAATCGACCCGCAACGAAAATGCCCGGTGTCAGGGAATCAAATAAATACTTATAAATTTATAAAATAAAACAATTTGAAATATAGTTAATAATATTATTAACTATAAGTAATCCAGCTTGCTGGAGGTGGATGGTCCGAATGGGCCAGCGTGAGAAGCCGGTTAAACCCGGCTTTTTCATTTTATGAATACCAAACCATATCCATCGATACATCCATCACTTGCTCTGCAATCCAACTTTGGCTTTACTGCTCCTATTATTTTTAACCAGAATAAACCCTCATCAGATTCTTGCAAAAGTCCTTTCTGTAATAATGTATATTTTTTAAGTGGATGTGCAAGGATATCGGCCAATTGAAGCCCCGCAACATTTTTCTCTTTGGGCTTTATTTTTATTTCCTTAGAAGTAAGATATTGATGGTAAAATGCGCTCGATTGATGTCGTGTCCCATTCTCATAAGTGTTGAAATAAGCTTTCTTCAATTCAAAATCTTCAGTTTTTCCACGACTCTCAGCTATAACATCACCTCTCGCCCT
This sequence comes from Nitrospirota bacterium, assembly GCA_014859105.1. GTDB lineage: Bacteria > Nitrospirota > Thermodesulfovibrionia > Thermodesulfovibrionales > SM23-35 > Kmv42. Next base: position 33,058 of record JACUUX010000021.1, read on the forward strand.
GCGCTTTTTTAGAAATAAGCAATAGCGCCCAAGCATATTTACAAGGCAGTAATGATATGGATGCCATGCATATGATCCATAATTCTCTATATGGTTTTTCTTGTCAATTACAACATTTATGATTGTGTAATCCGCGTTAGCTATTAAATCAATTATTCCAGCATTAAAACGTGGAGCAGTCTCTATATTCCGTAAAATATGGAAAGCACCTCGACATTGCATTATTTCCTTGGCATGAAGAATTACCTGTTCATCTGGATCAAAAAAGTCTCCTTTGAAGGCTTCAAAGGTTGGCACAAATTGTTCTCTGTAATAATCGAGTTTAAAAATACAGCCTGTAAGGCTAAGATAACGCTTGTCATCTTTTTCGAGTTGTGGATAATAGTCTAACGTGCCGATGACTTCTTTTTTGGCACCATGCCTGATGATAAATGGAGACTTTTCCTTTTTCCCATAAGTATGATCGCCAGACTCATCAATATATAATCTATAAATAGGTCGCAATCTAAAGTTCTCCTTTAAACGCCTTATCCAGAATGCCCGGCATCAGGGCCTAAGATTTTTATCTCACTCAAACAACTCCCGAATATTATTTTTTATATTTCTTCAGTTTTCTTCGTTCAACATCTTTCGCAAATTGAATACCTTGCTTTGTAAGTTTCCATCCCTTTACCCACTCGCCCAGCGCGTAATGCCACTTGGTAGATTTTGCCCCTTTAAGAGCATTACTGTAATATATGTATCTGGTAAATTTTTATTACCAACTTTAGTCAAAAAAATATCAGGATAAGTTCTATCTGCTTGATCTGCTGTTACTTCTGTTTCAACATATTCTTTAATAGCATCACAGATATAGAGGACAAATGTAATCTTTGTAACAAAAACCCCCATTCTATATTCTTCTCTGAGAAATATCTTAATTTTAAAGAAAATGAACCCATATTATTCTCCTTTCTTTATACCATGGATAAAATAATGGCAATTTCCAGATAAAGGACACTGTTCGTGTTTCGGTCTTCTCGGGGTACAGATAATAGCTGCAAAATCAAGTAAAGCCAGATTAGCCTTTTTTGGATACTTACAATCTGCATAGGTTCTTGCGATATCGATGACTTGCTTATCCCGTCTTCCTTCTTTTGAAGTTGGGATACCAAAATATCTTTTAAAAACTCTTGCAACGTTACTATCAACAATCCATTCTTTCTTATTAAATGCAATTGACAGAACAATACCGGCAACATAGTCTCCAACACCTGGCAGTCTTGAAATTTCACCACGGGTCTGAGGTACCTTACCTCTAAATTTTTCCACAATCGACTGAGAAACCTCTTTAAATCTTTTTATTCTCCATCTTAAACCGAGAGGATAAAGCATACTATTTAATTTTTTCATGTTCGTGCTGGCAACATCAGAAGGTGTTTTAAAATTCGAAAAAAAATTGAGATAAACAGGCAGAACCTGATCAGCTTTTGTTCTCTGCAGCATCATTTCAGCAATCAGAATCCTGAAGGGCTCCTCTGTTTTTCACCAGGGATAGTCTCGTCTCTTTTTGTTAAACCATTTAGCCAACAAAAATATTATTGCGATGGAATTCTAAAAATTTCCTATCAGGAAGAAATCTGTCAGGTAATATTATGTTTGAATCCTGGTATGCAAGGAATCCTCTTTGTACTGCTGGTTCATTAGATAGTTTTATAAGAGCTTTAGAAATTATTAGCTTATAATCATCATTAATTGTGATTAAACCTTTATCAAAAGCTTTGTCGTGTAAAACACACATACATATACCATTTCTGGGATTCATACGCAAGACAGCATCAACAGACCACGGTATAATATGTCCTGCTACAAGTAAATCAGGTTCAGGCAAAAAACAAACAGCGCATCTGCTTTTATAACTTGCAAGTACCATCTCCCGAAAGAAGCTCTGATTAATTCTGATTCTAACCATTGCTTCTTTTTCTTTTCCCTCTGGTAAATCTTTTTCAAATCTTACTATATCTTCTTTTCTCAATCCCTTAAGTTCAGCTAAAGCTATCTCACTTTGATATGCAAGTTCTTCCCAATTCTGATTGAATTCATCCCAGATTTGTTCTTCGAGTTTGCTGCCATGTTGCATTCCCTTTATTCCACGCTTTCGATGGGTGGGATCAAGTCGAGCAAAATTACATAACTTAAGTGCAACAGCACTTGGAGTCCGTCCTAAAATCCCAGCAAGTTCTATTACCTTTGGATTATTTTTATGATATTGCCCAAAAGGGAGTTTGCAGTAAAGATTAAAGGCAATTATTAGTTCCTGTCTTGTCCAATTTTTTCTTTCATTCATATCTTATAAATTCTAAGTATTTTAAACGGCGCTCTTCCCAATAGTAATTCACGGGAATCGTCCTGCCTTATAGTGCGTTTGAAAAAATTGAGCATCATAAGAGTCACGTTCAGGTATCCCCAGCTCCCGTTTTTTAAATCTCCACATAATTTTTCCTGTTACAGCTTAAACCTCTCTCTTTTCCCTGCCAGAAACTTAGCTTTGGTCAGCTTTAACTGCTTGTCTATTTCAGAAAAAATTTTATTCACCTCTTCCCCGGTATATTCATAAGAACTCTTATTCGAACAATTTCCGAGTATTCTTATTTTCTCAAGAATTTCGTTAGTTCTTTTAGATGCAACCCTTTTAAAACGGTCGTGCCTTGTTTCTTCCATTTACATGCGCCGAATTGATCAGGTTCTTAAATGTCCTTTTTCTTCTTATCCCTGATTTTTTTAATCTCATGCAAAATTTTGAGATCCTCCAGGTCCTTGGGACCCGCTGCCTTTTTCATCTTGATAAGATCATCAAGTGAAGCGAAATAAACAAATGTATTGCCGAATTTTGCTCTTACTTTGTTCTTCCATACTTGCTCAAAGCTCACCCCTTTAACGAATGGATGAATATCGGTTTCAACTGCATACTGACGGATTAGTAATTTCTTTTGCAGGAGGTCTTGAATTGAGACATCTGTCATATCATAGCCAAATTTTTTTAATGCCCGCCATGCCCTCTCAGCATTTTCTCTAATGGGTTTTAAAAAAATATCAATATCAAGAGTTGCACGTGCATATCCATGAACGGGAAAGGCAGTTGCCCCTATTATTATAAAAACAACTTTATGTTCTTTTAATAATCTCAAAAGCTTTTCTGTATCCACTTTTCTCCAGTAATTTTTTCATTTCTTGTGATTTTTTGAGCATCATCTCAAATCGCTGGCGGGTTGTAAGAGACATTTGAAATTTTAATTCAAAAGTGATTTCCGCTTTTTCGTTGTGTCTGTCAAGTTTTAATATCGAACTCATTATATAACTCCTTTATTTTGAAAATGTTATCATATTTCTAAAATAGTGTCAATATATAAAGTTTATTTTGATATATAGTTATACTATTTATATATATAATTGCGAATAAAGCTATTATTTTCAATTTGTTATAAGTTTATTTGTAATGTTGTATTATTGAGGTCTATTTTACTATGAGATATCAGGAATTCGTGCAGGTTTTTCGGTGAGCTTGGTTTTTTTCATTCCAGTAGCCTTTTAAAATCTTCCTCTGTTATCTGAGCCTGTTTTAACATTTTATGAAACAATGCCTTTGGGATGTCTTTACTGTGCTGGTGACTTAGTCTAACCTGCAGGATTGTTCCGTCAGAAAGGATTTTCTGCCATTAAACTCAAGAAACTTTTCAATTGGCTGGTTTGCCATACCTTTGAATGAGCCGAATTTATCAAGGATTTCCTGTGCAACTTTCTCGGCAGGTTTGCCCTTTGTGCCGGTAGAGATAAGAATTGATAATAACTCAGCATCTGTTAATGATTCAGCGCCAAGCTCTCTTAACTTACCGCCAGGATGTGACCATGTCTTCATAGTGTCACTCTGTGGATTTATTTAAGCATATTGTCTGATTTTATATCTACAAATAGTGTATCCATTCAGGGAATCACTGCAAGTAGAGAAACATTATTTTATAGCGAAAAGTTGACAAGATTTGATTAATTGAATGAGTTGAAACAATTAACAAAACCGTGTAAACTGTGTAAATTATGTAACCAAAATAAATTTTAATCCGGAGGTAATTCATGCCTGAAAAGTTGAGCTTCAACGAGATGTACAGATTATGTGACCCTGATATTTTTTCCTTTAATACAACAGAAGATCTGCCAGACGTTAGAGAGACCATCGGACAGGACAGAGCCATGCATGCTATTGATTTTGGCTTGAGTCTCAATAATATCGGATATAACATATTTGTTCTGGGTGAATATGGTACAGGCAAAATGACTACAGTGAAATCGTTTCTCTCACAGAAAGCACTGAAAGAGCCTGTTCCTCCGGATTGGTGTTATGTATACAATTTTAAAGATCCGGATGTCCCCATGGCTATCTCTCTCGATCCGGGTATGGCGCTGACATTCCAGAAGGATATGCAAGAAATTTTAAAGATACTGAAGGTTGAAATTCCAAAGGTCTTTGAATCAAAAGAATACGAGAAGCAAAAAAATAAGATAATAGAAGAATCACAGAAAAAGCAGAGGGAAATCTTTGCAGCCCTTGAAGAAGAAGCCCGTCAGAAAGGGTTTTCAGTACGTAAGACGATCAGCGGATTGGTAATTGTCCCGTTAAAAAAGACAGGAGAACCCCTGACAGAGGAGGGGTACGAATTAATAGATGAGAAGACAAGGGGAAAAATAGACGAGATGGGCAGAATCCTTCAGGAAAAATTAACTGATATAGTGCGTCTGGTTCGTGAAAATGAAAAAGAGGTTAAAGAAGCATTAAAAAAGCTTGAAAAAGAAGCTGCTCTATCTGCAATAGGCCACCTCATTTATGAATTAAAAAACAAATACATGAAATATGAAAAGATTCCTATATATCTTGAAGATGTAAAGGAGGATATACTTGAACATCTTGATGATTTTAAAGTGCAGGAAGAACAGCCTCCGCAGCTGCCCCTTATGAAACTTCCCAGGACAGAACCCACTTTCACAAGATATGAAGTGAATGTCCTGGTTAATAATAGAGATCAAAGTGGTGCCCCCTGTGTATTTGAAAGCAATCCAACTTATTATAATCTCTTCGGGAGAATAGAACACAGGATACAATACGGGATTGCATTGACAGATTTCTCGATGATCAAAGAAGGCTCGTTGCATAAGGCAAACGGCGGTTATATTGTTATTAATGCACTTGACCTTTTAAGGAATTTGTTTGCCTATGATGCACTCAAACGGGCAGTCAGGAATCAGGAGTTAAAGATAGAAGATGTGTGGGAACAATACAGATTGATATCAACGACAACCCTTAAGCCCGAACCGATACCTCTAAATATTAAGGTGATACTTGTCGGAACCCTATATCTTTATTATCTGCTCTATATACTTGATGAGGATTACAGGGAACTTTTTAAAGTCAAGGCTGATTTTGATAACAGAATAGACAGGACGGACCATAATATTCAAAAATATGCATCTTTTATATCCGTTATTTGTAAGGAAGAAAAACTTCTGCCGTTTGACAGGAAGGGAGTTTCGAGGATAGTTGAGGTTGGATCAAGACTCGCTGAGAATCAGAACAAATTATCCTTAAAATTCAGCGATATAGCCGATATTATAAGAGAGTCGAGTTACTGGGCTTCAAAGTCCGGCAGCAGTATTGTCAGCAGCGAGCATGTTCAAAAGGCAATAGACGAAAAAGTATATAGATCAAACAGGATTGAAGAACGTTTGAGGGAGATGATCCTGGACGGAACAATAATTGTTGATACTTCGGGAGAAAAGGTGGGGCAGGTTAACGGACTTGCCGTAATTGACCTCGGAGACTACACTTTCGGAAAACCTTCCAGGATAACAGCAAGGACATATGCAGGAAAAGCAGGGGTTGTAAACATAGAGCGAGAGACCAAAATGAGCGGCAGGATACATGAAAAGGCCATACTCATTATCACGAACTATCTGGGAAGCAGGTACGCAGCAAAGAAACCGATTAGCCTTTCAGCCTCGATTACCTTCGAGCAGCTGTATGAAATGGTTGAAGGTGACAGCGCGTCATGCGCCGAGTTTTATGCTCTTTTAAGCAGTATAGCAGGTGTGTCCTTGAAACAGAATATAGCGGTTACAGGGTCCATGGACCAGAGTGGAACAGTCCAGCCTGTGGGCGGTATAAATGAAAAGATCGAGGGTTTCTTTGACCTCTGTAAATTAAATGGTCTGGATGGAAGTCACGGCGTAATAATACCAAAGAGTAATGTTAAAAATCTGATGCTTAAGAAAGAAGTTGTTGAGGCTGTCAGGGAGGGTAAGTTTTCAATCTATCCAATCCAGAAGGTTGATGAAGGTTTAGAAATAATGACGGGTATGAAGGTGGGAGAACCCGGGGAAGACGGGACATATCCTGAAAGTACTGTTAATTACCTTGTAGTGAAAAGGCTTACAGAAATAACCGAAGCAATGGAAAAGAAAAAGGAAAAAGAAGAGGAGGGAGAGGAAGAAAAGAAGAGAGAGCAAAAGGAAGAAGAAAAAGAACAAGAAAAAAATAAATGAAAAAAGCGGTATGGTTTTTTGAGACAGTCCTGTTGGTTATTCTTTCCATACCGCTTGCAATCATGCCCTTAAGAGTCTCTATGAAGGCCGGCGAAATGCTCGGCCTTCTGCTTTTCTATTTATGGGGCAGCAGAAGAAAGATAGCCCTTGATAACCTTAATAAGGCGGTGCTGACCGGCAGGGTAGTCATTCCGGACCCGACAGAAAAAATCATCAAAGATAATTTTAAACACCTCGGGATGTCCTTTATTGAAATTATAAAAATCTATTACGGGTTCGGCAAGAAGATACTGGGTGCTGTAGATATTGAAGGCATCGAGAACTTTCATGCAGCCCTGTCAAAAGGAAAGGGCATCCTGTTCATAACAGGGCACTGCGGGAACTGGGAACTTATGGCACTTTTAACGTCGGCAAGGATTCAGGATATTGCTGTTGTCGCAAGACCGATGAATAACCCGCACATTAATTATTTAATTGCAAATGTAAGAAAGAAATATGGTAATAGTGTTATTCATAAAAAAGGTGCTTTAAAACCCATCATTCAGACGCTCAGAAATAATGGATGTATAGGTATATTGATGGATCAGGCCGTTTTAGCTGAGGAGGGCTATGTGATAGATTTTCTTGGAAGGGGTGCGTGGACAACAAAAATACCTGCACTTATAGCAAGGAAGACCGATGCTGCTGTTCTTCCTGTGTTTATTCACAGGACAGACAGAGGCCATACGGTAAAAGTCAATCCTGAAGTAGAACTCTCAAAGAATAACGACAGGGAAGCTGCGGTCATAGAAGATACAAAAAGATTTTCAGAATATATTGAAAGGTATATTCAAGAACACCCTTCTGAGTGGCTCTGGATCCACAGGAGATGGAAGAGGGTCAGCTCTTAACCAACTCCCTTCCCGCTTCATAAGCCTCTTTTAAGGCATCAGGGTGCTTTAATATCGCACCCTTCGCATCGATTCCCGTGTAACCTAATGTTTTATGTTCAGATACACTGACTGTCCTGAAGAATGCCTTTGCAGATGTCCCGGCGCACTGGATGCCTTGAAGACCGATCTCTTTCTTCTGCCCGCCCACCAGCAATAATAAACCTTTTCTGCCATAAGAACCGGCAGGGATCGGTTTCTTGAGGATATATTTTTCGCACCAGAATGCCTGGCATCTGTCTATCATGGTTTTTATCTGGGCACTGAGGGCGGAAAAAAAGATGGGTGATGCAAGGATAAGCCGGCTAGCAGTCCTTATCGCATCATATATCTGGAACATGTCGTCTTCAAAAACGCATATACCTGTATCATCGCATCCCCCGCAGTTCTGACATGGTGAGATGTTCATCGTATTAAGATTAAATGTCTGAGCACCGAAGCCGGATTCCTCCACACCCTTAACAGCCTCTTTAAGAAGAAGTTCTGTATTGCCACCTTCCCTGGGGCTTCCGAGAAAAGCTATAATCTTCATTCGCTCTCTATCTTCCTCATGTTTTTTTTCATATCTATCCACTCTTTCATCTCTTTGAGGTTTCCTGTAAGATACCACCAGCCATTCTTAAATGTTGCGTAATCCGGGGCGCCTGACATCGCAGAGGCATACCTGATGGAATTAGTATAAAAGAGCCACTGTTTTATCCACTTCTGTTCTATAGACTCATCGAAGGGGTTAGTTTTGTCTTCTATCCCTTGCTCCCATGCATATAATAATAATTTTGTTGCTGAAAGGGTCATCTCATCGGTCTCTTTCAGCGTATTATCGAGTTTTTCAAAATGCCCATAAATCAAGGTTTTGCTATGACAGCTATTACATATGTTTTTCATTTTGCCGAATCTGTTCTCCTGCTCTCTTTTATCTATGAGATAATCCTGAGCTAACTCACCGGTAAAAGAAGTCGGCAGTGGTAACCCGTCTTTATTTTTTATTATGGTTGTATCACCGGATTCAGGCTGTGGATGACTGTATATAAGCCCGAAGACCCTGACCCATAATCTTGAACCAAAATCATGTGTTCTCTCGGCAATCACGTTGCCTGCCGGAGAAACGAGAAGGCTATTATGACACGTTGCACAGGTGGGTGTATTAAAGTCCTTTCCAACAGTCCAGGGTACTGAAGTAAAATTCCATTCATGATATCTGGAGAAAAAGATATTTCCGTGTTTGCTTTCATGATAGACATTCCAGGCCGGAACGTCAGGCTCCAGATGGCATTGGGAACAGGTGTATGGTTTTCTTGCCATCTCTATAGAGAAGCTGTGTCTTGTGTGACATGCTGAACAGGCTCCACGACTTCCGTCAGGGTTTATTCTCCCGACTCCCTGGCTCGGCCAATTTGTGAGATGCGGGACATTAATATTGCCCATTTTTGTAGCAACATCCTTCATGCCTCTGGATTCTACCTTTGTGCCGTGACATCCGAGGCATGTTTCGTGAAGAGTGGCATATGAAGGTTTTTCAGACACCGGCTTGCCATCCTCAATTTTCTTCATTCCTGTTATTGTCTCGACAAGTGTAAGGTAAACAGGATTTTCCATAAGGTTCTTATAAGCATATCCCTTTTTACTCTCTGAAAATTGTTCAGCCTCTACAGGATGGCAGGTCTTACAATCATGAGGAGTGACAATAACATTTATTTTATGTCCCATATGTTCAAAATTATCCATGTCACTTGCCGGATTCAGACTGTGGCATTCATAACAGCCGACAGCATAACCTGCAAGTTGCTCCGGCAGGCTTTCGGCAGAAATCCTTTTCTCAAGGGTGGATTTTCCCATAGCTTCTGACGGAGTAATCATTGAATGCCTGCTCGTGAGCCAGTCTTGAACGATTCCAGGTGTGTACATAGTGTGACAACCAATACAGCTTCTGGTTTCCTGGCTTAAAGAAATAT
>JACUUX010000146.1 GCA_014859105.1 Nitrospirota bacterium
GGGGATATGGCTTATTATGTAATTCTCAGCAAGCTAACCGATGAGGGGAGGAAGACCCTCAAGCATAAACCTTCGAGGATATTTGAGGTTAACAAGGAATTGGAAGCTATGGGGGTAAAGGTCATAGAGCAGTTTGCTGTATTAGGTCCATATGATTTTGTAAATATCGTTGAGGCACCGGATAATCTGACTATTATGAAGGCATCTGCAGAAATCGGATCACGAGGTTCTGTACAAATCCTTACACTACCTGCAATTCCAATAGAGGAACTTGTAAAGAAAATGAAATAACAGGACATTCCGGTTTTTCACTGCTCTCAGTATACCCTCACAAAAGGATATATCTGCAAATCCTCACGGGTCCAAAGGGAGAGTCCTGCCCTGTGCGCTACGGTCTCGACAGCAATTATAACGTCCGGCTCTTCAAAGGTAATATGGCCGGGGTTGCCGCCCTCTTTTGTTAATTCAAGCAGGAGCTCGTCCAGCATCTTCTCTTCTTCAAGGCTGGAAAGCCTTCCTTTGAAGCCCCTGCGGTGCATCCTCACATGGAATCCTTTTCCCTCAAGTTGATGCGCCCATTCTGATATTGTTTCCTTCACTTTTTGTTCGAACTCATCAGGTGACTGAAAGGTAAAGGATTTTGTGACCGGGATGAGCCGTGAAAGAAAAGATAAAAAGGCCGGATCGCCCTCCAGTCGCTTCTTCAGGGCATCACACATTCCGGCTATATCTCCCACCTTCATCACAAGGACGTTATAGAATTCTGTCTTACTAATTTGCCCGAATTCTCTGAGAATATTTACTGCCTGGCTGAACCTTTTTTCATTAACGCTGACAACAACATTCCAGTCTTTCATCTAATTCACCGGCTATATATCAATCGGAAGTTCATGTGATGCACTTACGAGTTACTCTAATCTCTCTATCTCAAAAGCCGCTCTTCCATGAGGCGGTTCCATGTGCGTAATTTCCTCCAATAATCTCTGAAGTGCCCAGCTTTTTTTAGATTAGCCATTTTTGTCCCGATAGATTAATCTTAATACAATATATACAAGATAGAAAGGGTGTTGAGTAAAATATAAGGGAGGAAAAAATGCAAGGCTGGGCAGTACCGTTGCCAAAAGAACCGAAAAAAAGCCGTTAAGAATTCAGAAAAGAAAGAGAGGAGAGGGTAAAATACGGAGTTAAATATATGAAATGAGGAATGCTGCAAAAGTCTTTAATTTATATAGATTTCTTGACTTTTTATTTATTATAATGTATTATACATTTATAAAGAAATATTATTTATTTGTCGCGTTGTCAAGAAACCGGTATCCGGTGGCGATGCCGAAGGGGTAACACCCGTTCTTATTCCGAATACGGAAGTAAAGCCCTTCAGGGCCGATGATACCATGACCGCAAGGTCATGGGAAAGCAGGACGCTGCTGGATTTTTAAAACGTGGAATTCTTTCCCGCCTTGATAAGCACAATCACAAATTGAGTGAAATTCAGATGTCAAAACCAAAAAGTATACCTGTAAATTCTAAGTGTAAGAATCTTTATGTTATGCATTTTAAATTA